>NZ_JBIRPW010000015.1:0-35999 GCF_044332905.1 Streptomyces sp. NPDC021224 | reverse complement strand
CGGGCGGGGGGGGGGGGGGGCCCCCCGGGGGGGGGGGGGGCCCGGCCCCCCCGGGGGGGGGGGCCCCCCCCGCGGGGGGCGCCGGGGGGGGGGGGGCCCGCCCCGCGCCCCCCCCACCCCCGGAGGACCGTCACCTCATCGCGGCCAGGGCCTTGTCGACGCCCGCGAGCGGGGAGCCGAGGCCGGTCACGGTGTCGTAGCCGGGCCCCGCGGTGCACTCCGCGCCGCACGCGCCGTTGGAGCCGGCGGTGATGTCGCTGAGCCTGCTCCCCAGCCCGTAGACGTCACCGTGGGCGGTGTCGCCGTCCGGTCCTGCCACGGCCAGCGGGTGCTTGCCCGCGGTGGCGCGCAGCTGGTCGGCGTCGGTCAGCAGGGCGCCCCACACCGGGGCCGACAGGCTGGTGCCGCCGACCTCCAGCCACAGCGGGTCGCCGGTGGCGGTGGTGTAGACGGCCACGCCGGTCTGCGGGTCGGCGACGAAGCTGACGTCCGGGGTGGCCCGGTACGCCGATCCCTGCACGCCGTCCTGGTAGGCGGGGCGCTTCTCGAAGTAGCTCAGACCGCCGCCTGTGGAGCGCCACGCCGTCTCGCCGAGGGTGGCGCCGTCGGCGTCCAGCTGGAGGCTGGTACCGCCGACGGCCAGGGCGTTCGGGTTGGTGCTGGAGTATCCGGCCGGGTAACCCGCGTCGCCCGTGGACTGCGTGCAGACGGAGTCGGCGAGTTCGCAGTGGTCGTCGTAGAAGGACTCCTCGGAGAATTCCGCCATGCCCCAGCTGTTGCTCACCACGGCCGGGTGCAGGGCCGCGGCCTTGTCGACCGCCCGGTAGAGACCGGCCGCGGAGGCGTCGGCGGCCTCGACCAGCACGATCGTCGCGTGCGGTGCGACGGCGTGGGCCCACTCGATGTCGAGGGCTTCCTCCTCCTCCCAGCCGGGGTTCGCCTCGGGCCGGGTGCCGTCGGCGTAGACCTGCCGGAAGTCGAAGCAGTCCGTACCGGCCGGGACGCTGTCGCAGGTCTGCGGCAGGCCGAAGTGCCCGGCGAAGTGGTCGAGGTCGGAGGTGGCGTTCGGGTAGTCGTAGGCGTCCACGACGGCGACGGTCTGGCCGGTGCCGTCGCCGGTCAGGCCGAGCCGGGCCCGGATCTGCTGCGGGGTGTAGCCGCGGGTCGTCTCCGTCGTGTCGTGCGGGCCCACCTGGACCGACGCCTGGACCTTCAGTGCCGGGGCGGCCGTGCCGCTCGGCAGGGCCGGGTCCTTGACGGGGGCGGCCGCGGCGCTGCCGGCGGCGGGCGCCTTCAGCAGCGACTTGGGCGCGGGCTCGGCCGCCTTCGCCGTGTCGTCGATCTGCTGGACCGTCACGCCGTGCGGGAAGGCGTCGGGCGCCGCCATGTCGGCGCCGTAGGAGCCGACCTCCTGGTTGAGCGCGTACGCGGCGTAGTCGTAGGGCAGGCCGACCAGTTCGGTGCCGGGTCCGGCGCCGGTCAGGGACACCGGGGTGACCGACCCGGCGAACTGCGAGAACGCCGTGCTGGTGGCGGCCAGCGTGTCCTCGGGCTGCGGGAAGGGCTGGTCGAACTGCTCGATCCCGCCGACGCCCATGACGAAGGTCTCCGTGCCGCCGGTCGTCGTGACGAACGCGCCCTGCTGCGGGTTGACGTTCAGGCGGACGTCGTGGGCGGCGCCGCCGTCGGCCGGGTAGACCGTCACCTCGAAGGCGTGCAGCTCGACCAGGCCGTACCTGCGCGAGGCGGCGAAGCCCTGGAAGGTGTTCGACCCGATCGTGTCGCGGGCCGAGATCACCGTGCCCGTCCGGCCGTCCACGATCTGGACCTGGTGCGGGGCGCCGGGCTTGTCGCCGCCGAAGGCGAAGGCGACGCCGTGGCCCCCGGCGGACGGGATGGCCGGACTGGCGAAGGCACCGGCCTGCTGCTCGATCCAGGTGGCCGACAGGCCGGTGGGCCGCTCGCTCCACAGCTGGGTGCCGGCGGCGGCGTCCAGCGCGACGGCGGTCGGGGCGGGGTCGCTGGCGCCGGTGCCGAAGCCGGACAGGGCGCCGCCGTACTCGAGGAACAGGCGGCCCTGGCCGTCGGTGGCAGGCGTGGAGTAGAGGACCTTCTTGCCGTCGGTGCCCGCGGGACGGTAGGTCCAGCGGACGGCGCCGTCGGCGGTGTAGGCGCTGACGCCCTTGGCACCGGTGGCGACGATCGCGCCGCCGGTCACGGTCACGCCGTACTGGAAGGCGCCCGTGGTCACGTCGGCCGTGACACGGCCGCTGCGCGGGTCGAGCACCGCGAAGCCGCCGGAGGTGGCCGCGACCAGGCGCGTCGCCCTGCCGCCCCGGCGGTCGGCGACCTGGGCCAGCTGGACCTGGTGGACGGCGCCGCTGACGGCCGTGTGCCACAGGATGCGCGGCGTGCTGCTCTTCAGCGAGCGGCCGTCGAGCGCGAAGAGCCCGTGGCTCTGGCCGCCCGCGACGAGGTCCTTGACGCCGTCGCCGTTCACGTCGGTGGAGACCGCCGAGTACAGGTCGCCCAGCAGCGGCAGGGCGGTGGCGTCACCGCGCCGCGGGTCGATCGACCAGGCGGTGGCGTCGTAGCCGACGGTGAGCAGGCGGCCCTGGTAGGGCGTCACCTGGTCGCCGGTGACGTCGCCCTCGCGCCGCCACCTGACCCCGCCGTCGCGGGCGTCGAACGCGAGCAGCTGCATGTGGGAGAGGCCCTCGGGCGTCGCGGCAGTGACCGCGGTGGCGTCGGCGACGGTGGCGAGGACCTCGCCCTGCCCGTGCGGGTCGAACGCCAGGGACAGCGTCGGGGCGTTGGCGCCGCCGACGGTGCTCGCGGTCCGGTGGTGCCACACCGTCCTCCCGTGCCCGTCCCAGCCGGACACGGTGCTCTGGCCGTCGGCCAGCGTCACCGGGTCGATGCCCAGCTCGGCGACGGCGTAGCGCGCCTGCCCGCCGTGGGCCTGCCCGTTGACGACGAAGGCCTCGGGGATGGTGCCCTCGCGCGAGGCGAGCACCGAGCGGGATCCGGTACGGGCGTCGTACGCGGTCAGGTCCCAGCGCACGGCGTCGTAGGGGTCGTTCTGCTCGGCCACCAGCACCCGGTCCGTGCCGGGGTCCTGGTGCACGATGCGGGGGTAGCCGGGGGTCCTGGTGTCCACGCCGACGTGGCCGGTGGCCGCGTCGAGGACCACCACGTGGCCGGCCGGCGGGCGCGGACTGCCCAGGCCGAACGGGGTGTCGGTCCAGCCGGCGGTGATCCGCCCGCCGCTCATCGGCTCGACGTCCGACCAGGACGCCCAGGGCGCCCCGGTGCTGTACGTCCACGCGGTGCGCCCGGTGAGGCTTCCCGCCTTCCCGGCGGTGAAGGACCAGGCGGTGAGCGAACTGCGGCTGTCGCCCTGCTCGGCGACCGGGTCCAGGTCCCAGTTGGGACCGGTGCGCTCGGCGACGACCAGTTTGCCGTCCTGCACCAGCATCGACCCGACGTAGCCGGGCACGAGTCGGTGCCACAGCATCCGGCCCGTGCGGCCGTCCAGGACGCTGACGAAGGTGCCGGTCGACATGGTCGAGCCGGGGCTGGTGAAGCTGCGCACCGGGTTGTCGCCGACGGAGTAGGCCACGGCGACGTCGGCGACGCCGTCGTGGTTGAAGTCGGCCTGGGCGTAGGGGTGTTTTCCGGTGGACGAGGGGTTGTACGGGTTGTAGCCCTCGTACATGGACGCCGTGTACTCCTCCGGCTGGAGGCTGCTCTGCGGTGTCACGTGCCAGTCGGTGTACAGGGAGTGCGTGGTGCGCTGCCACACCGGGTCGCCGTGGGCGTCGTACCGGGTGACCGAACCGCTGCCGAACAGCGCGACCCAGTCGCCGGTGCCGTTCAGCGCCAGCGTGGACGCGGCGCCGCGCGCGGTCTGCCAGTTCGTCTGCTCGTCGACGGACGGCGACGCGGCGTTCTGCGGCGCCGCCGGATCGGCCGTCCCGGCCGCGTCGCCGCGCGAGGCACCGGACCTCGCGGCCGCCGCCACCAGGCCGGGCGTTCCGTCGCTCATCGGGGTGTACTCGGCGCTCAGCTTCGCCAACTGGGCGGCATTCAGGCGTATCACGTGGCCGGACGGTTCGGCGTGCGCCGCGGGGGCCGCCAGCACGGCGGCAGCCGTGGCCAGGACCGCGGCCAGCGCGCCACCGCGCAGGGCTTTCGCTCTGATGTTCATCGAGGGCTCGTAACTCCTTGTCACCTCGGACGGGGGAGGTCGTAGAGTCGCAGCTCACAGGGGTGACAAGGGAGTGATTCGGCTGGCCACTTATGGCCACTGGCCACACGTGACCACGCCGGGGCCGGGCCCAATCCGACCAAACCCGGCGGAAGAACGGGGGGGGTGGCGGGGTGCTGGAGCAAATCGGTCTCGACCGGTGCGCCGATCGGGCCGTCCCGCGCAGTACGCGGGCGGACCCGCTGACGGTGGAGGTGATCGAGGGCCCGGATCACGCGGCGGGTGGAGGAGCTGCCGGCGAGCGCCGAACCCGAGGTGCCGACCGTGCCGGAGTACGCCGAGCGGGTGCGGGACCTGGTGGCGCTGGGCGAGCAGGCCCGGGTGCTGCCCAGGGTGCCGACGAAGCTGATCGTGGTGGACAGGCGGGACGCGCTGGTGCCGCTGACCGGCAGCGACGAGGGGACGCGCACGGCGGCGGTGCTGGTGCGGCGCTCCGGGCTCAGCAACGCCCTGACCGAGCTGTTCGAGGTCCACTCGGCCCAGGGCACGCCGATCTTCGCCCCGCCGGGCGCCGCGGCGGGCTCAGTCGCTGGGCCAGCTGTAGGGCAGGAACTTCCCGTCGAAGGTGATGACGACGTGCTCGGCGCCGTCGTGCGTCGCGGTCCCGATGTCCACCTTGAAGTTGATCGCGCTCATGATCCCGTCGCCGAACTGCTCGTGGATCAGCTCCTTCAGGGCGGGCCCGTAGACCTGCACCGCCTCGTGCAGGCGGTAGATCGTCGGATCGGTCGGCACCGCGCCGATCTGCCCGCCGCGGTGCGGCACGGCGGCGAGCACGGGTACGGCCTCCTCGGGCAGGTCGAGCAGCTCGGCGATCCGGCGTGCGCCCTCGGGCGGGAGCGGGTGCTGCCCGAGCAGCGCCGCGGTGCTCCAGACGACCGGCCGTCCGATCTCGTCGGCCAGCTTCTGCCAGCTCAGGCCCTTGGCCAGCCTGGCGGCGACGATCGAGGCCGTGACGTCGTCGCGGTCCATGCGGGGCGGAAGGCCGCCCGGCACACCGTTCCTGCCTGCGTCGTTCATCCTTCGGTACCTCCCCGCCGGGGGCCCGGTGGGTGTCCGGGCCGCTGGTAGGCCGGTGATGGTACGTCAGACGTGTTTCCGGCGTGTTCCGCCGCCCCGGCCTGTACGGGCCTCCGCCGCACAGCGGGTCAGCGGGTCACCGGGTCAGCGGGTGCGCAGCCGGGCCAGCGTGGCGTCGAGGTCGGCGGCGCGCGGGCGGTTGTGCGGGAGCTTGCCGAGGACGACGGCCATGCCGCAGGTGTCGGTCAGGGCGGAGAAGATCAGCCCGCCGCAGATGCCGACGGACAGCAGCAGGAAGGCCGGGTGGACGAAGAAGCCCAGTGCGAGGCCGAGCAGGATGATCACGCTCGCGGTGAAGCGGACCTGCCGCTCCATCGCCCACACCGCGCGCGGCCTGCCCTCCGGGCGGGCCAGGTCGTGGCCCTCGGCCGCCCAGGCGCTGGTGCCGCCGGTGAGGGTGGCGGCCTCGACGCCGTGCCGGGCGAGGGTGCGGCAGGCGTTCTCGGAGCGCGTGCCGGAGGCGCACACGACCAGGACGGGGCCGCGCCCGGCGGCCTCCCGGATGTCGGGGAGCGCCTCGTCCAGCCGGTCCAGCGGGACGTTGAGCGCGCCGGGTATGTGGCCGCCGGCGTATTCACCGGCGGTCCGCACGTCGATGACCGTGAGGTCGTCCAGCCGGGTACGGACCTGGCGGGCGTCGAGGGAGGTGGTCGTAGCCATAGTGCATGCATCCTAAAGGGTCAAGAGTGCCCCGAAAACGGGTTCTGTTGCGGGAGTCATACGGGAATGTGAAGCCTTCTACCGGTCGGTAGCTTTCTGTCGCCGGGCCGGGACACCGTGGTGGTCGTGCCGCGGGTCACACGAGGGCGTCGACGAGCATCAGCGCGGCGACCGCGAGCAGCGCCCAGGCGAAGAGCCGCTGGAGCGTGCCGCCGGTCGCCCGGCGCGCGAGCCGCCTGCCGTCCCACGCGCCCAGCACCGCGGCGGCGGTGAAGGGGGCGACGGCCGCCCAGTCCAGGGACGAGCCGCTGCCGGAGCGGGCGGCGAGCGCGGCGACCGAGTTGACGGTGATCACCAGCAGGCTGGTGCCGACCGCCCGCCGCATCGGCACCTTCAGCACGCCGACCAGCACCGGCACGGCGAGGAAGCCCCCGCCGACACCGAGGAAGCCGGTTACCGCGCCGAGCCCGGCGCCCGCGGCGCCCGCCCGCGCCGGATGCACGGGCCCGGGGCGCGCGGGCGGCGCGGGGCGCAGCATGCGCAGTGCCGCGACCACCGCGACGGCGGCGAAGGCCGCCGTCAGCACCGCCTGCGGCAGGTGGCCCGCGGCCGCCCCGGCGAGCGCCGCGGGCACGATGCCCGCGGCGGCGAAGAGCAGCCCGGTCCGCCAGGCGACGTCGCCCTCCCGGGCGTGCCCGGCGAGCGACGTGACCGACGTGAGCGCGACGATGACGAGCGCCGCCGTCGTCGCGTCGGCGGGGCTGAAGCCCAGCAGGTAGATGAGGGCGGGCACCGCCAGCACGCTGCCACCGCCGCCCAGCCCGCCGAGGGCCAGGCCGACGACCGCGCCGGAGGTGAGCGCGAGGACCAGGTCCGTCATGCGACGGTGCCGATCGTCCCGCGCGGACCCGCGATCTCGTACCCGGCGGCGGCCCACGCCTTCATGCCGCCCCTGACGTCCACCGCGTCCACCCCGCGGTCGGCGAGCAGCCGGGCGGCCTGCTGCGAGCGGTGGCCGCTGCGACAGACCACGACCACCGGCCGCCCGTGCGCGGCGCCCGGCAGGGCCGCCCCGGCCGTCAGCCGGGACAGCGCCGCGTGGACGGCACCGGGCGCGTGCCCGGCCTCCCACTCCCCCTGCTCCCGCACGTCCAGCAGGACGGCGTTCGCGGCGGAGCCGAGGGTGAGGCGGCGGGCCTCGTCGGCGGTGACACGGCGCGGGGCGCCGCGGAAGGGAAACATCACAAGCCTCGCGGATCGGGGGTGGGGGGAGGAGAGCAGCGGGGGACGGGCGCACCGGCCCGGACGCCCCGCGTGTGCGGTGCGGCGGCGGGGCGGTCCCTGGGACCCGGCCGGAGTCGGACGCGTGCCCGGGCGCCCCGCGTGTGCGGTGCGGCGGCGGGGTCGGCGCCGGGGGCTCGGCCGGAGTCGCGACACGCAGGTCCCGCGGAACGACCGACCGGACTCCCCCGCGTGTGCGGGGGCCCGGCCGGGGTCGGGCGCCGGCCCCGCGCGGTCAGCCCGCGGTGAGGGTCAGGCCCGTGCCGACCGCGGCGTCGAAGGTGTCGTCCACGGCCACCACGTCGCGGCCCGCGGCGTCCAGCAGGGAGGCGGCGATGGCGGCGCGCATGCCGCCCGCGCAGTGGACCCACACCGGGCCCGCGGGGATCTCGGCGAGCCGTCCGTGCAGCTCGTGCAGCGGGATGTGGACGGAGTGCGCGATGTGGCCGGCCGCCCGCTCGGCGGCGCGCCGCACGTCGAGGACGACGACTGCGTCGGTGCCGCGTTCGGCCAGGTCGGCGAAGGTGGCGCGGGGGAATGAGGCGAGGGGGGCGCCCTTGGCCCAGTCCTGCGGGGTGCCGGTCGCGGCGGCCGCGGGGCGGTCGATGCCGACCCGGACCAGTTCGCGCTGGGCGTCCGCGAGCTGCCCGGGGGATTCGGCGAGCAGCGTGACCGGGCGGCCCCACGGGATCAGCCAGGCGAGATACGTGGCGAGCTTGCCGTCGGCCTCGACGTTGAACGTTCCGGCGACGTGGCCCGCGGCGAAGGCGACGCGGTTGCGCAGGTCGACGACCCACTCCCCCGCCGCGAGCCGGGCGGCGATCTCGCCCGCGTCGGCCACACCGGGCGGGGTCAGGTCCACGGGGGCGGGCCCGGCGGCGTTCACCGGGGCCATGTGGACGTAGTAGGCGGGGGTGTCGTCCAGTCCGGCGAGCAGCCCGGCGACGAAGGACTCCACGTCGGTCGTCAGCGCCGGGTTGACGGTCTTCTCGCGGCCGATGGTGGTCGCGTCGCCGCCCGCCTGGGCGGAGGAGCAGAAGCTGCCGAAGCCGTGGGTGGGCAGTACGGACGCCTCGTCGGGCAGCTCGTCGGCGAGCCGCCGTACGGACGCGTGCTGCGCGCGGGCCAGGCCCTCGGTGAGCCGCGGCTCCACCAGGTCGGGGCGGCCGACCGTGCCGATGAGCAGCGAGCCGCCGGTGAAGGCGGCCACCGGGGCGCCGTCCTCGTGCAGGACGTACGCGGTGTGGTGCGGGGTGTGCCCGGGGGTGGCGACAGCCCGCAGGTCGAGCCCGGTGTCGACGGGTATCGCGTCGCCGTCGGCCACCGGGACCCGGTGGAAGGCGACCCGCGCGCCCTCGGGCACGTGGTAGGTGGCGCCCGTCACACGTGCCAGTTCCAGGCCCCCGGTGACGTAGTCGTTGTGCAGGTGGGTCTCGACCACGTGCGTGATGCGCACGCCGCGCCGGGCGGCGGCCGCGAGCACCTGGTCGATGTCGCGCGGCGGGTCCACCGCGACGGCGGCCGTGCGGCCGCCGGCCAGGTAGTGCCGGTTGCCGAGGCCCTTGAGTTCGATGGTCTCGATGAAGAACAAGAGGAGGCTTCCTTCCGCGCATGTACCCCCCGGGGTATATCCCACGGTACACGGATACCCCTCGGGGTATCGCATGAGGGTCGCCACAGCTGCGGCAGCCGGGGCTGCACGGGAATGAGAACCACCAGGTCAGCGCCCTGGCGCCGGGTCCAGGACGCTCCCGGCTACGAGCCGGCGGGCGACGGTTCCACGTGGGATCCGTCCGCCCGGCGGCCTCGCCCGCGCCGGTCGTTCACTCGGCGACGTACGTGCGGCGGCTCCACTCGAAGACCCGCAGATTGTTGCCGTCGTGCTCCATGAACTCCTCGGTGGGCTCGTAGTGCTCCCAGGCGTTGCCGACGAAGAGCTTCAGCTTCGTGTCCGTGTCGTCCACGTAGCGGGTGTGCGAGGGCGGGGCGAACTGCTCGGGGCCGCCGCGGAGGATGACGTTGGGCGGGGGTGCGGACGTCATGACAGTGGTGCTCCCTTCACGTTCGTGCTGACCTGCGGTGTCGTCCGGGCCCGGGCCGCCCGGCGTTGTCGCTCCCTGACAGTCTCCGGTGCGGCCGGGCACCGGGGCAGTGTGCGGATCTCACAACTCGTCGAGCGAGATCAGGCCGTCCTGCACGGCCCGTGCCATGAGTTTCGCCTTGGTGCTCGCGGGGCGGCCCGCGTTGGCGTACTTGATCCGCACCCGGTCCAGATAGGTGTTGACGGTGCGTTCGGAGATGCCCAGGCCCTTGGCCACCACGCCCTTGGACTCCGCGCGGAACCACGACACGAGCACCTCCAGTTCCCGCGCCGACAGCAGGGGACGCGCGGTCGGGCGGTCGTGGGAGGGGACGGGCCGCGGCGGGGCGTAGCGGACCCCGGCGGCGGCCGCCCGGATCGCCGTCACCAGGTGCCGCTGCTCGGCCGCCCTCGTGATCACGGCGGTGGAGCCCAGATCCATCCGGGCGAGCGCGTCCTCCGGGCCGCTGCGCATGGTGTAACCGACGATCCGGCGCTGCTGTGCGACGAGTTCGTGCAGCTCGGCGCAGGTAAGACGGCCGTCGCGCGGGAGGAGTTCGAGGACGACGACGTCCGCCGTACGGCCCGGACCGTACAGCGCGACGGACACGTCCGGGCCCTCGGCGACGACCTCGATGGGACCCTCGGCGGCCGCGCACCAGGTCGAGAGGCCCGCGCGGACGACGGGATGGTGGTCGACGAGTACGACACTGACCGGAACCGCTGGCACCACGTTCACCTACCCAATCGACGGGACGACGCGGAAGCGGCCGGCATCAGAGCGAGGCCAGCACGGCGTGCCGGAGCTGCCGCAGGTCCCGGCCCGGTTCCAGTCCCGTTTCCCGGTCCAGGACGCGGCACGCCGAGTCGTAGATGCCCAGCGCCTCGGACTTCCGGTCGGACCGGTAGAGCGCGAGCATCAGCTGCCGGTAGAAGATCTCCCGCAGCGGGAATTCGGTGACGAGCGACCGCAGCGGGGCGATGACCTCCTCGTGGCGCCCGAGGTCGAGCCGGGCCTGCGCGAACATCTCGGAGCACTCGATCCGCATCTCGTCCAGCCGCCGGCGGAAACCCGTGACGAGCGGCCCGGACCGGACGTTGGCGAGCGGGGCGCCGCGCCACAGCTCCATGGCGCTGTCGAAACTCGTCGCCGCGGCTTCCGGTTGCCCGGACCTGGCGTCCTTGCGGCCCACCGCCATCAGCCGTTCGAAGACGTCGGCATCGCATTCGCTCGCGGCCCGGCACAGCATGTATCCGCCCGGCCGGGTGAGGATGGGATTGCGCCGACCCGGCCGGTCCAGGAACTTGCGGAGCCGGGAAATGCAGACGTAGAGCGTGGCCGTGGTGCGGTGCGGCGGTGTTTCGCCCCACAGTTCGCGGGAAATCTGCTCCGCCGAGACGACCTGATCGGATCGGATGAGCAGGACGGCCAGCAGGGTCGCCAGTCGCTGAGCGCCGAGCGGGGAACTCCCCCGCTCGTCGTCCACCCGGAGCGGACCCAGTATCTCGTACCGCATGTTACCCCCGTAAAGTCCGGACCGTTTTACCTGACGGACGTTCAGTACGTGCGGGCACTCACCGGGGCGCCGCGAGTTCCGGGGCGTCGACGAGCACGGCGTGGTGCAATTGCTGGAGTGCGGCGGACGGTTCGAGTCCGAGTTCCTCGACGAGTACCGTCCGTGCCGAACGGTAGACGTCCAGGGCGTCGGCTCTGCACCCGGAACGGTACAGCGCGAGCATGAGCCGACGGTAGAAGGACTCGTGCAGCGGAAGTTCCTCTATCCGCGCGTAGAGGTAGCCGATGAATTCCCGGTGCCGGCCCAGCTCCAGGCCGGTCTCGACGTAGCGCTCCATGCACTCCAGCCGGGCCTGCTCGGCCCAGCACGCGAATCCGTTGACGATGGCGCCGTCCCGCAGCTCCTCCAGAGCCGGTCCGCGCCACAGGCCGAGGCCCTCCTCGTACGCCTCGCACGCCTCGTGCAGCCGGCCGTCCTGCTGGGCGGCGCGGCCGGTGCGCACCAGGTCCTGGAAGAGGACGAAGTCCAGTTCGTCGCCGCCCAGCCGCAGCGTGTAGCCGCCACGGGCGGTCACGACGGGGCTCTCGCCGCCGCCGGGCGGCCGCAGCGCCTTGCGCAACTGGGACACGTAGACGTGCAGGGCGGCCTGGGTCTGGCGGGGCGCGCGGGCGCCCCAGATCTCCTTCGCCAGGTCGTCACCGCCCACCGGCTCACCGGCCCGCACCAGCAGCGCCGCCAGCAGGACCTCGACCTTGCGGGCGCCGACCAGCCGGGTCGACGTCCCTTCGGCCAGACGGAGCGGGCCGAGAATCTCGTACCTCATCGCACCGCGCTTTCCGCCGGCGGACATACACCGGCCGGGCAAGGACACATACTGTTTTCCATATGTTTTTTTAACACCCGAGAATCACCCTGTTGTCGAGCGTAGGGGAATCCGCCAGCCGGTGACACAAGTCCGGCCAGTCGGCCGGGACTTCGCCTGGCGGTAGCTCTCACGCGCCGGTCGGGGCGGGAGAAGGGCCATTCATTCGCTTGTGGCAAGGAGCATCACCGCATCATAGCTACACTTTGCGGCGCGGTGTGAGGGTCGGTCAACCGACAGCCAATAGGCCGCACCCCGGCCTATCCGGCATCCGGCACCCCCGCCACGAGCGCAGTTCCGTGCCCGCGCCATGGACCGGCGGTGCACCGGCGGACCTGCGCGAGTGCGTACCGGCAGCTTTCCGCCACTCCCGGCGGCCGGCGGGATCGGCACATCTCATGCCCGGTTGCCCGGCTTGCACGGGTGATGTCCATTTTGCCTGACCGGGAGCGGGTAAACGTCCGAATCGCGGACGCCCGGCGACGGTTAGATCATCTTTAGGGACCGCTCCGAGAATGAATGGCGTTCCGGGCATGTCCTGCGCGCATGACAGGTGAATCCGCGATTCGTGTATGGGGGTTTCATGGCCGGCCCACGCCCAGCCCTCGCACCGCCGACGCCTTCCGCTTCCACCGCACCCACCGCTTCCACCGCTTCCACCGCATCGACCGCCTTCCCCGCCGCCGCGCCTCCCGCGGCGTCCCCCGTGATGCCCGTCGCGATCGTGGGGATGTCCTGCCGGCTGCCCGGCGCGTCCGGTCCCGAGGCGTTCTGGGCGCTGCTGCGTGACGGCCGGGACGCCGTCGGGCCCGTGCCGGAGCACCGGCTGCCCATGCCGCCGGGGGCGGCGCCCTGGACCGCGGGGCTGCTGGACCGCGTCGACACCTTCGACGCCGCGTTCTTCGGCACAGCGCCGCGCGAGGCCGTCGCGATGGACCCGCAGCAGCGGCTGATGCTCGAACTCGCCTGGGAGGCCGCGGAGGACGCGGGCCTCGACCCCGCCGCGCTCGCGGGCAGCCGCACCGCCGTCTACACCGGCGCGATCTGGGACGACTACGCGGCACTGCTGCGCGGCCGGGACGCGGACGGGGCCGGTGGCACGGGCGGTCCCGGCGGCAGCGGCCGGCACACCATGGCGGGCCTCCAGCGGGGCATCATCGCCAACCGCGTCTCGCACCGGCTGGGGCTGCGCGGCCCGAGCATGACGGTGGACACCGCGCAGTCCTCGGGGCTGGTCGCGGTGCACCTGGCGTGCGAGAGCCTGCGCGGCGGGGAGGCCGAGCTCGCCCTCGCGGGCGGCGTCAACCTCATCCTCGCGCCGGAGAGCATGCGGGCGGCCGAGGGACAGTTCCGCGGCTTCGCGCCCGGCGGACGCTGCCGTACGTTCGACGCCCGCGCGGACGGTTTCGTCCGCGGCGAGGGCGGCGGCATGGTGCTGCTCAAGCCGCTGGCCGCCGCGCTCGCGGACGGCGACCCGGTGATCTGCGTCATCGCGGGCAGCGCCGTCAACAACGACGGCGCGACCGTCGGTCTCACCCGACCCGACCCCGGCGCGCAGCAGGAGGTGCTGCGGGAGGCGTGGCGGCGGGCCGCCGTCCGGCCCGCCGACCTGCAGTACGTCGAACTGCACGGCACCGGCACACCCGTCGGCGACCCCGTCGAGGCCGCCGCGCTCGGCGCCGCGCTCGGCGGGCGCCCGGCCGACGCGCCGCTGCGGGTCGGCTCGGCGAAGACCAACCTGGGCCACCTGGAGGCCGCCGCGGGGATCGCGGGCCTGCTCAAGACCGCGCTGAGCATTCGTCACCGCCACCTGCCGCCGAGCCTGCACTTCACCGCGCCCAACCCTGCGATCCCGCTGGACGCGCTGGGCCTGCGGGTGCAGACCGGGTACGAGCCCTGGCCCGACGAGGCGCGCCCCCTCACGGCGGGGGTCAGCTCCTTCGGGATGGGCGGCACGAACTGCCATGTCGTCCTCACCGAGCCCCCCGCCCGCCCGGAGCCTCCCGCGACGGAGGCCCGTGGCATGCCGCCGGTCACCGCGTGGGTCGTGTCGGCGGCCACCCCGCAAGCGCTGCCCGGCCAGGCCGCCGCCCTGCGCCGGCACCTCGCGGCCCACCCCGGCACGCACCCGGTGGACGTCGGCCACGCGCTCGCCACCACCCGGACGGCCTTCCCGCACCGGGCCGTCCTGCTCGGCCCGGACGAGGCCGCGCTCCTCGGCAGGCTGGACGCGCTGGCCGCCGGGCAGGAGACGGCGGGCCTCGTGACGGGCCGTACGCAGCCGGGAGGCGTCGCCTTCCTCTTCAGCGGCCAGGGCAGCCAGCGCCCCGGCATGGGCGCCGAACTGTCCGCCGCCCACCCCGTCTTCGGCGACGCGCTGCGCGAGGTGTGCGCCGCCCTGGACCCGCTGCTCGGGGTCCGGCTGCTGGACGTCATGGCCTCGTCCACCGCGGCGGACCCGGCGGGCGACACCCTGCTGGACCGGACGGAATTCACGCAGCCCGCGCTCTTCGCCTTCGAGACCGCGCTCTTCCGCCTCGTCGAGTCCTGGGGACTGCGGCCCGGCCACCTGCTGGGCCACTCGGTCGGCGAGATCACCGCGGCGCACGTCGCCGGGGTGCTGTCGCTGCCGGACGCGTGCGCGCTGGTCGCCGCGCGCGGACGGCTCATGCAGTCCGTCACCGCGGACGGTGCGATGGCCGCGTGGCAGGCCACTCCCGAGGAGGCCCTCGACTCCCTCACCGGCCACGGCGGGCGCGTGGGCCTCGCGGCCGTCAACGCGCCCTCGTCGGTGGTCGTCTCCGGCGACCGCGACGCGGTGGCCGAGGCCACCGCCGCCTGGCGGGGTCGCGGCCGCAAGGCCACGCTGCTCAAGGTCAGCCACGCCTTCCACTCCGCCCATCTGGACGGTGTGCTCGACGAGTTGCGCGAGGTCGCCGCCGGGCTGGACTTCGCGCCGCCCGAGATCCCCGTCGTCTCCGACGTGACGGGCACGCTCGCCACCGCCGAGCAACTGCGCTCCCCCGACTACTGGGCCGACCACGCCCGCCGGACCGTCCTCTTCGCGGACGGCGTCCGGCACCTGTGCGACGCGGGCGTGAGCACCTTCCTCGAACTCGGCCCCGACGCCTCCCTCACCGGCATGGCGCGCGAGGTCGCCGCCGCGCACGCGGGCGACGGTCCCGCCCCCGCGGCCCTCGCGGTGCAGCGCCGCGGCCGCCCCGAGACGGAGACGTTCGCCACGGCGATGGCCCAGGCCCACGTGCGCGGCGCCGACGTCGACTGGCACGCCTGCTTCGCCGCCCACACCCCCCGCCGGACGAGCCTGCCGACGTACGCGTTCCACCGCGAACGCCACTGGCCCGACGGCCTGCCGGGGCCCGCACCGACCACATCCCCGCCCGGTGAACCGGTTGAGGGCACGGGCCGTACGGCGAGCGGCCGTTCGGCGGCCGGGGACGCACCCCGGGCGGCCACGGACGCTGACGCCCACGGCGCGGCACCGGACACAGGCGCCGCAGAATCCCACGCGAACGGCGGCGCGCCGGGCGGCCCGCGGACCTGGGGCGCGTCCGAAGAGCGCGCGCACGACGCGGCCGCGAGTCGCACGCAGGGCGCCCCGCGGACCGGAGGCACGTCCGAAGAACGCGCGGCCGCCACAGGCACGAGCCGCACACCGGACAGCACGCGGACCGGGGACACGCCCGAAGAACGCGCGCACGACGCGGGCACGAGCCACGCGGACGACCACGCCCCGGCCCGAAAGCCGCCGGACGGAACGCCGACCGGAGACACGTGCCAAGAGCACTCGCACGACGCGGGCACAAGCCGCACGCAGGGCGGCCCGCGGACCGGGGACACGTCCCAAGAGCGCGCACACGACGCGGCCGCGAGTCGCGCGCCCGGCGGCCCCCGGACCGGAGACGCGTCCGAAGAGCGCGGGGTGAGCCGTCCGGACGGCACGGCCCCTTCGGCGGACGTCGGACTGCCGGGCCACAGCGCCCCCACGCCCGGCGGCGCGGCCGGCGAGGACTCGACCGGCCGGACGCTCCCCGCGCCGACGGAGCAGAGCAGCGGGAATGCCGGTGACGTGCTGGAGCTCGTACGGGCGCAGGCCGCGCTCGTGCTGGGGTACGACGGGGCCGGGCGGGTGGACCCCGAACTGACCTTCCGTGAGCTGGGTTTCGACTCGCTCGCGGCGACCGAGCTCGCCGAGCGGCTCACCGCTGCCACGGGCGGCACGGTCGCCGCCACCGCGACCTTCGACCATCCCACGCCCCGCGCCCTGGCGGCCTGGCTGCACTCCGGACCTGCCGGTCTGCGGGACGTACGGCCGGCGGGGCGCCGCCCGGTGGCCGGGGAGGCCGTCGCCATCGTGGCCGTCCACTGCCGTTACCCGGGCGGCGCGGACTCCGGTGAGGCGCTGTGGCGGCTGGTGGACGGGGCCGGCGACGCGGTGGGGGACTTCCCCGCCGACCGGGGCTGGGACGTCGCGGACGGCGACAGCGCCACGGGCCGGGGCGGCTTCCTCGCGGACGCGGGCGACTTCGACGCGGACTTCTTCGGCATCAGCCCGCGCGAGGCGCTGGCCATGGACCCGCAGCAGCGCGTCCTGCTGGAGGTCTCGTGGGGCCTGCTGGAGCGGGCCGGTATCGCGCCGGGCTCGCTCAAGGGCAGCGCGACGGGCGTCTTCGTCGGCGCCACCACCGCCGACTACGGCCCGCGGCTGTACGAGGCCGCGTCCGACCTCGGCGGGCACCTGCTCACGGGCAGCACGCCGAGCGTCGTCTCGGGCCGGGTGGCGTACGCGCTGGGTCTCCAGGGCCCCGCCCTCACCGTCGACACCGCGTGCTCGTCGTCGCTGGTGGCCATCCATCTGGCCGCGCGGGCGCTGCGCGAGGGCGAGTGCGACCTCGCGCTCGCGGGCGGCGCGACGGTGATGGCCACGCCGGGGATGTTCGTGGAATTCTCCCGGCAGGGCGGCCTCGCCCCGGACGGCCGCTGCAAGCCCTTCGCGGCCGCGGCCGACGGGACGGGGTGGAGCGAGGGTGTCGGCCTCGTCCTGCTGGAGCGGCTGTCGGACGCGCGGCGCAACGGCCACCGCGTCCTCGCCCTCGTCCGCGGCTCCGCGGTCAACCAGGACGGCGCCAGCAACGGCATCGCCGCCCCCAACGGCCCTTCCCAGCAGCGCGTCATCCGCCAGGCGCTGGCGAACGCGGGGCTCGGTCCGGAGGACGTGGACGCCGTCGAGGCGCACGGCACGGGCACGACGCTCGGCGACCCGATCGAGGCGGAGGCCCTGCACGCCGCCTACGGACGGGAACGGGAACGGCCCCTGCTGCTGGGCTCGATCAAGTCCAACATCGGGCACACGCAGGCCGCCGCGGGTGTCGCCGGGGTCATCAAGATGGTCATGGCCATGGAGCACGGACGGCTGCCCGCCAGTCTCCATGTCGATGAACCGACTCCGCATGTCGAGTGGTCCGGCGGCGTCGAGCTGCTCACCGAGGCCGTCGACTGGCCCGACACCGGCCGCCCGCGCCGCGCCGCCGTCTCCTCCTTCGGCATCTCCGGCACCAACGCGCACCTCGTCCTCGAGCAGGGCGACGGGGAACCGGAGTCCGCACCCGAAGCCGACGCGGGCGAGGTCGTCCCCTGGGTGCTGTCCGCCCGCACCCCGGAGGCCCTGCGCGCGCAGGCCGCGAACCTCGCCGCGCACCTGACCGCACCCGTGGACGAGGCCCGCTCCCCCGCCTCCCCCGCCGACATCGGCTGGTCGCTCGTCGCGACCCGTTCGGCGGACCGCTGCCGGGCGGTGGTCTGCGGCGCCGACCACGCGGAACTGCTCGCGGGACTGCGGGCGGTGGCGGAAGGCCCCCACCCCGAGCCGGTGTCCGCGGCGGAGGGCCCGGTCATGGTCTTCCCCGGCCAGGGCTCGCAGTGGCTCGGCATGGCCGTCGAACTCCTCGACACCTCGCCCGTGTTCGCCGCCCGCGTCGCCGAATGCGCGCGGGCGCTGGGCGACTTCACCGACTGGTCGCTCACGGATGTGCTGCGCGGGGCGCCGGGCGCGGCCGACATCTCCCGGGTGGACGTGATCCAGCCCGTGCTGTGGGCGGTGATGGTGTCGCTCGCCGCCGTGTGGGCCCACCACGGGGTACGGCCCGCGGCCGTCGTCGGCCATTCGCAGGGCGAGATCGCCGCGGCCTGCGTCGCCGGGGGCCTGTCGCTGCGGGACGGCGCCCGGGTCGTGGCCCTGCGGTCACGGGCGCTGCGCGCCCTCGCCGGGCAGGGCGCGATGGCCTCGCTGGCCCTGAGCGGTACGGAGGCCGAGCGTTTCCTCACCGGCCTGGGGCCCACCGCCGACCGGGTGACCGTGGCCGCCTACAACGGGCCCGCGTCCACGGTCGTCTCCGGGCCGCCGGAGCAGGTCGCGGCCGTCGTGGCGGCGTGTGAGGCGGCGGACGGCCGGGCGCGCGCCATCGACGTCGACTACGCCTCGCACGGCCCCCAGGTCGAGGCGCTCGCCGACACGATCCGCGCCGACCTCGCCGGACTCCGCCCCGGCGCGTCGGGGCCGGCCTTCTACTCGTCCGTCACCGGCGCGGCGCAGCCGACGGACGCGCTGGACGCGGACTACTGGTTCACCAACCTCCGCCGCCCGGTGCGCTTCACCGCGGCCGTCGCATCCCTGCTGGCCGCGGGGCACCGGGTGTTCATCGAGGTCAGCCCGCACCCGGTGCTGCTGCCTGCGCTGCGCGACTGCGTCGAGGAGGCGGACCTGGCGGCCGCCACCGTCCCGACGCTGCGCCGCGAGCAGGGCGGCCCGCGGCAGGTGGCGCGCGCTCTCGGCGACGCGTACGCGGCGGGGCTCGCGGTCGACTGGACCCGCTGGTTCGGGGGCGGCGACGGCGAGGGCCGCCCCGCGCGGACGGTCGGGCTGCCGACGTACCCCTTCCAGCGGCAGCGGTACTGGCTCGCGCCCGACGAGGGGCGCCGCACCCCGCCCGTGTCCGGCGCCGGCAGCCGTCCCGCCGGGCACCCCCTGCTGACCTCCGCGGTAGAACTCGCCGACGGCGGACTCGTCCTGAACGGCCTGCTGCCCGCCGCTCCCGGCGGCGCCGGGTGGCTGGAGGGCCACACGGTCGTGGGCGTCGCCCTCGTACCGGGCGCGGCCCTGGTGGAGTGGGCGCTGCTGGCCGCCGACCGGTGCGGCGCCGCCACCCTGGACGAGCTGCTGCTGCGCGCGCCCCTCGCGCCCGCGGGACCGGAGGGCGAGGTCCTCGCGCAGGTCACGGTGACGGGACCGGACGCCGCGGGCCGCCGTACGCTGCGCGTCTTTTCCCGCCCCGCCGCCCGGACCGGCGGTGGCGGCTGGACCCTCCACGCCGAGGGCACGCTGACGCCTCCGGCGGAGGAGCCGTCCGCCGGGTGGGGGCCGCAGAGCGGCGCGGGCACCACCGAAGACCCGCGGACCGCCCCCACGGAACACCCCGTGCCCTGGCCGCCCCGCGGTGCGCGGGCCGTGGACGTCGGGGCCGCGTACGAGCGGGCCGAGGAGCGCGGGTACGGGTACGGGTCCGCGCTGCGCGCGGTCCGGTCGCTGTGGCGGGACGGCGACGGGCTCGCGGCGGACGTCGTGCTGCCCGAACCCGTCGCCGCCGCCGAGGGCGACGACTTCGCCTTCCACCCGGTGCTGCTGGACGCCGCGTTGCAGTGCCTCTTCCTCGCGGACGAACCGGAGGCCGCCGACCGGCTGTGGCTGCCTTTCGCGTGGGGGCCGGTCCGGCTGCACGCGACCGGCGCCCGCGCCGCCCGGGTCCGGCTCACACCGCTCGGCGGCGCCGAAAGCGCTGCCGAGGAGCGCGAGTTCCGGCTCGTCCTCACCGATCCGGCGGGCGCCCCGCTGCTCGACGCCGCCTCGGTACTGCTCCGCCCGCGTACGGCGCGGAGCCTGCGGGAGGCGGTGGCCGAGCTGCGGGTACCGGCCGCGGGGACGCCGGAGGCCGCACCGGTGCGGCGGGTCGCCGCGGCGCCGGAGCCGGACGGCGGCAGCGGCTGGGTGGGGCGGCTCGCGGGGCTGGCGCCCGCCGAGCGGCACCACATCGTGCTGGGGCTGGTGCGCGGGCATGCCGCGGCCGTCCTCGGGCGGGCCGACGCCGGGGCGATCCGCGCCGACGTGTCCTTCAAGGAGCTGGGGTTCGACTCGATGACCTCCGTCGAACTGCGCGACCGCCTGGTGGCGGACAGCGGGCTGCGGCTGCCGGCCGCGGTCGTCTTCCGGCACCCGACGCCGGAGCGGCTGGCCCGGCTGCTGGAGGACCGGCTGACCCCGCGGCCACCCGCGCCGGAGAAGGCCACGCAGGCGCAGTCCCCGCAGGCGCTGTCCCCGCAGGACAAGCCCGCGCCGCCCGACGCGGCGGACCGGCTGGCGTCGGCGACCGCCGACGAACTGCTGGCCTTCATCGACAACGAGCTCGGCGCCGTCGCCGACCCGCACTCCCGTCCGCACTCCTCCCGCTGAAGGCAGGTGACGCATGGTCAGCGAAGCGCAACTGGTCGAGTACCTGCGCCGGGTGACGACCGAGCTGCACGACGCCCGGACCCGGCTCCAGGAGCTGGAGCGGGGCCGGCACGAACCGGTGGCCGTCGTCGGCATGGCGTGCCGCTTCCCCGGCGGGGTGCGCTCGCCGGAGGAGCTGCGGCGCTTCGTGCGCTCCGGCGGCGACGCGATCGGCGACTTCCCCACCGACCGGGGCTGGCAGCTGGAGGGCCTCTACCACCCGGACCCGGCCCACTTCGCGACGAGTTACGTCTCGCAGGGCGGCTTCCTGCACGACGTCGACCGCTTCGACGCTGGCTTCTTCGGCATCAGCCCGCGCGAGGCGCTGGCGATGGACCCGCAGCAGCGGGTCGTCCTGGAGCTGGCGTGGGAGGCGCTGGAGCACGCCGGGATCGTGCCGGCGACGCTGCGCGGCGGCCGTACCGGGGTGTACGTGGGGGTGTCGAGCGAGGACTACGTCTCGGGGCTGCCGCGGATCCCGGAGGGCTTCGAGGGCTTCGCCACGACGGGCAGCCTGACGAGCGTGATCTCCGGGCGCGTCGCCTACACCTTCGGCTTCGAGGGCCCGGCGGTGACCGTGGACACCGCGTGCTCGTCGTCGATGGTGGCGATCCACCTGGCCGGGCAGGCGCTGCGGCAGGGCGAGTGCTCGCTCGCGCTGGCGGGCGGGGTGACGGTGCTGTCGACGCCGCTGATGTTCACCGAGTTCTGCCGCCAGCGGGCGCTGTCGCCGGACGCCCGCTGCAAGCCCTTCGCCGCCGCGGCGGACGGCACGGGCTTCTCCGAGGGCTCGGGTCTGCTCGTGCTGGAGCGGCTGTCGGACGCGCGGCGCAACGGGCACGAGGTGCTGGCGCTGCTGCGCGGCTCCGCGGTCAACCAGGACGGCGCGAGCAACGGCCTCACCGCCCCCAACGGGCTGGCGCAGGAGGACGTGATCCGGCGGGCGCTGGAGAGCGCGGGCCTGTCGGGCGCGGACGTGGACATGGTCGAGGCGCACGGCACGGGCACCCGGCTGGGCGACCCGATCGAGGCCGAGGCGCTCATCGCCACCTACGGTGCGGACCGGCCCGCGCAGCATCCGCTGTGGCTCGGCTCGATCAAGTCCAACATCGGCCACACGCACGCCTCCGCGGGTGTCGCGGGCACCATCAACACCGTCATGGCGCTGCGGGACGGCGCCCTGGCGCCCACGCTGCATCTCGACGAGCCCACCGACCACGTCGACTGGAGCGGCGGCACGGTCCGGCTGCTGACCGGCCCGCGCGCGTGGCCCGACACGGGGCGGCCGCGCAGGGCGGCGGTGTCGGCGTTCGGCGTGTCCGGCACCAACGCGCACATCGTCCTCGAACAGGGCCCGGACGACGGCCCGGACGACGCTCCGGAGCCCGCGGCGGGAGCGGAGCCCGGTGTGGTCCCCTGGCCGCTCTCCGGCCGGACGGAGGCGGCGCTGCGGGCGCAGGCCGCGCGGCTGCGGGCGTTCCTGGACGGCGAGGGCGCGGCGAACGGCGCCGCCGACACCGGGTGGTCGCTCGCGACGCGCCGCACGGCGTTCGAGCACCGGGCGGTCGTCGTGGGCGGCGACCGCGCGGCGCTGCTCGCGGGCCTGGACGCGCTCGCGGCGGGCGCCCCGGACCCGGCGGTCGTCCGCGGCACGGCCGGGAGCACGGGCCCCGGCCCGGTGCTGGTCTTCCCCGGCCAGGGATCGCAGTGGCTCGGCATGGGCGTCGAACTCCTCGCCGCCTCACCGGTGTTCGCCGCCCGCATGGCCGCGTGCGAGCGGGCCCTCGCCCCGTACGTCGACTGGTCGCTGACCGGGGTGCTGCGCGGGGAGGACGACGCGGCGGACCTGTCGCGGGTGGACGTGGTCCAGCCCGTGCTGTGGGCGGTGATGGTGTCGCTCGCGGCGGTCTGGGCGGAACACGGCGTGGTGCCCGCCGCCGTGGTGGGCCATTCGCAGGGCGAGATCGCCGCGGCCTGCGTCGCGGGCGCGCTGACGCTGGAGGACGGCGCGCGGGTCGTGGCGCTGCGCGCGCGGGCACTGCGGTCGCTCGCCGGACAGGGCGCCATGGCCGCGCTGGGCTGCGGGGCGCTCGAAGCCGCGAAGCTGGCCGCCGAGCACGCGCCGCAGGTGGCCGTGGCGGCGGAGAACGGCCCCTCGTCCACGGTGGTGTCGGGCCCGCCCCAGCAGGTCGCCGACCTGGTCGCGGCCGCCGCCGCGGCAGGCCTGCGGGCGCGGGCGATCGACGTCGACTACGCCTCGCACGGCCCGCAGGTGGACGGCATCGCGGACGAGCTGGCGGGCGCCCTCGCCGGGGTCGCCGGGGTCGGCTGCGACGTCGCCTTCTACTCGACGGTCACCGCGTCGCGCACCGACGGCTCCCGCCTCGACGCGGACTACTGGTTCACCAACCTGCGCCGGCCGGTGCGCCTCGCGGACACCGTGCAGGCGCTGCTCGCGGACGGCTACCGGGTGTTCGTCGAGGCCAGCCCGCACCCCGTACTGCTGCCGGGCCTCCAGGAGTGCTTCGAGGCGGCGGGCGTAACCGCCGTCGCGACCGGCACGCTGCGCCGCGACGAGGGCGGGCCCGAGCGGCTGTGCCGGGCGCTGGCCGAGGCGCACACCGCGGGCGCCGCCGTCGACTGGGCGCCCTGGTACGCCTCCGCCGGACGCACCCCGCGCCCGGTGCCACTGCCCGCGTACGCCTTCCAGCGGGAGCGCTACTGGCTGCCGTCGGCCGCGCCCGCCACCACCGCAGCGGGCCCGGCCGGGGGCGGCGGCGGGCACGCGCTGCTGCCGGTGTCCGTGCCCACCGCGGACGGCGGGCTGCTGCTCGCCGGGCGCCTCGCCCCCGCCGCGCACGCCGGGTGGCTCGCCGGACACGTGGTCGCGGGCCTGCCCCTGGTGCCGGGCGCGGTGCTCGTCGAGTGGCTGCTGCGGGCCGCCGACGAGGCGGGCTGCGGCGGCGTCGAGGAGCTGGCGCTCCAGGTGCCGGTGGCGCTCCCCGAGTCGGGCGGGCTGCTGGTGCAGGTCCTCGTCGACGGCCCGGACGACGACGGACGTCGGTCCGTACGCGTCTGCTCGCGACCGGACGGCGCCGGACCCGGCACCGCCGCGGACTGGACGTGCCACGCGACGGGCACGCTCGCGGCGCGTGCGGACACGCCCGCGCCGCCGGGCCTGGACGGCGCCTGGCCGCCGCCGGGCGCGGAGGCGGTCGCGACCGAGGATTTCTACGAGCGGGCGGCCGCCGCCGGTTACGGCTACGGCGAGGCCTTCCGCGGGCTGCGGGCGGCATGGCGCGACGGGGCGGACACCCTCGCGGAAGTGACGCTGCCGGAGAGCGCGGCCGAGCAGGCGGGCGGCTTCGGCGTCCACCCCGCCCTGCTGGACGCGGCGATGCAGCCGGTACTGCTCGGCTCCACCGCGGACGACGGCACGGTGCTGCTGCCCTTCGCCTGGAGCGGGGTACGGCTGTGGGCGGACGGCGCGACGCGCGTACGGGTGCGGCTGTCCCCGCGGCCGGAGGGGCTGCGGGTACTGATCGCCGACGCCACCGGTGCGCCCGTCCTGAGCGCGGACGCGGTCGCCCTGCGCGAGACCGCCGCCGGGCACCTGCGCGCTGCGAGCCGCACACCGGGCACGGACGGGCTGCTCGCCGTACGGTGGGCGCCGCTGCCCGCCACCACGCCCCCCGCCCCCCTGCGACTCGCGGTACTGGGCGACGCCCTCCCCGCCCTGCCCGGAGCCGACCGCCACACCGACCTCGCCGCCCTGGCCCGCGCGATCAGCTCGGGAGCGGCGACCCCGGACATCGTCCTTGCCGGGGTGGACACGGGGGCCGAACGGCCCACCGGTTCCGCCGCGCAGGCCGAGGCGACGGGCCCGGCAGGAGCCGCGGGGGCCGAGCAGGCCGCCGGTTCCGCCGCCCACGCCGAGGCGACGGGCCCGGCAGGAGCCATCGGGCGCCACGCCGAACCCGCCACGCGCGCCGAGGCGACGGGCCCGGGAGAGACCACGCCCGAGGCGTCTTCGGAAGCCGAACGCGCAGCCGAGCCCGGCGCCCTGCTCCGGACGACGGAATCGGGACAGGCCGACCCTCACACCGATCCGGCCGAGGTACCCGCGGAAGCAGGGCCACACGCCGGGACCGCCGCGACCGAGGCCTCCTCGGGAGCCGAACGCGCAGCCGAGCCCGGCGCCCTGCTCCGGACGACGGAATCGGGAGAGGCCGACCCTCACACCGATCCGGCCGAGGTGCCCGCGGAAGCCGGGCCCGGCACTTTGGCGGTGGGCCGGGGGGCGACCGTCCCCGACGTCGTCCGTGCCGGGGCGGAAGGGGACGGCGCCTTCGACGCCGGGCGGGGGCTGGTGGCCGCCGGCGACGCGTTGGCGCTCGCTCAGGAGTGGCTCGCGGGTGAGGCGTTCGAGGGGATCCGGCTGGGGTGGGTGACGCGGTCCGCCGTCGCGGCGGAGGGCGGGGGCGAGCCGGTGGACCCGGCGGCGGCCGCCGTGTGGGGGCTCGTGCGCAGTGCGCAGACGGAGCACCCGGGCCGCTTCCTGCTCGTCGACCTCCCGGGGTCGGATTCGGGTGCCCCGCTGCCGGACGCGCTGGCCGCCGCGGTGCCGGAGGGTGAGCCGCAGATCGCCGTACGGGCCGGGCGCGTCCTCGTACCGCGGCTCGAACCGGCGGGTGCGGACGCCGAGTTGGCGGCTCCCGCCGGGGTGCCCGGGTGGCGGGTGGTGGCGGGCCGGACCGGGCCCGACGACGTGACGACCGCGCCGAGCCCGCGCGCGTCCGCGCCGCTCGCGGCGGGGCAGGTGCGGGTCGCGGTACGGGCCGCGGGCCTCAACTTCCGTGACGCGCTGATCGCCCTCGGGATGTACCCCGACCCCGCGGCGACGCTGGGCATCGAGGGCGCGGGCGTGGTGCTGGAGACCGCGCCGGACGTGACGACGCCGGCGCCGGGCGACCGGGTGATGGGGCTGTTCGACGACGCTTTCGGCCCGGTCGCCGTCGCGGACGCCCGGATGCTCGCGCCCTTCCCCGCCACGTGGGACTTCCGTGCCGCGGCCGCGAGCCCGGTGGCGTACCTCACGGCGTGGTACGGCCTGGTGGAGCTGGGCGGGCTCGGCGCGGGCGAGCGGGTGCTGATCCACAGCGCGACCGGCGGCGTCGGCACGGCCGCCGTCCGTATCGCCCGGCACCTGGGCGCGGAGGTCTTCGCGACGGCGAGCCCCGCCAAGCACGGGGTGCTCGACGCGATGGGCATCGACGCCGCGCACCGGGCGTCGTCGCGGGACGCGGGCTTCGAGGAGGCGTTCGGCTCCGCGACCGGCGGGCGGGGCGTCGATCTGGTGCTCAACAGCCTCGCGGGCGAGCTGACCGACGCGTCGCTGCGGCTGCTCTCGCCCGGCGGGCGGCTCGTCGAGATGGGCAAGACGGACCTGCGCGACCCGGAACTGGTCGCGCTCCAGCACAGCGTGGAGTACCGCGCCTTCGACCTCGTCGCGGACGCCGGTCCGGAGTGCGTCGCGGCCATGCTCGCCGACCTGGGCGAGCTGTTCGCGGCCGGCACGCTCGCCCCGCCGCCCGTCACCGCGCACCGGCTCGGCCGGATCCGGCAGGCGCTGCGCGAGCTGACCGAGGCCCGGCACACCGGCAAGCTCGTCCTGGACGTGCCGCCCCCGCTCGACCCGGACGGCACCGTGCTGGTCACCGGCGGCACCGGCACGCTGGGCGGCCTGGTGGCCGAGCACCTGGTGCGGGCCCACGGCGTACGGCACCTGCTGCTGCTCGGCAGGTCCGGGCCCGAGGCCCCCGGCGCCGCCGGGCTGACGGAGCGGCTGACCGCGCTCGGCGCCCGGGTCCGGGTGGCCGCGGCGGACGCGGGCGACCCGGCGGCGCTGCGCGAGGCCGTCGCGGGCATCGGCCCGGCGCACCCGCTCACCGGCGTCGTGCACGCGGCGGGCGTGGTGTCCGACGCGATGCTGGCCTCGCAGGATCCGGCGCGGCTCGCCGAGGTGTGGGCCGCGAAGGCCGCGGGCGCGGCGCATCTGCACGCGCTCACCGAGGGGCTGCCGCTGGGCATGTTCGTCCTCTTCTCCTCCTTCGCCTCGGTGCTCGGCACCCCGGGACAGGCCAACTACGCGGCCGCCAACGCCTTCTGCGACGCGCTCGCCGCACGGCGGCAGGCCGCGGGCCTGCCCGCGGTGTCGGTGGGGTGGGGCCTGTGGGCCACCGCGAGCGGGCTCACCGGGCGGCTCACCGACTCCGACGTGGCGCGCATCGCCCGGCAGGGCATCGCGCCCAACAGCACCGAGCAGGGCCACGCCCTCTTCGACGCCGCGCTCGCGCACGGCGGCCCGGCCCTGCTCGCCCTCGGCCTCGACACCGCCGCGCTCGCCGCCCAGCCCGCCGCCGCGCTGTCCCCGCCGCTGCGGGCGCTGGCCGCGACCGCGCGGGCGGGTGCCGGGACCGGTGCCGCCGCCGCCCGGCCCGCCGCTTCGGCCGGGCAGGCGACGGTGGACTGGCCCGCCCGGCTGGCCGGACTGGCCGCGGGCGAGCAGCGGCGGCTGCTCACCGACCTCGTGCGGCAGCACGCGGCCACGGTGCTGGGGCACTCCGACCCGGCGGCGGTGCCCGCGGAAGCGGCGTTCAAGGAACTGGGCTTCGACTCGCTCACCGCCGTCGAACTGCGCAACCGCGTCACCGCCGCGACCGGGGCGCGCCTGCCCGCGACCGTCGTCTTCGACCACCCGGCCGCCGAGGCGCTCGCCGAGCACCTGCGCACCCTCCTCGCCCCGGACGACACCCCCGCCGGCGGGCCGTGGGACGCGTACGCGCCCGTGCTCGGCAGCCTCACCGACCTCGAAAGGGCGCTGGAGGCGGTCGCGGACGGCGATCCGGCGGGCGGTGCGGGCACGGGTGTGGGAACGGGGACGGGTGCGGAGGGCGGCGGCCCGGACAAGGTCACCCGGCGGCTGGAGGCCCTGCTCGCGCGGTGGAAGGCCGCGCACGCGGCGGCCCCGAACGGCGCGGGCGCGAACGGCGCACGGGCCGCGGAACGGCTGCACGACGCGACGACCGACCAGGTCTTCGACTTCATCGACAAGGAACTCGGCCTGTCATGAGCCCGGATTCCCGCGCCCGGATTCCCCGCCGCCCGAAGCCCCGCACCGGACGCCGCCCCGGTACGGCCGCCGCGCGGTGCCCGTACCCGACGTCAGCCGGGCCCCGGCGGCGCACGCCCTGGGCCCGGCGCGGCGACGGGCCGCAGCCCGCGACGTACCCCCGCACCACGGCCCCCGGCTCGACCTCGACGATTCCCGGCAACCACAGCAACTCCGGCAACTCCCGGCATCGGAAGGTGCGGTGACACGACGTGACCACTGAGGCCACGCACGAGCGACTGGTCGACTACCTCAAGCGGGTCGCCGCCGATCTGCACGACACCCGGGCACGGCTGCGCGAGGTGGAGGACGCCCGGCACGAGCCGGTCGCCGTCGTCGCCATGGCCTGCCGCTACCCCGGCGGGGTCGAGTCGCCCGAGGACCTGTGGGAGCTGGTCGCCTCCGGCCGGCACGCGATGACATCCTTCCCCGCCGACCGCGGCTGGGACCTCGACCGGCTCTTCCACCCCGACCCCGCCCACCCCGGCACCAGTTACGCCCGCGAAGGCGGCTTCCTGCACGACGCGGCGCTCTTCGACCCGGAGTTCTTCGGCATCAGCCCGCGCGAGGCCGCGGCGATCGACCCGCAGCAGCGGCTGCTGCTGGAGGTCGCCTGGGAGGCGCTGGAGCGGGCGGGCATCCCCGCGGTGTCGCTGCGCGGCGCGCCCGTCGGGGTGTACGCGGGCACGGCCCTGCCGGGCTTCGGCACCCCGCACGTGGACCCCGCTGCCGAGGGCCACCTCGTGACCGGCAACGCGCCCAGCGTGCTGTCCGGCCGGATCGCGTACACCCTCGGCCTGGAGGGGCCCGCCGTCACGATCGACACCGCGTGCTCGTCCTCGCTGGTGGCCCTGCACCTGGCCGCGCAGGCGCTGCGCGGCGGGGAGTGCGACCTCGCCCTCGCGGGCGGCGTGACGGTGATGACGACGCCGTACGTCTTCACCGAGTTCGCGCGGCAGCGCGGCCTTGCCGCCGACAGCCGCTGCAAGGCCTTCGCGGAGGGCGCCGACGGCACGGCCTTCGCCGAGGGCGCGGGCCTGCTGGTCCTGGAGCGGCTGGCGGACGCGCGGCGCAACGGCCACCGGGTGCTCGCGGTGCTGCGCGGCTCGGCCGTCAACCAGGACGGCGCCAGCAACGGCCTGACCGCCCCCAACGGTCTCGCGCAGCAGCGCGTCATCCGGCAGGCGCTGGACAACGCCCGGCTGACCCCCGCCGACGTCGACGTGGTCGAGGCGCACGGCACCGGCACCGCCCTCGGCGACCCCATCGAGGCGCAGGCGCTGCTCGCGACGTACGGGCAGGACCGGCCCGCCGACCGGCCGCTGCGGCTGGGCGCGATCAAGCCCAACATCGGCCACACGCAGGGCGCGGCGGGAGTCGCGGGCGTCATCAAGATGATCATGGCGATGCGGCACGCGACCCTGCCCGCGCTGCTCCACGCCGACCGCCCCACCCCGGTCGTCGACTGGACCACGGGCGCGGTACGGCTGCTGGCCGAGCCCCTCCCCTGGCCCGCGGGCGACCGCCGCCGCAGGGCCGGGGTGTCGTCCTTCGGCATCAGCGGCACGAACGCCCACCTGATCCTGGAGGACGCGCCCGCGGAGCCGACCGTCCCGGGGGACGGGCCGGGCGCGGCCCCCGGCCCGTCCGCCGGGACGCCCGTCGGGGCCACGACCGACACCGCGGGCGTCGGTCTCCCCGCCGCCGTCACGGGCACGACCGGTTTGGCCCCCACGACGCCGCCTGCCGAGACGGACGGCGGGAACACCGGCTCCGCCGTCGGCGCCGTAACGAGCGACGCCGGGCAACCGGGCGGCGCCGCAGCCACGAGCAGCGCGGAGCGGACCGCGGACGACGCCGGAACGGCGGGCGCCGCCGCGCAGGCAGCTGCCGGGTCCGGGCCCGCCGGCTCCCGTACGGACGCGGCCGGTTCGACCGCCGCCGACGCGGGCGCCGCCGGAACGGCCGCGGGTGCCGGTCACCGCACCTCAGCCGCCTCCACCGGCGCGGAGCACGCGGCGAACCCTGGCGCGGGCCCCGCCGTGCCGTGGGTGGTCTCCGCGCGCAGTGCGGGCAGCCTGCGGGCGCAGGCGGCGGCGCTCGGCGCGTACACCGCGGCGCGTCCGCAGGCGCCGGTGGACGCGATCGGGCGGGCGCTGGCCGTCAGCAGGTCGCCGCTGGAGCACCGCGCGGTCGTCCTGGGCGCGGACCGGGGCGAGTTGGCGGCGCGGCTCGCGGATCTCGCCGAGGGCCGGGCACATCCGGCGGTGTGCGTGCCGGGGAGCGCGGTCCGCCGGGCGGGCAGCGCGTTCCTCTTCACCGGGCAGGGCAGCCAGCGTCCGGGCATGGGGCGTGAACTGCACGCCGCCTACCCGGTGTTCGCTGCGGCCTTCGACGAGGCCTGCGCCGTGCTGGACCCGCTGCTCGGGCGGTCGCTGCGCGAGCTGGTCTTCGCGCCGCCCGGCGGTGCGCAGGCCGCCGCCCTGGACCGTACGGAATTCACGCAGGCCGCGCTGTTCGCGGTCGAGGTCGCGCTGCACCGGCTGGTGGAGTCCTTCGGGGTGGTGCCCGGATACGTCGTGGGGCATTCGGTGGGCGGGCTGGTGGCCGCGCACGTCGCGGGTGTGCTGTCGCTGCCGGACGCGGCGCGGCTGGTCGCGGCCCGCGGGCGGCTGATGCAGGCGCTGCCCCCGGGCGGGGCGATGGTCGCCGTCGAGGCCGCCGAGGAGGATGTCGCGGAGCTGCTGGCCGGGCGCGAGGACCAGGTGTCGCTGGCGGCCGTCAACGGGCCCCGGGCGGTGGTGGTCTCCGGTGACGAGGAGGCCGTCACGGACATCGCGGAGACGATGCGCGGACGCGGGGCGCGCACCCGGCGGCTGCGGGTCGGGCACGCCTTCCACTCGCCCCGCGTCGAGCCCGTGCTCGCCGAATTCCGGGAGATCGCGGCCTCGTTGACGTACGCGCCGCCGCGCATCGCCGTCGTCTCCGACGTCACGGGCGCCCTCGCGGACGCCGCGCAGCTGTCCGACCCGGACTACTGGGTGCGGCACGCGCGGCAGCCGGTGCGCTTCCGGGACGCGGTCGGGGCGCTGCGCGCGGAGGGCGTGTCGCGCTTCCTGGAGCTGGGCCCCGACCCCGTGCTGGGCGCCATGGCCCGCGGCTGCCTGGCGGCGGAGCAGCCGCCGGGCGAGTCCGCGGTGCTGGCCTGCGCACTCCGTGAGGGCCGCGACGAGCCGCGGACGCTGCTCACCGCGCTGGCCAGGCTGCACACGGACGGCGAGAGCGTGGACTTCTCCGCCGCCTTCCCCGCCGGGAGCGCGGTCGCCGACCTGCCGACCTACCGCTTCGACCGCCGCCGCTACTGGCCGTCCGCCACGGGCCGGGAGGCCGATGTGCGGTCGGCGGGACTGGAGCGCAGCGGACACCCGCTGCTCGGCGCCGTCGTCGAACCGGCGGGCGGCGGACTGCTGCTGACCGGCCGGCTGGCGCTGCGCGACCGGCCCTGGCTCGCCGACCACGCCATCGTCGGCCATGTGCCGCTGCCCGGCACGCTCTTCGTCGAACTCGCCCTGCACGCGGGCGCCCTGGCCGACTGCCCGCAGGTCGAGGACCTGACGCTGGAGGCCCCTCTGCTGATGCCCGCGACGGGCGGGGTGGAGGTGCAGGTGGCGGTGGCCGCCGGGGACACGTCCGGGCGGCGCGCGCTCACCGTGCACTCCCGGCCCGCCGGGGACGACGCCCCCGAGGACGGCGGCCCGGAGGCGGCCCGCCCCTGGCAGCAGCACGCGACGGCGACCCTCGCCCCGGCGGGCGACGCGCCGCCCGCCGCCGAGTGGCCCGGACAGTGGCCGCCGCAGGACGCGCAGGCCCTCGACGTCGCCGCGCTGTACGAGCGGCTGGCCGGTGAGGGCTACCGCTACGGTCCCGCCTTCACCGGGCTGCGCGCGGCCTGGCGGGCGGGCGACGAGATCTTCGCCGAGCTGGCCCTCGGCGACGGGCAGCACGCCGAGGCCGCGGGCTACGCGCTGCACCCCGCGCTGCTGGACGCCGCCCTGCACCCGATCGGCGACCTGTTCACCGCCGCGCACCAGGCGGGCGGCGCGCCCGGCACCGTCCGGCTGCCCTTCGCCTTCGACGGCGTCCGGCTCACCGCCCGCGGCCGCTCCCGGCTCCTGGCCCGGATCACCCCGACGGGCCCGGACACCGTGACGCTGCGGCTGCGCGACGACAGCGGCGCGGAGGTCGCCGCCGTCGGCACGCTGACGCTGCGCACCGTGGCCGCCGACCGCTGGCGCGCCGCGACGGGGGCCGCGGAACGCTCCCTGCACCGCGTGGAGTGGGAGCCCCTGCCGCTCCCCGCCGCCGGACCGCTCCCGGCCGCGCGCTGGGCGGTGGTCACCACGGCGCCCGCCGAGGGCGGTACGGGCCCCGACCGCACGCCTGCCGGTGCGGACCCGGCGCAGGCCGACACCACCGGCCCGGTGCACACGGGCCCGACCGGCACCGGGCGCGGGCCCGACACGAGCCCGGCGCAAGCCGGCCCTCCTTCCACCCGCACCGGCACCGGCGGCCCGGTCGACGGCCTGCCCGCCGCCGGCCCCCGCACGGACCCCGCCGACCGGCTCACGGGTGAGGCGCCCGCACGGCACCACGGTCTCGGTGCCCTGCGGGCCGCGCTCGCCGCCGGGGAGGCGGCCCCCGACGTGCTCGTGCTCTCCGTCGCGGGGGAGCCCGGCGGGGAGGCGCCCGCGCGGGCGCGGGCGGCCCTGCTCGGCGTGCTCGCGGTGCTCCAGGAGTGGCTGGAGCAGGACGTGTTCGCGGGGTCCCGGCTGGTGGTCCTCACCGCGGGTGCGGTCTGTACGGGGCCGCAGGACGCGCCGTCCGACCCGGCGGGGGCCGCCGTCTGGGGGCTGCTGCGGGCCGCGCAGGCCGAGCACCCCGGGCGCATCGTCCTCGCGGACGTGGACGGAGGCCCCGAGGCGACCTGGGACGCGCTCAGGGCCGCGACCGCCGGGGACGAGAACCAACTCGCCCTGCGCGGCGACCGGTTGCTCGTCCCGCGGCTGGTCCTCGCACCGTCCGACGCGGACGCGCCGCCCGCGGCGCCCGATCCCGACGGCACCGTGCTGATCACCGGCGGCACCGGCGCGCTCGGGCGGCTGGTCGCCCGGCACCTGGTCGAGACGCACGGCGTCCGGCACCTGCTGCTGGCGGGCCGGAGCGGGCCGGACGCCGAGGGCATCGCCGACTTCGCGGCCGGGCTGGCCGCCGACGTCCGGGTGGAGCGGTGCGACGTCACCGACCCCGCCGCGCTGGCCGCCCTGCTCGCGCGCGTACCGGACGCGCACCCGCTCACCGCCGTGGTGCACGCCGCGGGCGTCCTCGACGACGGGGTGGCGGGCGCGCTGACGCCCGCGCGGCTGGACGCCGTCATGGCGCCCAAGGCGGAGGCGGCCTGGCACCTCCACCGGCTCACCTGCGACGCGGGCCTCGCGGCCTTCGTCCTCTTCTCCTCCGCCGCGTCGGTCCTGGGCAGTCCGGGGCAGGGCAACTACGGGGCGGCGAACGCCTTCCTGAACGCGCTCGCCGAGAACGTCCGCGCCGCGGGCGGCACCGCGACCGCCCTGGCCTGGGGCCTGTGGGGGGACGGGGCGGGCATGACCGGGCACCTGGGCACCGCCGACCTCGCCCGGATGTCCCGCTCGGGCACCGCCGCGATGTCGCAGGAGCAGGGCCTCGCCCTCTTCGACGCGGCGCTCGGGCAGCCGCACCCCGTGCTCGTCCCGGCCCGTTTCGACCTCGCGGTGCTGCGCGGGCAGGCCGCCGCGGGGCCGCTGCCACCGCTGCTGCGCCGCCTCGTCCGCACCCCCGCGCCCGCCGCCACCGCGGGTGCGGCGCCGACCGCTCCCGCGCAGCGGCTGGCGGGGCTGCCCGCGGCGGAGCGCGAGCGGATCCTGACGGAGCTGGTCCGCGACCAGGTCGCCACCGTCCTGGCCCATCCCGACCCCGCCTCGGTCGAGCTGGGCCGGACCTTCCAGCACCTCGGCCTGGACTCGCTGACCGCGCTGGAGCTGCGCAACGCGGTGACCGCCGTGACCGGCGTCCGGCTGCCCGCGACGGCCGTCTTCGACTACCCGACCCCCGAGGCCCTGGTACGCCACCTGCTCGCCCAGCTCCCGGACGCGGAGGAGGAGTCGGCGGCGCCAGCGCCCGCCGCACCCGCGACCCGCACGCACACCGACCCCGTCGTCATCGTCGGCATGGCCTGCCACTACCCCGGGGACGTCCACTCCCCCGACGCGCTGTGGCAGTTGGTCGCCGACGGGGTGGACGCGGCCGGCCCCTTCCCGACCGACCGCGGCTGGGACCTGGCGGGGCTGTACGACCCGGATCCCGAGCAGCCGGGCCGCAGTTACACCCGCGAGGGCGGGTTCCTGCGCGAAGCCGCGCTGTTCGACGCGGAGTTCTTCGGCATCAGCCCGCGTGAGGCGCTCGCCACCGACCCGCAGCAGCGGCTGCTGCTGGAGACGGCGTGGCAGGCCTTCGAGCACGCCCGCATCGACCCCTCGACGCTGCGCGGCAGCCGTACCGCCGTCGTCACCGGCATCATGTACGACGACTACGGCGCGCGCTTCCTCGGCCGCATCCCGGCGGGCTACGAGGGCCAGATCATGACCGGCAGCACGCCGAGCGTGGCCTCGGGGCGGCTCGCCTACACCTTCGGCCTGGAAGGGCCGACCCTCACCGTCGACACGGCGTGCTCGTCGTCGCTGGTGGCGATGCACCTGGCCGCGCAGGCGCTGCGCGAGGGCGAGTGCGACCTCGCGCTCGCGGGCGGGGCGACGGTGATGGCGACACCGAACACCTTCGTGGAGTTCTCCCGGCAGCGCGGCCTCGCCCCCGACGGCCGCTGCAAGCCCTTCGCCGCCGCGGCCGACGGGACGGGCTGGGGCGAGGGCGCGGGTCTGCTGGTCCTGGAGCGGCTGTCGGACGCGCGGCGCAACGGCCACCGCGTGCTGGCGGTGCTGCGCGGCTCCGCGGTCAACCAGGACGGCGCCAGCAACGGCCTGACCGCCCCCAACGGCCCTTCCCAGCAACGCGTCATCCGCCAGGCGCTGGCGAACGCGGGGCTCTCCCCGTCCGAGGTGGACGCCGTCGAGGCGCACGGCACGGGCACGAAGCTCGGCGACCCGATCGAGGCCGAGGCCCTGCACGCCGCCTACGGGCAGGAACGCGAACGCCCGCTGCTGCTCGGTTCGATCAAGTCCAACATCGGCCACACGCAGGCCGCCGCGGGCGTAGCAGGCGTCATCAAGATGGTCATGGCCATGCGGCACGGGCGGCTCCCCGCGAGCCTGCACATCGACGCGCCGACCCCGCACGTGGAGTGGTCCGGCGGCGTCGAACTCCTCGCCGAGGCCGTCGACTGGCCCGACACCGGACGCCCCCGCCGCGCCGCGGTCTCCTCCTTCGGCATCTCCGGCACCAACGCGCACATCGTCCTCGAACAGGGGGACGGGGAACCGGAGTCCGCGCCCGCCGCGAGCGGGGGGACGATTCCCTGGGTGCTGTCCGCCCGCACCCCGGAGGCCCTGCGCGCCCAGGCCGCGAACCTCGCCGCCCGCTTCCCCGTGGACGACGTGGCGCGGGTGGGCCGGTCGCTCGCGACGACGCGTACGGCGTTCGACCACCGTGCGGTCGTCGTCGCCGAGGACCCCGCGGCGCTGCTGGCGGGCCTGGAGAAGCTGGCCGCGGACGAGCCTGACCCCGCGGTCGTCACCGGGAAGGTGGTGCCGCTCGGCGCGGGTCCGGTGTTCGTCTTCCCGGGTCAGGGCTCGCAGTGGCCCGGCATGGGCGTGGACCTCCTCGACGGCTCACCCGTCTTCGCCGCCCGCATCACCGCATGCGAACAGGCCCTCGCCCCTTACGTCGACTGGTCACTCACCGAGGTCCTGCGCGGCACCTCCCCCGCCGACCCCGACCGCGTCGACGTCATCCAACCCACCCTCTGGGCCGTCATGGTCGCCCTCGCCGCCGAATGGCAGGCCCACGGCATCCACCCCGCCGCCGTCATCGGCCACTCACAAGGCGAGATCGCCGCCGCCACCGTCGCCGGAGCCCTCACCCTCCACGACGCCGCCCGCGTCGTCGCCCTCCGCTCCCAAGCACTACGCGCCCTGTCCGGACAAGGCGCCATGGCCTCGATCACCTTCAGCGCACAGGAAGTGCAGGACCTGCTCGACGAGTTGGGCACCCCCGTGGTGGACGTGGTGGTCGCCGCCCACAACGGCCCGCGCTCCACCGTGGTCTCGGGCCCGCCCGGCCAGGTCGCCACCGTGCTGACCGCAGCGGACGAACGCGGCGCGCGCACCCGCACGATCGACGTGGACTACGCCTCCCACGGCCCCCAGATCGACCAACTCCACGACCACATCCTCACCACCCTCGACGGCATCACCCCCCAACCCACCACCACACCCTTCTACTCCACCGTCACCACCCAACCCCACGACAC
>NZ_JBIRPW010000014.1:881-207020 GCF_044332905.1 Streptomyces sp. NPDC021224 | reverse complement strand
CCGCCCCCCGGCCGATACCCCCCCCGGGGGGGGGGGGGGGGGCGCCGGGGGGGGGTTGGGGGGGCCCCCCGTCCAAAAAAATCGGCGGGCCGCCCCGGGGGGGGGGGGCCCCGCCCCTCCTCACTTCCCCATCGGTGCCGGTGCGGTCAGAGCGCCACTCCGAGCAGCGCGTCCACCGCGCGCGAGACCAGGCCCGGCGCCCCGGTGTCGGTGCCGCCCTCCGCCTGCTGCCGCGCGGCCCACGCGTCGACCGCGGCCAGCGCGCCGGGCGCGTCCAGGTCGTCGGCGAGCGCCGTGCGGATCGCGTCCACCAGCGCCTCGGCGGGCGGCCCGTCGGGCCGCGAGACCGCGGCGCGCCAGCGGGCCAGCCGCTCCTGCGCCTGCTCCAGCACGGCGTCGGTCCACTCCCAGTCGGAGCGGTAGTGGTGGGCCAGCAGCGCCAGCCGGATGGCGGCGGGGTCGACGCCCGCGCGCCGCAGCGCGGAGACGAAGACCAGGTTGCCCTTGGACTTCGACATCTTCTCGCCGTGCAGCGCGACCATCCCGGCGTGCACGTACGCCTTGGCGTAGGGGTAGTCGCCGGTGAGCACCTGGGCGTGCGAGGCGCCCATCTCGTGGTGCGGGAAGACCAGGTCGGAGCCGCCGCCCTGGACGTCGAAGCCCATGCCGAGGTGCTCCAGGGCGATGGCGACGCACTCGATGTGCCAGCCGGGGCGCCCCGCGCCCAGCGACGCGCCGTCCCAGCTGGGCTCGCCCGGACGGGCGGCCATCCACAGCATGGGGTCGAGCGGGTTCTTCTTGCCGGGGCGCTCCGGGTCGCCGCCGCGTTCGGCGGACAGCGCCCGCATGACGGTGGCGTCGAAGCCGGAGACGGAGCCGAAGTGCGGGTCGCAGTCGACCGAGAAGTACGTGTCGCCGTCCAGCTCGTAGGCGGCGCCCGCCTCGCGCAGCCGCTCGATGAGCGGCACGATGCGCGGAATGGCCTCGACGGCGCCGATGTAGTGCGCCGGCGGCAGCATCCGCAGCGCGGTCATGTCCTCGCGGAAGAGCGCGGTCTCGCGCTCGGCCAGCGCCGTCCAGTCGTCGCCGGTGGCGTCGGCGCGCTCCAGCAGCGGATCGTCGACGTCGGTGACGTTCTGCACGTACTGGACCTGGTGCTTCGTGTCGAGCCACACGCGCTGGACGAGGTCGAACGCGTTGTAGGTGGCCGCGTGCCCCATGTGGGTGGCGTCGTAGGGCGTGATGCCGCAGACGTAGAGGCGGGCGACCGGTCCGGGCTCGACGGCCACCAGGCCACCGGTCGCGGAGTCGTGGAGACGGAGTGCGCGTCCAGTGCCCGGAAGGGCAGGGACGTCGGAAGCGGGCCAGGCATGCATGAAATGAGATTAACCTTCCGCCCGCGGGCGAAACGAGCGGGAGCAGCACGTTTACCTGCGCGGGCATCCGTTTCGGCCACCGCGCGGCCCGCTCGCCCCACCGGTCACGGCCGCGGAACCCCGTTCGTCAGACCGGCGGCCACGGTATGGAGGGCCAGCCGTCACCCGGCAGCGGATGGCGGCCGGTCTCCCGCAGCCGCGCCACCCGGGCCCGCAGGGCGTCGATCTCGGCCGCCGTGATGAGCGGGGCGAGCCGTACGCCCAGCTCGCCCTCCAGCGCCGCCGTGAGGCCGTCCAGAGCCGTCAGGGCCTCGGCGGGCAGCGGCTCGCCGGCCCAGCCCCACAGCAGGGTGCGCAGCTTGTCCTCGGTGTGGAAGGTCACCCCGTGGTCGATGCCGTAGAGCCGGCCGTCCGGGGCGGGCAGCAGATGGCCGCCCTTGCGGTCGGCGTTGTTGATCACCGCGTCCAGCACCGCGAGGCGGCGCAGCCGGTCGTCGTCGGCGTGCACCAGCAGCGCGGTGCGGCCCTCGCCGACCTCGGCCTCGACCACGGCCTTCCAGCCCGGCGCCGGCTCGTCGTCTTCGGTCAGCGCCAGCAGCCCCGGTCCGGCACCGTCGCCGTCCTCACCGCCGCTCTGCGCGGGGTCGATCCACAGCTGCACCATGCCCTCGCCGTACGGGCCGTCGCGCAGCACCGTGGGCGGCACCAGGCCCCAGCCGGTGGCCTCGGACACCAGGAAGGCGGCCACCTCGCGCTGCGCCAGGGTGCCGTCGGGGAAGTCCCACAGCGGGCGCTCCCCCGCGACGGGCTTGTAGACGCACGCGACCGTGCCGCCCTGGTGGGCTACCTCGCAGTAGAGCACCGCGTTGGACGCGTCGCGGACCCGGCCGCGTACCGTCAGCTCGCCCTCCGACAGCAGAGTCAGCGCCGCGGAGGCGGCGCTCAGGCCGACCTCCGGTACCCGTTCTGACGCGGGCATACGTGTCCTTCCGGATCCAGGGGCAGGCTGCACAGCGGGCAGGGCGGGCGGCCCGCGGACACCACGTCCAGGGCGCGTTTGGCGAAGGAGCGGGCCTGGGCGCCGGTGAGCAGCACCCGCAGCAGCGGCGGGCCGTTCTCCTCGTCCTGGAGCATCTGCTCCTCGGCCGCCTCCAGGTCCTCCTCGTCGTCGCCGCTCAGTTCGACCAGCGCCTGGGCCTCGATGACCATACGGTCGTGCGCGCCGTCCCAGGCCAGGGCCATGGTGCCGACCCGGAACTCCTCCTCGACCGGCACGTCCAGCGGCGCGGAGTCGGACAGCTCGGTCGGCGCGACCGCGGGTACCGGGGCATTGCCGCCGCTGCGCCGCACGACCTCGTCCAGCAGTTCGTCGATCCGCTCGGCGAGCGCGGCCACCTGGGTCTTCTCCAGGGCCACGCTGGTGGTCCTGCCCTTGGCCGTGGCCTGGAGGAAGAACGTACGCTGGCCCGGCTGACCGACCGTACCGGCCACGAAACGGTCCGGGTGCTCGTAGAAGAAGACCTGGCGGGGCACGTCCTGCTCCGTTTGCTCGGCTGTGGGGCTGTCAGGCGGTGACGCCGGCTGGCGCCGGCACTGCGGTGGGGCTGCTGTGGGGCTGCTGTGGGGCTGTGTCGCGGGGCGACGGCGGTGCGCGGCGGGTGCGGTGCGTCCGGTGCGCCCGGCGCGGACACCGTTCACGGTGGTGCTCACCGCGAACACGCGTCCGCCACCACCCTACTGCGGAAGCTGATCACGAGGCGCCCGTGGAGCCTCCGACCACCGCGTCGGCGGAGTTGGCGCCGGCCGGCGCGGGCGGCGGGGCCAGCGGCCCCAGGTCGCCGGTGTCGCCCAGGCGGAGCAGGAAGGGGCGGTGCGGGGTGTAGCGGATGGCGGTCACCGAGCACGGGTCGGTGCTGATCCGCTGGAAGAGGTCGAGGTGCATGCCGAGCGCGTCGGCGGCGAGCGACTTGATGATGTCGCCGTGCGAGCACACCACGTACAGCGCGTCCGGGCCGTGCTCCTCCTCGATCCGCGCGTTCCAGTCGCGGACGGCCTCGACCGCGCGGGCCTGCATGGCGCGCAGCGACTCGCCCCCGGGGCCGGGGAAGACCGCGGCCGACGGGTGCCGCTGCACGGTCGTCCACAGCGGCTGGTCGGCCAGCTCGGCGAGCTTGCGGCCGGTCCAGTCGCCGTAGTGGCACTCGCCGATCCGCTCGTCGGTGTGCAGCGGCAGCCCGGTGCGGGTCTCCAGCAGCGGACGCACCGTCTCCTGGCAGCGCTGCAGCGGGCTGCACACCACGGCGGCCAGCGGCAGCACGGCGAGCCGGGCGGCGAGCGCGGTGGCCTGGGCCCGCCCGGTGTCGTCGAGGGCGACGCCCGGGGTCCAGCCGGCCAGCACGCCCTGGGTGTTGGCGGTCGACCGGCCGTGCCGGACAAGGATCGCGGTAGGCATGTCCGCCACCGTAACCCTTTCCGGTGGTGTCCGTTGTGCTGGGCGACGGCCGTGGCGGGGATGATCCCCCGAGCCCCCACCACGGCCGCGGGCTTCGGCGCGCCTCCCGCGGGATTCGCCGGATCCGCTCGCTCCGGTATAGGTCCGGGTGTCCCGCCCCCTCGGTAAGGTGCAGCAGGGGTCGAGGGGGCCCCGGGAGCCGGTATCGCGAAGCGGGTGGAGATGTTCAGCAAGGCGACGAGGAGCCGCCCGGCTGCCGGCGGGAGCCACACGGCCGGCACCGACTGGTCGCCGTACGGTCGGCTGGAGGACGCCGCCGGGGTCTACTTCCTGCACGCGGACGTCGCCATGGACGCCATCGCGGGAGTGCTGGGCCGCCGCCGGGTGCGCGGCTTCACCCTGGAACGGGTGGTGGACCTGACCGAGGCCGGGGCCTCGGTGTGGCAGGAGGCCGCGGTGTGCGACGGGCGGCGCCTCATCCTGTGGCACAGCGAGGAACTGGCCGACGCCTCCGCGCCCGGCGGCACGGTGCTCGACTCGTCGGTGCAGGTGCTGCCGCTGGAGGCGATCGGGCACGTCGGGATGCGCACCCTGGTCGGCCGCGACAGCCTCGGGCAGCGCGTGGACCGCGGGGTCTACCTGGTGCTGGCCACCGCGATGCCGCACGAGCTGAGCGCGGTCGCGGCCGACCCGGACGCGGCGCTGCCGGTGGCCTCGGCGAAGTTCCGGCCCGAGGCCTTCCGCTTCAGCAAGTCGCTGGACGACGGGGGCGCGGGGCAGATAGCCCGGCTGATCGACTTCGGCCGGCTGCTCGGCAGGCTCGTCCCCGGCTGAGCAGCCGGCCGCAGCCGTTTCCGGGCCCGGTGCCCGCGGCGTGACGGCCTGCCGTGACCGCCGCCGCACGGCCCGCCGTCACGCCCGGCCCCGCGTGTCCGGAGCCGTCACGCCAGCCCGGCGCGCTCCAGGGCCGTCACGCCCGCCCGCAGTCCGGCGACCCTGTCCTCCAGCGTGAAGCCCGCGGGGGCCAGCGTCAGCGTCGTGACGCCCGCCTCGGCGTACGCCCGCATGCCGTCGGCGATCCGCTCGACCGGGCCGAGCAGGCACGTGGAGTCGATGAGCTGCTGCGGTACGGCCGCCGCCGCGCCGTCCTTGTCACCGGCCAGGTACTTGTCCTGGATCTCGGCCGCCTCGCGCTCGTAGCCCATGCGGACGGCGAGCTGGTTGTAGAAGTTCTGCTTGCGGCTGCCCATGCCACCGACGTACAGCGCCGTGTACGGGCGGAAGACGTCGGCCAGCGCGGCGACGTCGTCGCCGACCGCGAGCGGCAGCGTCGGGCACACGTCGAAGCCCTCCAGCGTCAGCCCCGCCTTGGCGCGGCCGGCCCGGATGTGGCGCAGCGCGGTGTCCTCCAGGTGCGCGGCGGACGGGAAGATCAGCAGGGCGCCGTCGGCGATCTCGCCGGTCTGCTCCAGGTTCTTCGGGCCGATCGCCGCGATGTAGAGCGGGATGTGCTCGCGCTGCGGGTGCACGGTGAGCTTGATGGGCTTGCCCGGGCCGCCGGGCAGCGGCAGCGTCCAGTGCTCGCCCTCGTACGACAGCCGCTCGCGCGCCATGGCCTTGCGGACGATCTCGACGTACTCGCGGGTGCGGGACAGCGGCTTGTCGAACTTGACGCCGTACCAGCCCTCGGAGACCTGCGGGCCCGACACCCCGAGGCCCAGCCGGAAGCGCCCGCCGGACAGCGAGTCCAGGGTCGCGGCGGTCATGGCCGTCATCGCCGGGGTGCGGGCCGGGATCTGGAAGATGGCCGAGCCGACGTCGATCCGCTCGGTCTGCGCCGCCACCCAGGACAGCACGGTCGGCGCGTCGGAGCCGTAGGCCTCGGCGGCCCAGCACACGGAGTAGCCGAGCCGGTCGGCCTCCTGGGCGACGGCGAGGTTGTCCGCGTCCATGCCGGCACCCCAGTAGCCGAGGTTGATCCCGAGCTTCATGGCTCTCCCTTGAGCTGGTCGGTGTGTTGTGGCGAGTCGTACGGGTGGTACCGCGCCGTCCGGGCCGGCGTGCGGACCGACGCGCGGACCGCTGGTCGTACTGGTCGGTAACGTCTGTGCTCCACCGGACTGTAGCGCGCACCGCCGCCACGGGACCTGTCAGGTACGTCACTGCCGCCCATTCGAGCGGTGCGGGCAGTAATCTCAGCGCCCATGGAGCAAAGGCACCTCGGCCGTACGGGTCTGCGCGTCTCCCGGCTCGGGCTCGGCACGCTCACCTGGGGCCGCACCACCGGCGAACGCGACGCCGCCGACCAGCTCAAGGCCTTCTGGAGCGCCGGGGGTTCGCTCGTCGACACCGCCGACGTCTACGCCGACGGCGGGGCCGAGTACCTGCTCGGGCGGCTCATGGAGGACCTGGTGCCGCGCTCGGACCTGGTCGTCGCGACCAAGGCGGGCAGCGTGCCCGACCCCTACCGCCGTTTCGACACCTCGCGCGGCCACCTCCTGTCGGCCCTCGACGCCTCGCTGCAGCGGCTCGGCACGGACTACGTCGACCTGTGGCAGGTGCACGCCTTCGACCCCGGCACGCCCATGGAGGAGACGCTCCAGGCGCTCGACATCGCCGTCAGCTCCGGCCGGGCGCGCTACGTCGGCGTCTCCAACTTCTGCGGTTGGCAGCTCGCCAAGGCCGCGGCCTGGCAGCTCGCGGGCCCCGGCCGCACCCCGCTGGCCAGCACGCAGATGGAGTACTCGCTGCTCCAGCGGGGCGTCGAGCGCGAGGTGCTGCCCGCCGCGCTGGACCTCGGGGTCGGACTGCTGCCCTCCTCGCCGCTCGGCCGCGGCGTCCTCACCGGCAAGTACCGCGGGGGCGTCCCGCAGGACTCGCGCGGCGGCGACGAGGACCTCGCCGCCTTCGTCGCCCCCTACCTCGACGACACCGCCCGGCTCATCGTGGACGCGCTGGCCATAGCGGCCGACGGCCTGGCCGTCTCGCCGCTGCACGTCGCCCTGGCGTGGGTACGCGACCGGCCCGGCGTGGCCGCCCCGCTGCTCGGCGCGCGCAACGCGCAGCAGCTCACGGCGGCACTGTCAGTGGAGGCGCTTACCCTGCCGGAAGAGATCAACCTGGCGCTCGACGACGTGTCGGCGCCGCTGCACCGCTATCCGGACCACGACTGGAGCACGCTCTGAACGCGCGTCACGCTCCCCCCACGGAGGCCGCAATGCCCCCCGCCGAACCCTCCGGCATCGCCGACCTCGCGGCGGCGATCCGCTCCATCGAGCGCGGCGAGAACGCCGCGGCCCCCGCCCCGCGCGGCGACGCCGCCGCCGCCCGCCGCAGACGCCGTGAGGCGATGGCCGCGGAAGCGGCCGCCCTCCAGGCGGCGGAGGCGGCGGAGGCGGCGGAGACCACGGGCGAGCCGTCACCTGCGGCGGCCCCGGAGGACGGTACGGCCGGGGACGACTCGGGCTCGGCGGACGAGGGCGCGGGCTCCGCGGATGAGGGCTCCGGCCCGGCGGACGAGGGCTCGGTCTCCACGCCGGGGACGGACGGCTCCACGGACGACGGCTCCGGCTCCACGCCGGGCACGGACGCGGATGCGGATGCGGACGCGGATGCGGAGGACGGTGCCGGGGCTCCCGCGCCAGCGGCGGGGGGCTCGGCGGACGACGGCTCCGGCTCCACGCCGCGGGCGGATGCGGACGAGCCCGGGGCAGGGCGCGGGCCCGGCGCTACGGGCCCGGACGCGAGCGCGGCGCAGGACACCGGGCCCGCGGCCCCTGGCGGGGCCACGGCGGCGGACGAGCGCGGCACGCGCACAGCGCAGGGCAGGACGGGCGCTTCCGGCGGTCAGGGCGGGTCGCGCGCGGCCTCCGCCGCCGCGGGCGGCGGGCCGGTGGTGCCGCAGGCCGTCGCGCTCGACCCCGCGGCGGTCGAGGCCGCCGCATCCGTGCTGGTGGAAGGCGGGGCGCCCGCGGAGTTGGCGGGCGGGGTCGTGCGGGTGCTCGGGGAGCGGGCGGCGCAGGAGCTGCGGGACGATCCGTGGCTGCTGCTCGGGCTCGGCGGGGTGCGGGTCGAGCAGGCGGACGGCTTCGCGCGCGGCCTGCTCGGCGAAGCCGTCGGGCCCGGCGACGAGCGGCGGGCCCGCGCGCTGGTCTCCCGGGCGCTGGAGGAGGCCGCGCTGCACGGCCACACCGCGCTGGCCCCCGCCGAGCTGCTCGCCGCCCTCGGGCGGTACGGGCTGCCGGAGCCGCAGGCCGCGGTCGCGGCGGCGGTCGCCGAGGGCCAGTTGCTGGAGTTCCGCGAGGGCGGCGAGGACGAGGAGGAAGGCGAGGAGGCCGAAGGCACGGAGGAGCCCGAGGTGCTCTTCGCCCTCGACCGCTACGCGATGGCCGAGGAGGCCCTCGGCGAGGGCTTCCTCCGCCTCCTGCGCTCCCTCGCGGACGACGGGGCGGCCTGGGCCGGGTCCGAGGCCCCGACGCCCTCCGCCGCCGAGCTGATCCGCGCCGCGGCGGGCAGCGGCCTCGTCGCGCACTGCGGCGGCGAGGCGGCGCGCGCCGAGCCCGCCGCGCTGGTGGCCGCCGCACGGGCCGCGGGCCTGCGGGCGTACGCGGCCGCGTACTCCGGCAGCGGCCGCGCCCGGCTCGCGGCGGACACGGGGCCGGAGGCGGCCGTGACGCTCGACGGGCTGCTGTCCGGCGCCGAGGGACCGGGCCGGGCCGCCGACGGCAGCCTCGCGCTGGATCTGCTCGCGGTGCTGGACGCCCCGCAGCTGTCGGTCGAGGAGGCCGCGACGCTCGTGGAGTCGCTGCCCGACGGTGCGCGGCTGGTGCTGAGCGGCGATCCGAACGCCCTGTGGTCGGCCGGACCGGGCCGGGTCTTCGCCGATCTGCTGGCCTCCCGTTCCTGCCCGCGCGTGGTGTCGCGCACGCCCGACCCGGGCCCGATCGGCGAGCTGGTCTCGTGCGTGGGCATCGGCGAGCTGGCCACGGTCGACGCGCCGGGCAAGGAGGTCGTGGTGGTGCCCGTGCACGATCCGCGCGAGGCCGTGCACCGTACGGTCCAGCTGGTCGCCGACTCGGTGCCGCGGGCCTTCGGCGTGTCCGGGGCGCAGGTCCAGGTGATCACCCCGGGGCACGGCGGCCCGGTCGGCACGCGTGCCCTCAACGCCGCGCTCAAGGAACGGCTGAATCCCGGCCCCGGACGTTTCGGCGGCTTCGACCCGGGCGACCGGGTCGTGTACGTGCCCGCGCCCGGCCGCGCCGAGCCGGGCACGGTGGCGGGCGCCGAGCCGGACGGGCTGCGGCTGGAGTGCGAGCGCGGCCCGGTGGTCGTCCCGCGCGCGGACGTGGCCTCGGCCGTACGCCACGGGTGGGCTGTCACCGGTCACCAGGCGGCCGCGTCGCGCTGGCCCGCCGCCGTGGTCGTGGTCCCCGGCGACGCGGGCCCGCTGCTGACCCGTTCCTGGCTCTACACGGCCTTCGGGCGCGGCGAACGGCACCTCTCGGTGGTCCAGGGCGCGGAGGGCCGGCTGGCCCAGGCCGTCGCGGGCCCGCCCGCCGCCCCCCGCACGACCCGTCTCCCGGCGGTGCTGGCCGAGCTGACGGCAGGCCTGTGACCGTACGCCGACGGCCCCGCCCCCTGCGGAGGGGGCGGGGCCGTTCGATGTGCCGGGGACGGACCGCGTCCGGGGCTGTCCGGAGCTGTCCGGATCAGTCCGGGTCGAGAGCCGTCAGCTCATCGTCGTAGAAGGCGCTGATGTCGAAGCGGCAGATGACCATGTGCGGGTCGGCCTGGTCGAACGGCGCTTCCAGCCATTCGCCGGGCTCGGCCGGCTCCGCCGCGCAGACCCACACCGCCGAGTCGCCCTCTTCGAGGCCGAAGTCCTTGTGGCGCTGGGCGATCTCGTCGGGTTCGTACTCCCCGAAGATCACCCCGAGAGCGGCGTTGACCGACGCCGTGGCCGATCCGTCGGTTTCCTCACTGGCATGTCTGGCCTGCGAGAAGAGCCGGTCGGGCGCCACGATCTGGTAGTCCCGGCGGATCAGCACGCTGATCGCCTCGGGCTCCTCGGGGCCGTCGTAGTCGGCCATCGAGTTGCCGGTGGGGACTTCGAGCGGCGTGACCTCGTCGTAGACCTCGTACAGCAACTCGTCATACGACTCGGCCGCCGAGGCCAGCGCCTCGAACGCCTCGTGAACGGCGGGGTCGTCCTCGCCGCTGCGCTTCTCGACCGCGTCGAGATGCCGGTCGAGCGCGGCCTTGACCGCCTCGACTGCGGCACGAACCTCGGCCGCCGTGGGCTGCACGTCATCAGACATGGGGCAGACGCTATCCGCACCGGGGCGTTGCTTGCACAATAGATGCGATGCCGGAATACGAATTCAGAGAGATGTACGTCCCGCGGGGGGTCTCCCGCAAGGACGCGACGCGCCTGTTGACGGACGAGGCGGAGTACGGCCACTGGGAGCTGGACCGGCTGCGTCTCTACCCCGACGGGAGCAGGCGGGTACGGCTGCGGCGGCGCATCATCCGCCAGCTGCGGGCCACCTGGTGAGCGCGGCGGTGGCGGACCGGGCCGACTGACGGCCCCGTCCCGCGCGTGGCGTCCGGCCGCCTGGGCGCGGGCCGCCGAGGCGGCCCGCACGGAGGGGGCGCCCGCGGGCGCCCGTTCGCGTACGCGGCCGGGTGCGGACGCGTACGCGCTCACGTGTCCGCGACGGCTCAGCCGCGGGCGGTACGGCGGCCGCGGCGGTAGAGCAGCGCCCCGCCGAGCACGAGGGCCCCGGCGGCGAAGGCGCTGAAGGCCGCGCCGTCGGCGCCGGTGTGCGCGAGGGTGGCACCGGCGGGCGGCATGGCCGGGGTCTCACCGGTGGGGGTGCCCGGCGTCGTCGGGGTGGCCGGCGTCGTGGGGGTCCCCGGGGTGGTCGGGGTGCCCGGGGTGGTGGGCGTACCGGGAGTTCCGGGGGTGCCCGGAGTGCCCGGAGTACCGGGGGTGCCAGGGGTTCCCGGAGTACCGGGGGTGCCAGGGGTTCCCGGCGTGCCGGGCGTGCCGGGTGTGCCCGGGGTACCAGGCGTGCCCGGCGTGCCCGGGTTGCTCGTGTCGCCCGGCGGGGTGGCGCCGTTCGCGCACCTGTTGCCGAAGGCCGGGTTCAGCAGGCCCACCACGTCCACGCTGTTGCCGCACAGGTTGACGGGGACGTCGACCGGCGCCTGCACCGCGTTGCCGGAGCCGACGCCGGGCGAGTCGTGGGCGCCGCCGCGCGCGGTGGCGCCCGAGCCGGCCGGACCGGCGGCGGGCGCGGAGGTGTTGGCGCACTGGTTGCCAAACACCGGGTTCAGCAGCCCGATCACGTTGATCGTGTTGCCGCACACATTCACCGGCACGTGCACCGGTACCTGCACCGAGTTGCCCGACGCCACGCCGGGCGACCCGGCGGCCACTCCGGCGGCGCCCGCGTCGGCGTACGCGAAGCCGCCGGTCGCGGCGAGCACGCCGCCGGTGGCGACCACGGTGAGCAGGCCCTTGGTTGCGACCTGTCGCATTGCTGTTCTCCTCGTTCTACGTTCGCCCCTGCGCCGGCCCTGCGCGCGTGCGCCATGAGGGCGGTGAAATGCCGACCGGCCCCGGGGCGCGGGTGCGCGCCCGGGGCCGGTACGGAGCCGGCGGCCGCGTCGGTGCGGCCGCCGCGGCGTCACTGGTTGACGCAGGCGTTGCCGAAGGCGGGGTTGAGCAGCCCGATCACGTCGATCGTGTTGCCGCACAGGTTCACGGGGATGTGCACCGGGATCTGGACGACGTTGCCGGAGAGCACACCGGGGGACTGCACCGCGGCGCCCTGCGCGCCGGAGTCGGCGACGGCCATGCCCGCACCCGCGAGCACCAGACCGCCGGTGGCAGCCGCGGCGGCGACGACCTTCTTGATCATTCTCGTTCCTCCTCGTGGACGTGTGCGGCCCCAGCCTGCGGACCACATCGTCGTAACGACACCGGGAGGAACGGAGCTACGAAGGGACCGGGCCCTTCACCCGTACCGGCTAACGAAACCACCGGTACGGGTACACCCGGTCGACCGTTCAGCTGTGTTCGATGAAGCGGTCGAGCACGCGGACGCCGAAGCGCAGGCCGTCCACCGGCACGCGCTCGTCCACGCCGTGGAACATCCCGGCGAAGTCCAGCTCGGGGGGCAGCCGCAGCGGGGCGAAGCCGAAGCAGCGGATGCCCAGGTCGTCGAAGGACTTCGCGTCGGTGCCGCCGGAGAGCATGTACGGGACGGCACGGGCGCCCGGGTCCTCGGCGACCAGCGCGCGCTGCATCGCGTCCACGAGGGCGCCGTCGAAGTCGGTCTCGACGGCCTTGTCGGAGTGCAGGCTCTCCCGCTTCACGCGCGGGCCGAGGATGCGGTCGAGGTCGGCGAGGAACTCCTCCTCGTAACCGGGCAGGAAGCGCCCGTCGACGTGCGCGGTGGCCTGGCCGGGGATGACGTTGACCTTGTAGCCGGCGCCGAGCATGGTGGGCGCGGCGCTGTTGCGCAGGGTGGTGCCGATCATCTTGGCGATGCCGCCGAGCTTGGCGAGCGTGGTCTCCATGTCCTCGGGGTCCAGCTCGGTGCCGAGCGCGTCGGACAGCTCGTCGAGGAAGCCGCGCACGGACTTGGTGACGCGCACCGGGAACTCGTGCCGCCCGAGCCGTGCCACGGCCTCGCACAGCTCGGTGATGGCGTTGTCCTTGTTGGTCATCGAGCCGTGTCCGGCGGTGCCGTCCACGGTGAGCCGCATCCAGTGCATGCCCTTCTCCGCGGTCTCGATGAGGTAGAGGCGCAGGTCGTCGTTGACGGTGAAGGAGAAACCGCCGACCTCGCCGATCCCCTCGGTCACGCCCTCGAAGAGGTCCGGGTACTTGTCGACGAGGAAGCGCGCGCCGTACGTGCCGCCGGCCTCCTCGTCCGCGAGGAAGGCGAGGACGAGGTCGCGGGGCGGCTTGCGCCCGCTGCGCAGCCGGTCGCGGACGACGGCCAGCGTCATCGCGTCCATGTCCTTCATGTCGACCGCGCCGCGTCCCCACACGCACCCGTCGGCGATCTCGCCGGAGAAGGGGTGGTGGGTCCAGTCGTCGGCGTTGGCGGGGACGACGTCGGTGTGGCCGTGGATGAGCAGTCCGGGACGCGAGCGGTCCTCGCCCTCGACCCGGGCCACGACCGAGGCACGCCCCGGGTGCGACTCGAAGATCCGCGGTTCGAGGCCGACCTCGGCCAGCTTCTCCGCCACGTATTCGGCCGCGGCGCGCTCGCCGGGCCCGGAGTGGTCCCCGTAGTTGCTGCTGTCGATGCGGATCAGCTCGCTGCACAGGGCCGCGACCTCGTCCTCGCCGCTCACTGCCCCGCCGCCCGCACCACCCGGCCGTGACTCGCTCACGATGCCTCTCCTCCTCGTCGCCCTCACCCATAGCGGACCGTCCGCCGCTCGCGCCGGACGCCTCCCCCATCCTGCCCCGCGACCCCGCGCGGGCCCAAGGCGCACCCGCCCCCGACCAGCGTTCCTCCCCCGCCCCGGGCGGTGATCGGCACCCCTCGATCTTTGCTATGGTTTACCCCGTCGCCACGGCCGGGAGGCCGTGACGTCACACCCGTCCGGGTGGCGGAATGGCAGACGCGCTAGCTTGAGGTGCTAGTGCCCTTTATCGGGCGTGGGGGTTCAAGTCCCCCCTCGGACACTGACGAAGGACCCCAGTCGATCTGGGGTCCTTCTGCTTTTTCCCGGCCCCGGCCCGTCAGGGAAAAGCGGTCGCCGCCGTCCCCGGGGCCCGGGAGGATACCGGGATGGACGACGTGGCGAAGGTGCCGGCTCCCGCGGCCCGCGGGGTGCGGACGGCGTGGGAGGCGGTGCCGCCCGGAGTGCGGGCCGCGGTCGAGGAGCGGCTCGGGGCGCGGGTGGCGGGGGCGCGGACGCAGAGTGCCGGGTTCTCGCCGGGGGTCGCGGCGCGGCTGGTGCTCGCGGACGGGCGGCGGGCCTTCGTCAAGGCGGTGAGCGCGGCCCAGAACCCGGAGAGCCCCGGCATCTACCGGGACGAGGTCCGGGTCGCGCGCAGTCTTCCGGCCGGGGTGCCGGCGCCGCGGCTGCTCGCCGACCTGGATCTGGACGGCTGGGTGGTGCTGCTCTTCGAGGACGTCGAGGGGCGGCTGCCCGCGCAGCCGTGGGAGCCGGCCGAGCTGGAGGTGGTGCTGGCCGCCGTCGGCGGTCTGGCGGCGGCGCTCACGCCGAGCCCGGTCGCCGCGCCGCCGGTCGCCGAGAAGCAGGACGGCGCCTTCCGGGGCTGGCGAACCCTCGCCGCGGACCACGCGGCGGGCACCGACGACCTCGCGGGCCTCGACCCGTGGGCGGCGCGGAATCTGCCCGCGCTCGCGGAGCTGGAGTCCGGGTGGGCCGCGGGCGCGGCGGGCGGCACCCTCGCGCACGCCGACCTGCGGGCCGACAACCTGCTGCTCACCCCGCAGGGCCGGGTCGTGGTCGTGGACTGGCCGTGGGCCTGCCTCGCCGCACCCTGGTTCGACCTGCTGCTGATGCTGCCGAGCGTGCGGATGCAGGGCGGTCCGCCGCCGGAGGGGCTGTTCGCGCGGCACGAGGTCGCGGCGGGCGCGGACCCGGACGCCGTCACCGCGGTGCTCGCCGCCTTCACCGGCTTCCTGCTCGGCAACGCCCGCCGCCCGGCGCCGCCGGGGCTGCCGACCCTGCGGGCCTTCCAGGCGGCGCAGGGCCGGGAGGCGCTGGCGTGGCTGCGGGCCCGTCTGGGCGAATGACGCCGCGCGGCCGGGGCGGCCGATGAGTTCCGCCGCGGCGGCCGGTCCACCCTTGCGTAACGGACCCGTGCGCAGCGCACCCGAGCAGAGGCGGACACCATGGCCGGCCGTATCTTCGTCAACCTCCCCGTGCAGGACCTCCCGAGGTCCATGGCCTTCTTCGAGAAGCTCGGCTTCGCCTTCGACCCGGACTTCACCGACGCGCGCGCCGCGTGCATGGTCGTCGGCGACGACAACCTGGTGATGCTGCTGACGGAGCCGTTCTTCACGTCGTTCACCGGCCGCCCCGTCGCGGACACCGGGGCGGTGACCGAGGTCATCGTGGCCGTGCAGCAGGACTCGGCCGAGGAGGTGGACCGGATCGGCGACGCGGCGGAGGCGGCGGGCGCCCGTCCGGCGAAGACCACCGAGGAGGCCAGCCCGATGCACACCCGCAGCTTCTACGACCCGGACGGCCACCACTGGGAGATCTTCTTCATGGCCGCGACGCAGCCGTAGCCCCCGCGCGGGCGGCCTCAGCGCGGCGGCGGGCCGCTGCTCTCCCGTACGACCAGCTCGCTGGCGACCTCGACGCGGGTGGAGGCGGGGCGCCCGCCCGCGATGAGCTGGAGGACCATGCCGGCGGCCAGCGCGGCCATGTCGGCCAGCGGCGTGCGTACGGTGGTCAGCCGCGGGGTGACCCAGTCGGCGAAGGCCAGGTCGTCGAAGCCGACGACGCTCACGTCGTCCGGCACCCGCAGCCCCAGCGTCGCCGCGGCGCGGTAGGTGCTGAGCGCCTGCTGGTCACTGCCGGCGAAGACGGCGGTGGGCCGGTCCGGCAGCCGCAGCAGGTCGAGGGCGTGCCGGTAGGCGGGCTCGTTGGTGAAGTCGCCGTAGCGGACCAGCTCCGGGTCGTACGGCAGCCCCGCCTCCTCCAGCGCCGAGCGGTAGCCGTCCACGCGGGCGCGGGAGGCGAGGCGCTGCGGCGGACCGCCGATGACGGCGATCCTGCGGTGGCCGAGGCCGATCAGGTGCCGGGTGGCGGCGAGCCCGCCGGGCCAGTTGGTGGCGCCGACCCACGGCACGCCGGGCGGCGGCTCCTCGGCCGGGGCGATGAGCGCGAAGGGGATGCCGAGCCGGAGCAGCTCGCGGTGCTGGTGCTGGTCGAGTTCGGGGACGACCAGGATCGCGCCCAGGGTGCGGCGGGCGGCGAGCGAGTCCAGCCAGCGGCGGGCCGGGCTGCTGCCGCCGCCGTGCGCCGCGGACACCACCAGGCCCAGGCCGACCGCGTCGAGCGCCTCCTCGGCGCCGCGGATCAGCTCGGCGGCCCAGGCGCCGTCGATCTCGTTGACGACGAAGTCGACGAGGCCGCCGGGGGCGAGCGCGGTGGCGGCCGGGCCGTTGCGCGCGGGGTAGCCGTGCTGGGCGAGCAGCCGCTGGACCTTGGCGCGGGTGCGGGCGGCGACGTCCGAGCGGTCGTGCAGGACCTTGGAGACGGTGGAGACCGACACGCCCGCCTCCGCGGCGATCACCGCGAGCGTCTTCCCCTCGGGGCGGGGGCGTTCGCCGGTGCCGGCCATGGCACTCCTCCTCTCCGCCGCCCGCGCGGGTCGGCCCCGCGAAAATATCCCGCCGGGCGCCCTCGCCGGGCCCCGGGTGGGGTGTCCGCGCGCCCCGCCGCCCCACCCGACCTGCGCCGCGGCCGCCGCGCGGGGCCCGGGGAAACCGCCCGGGGCCCGGCGGTGCCGTCCGGACAAGGCCCCGCGTACCGCCCGCCGCCTCGCCGCCGCCCGCGCAACGGCCCCCGTGCCGAACACGCCTCAGGCAGCGGAGCCTCGGGCCGGACACGGCGGCATATCGTTGACGATGCGTCATTTGTCTGCCTATGGTCGGTCCTCGCCGACCCCCGAGGAGCCCGCATGCCGAACGGCCCGTCCCGTCGCTCGCTGCTCACCGCCGCCGGACTCGGCGCCGCCGGGGCGCTCGGCGCCTCGGGAGGGGCCGCCCGTGCGGCCGGGACGGCCCACGGACCCAGCCCCCGGCCGGGTGCCCGGCAGCTCACCTTCGCCTCGCCGCAGCTGACGCCGTACGTCGACGCGCTGCCGGTGCCGCCCGTGCTCACCGGCGACCGGACGCTGGCCATGGCCCCCGCGACGCACCGCTTCCACCGCGACCTGGGCACGGCGCGGACGTGGTCGTACGGCGGGCAGCCCTACCTGGGCCCGACGATCGAGGCGCAGCGCGGGGTGCCCCTCTCGCTGACCTTCAGCAACGGCTTCGACGGGCACCTGTTCGCCGCCGACGTCGATCCCTCGCTCCAGGGCGCGTCCGAGCTCGACCGCACGCAGCCGCGCACCTCCGTGCACCTGCACGGCGCGGTGACCCCGCCGGAGGCGGACGGCCACCCCGAGAACACCTTCCGGCCGGGCGGCAGCATGACCTACCGCCACCCGAACGACCAGCAGGCGGGCCACCTCTGGTACCACGACCACGCGATGGGCATCACCCGGCTCAACGCGGTGGCCGGGCTCGCCGGCCAGTACCTGCTGCGCGACGCGTACGACACCGGCACGGACGGCAATCCGCTCGGGCTGCCCGGCGGCGAGTTCGAGGTGCCGCTCACGCTCGCCGACCGCCGCTTCGGCGAGAACGGCTCACTGGTCTTCCGCACCTCCCGCTCGGTGCCGCAGGGGCACTGGGAGGGCGGGATGTTCGGCGACACGATGACCGTCAACGGGGTGGTGTCGCCGTATCTGGAGGTCGCCCGCGGCTTCTACCGGCTGCGGCTGCTCAACGCGTCCAACGCGCGCGCCTACCGGCTGTTCTTCTCCGACCGGATGCCCTTCTGGGTGGTCGGCGCGGACGGCGGGCTGCTGGACGCCCCGGTCCGCACCACCTCCGTCCGCGTCACCCCCGGCGAACGCCTGGACCTGGTCGTCGACTTCGGTTCGCTCGCGGCGGGCGAGCACGTCGACCTGACCAACGACCAGCAGGAGTCGCCCGACGTGGTGGCGGCGACCGGGATCGGCCCGACCACCGACATCATGCGCTTCACCGGCACCGGGGTGCGCGGCTTCTCCTCTCCCCCGCCCGACCGGCTGCGCGGCGGCCCCGGCCTGCCCGCCGCGCTGTCCGCGCCGCCGCAGCCCACGGCCGCACGGCGGATCGTCACCCTCACCCCGGCCCGCGTCCCCGGCTACCCGCCCGCCGGGATGACGATGGACAACCTGCTGTACGACCAGGGGCCGGTCGCCGCCCCGCGGCAGGGCACGACGGAGGTGTGGGAGTTCGTCAACGTCTCCCCGCAGGCGCACCCGATGCACCTGCACCTGGTGCACATGCGCGTCCTGGACCGGCAGCGCCTCGACATCGAGTCCTACGTGCGGGCCAACCCCCGCCCGGCCGCGGGCACCCCCTGGCGCCCCTCCCCCGACGCCTACCTCCTCGGCGCCGCCCAGCCGCCCTCCCCCTGGGAGACGGGTCTGAAGGACACCGTCGCCTGCCCGCCCGCCACCGTCACCCGGGTCCTGGTCCGCTTCCCCGACGCCGCCGAACTCGGCTTCGACCCCGACGCCGCCTTCACCGCCCTGGACGGCATGAGCCTGCGCGGCTACGTCTGGCACTGCCACATCCTCGACCACGAGGACGACTGCATGATGGCCCGCTACCGGCTGACTGTCTGACCCTCCCTCTAGGCTCGTCGCAGAAGAAGATCGAGCACGGGGGTGGTGGCGGTGGCCGGCGGTGTGGTCGCGGTCGTGGTCGACGCGGTGGATCCGGGCGGGCTCGCGCGGTTCTGGGCCGAGGCGCTCGGGTGCCCGGTGGAGGACGGCACGGTGGTGCGTCCGCCGGGGGGCGGGCCGGAGCTGCGGTTCAGCGGCGGGGCGGGGGCCAAGCGCGGCAAGAACCGGCTGCACCTGGACCTCGCCGGGGGCGCCGGGCAGGAGGCGGTGGTGCGGCGGCTGCTGGCGCTCGGGGCGGTGCGGGCCGACATCGGGCAGGGTGACGTGCCCTGGGAGGTGCTGGCCGATCCCGAGGGCAACGAGCTGTGCGTGCTGCCCGAGCACCGCGGGGCGCCGGACGCGGTGCTCGCGCAGATATGCCTGGACGCGGCGGACGCGCAGGCGCAGGGCCGCTTCTGGTCCGCCGCGACCGGGTGGCCGGTCGCCGAGAGCGGTGCGTGGGGGGTGTGCCTGCGCGATCCCGCGGGTGTCGCACCCCCGCTGGTGATGGGCCCGCCCGCGGCGCCGAAGACCGGTGCGAACCGGCTGCGGCTGCGGCTCGCCGCCGAACCGCCCGGCCGCGCCGGAGAGCGCGCCGACCCCGAGGGCAACGAGTTCGAGGTCGGCGCCTAGGAAGCCGGGGCGGCGGGACGGCTCACCAGGCGGCGGGGGCGTAGTCCTTCAGGAAGCAGCCGTAGAGGTCCTCGCCGAGTTCGCCGCGCACGATCGGGTCGTAGACGCGGGCGGCGCCGTCGACGAGGTCGAGGGGGGCGTGGAAGCCCTCCGCGGCGAGGCGGATCTTGTCGGGGTGCGGGCGCTCGTCGGTGATCCAGCCGGTGTCGACGGCGGTCATGAGGATGCCGTCCTTCTCCAGCATCTCCTTGGCGCTGGTGCGGGTGAGCATGTTGAGCGCGGCCTTCGCCATGTTGGTGTGCGGGTGTCCGGCGCCCTTGTAGCCGCGGGAGAACTGCCCCTCCATCGCGGAGACGTTGACGACGTACTTGCGCCGGGCCGCCGCCGCGGCCATCGCCGGGCGCAGCCGGCTGACGAGGATGAAGGGCGCGGTGGTGTTGCAGAGCTGGACCTCCAGCAGCTCCACCGGATCGACCTCGCCGACCGTCTGGACCCAGGTGTTGGTGGGGTCCAGGTCGGGGACGAGGCCGCCCGCGTCGATCGCGGTGCCGGCCTCGATACGGGCGAGCGACGCGGAGCCGCTGACCAGCGCGAGGCCCGTGACGTCCTCGGCGGTGAGCCCGCGGCCGTTGCGCGGGGCGGGCAGCGCGGCGGCGGTGCGGGCCCCGCTGCCGAAGGCGCCGAAGACCTCGGTGCCGGGCAGCTCGCCCGCGGGCAGCGGCGCGGACTCGGCGGTGACCAGCTCGCGGTAGGCGGCCTCGGAGCGGCGTACGGTCTGGGCGGCGTTGTTGATGAGGATGTCCAGCGGGCCCCGGGCGGCCACGGAGTCGGCGAGCGCGACGACCTGGGCCGGGTCGCGCAGGTCGATGCCGACGATCTTGAGCCGGTGTATCCACTGGTCGCTGTCGGGCATCGCCTTGAAGCGGCGGACGGCGTCGCGCGGGAAGCGCGTGGTGACGGTCGTGTGCGCGCCGTCCCGCAGCAGCCGCAGCGCGATGTACATGCCGATCTTGGCGCGCCCGCCGGTCAGCAGCGCGCGGCGGCCGGTGAGGTCGGTGCGCGCGTCGCGGCGGGCCCGGTTCTCGGCGGCGCAGGGCGGGCACAGCTGGTGGTAGAAGGCGTCGACCTCGACGTAGCGGGTCTTGCAGACGTAGCAGGACCGGGGGCGCTCCAGGATGCCGGCGATCTCGGTGCTGACCGAGGGGGCGAGCCGGATGCCGAGCGTCTCGTCGTCGATGCGGTCGGCGGCGCCGGTCGCGGTGGCCTCGGTGACGCGCTTGTCGTTCTCGGTCTTGGCGGCCCGGCGCTCCTGGCGGCGGCGCTGCTTGACCGTGCGGTAGATCCCGGCGGTGGCGCGGCGTACCGCGATGGCGTCCGGGTGGTCGACGGGCAGCCCGTCGAGCTCGGCGAGCACCGCGAGGCAGATCTCCATCCGGGCCGGGTCGATACCGGGCACGTCGTCGGTGCCGGGCACGGTGTCCGTGCCGGAGGAGCCGCCGGGCAGACCGGGTTCCGCGGCCTCGGCGGGCGGGATCGTGTCCTCGTGCCCGGGGTCGTGAAGGTCCTGCGTGGTCGCCGTCATGCCGCTGCCGCTCTCCGTGTCCGCGCCGGTCCCGCCGGCCCCGTGCCGCCGGGGTACGCCTCCCGGGTCATCGGATCGACTTTACGTTTGACCTGCGGGCAGCTCCAAACCCGGCGGCGGGCTCCCCGGCGGTAGCCTCGGGGCGTTGCCGCCGCCCCGCGCAGGAGGTCCGTTGAACACCGCGAACCCGCTGTCCGTCCCGCTCGACGATCCGTTCGGGCCGCACAACCTGCCCTACGGGGTGTATTCGACCGCCGCGGACCCAGCGCCCCGGATCGGGGTGCGCTACGGCGGGCACGTGCTGGACGCGGGGGCCGCGGCGCGGGCGGTGGGGGCCCCGGGGCAGGTGGTGGCGCTGCTGTCGGCGCCGGTGCTGAACCCGCTGCTGGCCGCCGGGCGGCCGGTGTGGACGCGGGTGCGGGCGGCGGTCACGCGGTGGCTGACGGAGCCGGAGCACGCGGCCGCGGTCGCCCCGCTGCTGGTGCCGCTCGCGCAGGCGGTGCCGCATCTGCCCTTCGAGGTCGCCGACTACGTCGACTTCTACGCCTCCGAGCACCACGCCGCGAACGTCGGCCGGATCTTCCGGCCCGACGCCGCCGATCCGCTCACCCCGAACTGGAAGCACCTGCCGATCGGCTACCACGGCCGCGCGGGCACGGTCGTCGTGTCGGGCTCGCCGGTGCCGCGGCCGTGCGGGCAGCGCAGGGCGGCGGGCGAGGACGCGCCCTCGTACGGGCCGTCGCTGCGGCTGGACGTCGAGGTGGAGCTGGGCTTCGTGGTGGGGGGCGCGTCGCCGCGCGGCGGCCGGGTCGCGATGGCCGACGCGGACGAGCACGTCTTCGGTGTGTGCCTGCTCAACGACTGGTCGGCGCGTGACGTCCAGGCGTGGGAATACGTGCCGCTCGGCCCCTTCCTGGGGAAGTCCTTCGCGACGTCGGTGTCCGCGTGGGTGGTGCCGCTGGAGGCGCTGGCCCACGCCCGTACCGCCCCGCCGCCGCGGGACACGCCGCTGCTGCCCTACCTGGACGACGCGGGCGCGCAGCCGCCGTGCGGCCTGGACATCGCGATGGAGCTGCGGCTGAACGGCCACACCGTCACCCGGCCGCCCTTCGCGTCGATGTACTGGACGTACGCGCAGATGCTGGCGCACCTGACGGTGAACGGCGCGAGCCTGCGCCCCGGCGACCTGTTCGCGTCCGGCACGGTCAGCGGGCCCGCGCCGGACCAGGTCGGGGCGCTCATCGAGCTGACGCACGGCGGGACGCGGCCGGTGGAGCTGCCCGACGGCTCCCGCCGGGCCTTCCTGGAGGACGGCGACGAGGTCGTCATCACGGCGACGGCCGCGGGCCCGGACGGTGTCCCGGTGGGCCTCGGCGAGGTGGCCGGGCGCGTCGAACCCGCGCGCTGACCGCTCCCGCCGCCCGGGGAGGCCGTGCGGCCCGGCACCAGGTGCCGGGTGCCGGACCGCACGGAATCAGCGCCCGCGGTGGCCGGGGGCGGGGACGTCCTCGACGGGGACGCCGCCCGCGACCGCGCCGAGCAGCGTCAACTCGGGCAGCGGCAGGCCCGCCGGGGTGGTGCCGTCGGCGAGGACGGCCAGCGCGAGGCTGTTGGAGCCGCGGGTGCGCAGGACGCCGTTCGGCAGCACGAAGGTGTGCTGCGGGCCGACGTCGTTGGCGTACTGGCCGAGGTTCCAGCCGTTGAGGAAGATCTGCACGCGGTAGGCGCGGGACGGGTCGTCGGTCAGGGTCAGGCCGATCGACGCGTCCGTGCCGGGGTCGATATCGAGCCGGAAGTCCGTGCGGTACCAGCTGACGCCCTGCCGGGTCACGGTGTGCGGCAGGTCCACCGGCGTCCACCGCTCGTCAGGGAAGCCGGGCAGGTGCCAGCCGGAGCGCTCCCCGTACAGGCCGCCGGTGTTGAGCACGCCGCGGACGGTGTCGAGCCCGGCCGCGCCCTGGATGCGCCAGGTCAGCGGGGCGCCGTCGAGGGTCGCGGCGAGCAGGCCGCGGGCGGCCTTGAAGGCGTCGTTGGCGCCGCCGTCCTCGGCGTGGGCCATCGGGCGCACCAGCACGGCGACGGTGTGCGGGCCCGCGCCGCGCAGGTCGGCGGGGACGGCGAAGTCGGCGGTGCCGGTCCAGCTCGCGACGGTGTCCTGGGCCTTGGCCGGGGTCGGCAGCCGGTGGGTGCCGAGCGGGTGGCCGTCCCACCAGGCCATCAGCAGGCCGAGAGTGCCGCCCTGGTAGGTGAGCGACAGCGTCTCGGCGTCGGCCGCGTCGCCGACCTGGGCGCGGTACCAGACGTCGCCGTAGTAGCAGCCGTAGTCGTCGGCGAAGAGCACGGCGGGCTGGCCGGCGGGCAGCGCGGTGGAGCTGTGCGAGGTGGTGAGGTCGCAGGTGCGCCAGCGGCGGTCGTCGAAGCCGGGCGCGGACTCCGGGTTCTCCGCCGCGTACCGCCAGCCGGTCAGCTCGGGCAGCCGCACCGGGCGGGGGCCGGGGAGCTGGGCGGTGGCGGCGAGGCTGCCGTCGCGGGTGGTGCGGGTGGCGGCGCGCAAGCCGTTCCAGTCGACGTGCTTGACGCCGTCCGGGGCCCACACCTCCAGCGGGGCGGGGGCGTCGGTGTCGCCGGTCAGGTCGAGGTTGACGCCGTGGACGCGGGCGGAGCGGACGAGGGCGGGGCCGCGGACGAGCAGCGGGCCCGCTTCGGTGGTGCGCGGCCAGAGGGTGGCGGCCGCGGTGTCGTCGGCCAGGAGCAGCAGCAGGGGGGTGGCGCTGCCGCCGTCCTCGACACGGACGCGGGTGAGGCCGTCGAGGACGGCGTTGATCCGCAGCGTGCCGGCGTCCGCGTCCCAGCTGGTCTCGGCGGAGCCGTCGGTGACGGTCACGGTGGGGCGGGTGCGGCACAGCAGCACGGTCTCGACGGGGTCGCCGGGGCGGCCGGTGAGCAGCGCGAGGTCCTGCGCGCGGCCCGCGGCGCGCCACATGGGCTGGGCGGTGGTGTAGAGCAGGGCGCGGCGGCCGAGCGAGAGGTTGGCGGCGACGACCTTCATGTCCTTGCCGGTGACCCGCAGCCCGCCGGGCGCGGCGGGCACGGTCAGCTCCCCGGCGGCGGTCGTCACGGGCAGCGTGCAGGTGGCGTCGGCGCTGCCGTCGTTGCGCAGGAAGTACAGGTGGGAGCCGCGGTCGGGGCTCGTCAGGTGGTAGACGCGGACGGCGCCGCCGGTGACGGGGGTCGCGGTCACGTCGTCCGCGCGGTCCAGCTGCCCGAGGTCGGGGAAGGCGGCGAGCATGGCGCCGATCTGCCGCATCGGCAGCAGCTTGGGTGTCTGGTTGCGGGCCTCGTCGATGGCGGCGCCGTAGTCGTAGGAGGTGTAGACGACGGGGGCGGGGAGCCAGCCCCACGAGGTGCCGCCGAAGGTCATGTAGACGTTGTGGATCTTGATGCCGTTGGCGAGGTTGGTGAGGTAGAAGCGCCGTTCGAAGGCCGCGTCGCGGGTCCTGCGGGATTCGGCGTAGCCGAGGCCGCCGAATTCCGCGCCGCCCCACGGGTCGAACCAGCCGCCGCCGAACTCCGCCATGAAGCCGGGGGTGTCGGGGCTCGCGGTCGCGCCGCCCTTGGCACCGCCGGTGCCGAAGTAGCCCCAGTCGGGGGCGAGGCCGCTGGGCGAGGGGTAGCCGTCGAAGGCGTAGAGGTAGCGGCCCTGCTCGCCTCCGGTGTCGAAGCCGCCGGGGGCCCAGTAGCCGTTGCGGCCCTTGTCGTTGTGGAAGAGCGGGACGTCGATGCCGTCGGCGCGCACCTTGGCGTAGAGGTGGGCCATGTAGTCCTGGCCGGTGGCGCTGGCGACGTAGGAGGCGTACTCGTTCTCCAGCTGGTAGAGCACGACCGTGCCGCGGCCCGTGGTGTGGAGGTGGCGGGCGATCACGGCGTCGACGGCGGTGAGCCACTCGTCGGCGTGGGCGAGGTAGCCGGGGTCGCTGGTGCGGGCGCGGCCGGGCGTCGTCGCCAGCCAGGCCGGGTAACCGCCCGCGTCCACCTCGGCGTTGATGTACGGGCCGGGGCGCGCGATGACGTACAGCCCGGCTTCGGCGGCCAGGTCCAGGAAGCGGTCGAGGTCGCGGACGCCGGTGAAGTCGTAGGAGCCGGGCGCGGGCGAGTGGACGTTCCAGGCGGCGTAGATGCTGACGGCGTTGTAGCCGTTGGCGGCCATCTTCTGCAGGACGTCGCGCCACAGGGAGGGACTGGGCAGCCGGAAGGGGTGCACCTCGCCGGACCAGAGCGGGACACGGCGGCCGTCGATCAGCAGTGAGTAGCGGTCGAAGCCGACGGTGTGGGTCCTGCCGTCGGCGGCGGGGCGGGGCAGCGGCCCGGCGGGGGCGGGCGCGGAGGCGGGGGCGTGGGCCGCCGGGGCGTCCGCGGCGGTGGCGTGGCCGACGGCCGGCAGGGCGAGGGCGGCGGCCGTGCCGCTGGTCAGAGCGGTGAAGGTGCGGCGGGACAGTTCCACGGGGGGATTCCCTTCGGCGACAGGGCGGTGCGGGGCACGGGGGTGCCCGGGGTGCGGGAGGCTGTTGCCGCGGAAACGTAACTTCGGCCGGGTCGGCGCGCAAGACTTTCGCACATAATCCCCCAGGAGCGCGCAGGTGACGGGTGGACGATCGCACGCCGGGCACCCCTTTGAGTACGACGCTCCTCGCAGGTGGGAGCCGGTGCGGCAGACCGTCCCCGGGCGCGGAGGGGGCCGGAAAAACACATCGCGTTCAAACGTGTTCAATCATCGAGGCGACGCGCACGAGTCCATGACGCGACACTTTCGACCATTCGCGGCGCGGCGGGCCGGTGGACCCGGCGGACCGGGGCAGATTCAGTCAGGCGGGCACCCGGCCCGGCGCCCCGGCACGGAAGGGAGCACACGCGATGACGGAACACCCGCCCGGGGGGCAGGAGGCCGCGGCGGACCCGGCGGCCGCGGGGCGTGACGAGACCGTGGAGGAGCGGGCGGACCGCCGCTGGTCGGATCTGCTCCAGGAGCTGCGGGTCGCGCAGACCGGCGTGCAGATCCTCTTCGGCTTCCTGCTCACCGTCGCCTTCCAGCAGCGCTTCGCCCAGCTGTCCGCCACCGAGCGGCACCTGTACGCGACCTCGGTCGTGCTGGGCGCCGCGACGACCGGGGCGCTGGTGGGCCCGGCGGCGATGCACCGCCTGCTGACCGGCCACCACCTCAAGCCCGAGACGGTCGTCTGGGCCTCGCGGCTGACCGTGCTCGGCCTGTTCCTGCTGCTGTGCACGATGACCTGCTCGCTGCTGCTGGTCCTGCGTCTGGTGGTGCCGGACGCGCTCGCCGGATGGCTGGCCGGGGGGCTCGTGCTGTGGTTCGCGCTGTGCTGGCTCGCGGTGCCGCTGTGGGCGGTGCGGCGGGCCCGGCAGGCGGCCGCGGTGCGGCAGGGCTGAGCGCGGCGGCCGGTCCGCGGGCCCCCTGCTTCCATACCCCCGGGGGTACACTGGACCGCTGGACGGTTGCCGGACGAGAGGAGTGGCGGCCATGGGGATGGCGGTGGACGAGGACGCGGTGCAGTCGGTCCTCAACCGTTTGCGGCGGGCCCAGGGGCAGCTCTCCGGGGTCATCGCGATGATAGAGGCGGGCCGGGACTGCAAGGACGTGGTCACCCAGCTCGCCGCCGTCTCCCGCGCGCTGGACCGGGCGGGCTTCAAGATCATCGCGAGCGGCATGCGGCAGTGCATGACGGCGGCGGACGAGAACCAGCCGCCCATGTCCGAGGCGGAGCTGGAGAAGCTCTTCCTGACCCTGGCCTGACCTTCGCCCGGCCTTGCCTGATCCTGGCGCGACCCCGCCCTGACCCGGCGCGGCATCCGCACCCCCCCGGGCGCCCGCGCTTCCCCGGACCCCGGGGACCTTCGCCGTGACCGCGCGGCCGGCCGCCGCGGCCGTACTCGGCGCGCTCGCCGTCCCCGCGGTGCTCACCGACCTGGCCCACGGCGCCTCCGCCGACGGCGGATACGACGACGGCGCCGCCTGGCACTCCCTCTACGACGGCAGCAACTCCGGCCGCCTGCTCGGCCTCGAAGTGACGCTGGTCCTCGCCGGCGCCGCCGTGCCCTGGCCGCGCAGGGGCAGGACGCCGGGGCCGCCCCGGAGTCGGGGCAGGACGCGGCGCACGCCCCGGAGGCTGCCGCCGGATAGCGGAATACCGCCGGGCGGCCGCCGGTTGGAGGCGGCGTGAACCGTGATCAGCCGCCGCTCGACGACCTCCACCCGCTGCTCGCCGGCCGCTTCAGCCCGTCGGCGTTCGACCCGTCGGGCGTGCTGGACGACCGTGCCGTCGATCTCCTGCTGGAGGCCGCCCGGTGGGCGCCCTCCGCGGGGAACTCGCAGCCCTGGGCGTACGTCGCCGCCCGCCCCGGCGAGCCGGACCACGCACGGATCCTGCCCCATCTCGCGCGCAGCTCCGCCCGCTGGGCGGTGGACGCCGGGCTGCTCGTCGTCACCCTCGCGCACCGCCGCGTGGAGGACAGCGGGCTGCTCTACTCCGAGTTCGCGGACTACGACCTGGGGCAGTCCGTCGCGCATCTGACGCTCCAGGCGCAGGCGATGGGGCTGGCCGCACACCAGTTCCGCGCGTTCGACCTGGAGAAGCTCACGGCCGAGCTGCAGCCCGGCCCCGGGTGGGAGGTCGTCACGATGGTCGCCGTCGGCAGGCCCGCCGAGGCGCCGCGCGCCGGGCGCACCCGCCGTACCGTCGCCGACCTGCGCGCGGCGCCCTGGGCGCTGCCGCAGTAGCGGCGGACCCGGCGCGGCTGGGCCGAACGGCTGGGCCGGGCCGCGCGTGCGGGCGCGCCCGCACCGACCCGCCCCCTGCCCGAACGACGCTATGACGACCCCGGCCGTGGGCCCGGGAGGCGGCGTACGAGGGAAGGGCGGCGACGGTGGCGCACAGAGCGGACCAGCCCGGCCCGACGCCGGAGGACCCCCGCGGCCCGGGGACGCCGGGCGGCGACGGGGGCTCGGGCGCAGACTCGGGCTCGGGCTCAGGCTCGGGCGGGACCGGTGGGACCGGTGGGACCGGTGGGTTCGGCGAGCCCTACGACCCGGCCGAGGCGCAAGGGGTCGGGGGGCTGCTCGGGGTCGTACGGGAGCTGCGGGACGCGGTCACCCCGCGGTCCGCGTTCGTCGTCTTCGGGGTGCTGCTGCTCCAACTCGGTTTCGCGCTCTCCTACATGGGCGCCTTCCACGCGCCCAAGCCGCACCGCGTACCCGTCGTCGTGGCCGCCCCGCCGTCCGTCCTGCCGACGGCCGTCGCGCGGCTGAACGCGCTGCCCGGCGAGCCGGTGCACGCGACCGCCGTCACCGGCGAGGCGCAGGCCCGGCAGCGCCTCCTGGACCGGCGCACGGACGCGGCCCTCCTCCTCGACCCGCGGGCCAGGGCGGACACCCTGCTCGTCGTCTCCGCCGCGGGCTCCTCCGCGAGCGACGCGGCCACCAAGGTCGTACGGACCGTCAACACCGCCCAGCACCGCGATGTCGTCGTCCGCGACATCCGGCCGCCCGCGACCGGCGACTTCCGCGGGCTGTCGTCGTTCTACCTCGTGCTGAGCTGGACGATCGGCGGCTATCTCGCGTCCTCCGCGCTGAGCATGGCCGCGGGCTCCCGGCGGCCGACGCTGCGCCGCATCCTGGTGCGGCTGCTGGTGATGCTGCCCTACGCGTTCGTGTCCGGCGTCGGGGGCGCGGTCATCGTGGGGCCGGTGCTGAACTGCCTGCCCGGCGCCTTCTGGGAGCTGGCCGGCATCGGCACCCTCGTCGTCTACGCGTCGGCGGCGGCCGGGGTCGCCCTGCAGTCGCTGGCCGGTACGGTCGGCCTGGGCCTGACCATCCTGATCTTCACCGTCCTCGGCAACCCCAGCTCGGGCGGTGTCTACCCGGGGCCGCTGCTGCCGCCCTTCTGGCGGGCGATCGGCCAGGCCCTGCCGCCCGGCGCGGGCACCACGGCGGTCCGCAACACCGTCTACTTCGACGGCCACGGCATCGCCGGGGCGATCTGGGTGCTCGTGGCCTGGGCGGCGGGCGGCGCCCTGGTCGCGATCGTCTCGTCGGCGGTCCGGGGCCGCCGCGCCCGGCGGGCCCTCGTCGCCCGGTCCGCCGCGCGCCCCGCCGTGTGACGGGCCCCGTTCCCCGGTGGGCCCCCGATCCCCGGTGGATCAGGGGAACGGGGGCCCGTCGGCCGGGGGTCAGCCCGCCGCGCGGATCAGGGCCGCGATCTGGGTGAAGCCGCGCTTCTCGGCGTGTGCGAGCGGCGTGACACCGTCGCCGTCGGCGATCGCCGGATCGGCGCCCGCGTCGAGCAGCAGGGCGACGATCTGCTGGTGGGCGCAGCCGCCGTCGCCGAGGATGACGGCCTCCAGCAGCGCCGTCCAGCCGAGCCGGTTGACGTGGTTCACGTCGATCGACGTCTCCGCGAGCACCGCCCGCACGTAGTCCACGTGGCCGCGTTCGCTCGCGGGGATGACGGAGACACCGCCGAAGCGGTTGGTCAGCGTCACGTCGGGCCCGGCCGGGAGCAGCACCCGCATCATGGCCGTGCTGCCGGTGACGCCCGTGACCAGCCAGGCGCTGTCGTCCCGGTCGTCCTGCGCGTCCGGGTCGGCGCCCGCCGCGACCAGCGCGCGGGCGGCCTCGACATGGTCGCCGAGGGCGGCGAGCAGCAGCGGGGTGCGCCGGTGGGCGTCCCGCGCCTCGGTGCCGGCCCCTGCGGCGAGCGCGGCGCACACCGCGCGGGTGTCACCGCTCGCGGCGGCCTCCAGCAGTGCGGTGTCCGGTCGGTTCATCGGTGGGCTGCTCCTTGCCGGTGCGGAGGTGGTGGTGCCGGGCGCGGTCGTCCCCGGGGTGCCGGGGCCCGGCACCGGGAGGCACCGTACGCCACCGCTTCCCGGCGGGACGGTCAGTCAATGGGCGAGCGCGGCGACCCCGGCCTGCGCGAACGTCTCGTCCTGCGTGCCGGACGGGGCGCCCGCGACACCGATGCCCGCGACCGGGGCGCCCTTGGCCGTGGCCGGCGCGCCGCCCGCGAGGAAGAGCGTGCCGGGGATGTCCTTGAGCGTCGGGGCCTGCGCGAGGCGGGTGGCCAGCTCGGAGGTGGGGGCGTTCCACGACACCGCGGTGAAGGCCTTCTCCTGCGCGGCCTGGTACGACTGCGGTCCCGCGCCGTCGCCGCGCAGCGTGACCAGGGTGTTGCCGTTGCGGTCGACGACCGCGACGGAGACGTGCTGGTGCGCCTTCTCGGCCGCGTCCAGGGCCGCCTGCGCGGCCTTCGTGGCGGCGGCGACCGAGAGGTGGTCGGTCTGCACGACGGCTCCGCTGCGCGCGTCCGCCTTCGGCGCCGCGGCCGCAGCCGCCTGCGTCGCCGCCTCCGGTGAGGACTTCGGTGAGGACGCGCTCGCGGACCAGGCGCCGACGCCGCCGATCACGACCGCGGCGACGGCGCCGGCGGTGAGCACGCGAGTACGTGTCGAGACCTTCTTGACCTGCTGCATGACGGGTGTCTCCAGGGATCGGGGGCTTCGGAGGAGCCGCCGGACCGGCGCTCCGCAATCCATCGTCGGCGCGGGCGGCCCGCTCCCCCGTCGTCGTCCCGGGCCGACGCGGCGGACCGGGCGGAGGACGCCCGGGTCGTCCGAACGGATGACCCCGACCGCCTCGGGGGCCCGCCACCATGGAAGTGTTTGTCCTGTTCGGAGGGCCCGGAAGGGCCCCAGCCCGGTGCGGAAGGCGGTACGGGGTGCGCACGAGCGACGAGCCCGCCGCCGCGGACGCGCGCCGGCTCGCGGCGGTCATGCACGTGACGTTCTTCGTGCTGCTCGCCGCGTCCATGGCGCGGTTCGTGCAGCGGCACGGCGGCGAGGCACGGGTGTGGCCGGTGGTCGCGCTGGCCGTGCTGCTCGCCGTCCTCTACGCGGCGGGTGTGCGCCGGATGCCGCGGGCGCTGCCCCGCGTACCGGTGCCCTGGCCGCCGGTGCGGCAGCTGCTGTGGCTGGCCGCGGTCGTCGTGGTGTGGGCGGTGCTCGTGACGCTCGCGCCGAGCTTCGCGTGGGTGGCGGTGCCGCTCGTCTACGTGGCGCTGCGCACCCTGCCGGGCGCGGCGGCCTTCGCGCTGGTCGCGCTGCTCACCGTGCTGGTGACCGCCGCACAGCTGGCCCTCGCACCGCGCTTCGACTTCGACCTGCTGGTCGGCCCCGCGGCCGTCGTCGCCTTCACCACCGCCGTCTTCGTCCTCATGCAGCGCCAGGACGCCCGGCAGCGCACGCTCATCGACGACCTGGTCCGTACCCGCCGGGAACTGGCCGCCACCGAGCGGCGGGCCGGGACCCTCGCCGAGCGGCAGCGGCTGTCCATGGAGATCCACGACTCGCTCGCCCAGGGCCTGTCCAGCCAGCGGATGCTGCTGCAGGCCGCCGAGCGCACGTGGGACACCGAGCCGGACAAGGCGCGCGGCCACGTCCGCACCGCCGCGTCGATCGCCGAGACCAGCCTCGCCGAGGCCCGCCGCTTCGTCCGCGACCTCGCCCCCGCCGGGCTCGCCGCGGGCGGCGGACTGCCGCGGGCGCTGCGCGAGCTGGCCGAACGGGAGAGCGGCGGCGGGCTCGCGGTGCGTGTCCACGTCGACGACCACACCGGGGCCGCGCCGCCCGAACGCGCGCAGTCGGCGCTGCTGCGGATCGCGCAGGGCGCGCTGGCCAACGTCCGCGAGCACGCGGGCGCCGCGACGGCCACGCTGACCCTCACCGTCCTCGACGACCAGGTGGTGCTGGACGTCGCCGACGACGGTCGCGGCTTCGACCCCGCCGCGCTCCCGGCCGCCCCCGCCGGGGAACGCGGCCACGGCCTGCCCGCCGCCCGCGCCCGGCTGCGGCAGCTCGGCGGCACCCTCACCGTCGACTCGGCGCCCGGCGCGGGCACCGTCCTGACCGCCGCGATCCCCCTGGAGGAGCCCCGGTGACCGCCACTGCCCCGCCGCCGCCCGTGCGGGTCCTGCTCTGCGACGACCACGCCGTCGTACGGGCCGGGCTGCTGGCCCTGCTCGACAGCGCGCCCGGCATCGAGGTCGTCGCGGAGGCGGGCACCGGCGAGGAAGCGCTCGCGCAGGCGGCCCGGCACCGTCCCGACGTCGTGCTGATGGACCTCCAGCTCGGCCCCGGCATGGACGGCGTGACCGCGACGCGCCGCCTCACCGCCGCACCCGGCAGCCCGCACGTCCTCGTCCTCACCACGTACGACACCGACGCCGACGTCACCCGCGCCATCGAGGCGGGCGCGACCGGCTACCTGCTCAAGGCCGAACGCCCGGAGGAGCTGTTCGCCGCGATCGGCGCCGCGGCGCAGGGCCGCCCCGCCCTCTCCGCTCCCGTCGCCGACCGTGTGATGGCCCGCATGCGCCATCCCCACCCGTCCCTCACCCCCCGCGAACGCGACATCCTCACCCACCTCTCCCGCGGCCTCCCCAACCGCGACATCGCCGCCGCCCTCTTCATCGGCGAGACCACCGTGAAGACCCATCTGCGCCGCATCTACGACAAACTCGGCGTGAGCACCCGCGCGGAGGCGGTCGCGGTGGCGAAGGAGCAGCGCCTGCTGCCCTGACGCCGCGACCCGGACCCGGCTCGGAGCCGCGCGGATGTGTCAGCCGTCGGCCGTACGGTCGAGGACGGCCAGCTCGTGTGCGACCTGGTCGGCGTCGGACAGGCGGTGCTGGGACGTGAGGAGGGCGCGGGCGCGGGACAGGGCGGCGCGGGCCTCGTCCGTGCGGTGCCGGGCGAGGAGGGACTCGGCGGTGTGGCGGAGGACGTCGGCCTCCAGGTGGCTGTGGCCCTGGGCGCGGCAGATGGCCAGCGCCTCGCCGTAGTACGCGACCGCGAGGTCGTGCTCGCCGCGCCGGTGGGCGATGCAGCCGAGGCTGTCGAGGGTGCTGGACTCGCCGAGCTGGCGGCGGTCGGCGGGGTGCCGGCGCAGCAGTGCGAGGGCGGCCAGGCAGTCGGCGCGGGCCTCGGTGTGGTCGCCGAGGCGGGTGCGGAGCCAGCCGACGGCGTTGAGGGCGCGGGCCTGGCGGTAGGTGTCGTCCAGGGTCCGGAAGATCTCCAGTGCCCGCAGGGCGTGTTCCAGTGCGCGCCGGTCGTCGCCGTGCCGCTCCCAGGCGCCGCCGAGGCTGTGGTGGATCTCGGCGCGGGCGGGGCCGTCGCCGGCGCCCCCGGTCAGTGCCAGGGCGCGTTCCAGGTGGCGGAGGGCGTCGCCGGTCCGGCCGAGCAGGGCGCACGCGTCGCCGAGCATCTGGTGGGCGCGGGCGTGCAGGGCGGGCACGCCGAGTCCTTCCGCCGCCTGCGCGGCGAGCCGCCACATCGCCGCCTGGTCCGCGTAGTACCCGCGGCTGCGGTGGTAGGGGTCCAGCGCCCACGCGAGCCGGCAGGCCTGGACGTCCCACCCGTGCGCGCGCGCCGCCTGCTGGGCGGCCACGAGGTTGGGGTGCTCCGCGTCGAACCACGCCATGGCCGAGGCCTGGTCGTGGGGCGCTTCGGGGTCGGGACGGCCGGAGGCCCGGTCACCTGGCACCGGCCCGTCGGGGGCGGGGGCGGCGGGCAGCGGGAGCGGGGGGTGGTGGGGGGCGAGGGAGCGGGCGGCCGTGCTCGCGGCCTCCGTGCGGTGGTCGACCAGGCGGCGGATCGCCGCCCGCCGCTCCGCGGGGGTGCCGTGCGTGCGGGCGAGTTCGGTGGCGTGCAGGCGGAGCAGGTCGTGCATGCGGTAGCGCTCGGGGGCGTGCCGCCGGACGAGGTGGGCGTGGTCGAGTTCGCGCAGCAGCGCGCGGGCCGTGGCGGGCGGCAGGCCGAGCAGGTGGGCGGCCGCGGCGGGCGTGATGTCCGGGCCGGGGGCGGTGCCCAGCAGCGCGAACGCGTGGGCGGCCTCCCGCGACAGGGCCCGCCCGGACCACGACAGTACGGCCCGCAGGTCGGCGTGCGGCTCGCCGCCGTCGAGGGCGTCCAGTCTGCGGGTGTCGTCGCGCAGTTCGTCGGCCAGGGCCGTGAGCGGCAGGCCGGGGTGGGTGGCGGCGCAGGCGGCGGCGATACCGAGCGCGAGGGGCAGGCCCGCGCAGCAGGTGACGAGGTCGGCCGCCGCGCCGGGCTCGGCGTCCAGCCGGGCGCGGCCCAGGCGGCGGGCGAGCATCTCGTAGGCGTCGGGCGCGGGGAGTTCGCCGAGGGCCAGGGGCCGGGCGCCGTGGGCGGTGATCAGGCCGGTCAGCCGTCGTCGGCCGGTGATCAGCACGGTGCATCCGCTGCCGCCGGGCAGCAGCGGGACGACGTGCTCCGTGTCGGGCGCGTTGTCCAGCAGGACGAGCATCCGGCGCTCCGCGGTGAGGCCGCGGTAGAGCGCGGCCTGCGCGTCGGGCCCGGCGGGGAGGGCGGCCGGTGCCACGCCCAGCGCGGCGAGGAAGCCGCGGACCGCGGCGGCCGGGTCCACGGGCTGCCCGGTGGGGTCGAACCCGCGCAGGTCCGCGTGGAGTTCGCCGTCCGGGAAGCGGTCACGGCGGGTGTGCGCCCAGTGCAGGGCGAGCCATGTCTTGCCGATGCCGCCCATGCCGCCGATCGCGCAGATGCCGCCGGGGCCGTCGCCGAGAGCGGTGTCCAGCAGAGCGAGTTCGCGGGCCCGTCCGGTGAAGAGCGCGGGCGGGGGCGGCAGTTGGCGCGGCGCCGGGTCCGTGTCGGCGGCGACCGGGGGCGGCCCGCCGTTCCTCGTCCGGCGGGCCGCCTCCTCGACCCGGTCCCGGGCGGTGGCCAGGGCGCGCTGTTCGGCCGGTGTGGCGCCGAGGAGTTCGAGCAGTCCGTCGAGCCGGTCGGTGGGCGGCAGGGTGCGGGCGGTGAAGTACTCGGCGATCGCCGTCTGCGACCACCCGGTGCGTGCGGCCAGCTCGCGGTAGGTCAGCGGGCTGTCGTGGCGGCTGCGCGCGTGCCGGCGGCGCAGGTCCCGTAACAGCAGGGCGAGTTCGTCCGGCGTCCGGACCGCCGCGGCGGCCTCGGCCACCGGACCGGCCGGGTCCGGCGGGGGCTGCCTCATCCGACGTCCTCTCCCGTCCCGTTCCCCGCGGGGCGCGGGCCCGAACACCGTGGGCGGGCGGCAGCTTACCGCCGGGCGGCGCCGCCGGGGCCGGTACGCGGACCTTCACAGGTCCGGTGGGCCCGTAGCCCCGTCGCCGACGCCCGCCCGCACCGAGGGCCGCTCCCCGTTCGCCGGTCTTCGGCGGTCTTCGGCCGTGCACGGAAGCCGCGGCCGCCTCCGTGCCGCGCGGGCACCATGGGGCGGCGCGTCCGCGCGGCGGGTCGCCGTTCGCGGCGCCGGGGTCAGGCCCGGCGGCGCGGGCGTGACGGCGGCCCGCGGGCGGGCGCCGCACGTCCGCACCCCCCACTCGCCAGGGCGCCGCCGCGCGCCCGGAAGGACAGGACGTCCCCATGAACACACGAAGCACCGCCGCCCGGCTCGTGGCGCTCGGGTCGGCGACCGCCGCCGCCCTGCTGCTCGCGGCCGCGGCGCCGCAGTCCGCCTCGGCGGAGACGACGCGCACCCTGAACCTCGCCCTGAGCTGCTCCTACGGGCTGCCGTACGGGCTGAGCGTCGACAACGGCTCCGGCTGGTACTACCCCGACGGTTCGAGCTACGCGTCCGGCGGCGTCAAGTACTTCACCGTCCAGATCCCGGCGAGCGCGAGCTCCCTCGCGATCAACACCGGTTTCTGCGAGACCGACCCGCAGACCCCGATGTGGGAGGGCAACCGCTACACCATCACCCCGGGCACCTCCACCATCAGCGCGAACGGCTACTGCCTGGACGAGTACGTGTACCCGGGCCCGTTCGTCCGCTACTGCTCCGTCAGCGGCCTGACGTACAGCTGAGCGCGTACGGCTGCGGCCCGCCCCCGGGTACGGGAGCGGGCCGCAGACGTTCTCGGGCCGTTTTCTCAGCGGCCGGCCGGGTGTCCGGCGTGCGGAGCCCGGACCGTCAGTGCGACGGGCAGCGGTGCGACGCCGTGGAGCGCGTCGGTCTCGAAGCCGAGCGACCCCGCGTAGGTGCCGGGGCGCTCGCCGGTGAGCCGGACGGTCACCGTGACGGAGCGGCCCGCCGGGACGGTGACGGTGCTGCGGCTCAGCCCGAGCCACGGCAGGTGGACGGGGGCGGGCCGGTCGTAGCCGGTCAGACGGGAGGAGCCGCCTGGGGAGCCGTCCCCGCTGACCCCGCCGACCGTGTAGAAGCCGGTGGCACCGGCGGCGTAGTACTGCGCCGAGGGCAGGTCGGGCAGCTGGGCCCACCAGTCGGCGGCCGGGTTGTAGGCGAAGACGCGGGTGCCGGCGTCCTGGCCGTTGTCGACGACGCCGCCGGCGACGACCAGTTCTCCGTTGGCCGTGGCCACCGCCGCGGCCTGGGCGTCGACGGGGAGCGCGGCGATCCGGTGCCAGCGGTTCGCCGCCGGGTCGTAGGCGAAGGCGTCGGTGGTGGCGGAGTCCGCGGTGACGCCGCCCGCGCAGTACAACCGGTCGCCGACGGCGCCGCACTGGACGCCCACGACGGGTTCGGGGTAGTCGGCGGCCTTGCTCCAGGTGTCGGTCGCCGGGTCGTAGACGGCGACGGTCGCCGTATGGAGTCCGTCGGTGGTGAGGCCGCCCACGGTGTAGATCCTGCTGCCCAGCACCGCCGTGGCGCCCAGGATGGTGTACGGGCTGGGGGCCGCCTCCGTCCAGGTGTCGGTGGCCGGGTCGTAGACCTGGGTCGCGGGCTGGATGGTGAGCAGCGGTCCGACGCCGCCGGTGACGTAGAGCTTCCCGCCGACGAAGCCCGAACCCGCCTCGGCGACGGGGTGGGGTGCGTCGGCCTTCCGCTGCCACGCGCCCGCGGCCGGGTCGTAGGCGTAGAAGGTGTTGGTGACGTCCTCCGCTCCGGCTCCGAGGCCCGCGTAGACGACGCCCCGGTACGCGCCCGCGACGCCCAGCACGGACGGGCCCGGGAGGTCGGGCACGCCGGTCCAGGCCGGTGCGGTGGCCGCTGTCGCGGTGGGCGTGGCCGTCCGGCTCACCCGGCTGCCGTAGGGCGCGGCGACCGGCGTGGTACCGACACCGTGGCCGGCCTTCACCGCCGCCGCGAGGGTCAGGGCGGGCAGTTGCGCCGTGCCCTGCCGCAGCGGCACCGCCCCGCCGGTGGCGCGGGTGGCGGCCACGGCGGTCGCGGCGGGGCCGTCCGCCGCGAACTGGCCGATGCGGACGGTCGCGGGGCCGTCCCCGGTGTTGCTGAGGGTGAGCTTGCGGGTGGCCGTGCCGTGCGGGCCCACGGTCGCGTCCAGGTCGCCGCGGACGGTGATGTCGCCGTTGGCCAGGGCGAGATCGACCCGGGTGACCGTGTCCTGCGCGAGCTTCACCGTGACGCGCGCCGGGTCGTAGTAGGTGAGCGAGCCGGTGACGGTGCGGCGGCCGGTGGCCGGGGAGAACAGCCAGTAGGAGGCGCTGGAGCCGCTCGCGGCGGGCGTCCCGGTGGCCGCGGTCGCACCCGCGGTGGTGCCTTCTACGGCGACGGCCACCCCGGCGAGCGGCTGCCCGGTCCGCTGTCCGGTCACGTCACCGGCGACCAGCCCGCCCTTGTCGAGGCGCAGCCACGCCTGGGCGAAGGAGACGTCGGCGACGTCCCACCAGCCCACGACGGTGTTGGTGTAGCGGAATCGGATCTGTACCGGCCGCTCGTGCCCGGCGGCGGGAATCACGGTGTGCTGCTCCCCGGCGGCCTCCCCGTCGTCCGACCAGACGGTCTGCCAGGTCGCGCCGCCGTCGGCGGTCCAGTCGACGGTCGCGCGGCCGCCCGCCTGGTTGGTGCGGAAGGACAGCAGCACGGCCCGGTCCGCGGGTTGCGTGGTCACGGGGGTCAGCAGTACGGCGTCGCGGTCGCCGCGGGAGATCGCGGACGCGAAGCCGAGCGTGGGGTCGTTCGTCCAGGTGGACGGGCCGCCGGCCGGGTGGAAGGTCCAGGGCCCGCCCTGTGCGCCGGTGGTGCTCCATCCGGCCGGGGCGCTGTCGGTGGTGAACTTCTCCGTTGCGGTGGTCAGGGTCCGCTGCGTGTAACCGGGCGCGGAGCCGTCGGAGGCGAGCAGCTGCGCGTCGAGTCCGATGTCGCGCACCGTGTCGCCGGAGCCGACGTCCACCCGCACGTCGCGCGGGGCGTAGCCGGGAAGCGCCGCGCTGACGTGCAGTGTGTAGCTGCCGTCCGCCGGGACCCGCACGGAGTAGGCGCCGGTGTAGAAGTCACCGGCGAAGGGCGCCGTCTCGGACCCGTCGTCCAGGGCGATGGTGGAGCCGAGCGGCCAGCCGTGCCCCGAGGCGTCCGTGACCTTGCCGTGGAGCGTGACCATCGTCCGGCGGGCGAGCGTGAAGTCGCCGGTCGTGGTCACTCCCTCGGTCACGGTGGCGGTGTACGAGGCGGACGTCCATCCGAAGTCGGTCGCGGTGACGGTGTAGTCGCCGGCCGGCAGCGGGAGGCTGTACGTCCCGTCGCCCCGGGTGGTGGTGCGGCCGGCGCCCGCGCCGGCCGCGGACACCCGCACGCCGCCGAGCGGGGTGCCAGCCGCGTCGGTGACCGTACCCGCGAGTGTGCCGAAGGCGCTCCCGGTGAGCGCGCCGGTGCCGTTCGGGGTGCCGAGGCCGGTGGGGCCGTCGTAGCCGGGGCCCGCCGTGCACAGGTAGGCGGTGGTGCACGAGCCGTTGGAGCCGGAGACGACGTCGTTGAGGTCGCCGGTCCGCGCGTAGGGGAAGGTGTTGGGCCGGGCGTTGCTGGCTATCGGCCCGGCCAGCGCGTAGACGGCCGCGACGACGGGCGCCGCCACGCTGGTGCCGCCGTACTGCGCCCAGCCGTCACCGCTGCTGCCGTACGTGTCGTAGACCGCCACGCCGGTGTGCGGGTCGGCGACGGCGGAGATGTCCGCGACGGCCCGCCGGGGGCAGCCGCCGTCCGTCTGGAAGGACGGCTTGGGCACGTACGCGGAGCAGCCGGAGCCCGCGCCCGACCAGGCCTTCTCCGACCAGCCGCGCGCGGAGCCGGCGTCCCGGATGAGCGCGGTGCCGCCCACCGCGGTGACCGCGGGTGCCGCTGCCGGGAACTGCACGCCGTAGCCGTCGTCGCCGGTGCTGGCGACGACGGCTACGCCCGGGTGGTCGTAGTGGGCCGTGGCGAGGTCGGCCTCGGTGGAGTTCTCCGGGCCGCCGTAGCTGTTGGAGATGTACGTGGCGCCGAGCGCCGCCGCCTCGTCCACGGCCGCGGCCAGGTCCCCGAAGGCGGCGGAGTCGGCCTCGACCAGGAGGATGTCCGCCTCGGGGGCGATCGCCGACACCATGTCCAGGTCGAGCGCGATCTCGGTGGCCCAGCCCGCGTCGGGGGCCGGGTAGTGGTTGCGCGAACCGCGCTGGTCCACCTTGGTGAACTGGCCCGGCTGGAGCGCGGGCAGACCGAACTGCGCCCGGTAGACGGCGAGATCGGCCTCCGCGGTGGGGGCGTCGAAGGCGTCCACGATCGCGACGGTCGCGCCGCGCCCGCCGCCCGCCGGGAGATCGTAGGCGCTGAGCAGATCGGCGGGGCCGTAGCCGTTCGGGGCGGCGGCCGCCGCCTTGACGCCCGTGCCCGCGGCGGTGCCGGCGACGCGCTTGGCGAAGCAGCGGGCAACACCCGCCGTCCGGGGGGCAGCGCAGGAGGACGTGACCGCGCCGGTGGGCCGGGGGGCACGCGAACCGGGGGCGGCGGACGAGTGGACGGTCGTGCCGGAGGGCCTGCCCGCGCTGTCGGGGGCGGGGGGCGTCGCCGGGGCTGTCCCCGCGGCGGTCGCCGGCCGCTGCGCCACGGCCTCGGCTGTGCCGAGGGGGCCGGCGCCGGCCGCGGCGAGTGCGGCCGCGAGGAGGACGCCGAGGGCGCCTGCGGCGCGGCGCCGGCGGGGCCGTCCGCCGGGTGGACCGGCCGTGCCGCGGAAGGGGGAGGGAATGCGCACCTTGCCACCAATGTGGTCGGGGCGGCCGGGGTCGCCGCCGGTCGGATCCTTGTGGTGTGTGAAACCGGGCAGTCGGAGTCGACTCGCGGCAGCGATGCTTCTCGCCGGTGATCACGCAGGTCAAGAGCGCTCTACGCCACTGTCGTAAAGTGCTATTGCGACAGCGGGATTTGCTGCCAGACTCGGCGGATGCTCACCGTCCTCGGCCTGACCGACGCCGAACAGGCTCTTTACGAGCTGCTGTTGGCCCGCCCCTCGGTCACCGAGGCCGAGCTGGGACCGCTGCTGGAAGCCGCGCGGGCGCAGGCGGGCCCCGGCACGGGCGCCGGTACGCAAGGGGCTACGGCAGCGCGGACGGAGGACCCGGGCACGGGCGCCGCGCCGGGTGCGGCGCCCTGGGCCGGTTCCGCACCGGGCACCGCCGTACGGGCCAGGCTGCGGCGGCTGGAACAACTGGGCCTGCTCGCCCGGCTCCCCGAGGACCCGCCGCGCTACGTCGTGGCCCCGCCGGGCGAGGCCCTGGACGAGGCGCTCATCGCGCGGGACCGCGAACTGGCCGCCGCCCGGCGCCGGGTGGCCGAGCTCACCGCGCGGGCCGCCCGCCCCCCGACCGTCACCGACCCGCTCGACCTGGTCGAGATCGCCCACGGCCCGGAGGCGGTGACCCGCTGGCACGACCGTCTCCAGCGCGGCGCGCGCAAGGAGATCAGGGCCTTCGACTCGCCGCCGTACATCAACGACCACCACGCCAACCCACTGGAGCTGGAGCAGCTGCGGCGCGGCATCCGCTACCGCGCGATCTACGACCGGCGCGCCCTCGGCCTGCCCGGCGGGGTCGCCTTCCTCGACGACTTCACCGCCGCGGGCGAGATCGCCCGGGTCGTCGACGACGTGCCCATCAAGCTGGTGCTGAGCGACGAGCCGCTGGCGATGCTGCCGCTGCGTGAGGCGGCGGCGCGCGGTGCCTGGCTGATCGTGCACGGCTCCGTGCTCTACGACGGGCTCTCCGCGCTGTTCGAGACCTACTGGGAGCGCGCGCTCCCGCTCCGCTTCGCCTCCGGCCGCGGGGACGGGCCGCGCGACGGGCCCTCCCTCCTGGACCGCGCCCTGCTGACACTGCTCACGGCCGGCCACACCGAGGACGCCATCGCCGAGCACCTCGGCTGGCACAAGCAGACGGTGCGCCGCCACCTGACCGACCTGATGCGCCGCCTGGACGCGACCTCGCGCTTCCAGGCCGGCTACCAGGCGGTGCGCCGCGGCTGGCTGCGACCGGACGACGAGGCGCACCCGTCCGCGGAAGCCGCCGCCCTCGGCGCGCCCGCGACCGCTCCCGGCGGACCGCGCGGCGCCGCCGGCGTCCGCCCGCACGGCGCCACTCCCGGAGGTGCCGCCCGTGCCGGCCGCTGACGACCGCTACGGGTCCGGCGGCCGCCCCTCCCCCGGTGACGGCGGCACCGGCGACGGGGCCGGAGGACAACTGCGGGCGCTGGGTGTCGGTGCGGCCGAGGAGGCGGCGTACGAACTGCTGCTCGTCCACCCGGCCGCCTCCGCCGCCGAGCTCACCGCCTTCTGGGACCGCCCCGAGGACCTCGGCGCGACGCTGGTGGCGCTGGAGCCGCTGGGCCTGGCCACCCGGCTCCCCGGGCCCTCCCCCCGCCACCGGCCCGTGCCCCCGGCGCTCGCCCTGGGCGGGCTCGTCGCCGAGCACGAGGCGCGGTTGCGCGCGGCGCGCGACCACCTGGCCGAGCTGACGGACCGCTACCACCGGCAGCAGGCCGTCGCACCGGATCCCGACGTGGTGGTCGAGGTCGTCACGGGGCGCGACGCCGTGTTCCAGCGGACGGCCCAGGTGCAGTGGCGGGCGGCCGAGCAGATCCGCTGTCTGGACGACGCGCCGCGGCCCCCCGGCCCCCTCTCCGAGGATCTGCGGCTGCTCGGCCCCGGCGTCGTCTCCCGGGCGATCTACGGGAGTTCGGCGATGGAGCGGGCCGACGCCCTGAGCGGCGTCGAGCGGCTGGCCGCCGCGGGGCAGCGGATCCGCGTGCTGCCCGCCGTACCGATGCGGCTGTACCTGGTGGACACGCAGGTCGCGGTGGTGCCGCTGCACCACCCGGAGAGCGGCGGGGGCCCCGGCGGTCTGGACGCCGTCGTCATCGTGCACCCCTCGATGCTGCTGGACGCGTTGTCGGGGCTGTTCGAGAGCCTCTGGGACCGCGCCCTGCCGCTGCCTCTCGCGGCCGGCGAACCACGCGAGACCCCCGGGACACCGTCGCCCGCCGCCTCGGTCGCGGAGGACGCCAGGCTGCTGTCACTGCTGCTCGCGGGTCTGACGGACAAGGCGAGCGCCCGGCAGCTCGGCGTGAGCCAGCGCACCGTGCAGCGCCGGGTCGCCGCCCTGCTGGACACCCTCGGCGCCCGCACCCGCTTCCAGGCCGGCGCCCGCTTCGCCCTCCACCGCCTCCCGCTTCCGCCCCCGTCCCCGGACCGGCCCGGCGGTCCCCGGCCGTCCGGCTGACGGGCGGCGGGCGAGGCCCCGCCCGGGGCATCCCGTCGCCCGCGGGTGTCGATGTGCGGCCGTCCCGTTCGTCGTTGCTGCGGGCCCGGGTTTCCGGGTCGTCGGTGCGGGACGGACGGAGGTCGCGGGATGGCGGGGCGCGTGCAGGGGGCAGGGACGGGCGGGAGCGGGAGGTGGCCGGCGACGGCCGTGTTCCTCCTCAACGGGCTGACGCTGTCGACGTCGATCGCGCGGCAGGCCTCGCTGAAGAGCGAGCGCCACCTGAGCGACGGCCAGGTGGGGGTGCTGGGGCTGCTGTTCGCGGTGGCGGCGATCGTGGCCATGCAGTTCGTCGGGCCGCTGGTCGCCCGGGTGGGGAGCAGGCCGGTGCTGCGCGTGTCGCTCGTCGTCATGCCGCTGCTGCTGGCCCTGGTCGGCCTGTCGGGCGGCTTCGGTGCGCTCGCGGCCGCGAACACCGCGCTCGGCGCCGTGCACGGTACGACGGACGCGGCCATGAACGCGCACGCCGCCGCCGTGGAGCAGCGCACCGGGCGGCGGATCCTGAGCGGCTGCCATGCCGCGTGGAGTGTCAGCGCGGTCGTGGCCTCGCTGGCGACGGCGGGGCTGTCCCGGGCCGGGGTGAGCCTGACCGCGCACTTCGTGGGCGCGGCGGCGGTACTGGCCGCCGCCGGGCTCGTGCTCGGCCGGCTGCTGCTGCCCGCCGCGGCCGACCGTGCCCGGCCGGGCGGGGACGTCGCCCGGCCGGACGCGGGCCGCGCGGGGCGGTGGAGCGCGGCATTCGTCGTGCTCGGGCTGACCGGAACGGCCCTGATGGTCTGCGAGGGCGCCGCGCTCGGGTGGGGGCCGATCTTCCTGCACGACGCCCGCGGTGTCCCGGTCGGCCTCGCCGCGACGGCCGTCACCGCGTACGCCGCGGGGCAGACCGCCGTCCGCGTGGTCGGCGACCGGCTGGCCACCCGCTACGGCGCCGCGCCGGTCTTCCGCACCGGCGGGCTGGTCGCCGTCGCGGGGCTCGGCGTCGCCGTGCTGACCGCCGAGCCCGTCACCGCCGTCGCCGGGTTCGCGGTGATGGGCGCGGGGATGTCGGTGCTGCTGCCGCTGGCGTTCAGCGCGGTGGGCCGGACGGAGGGGGTGAGCGCGGCGACCGCCGTCTCCCGCTTCACGACCTTCACCTACGCGGGCGTCCTGCTCGGCCCGGCGGCCGTGGGCTGGGCCGCCGAACTGGGCGGTCTGACCCGCACCCTGGCCGCGCTGCTCCCCGTCCTGCTCGCCGTCGCCCTGCTGACCCGGCTGCCGGAGCCCCGCCCCGTACCGGGGACCGCCCCCGCGGACACCGGCGCCACGGTGACGGCCGCGGGGCGCTGAGGGTGGGAGGCTTGCCCGGTGCCGCGGGCGGGCGAGCGCGGGGTGCGGGGTGCGGGGTGCGGGAGAGGACGAGCGGGGTCATGGAACGCAGGCGGCACATCGTGTTCGTCGTCTTCGACGGCGTCAAGATGCTCGACGTGGCGGGCCCCGCCGAGGTGTTCGCCGAGGCCAACCTGTCCGGCGCCCGCTACACGCTCGGCTACGCGTCGCCGTCCGGGGCGGCGGTCACGACGTCCGTCGGGCTGCGCCTGCCCGTCGACGGAGCGGCGGCGGACGTCGCGGAGGCGGACACCGTCGTCGTCGCGGGCGGCGACGCGCTGGTCACCCGGCCCGTGCCCGAGGGGCTGACCGCGGCGATCCGCGCGCTGCACCCCCGCGCCCGGCGCCTGGTGTCCATCTGCACCGGCTCGTTCGCCCTCGCGGCCGCCGGTGTCCTGGACGGGCGGCGGGCCACCACCCACTGGCGGCACGCGGCGCTGCTCGCCCGCGCGTACCCCGGGGTCGAGGTCCGCCCCGACGCGCTGTTCGTCGAGGACGGCGGCGTCGTCACCTCGGCGGGTGTCTCCGCCGGGATCGACCTCGCCCTGGCGCTGGTGGAGCAGGACCACGGCGCCGACGTGGCGCGGGGCGTCGCCCGCGGCCTGGTGGTGTTCATGCAGCGGCCCGGCGGCCAGTCGCAGTTCTCGGCGCCGCTGGAGGTGCGCCCGCCGCGCACACCGGCGCTGCGCTCCGTCGTCGATCTCGTCGCGGCGGAGCCCGGCCTGGAGCACACCGCGGCGTCGCTGGCCGCCCGCGCCGGGGTCAGTACGCGGCATCTGGCGCGGATGTTCGCCGCGGAGCTGGACACGACCCCGGCGAAGTTCGTCGAGCAGGTGCGTCTCGACCACGCGAAGGCGCTGCTCGACGCGGGCCGCGGGGTCGCGGAGGCCGCGCGCGCCGCGGGCTTCGGCAGCGCGGAGACGATGCGCCGGGTCTTCGTCGCCCGTCTGGGTGTCCCGCCGAGCGGCTACCGCTCCCGGTTCGCCACCGCCCGGGGCGGCGGGGGCGCGGGCGAGGCGCCCTGACACCGGGTACGGGCGAGGTCCGGATCTGTGGGGTGCACGGCGGTTCGGGCGGGGCCCGGCACGCCGGCCTGCGGGAATGCTGGAGGCAGTCCACACCGCACCGACCCGGGAGAGCGCTCATGCCATCGACGACGGAGACGATCGCGGGGATCACCGTCCCCGACACCGAGCTGGTCCGCGAGGCCACCGCCCTCGTCCGGGAGGCCGCCGACGAGACACTCTTCCACCACTCGCGCCGCGTCTACCTCTTCGGCTCGCTCAAGGCGGCCGCGCGCGGCCTGGAGGTCGATCCCGAACTCGCTTACGTCGGCGGCCTCTTCCACGATCTCGGCCTGACCCCGTCGTACGCCACGACGGACCGCCGCTTCGAACTCGACGGCGCCGAGGCCGCCCGCGCCTTCCTGCTCGACCACGGCCGCTCCGCGCGCGAGGCCCGCGACGTCTGGCTGGCCATCGCCCTGCACACCACCCCGGAGGTCCCCCTCCACCTCTCCCCCGAGGTCGCCGTCGTGACCCTCGGCGTCGAGACGGACGTCCTCGGCCTCGACCTCGCGGAGATCACCGAGCGGCAGCGCGCCGAGGTCGTCGCCGCCCACCCGCGCCCCGATTTCAAGAACCGCATCCTGAAGGCCTTCCACGACGGCATGTCCGCGCGCCCCGACACCACCTTCGGCACGATGAACGCCGACGTCCTGGCCCACTTCGACCCGTCCTTCCACCGCACGGACTTCGTCGACCTGATCCGCGACAACCCGTGGCCGGAGTGACCTCGGGCCGGAGACGGGCCCGCACCCCGCGTCCGCCCTGATCCGGACGGGTGGCGTCCCCTTGCGGGGATGGGCACAAGTGAGGAACCGCCACCCGGTGCACGTGCGTCCGCCACTGGTGCAGGCGGCGGGTTCGGGGACCCACCGCACCGATGGACCCACGGAATACCGGAGGCACATCATGAGACCGACCCGCGCCGCGCTGCTGGTCGCCGCGACCGCACTGACGCCCGCTCTCCTCCTCACCGCCCCGGCGTTCGCCGCCGGCACCCCCGCACCGGCCCCGCTCGCCACGTCCGCCACCCCGATCACCCCCATCACCCCCACACCCGCGACGGCCTGCCCCGCCGATCCCTCCGCCGACGGCACGCCCGTCGACCAGCTGACGGAGGACCAGCTCCGGGCGGCACTCCAGGACGTCCTCGCGGACCCGAACGCGGGCCGGGCCGTCCTGCGCGAGGCCGGTGCGGCCCTGGGTGGCACCGCGGACGGCATGCGCGCCTTCTTCCTGACGGGCTGCCGCACCGCCCAGGCCGAGGACGACTCCTTCACCATCGCCCGCATCCTTTCCGTGGCCCGGCAGAACGGCGACAAGCACGTGGCGCAGGCCGCCGACGACGCCCTCGACGCCGGCACCGCCGAGGCCCTGAGCGACTTCCGCTGGACGGGTTACCGTCTCGCCCAGGCCCAGGACGACGCGCTGTACATCGTCCGCATGCTCAACGACCCGAACATCAGCGACGCCATGGTCGCCGCGATCCAGGCGGTCCTCGACGACGGCAGCCCCGAGGCCCTGCGCCAGTTCCGCACGGTCGGCCAGTACGAGGTCGACGGCTGAGCCCGGCCCGCACGGCGGCCGGCCACCGTCGGCCGCCGCGCGGGCGGCGGTCCGGGGCCGCCTTCACAGGCGGTGGAGGGTCACCTCCGACAGCTCGCCGTCCGTCGCGAGGGCGGTCAGGTACGTACGGTGGGGCTGGCGGCGGCGGTCGGTCGGGGAACCCGGGTTGAGCAGCCGCAGGCCGCCCGGCGCGGTGGTGTCCCAGGGGATGTGGCTGTGGCCGAAGACCAGCACGTCGGTGTCGGGGAAGCGGCGGGCGCAGCGCTCCTCGCGGCCCCGCGCGGCCCCCGTCTCGTGGACCACGGCGAACCGCACCCCGCCCACGTCCGCGCGGGCCACCTCGGGCAGCCGCGCCCGCAGGCCGGGTCCGTCGTTGTTGCCGTACACCGCCACCAGCCGCCGGGCCCGGTCCGCCAGGACGTCGAGGGTGGCCTCGTCCACCCAGTCCCCGGCGTGCAGGACGACGTCCGCGGTGTCGACCGCGGCCAGGAGTCCGTCCGGGAGCCGCCGGGCCCGGGCGGGCACGTGCGTGTCGGACATGAGCAGCAGGCGCACGGGCTCAGCCGTTCGGGCGCAACCGGCGCAGCGGGCCGTCGAGTTCGCGGGCGTAGAAGTCGAGGAAGCCGTCCGGGTCGGGTCCGGCGTTCTGGAGGACGATCCGGTCGAAGCCGGCGTCGAGGTGGCGCCGGACGGCCCCGGCGTAGCGTTCGGGGTCGGTGCCGCAGGTGAACGTGCGGCGGATGTCGTCGGTGCGCACGGTCGTGGTGGCGGCCTCGAAGTTGACCGGGTTGGGCAGTTCGCTCATCACCTTCCATCCGGCCAGCGCCCACCGGGACGACGCGTGGGCCGCCTCCGCGGCGGTCTGCTCGTCCGGCGCCCAGGCGACGGGCACCTCGGCGTAGCGGGGCCCGGACCCGCCCGCGGCGCGGTAGTGCTCGACGAGCGAGGGGTCCTCGTCGGTGGCGAACAGCCCGTCGCCCAGTTCGGCGGCGAGCCGCGCCGCCTGCGGGCCCCCGGCGGCCACGGCGATGAGCGGCGGCCGTTCCGGCAGGTCGAAGATCCGCGCGTCCTCCAGCCGCAGATGGGCCCCCTGGTAGGAGCGGTAGCCGCCCTGCCAGAGCAGCCGGATGATCTCCAGGGCCTCCCGCAGCCGCTCGTGCCGCTCCTGCGTCGACTCGGGGAAACCCGGCCCGACGACGTGCTCGTTGAGCCGCTCGCCCGCGCCGACACCGAGGACGAAGCGGCCGTCGCACAGCAGCGCGAGCGTGGCGGCGGCCTGCGCGATCACCGCCGGGTGGTAGCGCACGGTCGGGCAGGTCACGCCGGTCGCGAGCCCGATCCGCTCGGTCCTGGCCGCGATCGTCCCGAGCACCGTCCAGGCGAAGGGCGAGTGCCCCTGCGCGTCGAGCCACGGGTGGAAGTGGTCGCTCATCTCGACGAAGTCGAACCCGGCGGCCTCCGCGCGCACCGCCTGCCGGACGAGTTCCTGCGGGCCGAAGGCCTCCGCGGCGAGCTTGTAGCCGATCTCCATGCGGCCATCCTCACGCTCCGCGGCCGTACGCCCCCGGCGCCGCCCGCCCCGGGCGGCGCGCCACCATCCGAACGGCGGACATCCGCGACCGCCTGACGCCCTTTCAGTGATGGGAGCGCTCCCATATACTCTGGCCCGAAAAACCGGTCCCTTCAGCCCCTGCTCACCCGGCCGCGCTCCCCCACGCGCGCCGGTTCCCCCCACGCCAGGAGAAGGAGACAATGCGTACGGCATCCAAGAGCGCCCTCGCGGCGCTGGTCCTCACCGTGGTCGCCACCGTGCCCGCCGGTCCCGCCGCCCGCGCGGCGGCCGCGCCGCGTTCGGCACCGGCCGCGGCAGCCGGCCCGGCGATCAGCATCGACACCACCACGGGCCGGCACGCCATCGACCCCCACATCTACGGCATGAACTTCGCCGACGAAGCCCTGGCCAAGGAGCTGCGGCTGCCGGTGAACCGCTGGGGCGGCAACGCCACCACGCGCTACAACTACAAACTCGACACCCACAACACCGGCTCCGACTGGTACTTCGAGAACGTCGCCTCCGGCAACGACCCCGCCGCGCTGCCGGACGGCTCCGAGGCGGACCAGTTCGTCGACCAGAACCTGCGCACCGGCAGCGACACCCTGCTGACCGTGCCGATGATCGGCTGGACCCCCGCGGCACGCGACAGTTCCTGCGGCTTCAGCATCGCCGCGTACGGCCCTCAGCAGGGCAGCGACTCCCAGTGGCGCCCCGACTGCGGCAACGGGACCAGGACCGACGGCACACCGGTCACCGGCAACGACCCCGCCGACACCAGCGTCCCCATCGGCGCCGACTTCACCAAGGGCTGGGTGCAGTACCTGGACAGCGCGTACGGCGCGGCCGGGCAGGGCGGGGTGCGCTTCTACGACCTCGACAACGAACCCGACCTGTGGCACACCACCCACCGGGACGTCCATCCCACCGGGGCGAGCGACGACGAGCTGCGCGACAGCACCTACGCCACCGCGGCCGCCGTCAAGGCCGCCGACCCCGGCGCGCAGACCCTCGGCCCGGTCGGCTGGGGCTTCAACTCCCTCACCTACTCCGGCCTCGACCAGGACGTCTGCAACCGGGAGGGCGGCAGCTGCTGGTCCAACCCGCCCGACCAGGCGGCGCACGGCGGGGTGCCCTTCGCGACCTGGTACCTCCAGCAGATGCAGGCCTACCAGCAGGCCCACGGCACCCGCATCCTCGACTACTTCGACGAGCACATCTACCCGCAGCAGACGGGCGTGGCGCTGGGCAGCACCGACGACGCGGCCACCCAGGCGCTGCGGCTGCGCTCCACCCGGCAGTTGTGGGATCCGTCGTACGTCGACGAGAGCTGGATCAACCAGCCCATCCAGTTCATCCCGCGGATGCGCTCGCTGGTCGACCAGAACTACCCCGGCACGAAGGTCGCCATATCCGAGTACAACTGGGGTGCGCTCGACCACGTCGACGGCGCCCTGGCCGAGGCGGACGTCCTCGGGATCTTCGGCCGCGAGGGCCTCGACCTGGCCACGCTGTGGTCGCCGCCGAAGGCCACCGACCCCGGTGCGTACGCCTTCCGGATGTTCCGCGACTACGACGGCGCCGGCGGTGCCTTCGGCGACACCGCCGTCACCTCCGGCAGCGCCGACCAGGACCAGCTGTCGGTCTACGCCGCCGAGCGCGGCAGCGACCACGCGACGACCGTCGTCGTGATCAACAAGACCACCGGCGACCTGACCGCCCCGGTCTCGCTGACCTCCGGCAGCGCGCTGCCCGCCGCCGCGCAGGTCTACCGCTACGGCCAGGACGACCCCACCGCCATCCAGCACCCCGCCGACCAGCCGCTGTCCGGCGGGCATTTCAGCGCGACCTTCCCCGCGTACTCGATCACCGAATACGTCATCCCGGCCGGATCCACCACCGCCACCCCGCCGTCCGCGCCCGGCACCCCGGCCGCCTCCGCGGTCGGCTCCGACCGGGCGACCCTGACCTGGGCCCCGGCCGCCGCCGGCTCCGCACCGGTGGCCTCCTACCGGGTCTACTCCGGCGACCCCGCGACCACCCCCGCGGTCGCGACCGTCGACGCGGCGACCACGAGTACGACGATCACCGGGCTGAGCCCGTCCACCGCCTACACCTTCCGGGTCGTCGCCGAGGACACCGCGGGCCGCAGCTCCCCGCCCTCGCCCCCGCTGACCGTCACCACCGCCGCGGGCCCGGCCGCCACCTGCACCGTCGCCTACTCCGTCACGACCGACTGGGGAAGCGGCTTCGGCGGCAGCGTCACCCTGACGAACAAGGCCGCCCCGCTCAACGGCTGGCAGCTCGGCTTCTCCTTCGCCGGCAACCAGAAGGTCACCCAGGGCTGGAACGGCACCTGGTCCCAGTCCGGCGCCGCAGTCACCGTCAAGGACGCCGGCTGGAACGCGGCACTGGCCACCGGCGCGTCCACCACCATCGGCTTCAACGGCTCCTACAGCGGCGCCAACCCGGCCCCGCAGACCTTCACCCTCAACGGCAAGCAGTGCGGCGCCGCGCCGGGCACCGCGAACGCGACCGTCCCGGCGGCTGTCGGCCGCGCACCCGGCGCGCACGCCGTGCACTGAGCACCGGGCCGGCACCCCGCTGACGCGATTTCGCCCGCGCGGCGGCCCCAGCCCCGTCCGGCCGTTCCCGCCCCGGGAGCGGCCGGACGGGTGACGGCCGCGCTGAGCCCCGCAGCGCCGTGCCGCAGGCCTCCGGCCTCCCGCCCTTGACCGTCGGCATTGCTCCGACTGCTCGGCGGACGAATATCCCGTTGGCCGGCCACGCGCGGGATGTGAGGATGTGCCGATATCCCGTACGGAGGATGCTTGTACGTTTTCCTGTGCGCGGGATGCGGCGAAGAGCTGACCGCGCCGCTCTCGCAGGTCGCCCTGCCGGTCCACGCCCACCAGTCCTTCGGGAACGGGCTCCAGCTCCCGGTGCTCATGGAGCCGGGCACATTCGCCGTCGACCCGGAGCCCTCCGGACCGCCCTACCGCAGTGGGGACGAGGTCGATCCGGACGAGGCGGCGGCCCGCGGCATCTACGCGCCGGTCCGCTCGCTGTCGTACGGCCCGGCCGGAGCGGTGGTCGTCGCGCCGGGCGACGTCCGCGCGACGATCCTGAACCCCGACCGGCGCGGCGGCGCCTGCTGCGGCCTCGCCGGGGGCGACGGCCCCAACATGACCTGCGAGACCTGCGGCCTGCCCGTCGCCACGCGCATCGACGACTGCTCCCGGTGGGAGGCGGTATGGCTCGACCCCGCCACAGTCCACCGCCACGCGCTCGACGGCGACGACCCCGAACCGCCGTCCTGGGGCCAGCTGCTGACGCAGGGCGCGGGCACACCCCCGTACGAACCTCTCATCAGATGGGGCTCACGCCCCGGACCGCACTGCCAGTGGTCCTGGAGCCCCCGCTGGGAAGCAGCGGCCGGCCACGCCCTCGCACACCTGCTGGCCGCCTCCCACGGCCAGCCCGTGACCGTCCCCGACGGCCTGGCCGCGGAGATGTTCCAAGGCCCGCTCGGCAAGCTCCTGCCCCCCGGACCGGCGCCGCTGCGCGCCCGCCTCGCCGGACCCGGCCTTCCCGTGCCCGACGCCGACGTCCTCCTCGTCCCGACCCACCCGCACACCGGCCGCACCTGGACCCCACCCGGCCCGGCCACTCCCGTCCCACTGCCCTTCGGCGTGTGGCACCACCTGGCCCACCCCCCGCCCGAACCCGCCCACCACCGCATCGGACCGCGCACCCGCCACCTCCTCGACACCGAGGACCCGCCCCCGCCACCCCCCAACCACCCTCTGTGGATCGACTGGCACACCTTCCGCCACACCCTCGTCCGGCTCCCCGCAGCCCGCACCCCCTGGATGCGCGCCCTCGTCCCCGAACTCACCGACCCGGACCGCTACCGCTTCCTCTGACCCGTGGCCCGCACCCGCCTTCATGTCGTGGAAGGCCCGGCCGCACGGCAGAACCGGCCGTCAGGCCAGCCCGGGGTCGACTTGATCGGGAGCGGCCGGCTGACAGGACGGCGGTTTCGGCTCGTCCGTCGCGCTCGATCGCCGCGCCGGTCCGGCTTTGCCCGGCAGGGTGGCGGCGATGCTGTCCAGGACGCGGTCGAGGCCGTACCGGAAGCGCGCGTCGGGTTCCATCCACGGGGTCTGCGTCTCACGGATGACTCGGGCGAACATCGGATATTTCCCGCTGGCCATGAGTCTTTGCACGTACGGGCCGATGTCGCTCATCCACTGCCGCATGTCCACGTTCGTGCGGCGCGCCTCCTCCTCCCAGCCGACCTCGGTGCGTACGACGCCGGCGACGTATCCGCTGATCAGGCCGACGAGGCTGGTGACCTCGTCGATGGCCAGTCCGAACCCGTCGAGTGCCCCGTAGGTGAACTCCAGCACCCGCAAGGAGTTGGGCCCCCAGACCGGGTGGCCCTCGGTCAGCGATGCCAGCCACGGGTGGCGTCGCCACAGCGCCCGTCTTTCGTGGGCCAGCAGGGACAGGTCGGCGCGCCAGTCGCCGGTCGGGCGGTCGGGCAGGTTCATCTCGCCGGCGACAGCGTCGACCATCAGCTCGATCAGGTCCTCCCGGCGGGGTGTGTACCGGTAGAGCGACATCGCACCCGTGCCGAGGTCGGCCGCGATCCGGCGCATCGATGCGGCGTCAAGTCCTTCCGCGTCCGCGATGGCGACGGCGGTCGCGGTGATCTGTGCGCGGCTGTAGGCGGGGCGGGGCCCCGGGGTCGACCGCTGGGGGCGTTCGGGCCGCATCCAGATGCTCACGTACTCGTCGCCGGGCATCGGTCCCACCTCTCTCCGGACTAGTTGCGTACATCGTACTCAGATGCTTAGGCTGCATGCGGACATCAATCGAGTACGGTGTACCCAATTGGGGGGATCATGAACGACGGCACAGCCCCGGCGCCCGGGGCACGACGGCCGCGCTCGACCTACCTCGGTCTGTTCGGGCTGATGCTCGGCATGTTCCTGGCCATGCTCGACAACCTGATCGTCGGCACCGCGCTGCCGACGATCGTCGGTGACCTGGGCGGACTCAGCCACCTGGCGTGGGTGGTCACCGCGTACACGCTCGCCACCGCTGCGGCGACACCGATCTGGGGAAAGCTCGGTGACCTGTACGGCCGCAAGGGCACGTTCATGACCTCGATCGGGGTCTTCCTGGCAGGGTCGGTGCTGGCGGGGCTGTCGCGCGACATGACGCAGCTCATCGGGTTCCGCGCACTCCAGGGACTCGGGGCGGGCGGCCTGATGGTCGGCGCCCTCGCACTCGTCGGCGAACTGGTACCGCCGCGTGAGAGCGGCAGGGTGCAGGGCATGATCGGGGCGATGATGCCGGTCGCCTTCGTCGGCGGCCCCCTGCTGGGCGGCTTCCTCACCGACCACCTGAGCTGGCGCTGGGCGTTCTACGTCAACCTGCCGGTCGGAGCGGTCGCCCTCCTGGTCATCGGCACGAACATCAGGGTGCGGAGGAAGCCGGTCAAGGCGCGGATCGACTTCGCCGGGGCGGTGCTGCTCACGATAGGCGTCCTGGCGCTGACACTGCTGGCGACCTGGGGCGGTACGCGGTACGGCTGGGCCTCCGCGCCGATCCTCGCGCTCGCGGTGGTCGGGCTCCTCAGCCTCGCCGGGTTCGGGTATGTCGAGGGCCGGGTGCCGGAGCCCATCCTTCCACCGCGCCTGTTCCGCGACCGCAACTTCACCGTCGTCCAGATCCTGAGCCTGCTCGTCGGCGCCGCGATGTTCGGTGTGATGAGCTTCCTTCCGCTGTACATGCAGTACGTTCGCGGCGCCACACCGACGGTCAGCGGCATGCTGCTGCTGCCGTTCATGTTCGGGATGCTCACCGCGCAGCTCACGACGGGACGGCTCATCAACCGCAACGGCCGGTACCGGATCTATCCGATCCTGGGCGGTGCGGTGTTCACGATCGGGATGCTGTCACTGCTGCGGCTCCAGGTCGGCACCGCCACCGCCACCGCTTCCGCGCTCACGCTCGCGGCGGGCGTAGGCACCGGCCTGCTGATGCAGAGCACCGTGCTCATCACGATGAACAGCGCGGACCTGCGCGACATGGGCGCGGCCAGCGGATCGGTGACGCTGTTCCGCACGATCGGTGGGTCGCTCGGCGTGGCCCTGCTCGGCGCGCTCTACGCAGGGCGCGTCAACGACACTCTCGCCGGCCGTCTCGGCGCCGGGACCGGACACAAGATCGCCTCCGGCGGCGGCCACCTGACCCCGGCGCTCCTCCACGAGCTGCCCGCTCCGCAGCGTGACGCCTTCAAGGCCGCCGTCACCGCTGGCGTGCACGACGTCGCCGCCGTGAGTGCGCTCCTGGCCGTGTTCGCGTTCGCCGCGGCCTGGGCGATCCGCGAGGTCCCGCTGCGCACGCGCCAGACACCGGAACCCGAACAGTCCCCGGAGCCGGCCACCGTCCCAGTCCCCGGCTCAGCCGGCTGACCTCGTCCGCGGGAGCCCGTCAGGCCCCGCCGACCACCTCGAGAGAAGGATCCGCCATGTCCACTCCTCCCATCAAACTCGCCGTCATCGTGGGAAGCACGCGCGAGGGCCGGTTCGCACCCGTCGTCGCGAACTGGTTCACCGGCCAGGCCCGGCAACGCGACGACATGGACGTCGACGTCATCGATCTGGCCGAGCACCCGCTGCCCGTGGTGTTGCCCGCCTTCGGCGGCAGCCTCGCGCCCAAAGACGCCGAGGCGCTCGCGGCAGTGAGCACACGCCTGGCGGACGCCGACGCGTTCGCCGTGGTGACACCGGAGTACAACCGCAGCTTCCCCGCGTCGCTGAAGAACCTGATCGACTGGCACAACCAGCAGTGGCACGCCAAGCCGGTCGGGTTCGTCTCCTACGGCGGCATTGCCGGCGGCCTGCACGCGGTCCAGCAACTGCGGCAGGTCTTCGCCGAACTGCACGCCGTCACCGTCCGCGACACCGTCAGCTTCCACGGAGCCTGGACCCGCTTCGACGCCGACGGCCACCCCCACGACCCGGACGAATGCGGCGGCGCGGCCAAAACCGTGCTCGACCAGCTCGCCTGGTGGGCCGTCGCGCTCCGCGACGCGAAGTCCACCACCCCCTACACCGCCTGACAGAAAGAATGAACATGACGTCACTGACCGGCAGAACGGCACTGGTGACCGGTGCGAGCAGGGGCATCGGCCGAGCCATCGCCACCCGGCTCGCACAGGAAGGGGCCCGGGTCGCCGTGCACTACGGCACCCATCACACCGCCGCTGAGGACACCGTGGCGGCCATCGAGGCGGCGGGCGGGCACGCCTTCGCCGTCCACGCCGAACTGGGCGCACCAGGAGACGCCGAAACGCTGTGGGCCGCATTCGACGCCCAAGCCGACGGCCTGGACATCCTGGTCAACAACGCCGGGATCCTCGGCGACCAGGGCGAGATCGCCGGTGTGACGAGGGACGGCTTCGAGCGTCTGTTCGCCGTCAACACCACAGCCCCGTTCTTCATCACCCAACTCGCCCTGCCACGGCTTCGCGACGGTGGCCGGATCATCACGGTGGGCACCATGCTGACCCGCGGCCCGGCCATGGCCCAGGCGATCGACTACGCCATGTCCAAAGCGGCCCTCGATGTGCTCACCTCGACGCTCGCCAAGCAGCTGGGCCCGCGCGGCATCACGGTCAACACCGTGGCACCGGGGGTGATCGACACCGACATGCACCAGGGACGACTGATCGGTCAGGCCCTGACGTGGCTGGAATCCCTGTCGCCACTGGGCCGGTTGGGCACCCCGGCAGACGTCGCCGGCACGGTGGCGTTCCTGGCCTCCGACGACAGCCGCTACATGACCGGCCACCGCCTGGACGTCTCAGGCGGGACAACCGTGTAGCCCGGCCGAGGGTGCACCGGATTCCCCGGAGCAGCTGAGGCCATACGCCGGTCCGGCCGCAGACGACATCTGCGCGCGCACCCGCACGGCTTCGGCGTACCCTCCCGGGGCCGCGGTGCCCGCCGCGGCGGAGCACCTCGGGGAAAACCCCAGCTCACCGCACCCGCCCCCGTGGCTTCAGCGGCGTCGGGGGCAGGGCGGGGGCCTCCAGTCGGGGGCCCGCGTAGCCGTGGACCTCGCCGAAGCGGGTGCCGGTGCGCCAGGCCTCGCGGGCCTCTACGATGTCCTCGGCTGACCTGCCGACGAAGTTCCAGAACATAGCACGCACAAACGGTGTTTCAGCAGCTCAAGGGCATGATCCACCCTCGGAGGTCAGCAAAACCCCAGCACCGGACGCCGAGGAGGCCGCCGGACCATGGCCGCCAGAACCCTGCCCCGTGGGATGGGCACCTTCTTCAAGACATGCGAACATCCGCCCGCCAGGTGGACCAAGTGCCCGCACGCCTACACGATCAGGTACCGCGACAGCGCGGGGCGGCAGACCGAGGAGTCCGGCTTCACCAGCCAGGACGCCGCCATGGAGCGGCTCACCGACGTCTACCGCGACAAGAAGTCCAAGGCACACAGCAAGAGCAGGGCCGACCGCATCCGCAAGTACGGCGCCATGCCGTTCGGCACCTTCACGGCCGAATGGCGCGCGGGCCAGCGCCACCTGGCCGACTCCTCCCGCCGGCACCTCGACTCCCTCCTCGCGCACCACCTGCTCCCCGCCTTCGAGAGCCGCCGGATGAGCAGCTTCGACCACAAGGTCGTGGACACCTTCATCCAGTCCATGGAGCGCAACGGCGTCGGCCTGGCCACGCAGTCCAACGTCTACGACAAGCTGAAGGCGATCCTCCTGGACGCCCACCGCCTCGGCCTCTACGAGGACAACCCCCTGGACGGCGTCAAGCCACCGCAGTACGACCCCGCGCGCACCGTCATCCCCTCCCCCACCCAGCTGAGCCTCCTCCGCTCCGCGGGCGACGACGCCTTCCGCCTCGTCGCCGAGCTGATGAGCGGCTGCGGCCTGCGCAACGGCGAGGCGGCAGCGGTCAACCTCGACAACATCGTCGCGAGCGACACCTACCGCGTCCACGAACAGGTCAACCAGACCACCAACGCCTACGCCCGCCTCAAGCACCGCAAGCCGGGCGAGTACCGGGACGTCCCCCTGCCGACGCGGACCCGCGAGGCCATCGAGTCCTACGCGAAGACGCACGGCACCGTGGACGGCTACCTCCTCCGCAACCCCCGGAACGCCGAACAGCCCTATCCCTACTACTGCCTCTCCAACCAGTGGCAACGCATCAAGAAGTCCGACACCGTCGACATCCCCGACGGCATGACCGTCTACGGCTTCCGCCACTTCTTCGCCTCGAACTGCCTCTCCCACGGCATCCCCATCACCGACGTCGCCGAATGGATGGGCCACAAGAGCCTCGACATCACCTTCCGGATCTACCGCCACCTGATGCCGGGCTCCATCAGCAAGGCCGCCAAAATCCTCGACGTCGGCCTGGCGGTCTGACGTTGACGTGCGCTGCCGCCTCTGCTCCGTGGTAGCAGCGCACGCCGAACCGGATGGTCAGCCGACCATCCGCCGCTGCCTCACCCAATTCTGGACGTCGGCAATCCTGAACTGGATCTTCGCGTTCACCCCCCTCCCGAACTTGTACGGCACCAGCCCGGCCCTCGGCGCCTCGCGGTACACCCACTGCACGGACATATTCAGGTACTCGGCCGTTTCCTTGACGTCCATGAACTGAGCCGCCATCGTCACCCCGGTGCGGTGATTGCATTACCTCGAAAGAGGTCCCGATTGGGCAGCGTGTCCGCTTTCGGCGGCTTGGTGGCGCTGGTTCTTTTTGATAAGGGGCCGCACAAGGGGCTGTCGTGCGGCCGGCGAATCCGTGCCCCCGTTGAAGCAGGGGCCGAAGGCAACGGACGCTCCTGGAAGAGCTGTGCGGTTCAGACCTCGGGGATGTTGCGATCCTCCGCCGTCCTGGAGGGCGGCGGCCACGTCCTCGCTGCCTGCCTTGAGACCGTGGTCGGTGATGTTGCGATCCTCCGCCATCCCGGAGGGTGGCGGCCACTGCTGGGCGCTCACCGGACGCCCCCGCAGGTGAAGCTGTTGTGATCTCCCGCCGTCCCGACGGGCGGCGGCCACCGCGTCGCGTTCCAGGACTGCTCCAGTTCCACGGAGTTGCGATCCTCCGCCGTCCCGGAGGGCGGCAGCCACGAGGATCCGCAGGGGCTCGCCGGGCTTGTCGTCGAGGTTGCAATCCTTCGCCGTCCCGGAGAGCGGCGGCCACATCACGCCCCAGATCAGGCCGCACGCGGCCTGCATGTTGCGATCCTCCGCCGTACCGGAGGACGGCGGCCACGACCTGCTTGACGACGCGGTCGGAGTAGACACCGTCGTTGCGATCCTCCGCCGTCCCGGAGGGCGGCAGCCACTGCTGGTCGGCGCGGCCCGGTGCGCGGTACAGCGCGGCGTTGCGATCCTCTGCCGTCCCGGAGGGCGGCAGCCACCGTGAGTCCGGCGCGGCGGGATGTCCGGAGCGCGATGGTTGCGATCCTTTGCCGTCCCGGAGGGCGGCAGCCACCCGAGCCGCTCGCCGACGTCGTGCGCCCGCTCAACCCGTTGCGATCCACTGCCGCCCCGGAGGACGGCAGCCACCCGCCACCGGCCTGCTCCAGCGGTACGGGCAGGCCAAGTTGCGATCCTCTGCCGCCCCGGAGGGCGGCAGCCACGAGCGCCTTCGTGCGGCGGAACGTCGCGTACCCGGCGTTGCGATCCTCTGCCGCCCCGCAGGGCGGCAGCCACCGCTGCCTTGTGGCCCTCGTGGCGCTCCGGTCGGTGTTGCGATCCTCTGCCGCCCCGGAGGGCGGCAGCCACCTGCTGTCCGTCGGCGCAGGCACCGTGGCCGTCGTCGTTGCGATCCTCTGCCGCCCCGGAGGGCGGCAGCCACGTCCGCGGGCCGCACATACCCGCGCACGTACCCGGTGTTGCGATCCTCTGCCGCCCCGGAGGGCGGCAGCCACCGGGCAGCGTGTCGTAGTACGCGGCCGCTGCCTTGATGTTGCGATCCTCTGCCGCCCCGGAGGGCGGCAGCCACGGTACTTGACCAGCACAAGCTTGCCCTGTCGGCGGGCTTCTACGGAAGGGCGGGGTGGTCAATTCGACTGATACCGAACATTCTGCTTAGGTGCGATCCGCGTGTCGCGTGCATGCTTGAGGTTCCGAAGCAAGCTGTTGGCCCCCGCAACCGTAGATGCCTCGGAGGGACCAGGGTCTCACCGAACGACGTCTCGCACCGACACGAGCGGGTAGTCCACGCACAGCAGCGCATCGCCCCCGTCCGCGATGGATGGCGACACCGGCGCGACGCCCATACTCAGGAGGCTATCGGGCCCAGGATGGCAGCTCGGGCAGACCATGCGAGTGCGCTTTGAGCCCGGAGCGACAAGCCGAGGCGGTTCCAGTGGAAGAGCACGTGGTAGCTGAGCACCTCGCGCAGGCCGCGTTCCAGGGTCCCCCGTTGGACGGACTCGGCGAGAACTCGGCCCGTGTCGCGGAATGCTGCCGCCCACCCCGCCGTCGAATGGAGGGGGCCACCGCGAGCAAACAGAGCAGCGGTGTCCGCCAGGAGCAAGCTGCGGATCTCGGAAGCGCGCGCGTCGAGCACTTCCTGCGGGACGTCAGCGAGGCTGGAACGGTGGTCGACGGTGATGACGCGGTGCCAGACGTCGCCCTGCTCGTACCATTCGAGGCCGGCCGACCGCATCAGGATCGTGCACAGCAGAACGGACAGTTCGCGGCGGCCGAGCGCCAGCGTGCCGCCCCGCGGTGGACGTTGGATCTCGCGGCTGTCGGCCACGAACAGGGTATGGGCCGCTGCCATGCCGGTGGAGCCACCGAACGCGGTCGTCTCCGGCTCGTAGATCCCCGGCCACCAGCGGTGCAGATGGCCTTCGTCGACCAAGCGGTCGAGGCCCGCGCGGACGTACAGCTGCGAGGCGAACTGACGCCGTTCACGGAAGCGCAGCCGCCAGCAGGGATGTTTCCGCGTGTACCACCAGCCGCCGATCGCGTCCTCGGCCTCCGCGGCACGCAGGAGCGGGAGGACGTGTTCGGTGAAGGTGCTGTCGGCTGCCGTCCAGTCGGTGAAGTGCAGGTAGACCTGGTGCCACTCGGTTCGACTCCCGTCGCCAGCGGCTGCGGAGCCTTGGACAAGCGGACCGGACGCGACCGCGACGCCGTCCTCCACGTCCGGACCGCGCTCGATGCCGGTCAGTCGATCAGCAGACATGCGTCCCATCCGGTGCTCGGGGGTTGGTGGGTGGCCAGGGTGGACAGGGCGAGCGCGGTCCCGGCAACTCCGTTGAGCAGCCCCGGACCGGCCGCTCCCCGCCCCGCATGGGCGAGAAGTGCGTCCCCGAGCGGCGACAGCAACCCGCGCAGGCGCTCGTCGAGCGCATCCGCCGCGGCGCGGGTCGCGGTCTGGTAGATGCCGGCCCAGCCGTGGCAGAGCCCGGCGTCGGTGACGTTGGCCAGTTGGGCGGGATCGCTCAGAGCCCGGTAGAGGGCGTCCTCGTAGCTGCGCTGGAGTCCGGCGACGTGCAGGGCCATGCCGGCGAGCTGCCCGGCGCGGGCGATGCCCGTGGTCCCGTAGCACCAGCTCGGGCGGGCGCTCCGGTGCCGGTGCGGCACCCCGCGTTCAAAGCCTTGGCGGGAGAGGTGCTCGGGCCACCAGGGACCGGCTTCGCTCTCCTGCCGCCAGGCGTCGAGGTGGGCGCAGATCGTGCGTACGGCCTCACGGTGCCCCTCGACCTCGACGCCCCGCCGCAGCGCCTGGGCGAGCAGGAGGAGTGGACCGGTGATGCCGTGTGCTGCGCCCAGGTTGGCGTGCCCGCCGGGAAAGTGCGGGGAGTGGCCGCGTTGCGGATCGTGCCCGACCCACCAACCTGGGAGTTCCAGGCCTTCGGAGGTGAGGGGGCGGGTGAGGAGGACGAGGTAGCGGAGGATGCGGTCGAGCGCCCCGCTGCCGGGAGCGCCTCGCAGGAGGTACGCGCCTATGCCGGTCAGGCCGTAGAAGAGGTCGTACTCCGCGAAGGTCGCCAGGTCTCCGCGTCGGATGCGGGCGAGGGCGGCGTCGGTACGGCGCTGGGCGAGCGCCAGGACGTGCTGGTCGAGGGTGCGGCGCGCTCGGGCGTAGAGATGGTCGAACTCGGGTGGGACGGTGCCGAGGAGGTAGGCGACGGCGGGTGCGCCGACGAAGAGCCCGGCGGTGTCCGCGGCGCTGATCTGTCCCGCGGCCGCGGCGGTGATCCAGCGGTGGGCCGCGTGCCACGGCCGCGCGTGGCAACGGGTGGCCTCCACGTGGAGGAGGGCTGTTCCGGCGGCGCCGTCGGCGAGGGACTGCTCGGCCCAGGGCTGGTCCGCGGGCGCGGGCCGGTCCAGGCGGCGAGCGGTCCGCAGCAGGCCGTCCAGGGCGTCGACGGCGGCAGCGCTCATCGTGTCGCCCCTCGCCGGGACAGCGCCGCCGCACGAGCCAGCCGCAGGGTGACCGCCTCGGCAGCGGGATCGGCGCCGAGCGCCCGGACGTGGTGCTGGTGTGCCAGGGAACGGGCGGCGCGCAGCGGATCTGCGTCCCCGAGGCAGGCCCGGTACGCCGCCAGGGCCGCCGCTCGGTCCGACCACGCTCGGAACACCGCGTCTCCCCCGGCCTGCCCGGCCAGGGCGCCCCTGCCGGCCGGGGAGGCGAGGTCGAGCGCCTCGTCCCGTAATCGGCGGTCGAGACGCCCCGTCGCTCGCGGCAACTGCTGGACGACCCACTCCCGCCCCTCGACACGGGAGGGCGCGAGGTGCTGGGCGAGGTCCAGGACGGCAGCCGCGGCAAGGGCCTGCCCTCCGGGAGAACCGGGCTGCTCGGCGAGGCGGATCTGCGCAAGTGCGGCGGCGGAGTCGGCGGCGAACACGCGGTGCGCGGCCTCCATGGCCTCACCGTGTCCGAACCGGCCGGTCTGCGGGCGATAGCCGGTCAGGGTCAGCCCGGCCGCGAGCCCATAGCGGTGGAGAGCACCGGCCCAGTCGTGCAGGGCCTCGGCAGCCCTCGCGTAGGAGCCCGGCGTGAGGTGAAGCACGAGGTCCAGGTACTGGTCGGCGTCCGGGCGGGCGGTCTCGCGGTGCCGGGTGAACCACCACGAGGAGAGGCGGTCTTCGCATGCCGTGAGCAGCGCGGGGAGGTGGCGGGTCAGGATCTCGTCGTAGCGGGCGGGGTGAGCGTGCAGCCGTGCGTACAGCACGTTTCCCGCCCCCGGAAGGTGGAGCGGCGCAGGTTCAGGTGCGGCGACCGGGGCGGTGAGTCCGTCGGACGGAGGCGTGGTGCCGGCGCGGCGGAAGGAGACCCAGATCTCGTGCGCGCGTCCGATCCAGCCGTAGGCGTCGGCGCCGGGTGCTTCGCGTAGCTCCAGCCTCCGGTGCTTGTCGAGTTCGGAGCGCAGCAGGCGGCGGTGCACCGGATGTCCGAGGCTGACGGGGAGGCGTTGGTCGTGCTCGACCAGGCTGACGTCGTCCGGCACGCGAAGCCGGGTACGCCACGCTTCGAAGGCCGCGTCCCATGCCGTCCGGGGTGCGTCGTGTCCGGGGAGTTCGTCGGCTGCGACCAGCCAACGGGCGGGGGCGAGCACGGTGCGGCGGTAGCGGATACGCGGCAGGTACGGCAGGTGGGCGGCGACACCGAAGTCGAAGTCCCGGTAGACGGCATGGCGCGCGCCTGCCACCTCGCCGAGGAAACGGGCCAGGGCGGGCGTCTGGGTCCCTGCTTCGAGGGCGTGCAGGACCCGGATGTCGAGGCGGCGGCCGGTGGACTGCTGGACGACGAAGAAGTGCCGGGCGTCGGCGGTGATCGCCACGTCGTCGAGCCGGACCGCCCGGTCATCGCCTGCCGGGGTCTCGCCCACGGCGAGGACCTTCGGCAGCAGCGGCAGGGTGCGGACGACATTCTCGTTGCGCCGCTTGCGAGGGGGAAAGCTCAGCTGCACCGTGAGCGTGTCGGAATCGGTGCGGTAGCCGGCCGCCAGCGCCTCCTGCTGGTCGGGGGGCAGGATGTGCGCGAACCTGCCTGCCATGCTGCTGGCCGCCCGTGGAGCGGCGGTGAGGACGAGGCCGAAGGCTCCTCGTGTGACCGCGTCGGCCGTGGGGGCGTGGATCTCGAAGGCGGTCTCGACGCGCGGAAGGAAGTGCGGCTCGGTGCCGGCGGCATCGGAGAGGTCGGCGACCAGCTGGTCGGTGAGGACCAGTTCGCGGGCCGCGCCCGTCAGCACGGGTTGCAGCAGTGCGAGCAGCAGCTCGTCCCGCGCCGTACGGAATCCGGGCGGCCGGATGCGTTCCGCGCCGAGGTATCCGGCCGGTAGCCCGAGGCCGCTGTCCGCGACCAGCTCCAGCACCGGCACGCGCGCGCCGACGCCGTACCGGGCACGGAAGCGGCGGTGGTAGTCCCGCCAGTGCGGGTGGCCGTACGGCTGCGGGGTGGTCCGGTAGAGCGCGGTGACCGCGGCCTGCGCCTCCTCCATCACCGCGCTGGGTATCCGCACCTCGCAGTCCAGGGCGGTGTCGGCCGCCAGGGGCGTCGGCGTGGCATCGGAGAGGGCGCGCATCTTCGCCGTGACCCGCTGGGCCGCGTCCGGTGCGACGGACGGGGGTTGGACGGCGATCTCGTCGCGGATGTCGTACAGCGTGGTGACCAGGTCACGGAGGGAGGGGATCGCGTCCGCCGACACCCGTTCGAGTTCGGCGCAGAGGTGGCCGAAGGCGTCCACCGTGGTCGTCGGCGCCCAGAGGCTGGTGAGCAGGATCTGCTGGCCGATCAGGCCGGTGAGCAGCGCGTCGATGCGGTCGGCTGCCACCTGTGGGATGAGTGCCTGCAGATGGGTGTGCAGGTCGGCGTAGTTGATCGGTTCGCGGGCGGCTTCGACGGCGGCGGCGACGGGGCGCGCGTTGCGTACGGAGACCTCGATCGGCGCCATGAGCTGGGCGCGGGCGTCCGACGGTGGTCCCATGACGACCAGTCGGTCTCCGCGCGGGCGTGCGGTGTTGTTGGCCACGACGGGGAGTCTTCTCAGCAGCTCCGGATTCTCCTGAAGGCGCAGGACGAGATCGGTGACCCATTCGGCGTCCGCCCGCAGCAGCACCCGGTGCTTCTCGCGCCAGTGGGCGCCCGCGGTGGTCCCGACCGTCACGGCCGCCGTCCCGGCGAACAGCCCGAAGGGAGTGGCACGGTTCTGCCACCGCAGCAAATAGGACGCGACGGACAGCGCCACACGCCGGACCTGGCGGGGACGCTCCTCGCGTCCGTCGAGGATCCCCTCCACTGCGTCGGCCAGCCCGGGGGCGGCTGCGCTCAGGGCGTTCCGGAAGATCGGCTGTTCCCAGTTCCGACGTAGCCAGGGCCGGACCACCGCCGGGTCTTCCAGGTCGAGCGTGGTCGGCACGTCCGCGACGCCGGACCTGGTGGTGGCCCGCACGATCGCCGGGCCCTGCCAGCTGTAGCGGAGGGCGGATCGCGTCATGGGCTGCTCCCTTCCCGTACGGGGTGCGAGGTGACCGTCGGGCCGGACCCCGGCCGGGCCCGGCCCGACGGCTCTGCGGGCCGGGGATCAGGCGGGGTCGTCCACCGAGGACGCGCAGGCGGAAGCACCGTTGGAACAGGTGGAGCCGCAGCCGTCGCCGGTCGAGCACTGGAGCTTGCCGTGGGGGTGGGCGGCGAGGACGACCCGGACATCCAGCGGGGCGAAGTCCTCGTCGTCGGTGGCCGTCGGCACGGGGGCCGGGGCGAGGGCGGAGATGCTCATGGTGGTGCCCTTCCTTCCGTTGTGGGTGGTGCGGAAGCCTGGCCGACGATTACGCGGTGGCGGGCCAGGAGAGTGCGATCCGGCTGTGGACCTTGTCGATGACCCGGTCGCCGGAGATCCGGTCGTCGGGGGTACCGGCCGGGTAGGCCCGGATGATCGGGCCGGGACCGCCGCGGTGGGCGAGGGCCCAACCGCGTACGTGGTCGGCGACGGCCTCCGCGAAGGCGGCGGCGTCCGGGCCGAGGGAGTGGACGCCGAACTCGACGTGCCCGTTGTCCTCCGTACGGCGGTGGGTGAGGTAGGCGAAGCTACGCCCGCCTTCGTCCACGGCGGCCAGGGAGAAGCCCTTGTTGGCGGGGGCGACGATCCCGGAGTCCAGGTCCGGGTCCACGGCCATGGTGCAGAAGCCGGGCAGCGTGATGGCGAGGTGCATCTGCAGGGTGTCCAGCGGCTCGCTGACGCCGATGGCCACTCCGGTCCAGATCTCGACCCGGGGGAAGGCGACGGCGTTGTCGAGCAGGCCCGGGTCCGAGGGCAGACCGTCGTCGAAGCGCAGCCCGATCTCGGCCGTGCCGGCGACCAGGAGCAGATCCTCCCGGTGGGCGGCGGCTCCCTGCATCGGGACGAAGCCGCAGATCTTCGCGGACTCGCTCTCCAGACGGTCGTCCACGCGGACGAAGGCGATCGAGCGCGTCAGCCCGCGCATCCGGAGCGGCAGCACCAGCCGCCCGCCGGGAACGAGCTGGTCGGTCCAGGCCGGCGGGATGTCCCAAGCCCCGGCGGTCACCATGACGACGTCGACCTGTCCGAGGCCGGGAATCGGCTCGGCGGCGTCCGCCGTCACCACCGTGACCCGGCCGTATCCGTGGTCGTCCAGCAGACGCCTGGCCCTGTCCGTCACGCTCGGGTCGATGTCCACCGTGGTGACGTGGCCTCCAGGGCCGACGAGTTCGGCGAGGTAGGCAGCGTTCAGCCCGCCCGACCCGATCTCCAGCACCCGCATACCCCGGCCGACCCGGGCCTGCTCCAGCATGAGGGCCTGGATCTGCGGGGCCGACACCGAGCTGAGCTGGATCCCGTGCTCGTCGGTCTTCGTGATCACAGCGGCGTACGGCTGGTAGGCCTCCTCCAGCGTGGCCCCCGGCGCGAACTCGTGACGGGGCACCGCGCGCATGACGGCTTCGACCTCGGGCGAGCTGATCCACCCCGCCTTCCGAAGGGTGTCCACGACGCTGTTCCTCAAGCGGCTGGCCTCGTCGGGCTCGACGGCCGTGTTGCTCATGAAGACGGGTTCCTTCCCTCGCACGGTGGTTGCTGACGCTACGAGAGATTCGGCTGGGCTACCCGGACTCTCGGTCCGGGTAGCCCAGCCGTCCGGGTCCCCGAGACGACTTCAGGTCGCGTCGTTCGCCGAGAGGGACGCGACCATGTGCGCGAGCTGCTCATGGTCGGTGAGGTCGGGAACCACGTACGCGGCCCCCGCGGCACGCAGATCGGCCTCGGACGTCCGGCCGGTGGCGACAGCGATGACCGGAACCCCTGCGGATCGGCCGGCCCCGACGTCGGCGGACGTGTCGCCGACGACCACGGCATCGCGTGGCGTCAGCGGGATACCGAGGTGCGCCGCAGCCCTTCGCAGGGCGGTCCGCACCAGGTCGGCGCGCTCGTCCGCGTCCTCTCCGTAGGCACCGAGGTCCCAGGCGATGTGACGGTCCAGCCCGAAGGTGCCCAACTTGATCTCGGCGACGCGCCGGACGTTCCCCGTCACCACCGTCTGGACGATTCCGGGAGTCGTAGCCAGCCTGTCCAGGACGGCTTCCGCCCCGGCAAGGGCCCGGCCCCGGGCGCGCAGCTCCGCCGCGGCGGCCACGTGGGCGTCGGCGAGCGCCGCCGCGAACCGCTCGAAGTCGGCCCTGTCCGTTTCCAGCCCGTGCAGCTTCGCCGTCTCCCGGAAGATGACCGCCTCGGTGATACCGTCCACCGTCGCCTGACGGAGCATCTCCTGCCCGGTGACCGCCCGGAAGGCCTGGGTCGACAGCTCCCTTCCCACACCCCGGGTGTCCACCAGCGTATGGTCGATGTCCCACAGGACGACCTGCCGCCGTGCCATGCGCCACGTCCTTTTTCGTCAATTGCCGCTGGAACCACCGACCATGGGGGCCGCCACGATGGAGCCGGAACTCCCTGTCGGCCAGCGTATTCGCGAGCATCGCGAGCGGCAGGGCAAGAGCCAGGCGGTCGTCGCCGGCCTCTGCCGGATCACGGAGGACTACCTCTCCCGTATCGAGCGCGGCAAGAAGACGCCCACGCTGCCCGTCCTGATGAGCATCGCACGCGAGTTACGGATCCCCGTGGCCGTGCTGCTGGACGAACCGTCCGACCCGCGCCCTCGCACCGAGAAGGCGTGCGCCGACCGACGTGTCGCCAACGCTCTCCTCGGCCACGTGGAGGATCCGGGCCGACCCCCGTGCTCGCCGGCGGAGCTGCGCGCGGCCGTCGACAGCACCTGGCGCACATGGGAGACCTACCCCGAACGCTTCTCCGCGGCGGCCGATGCCCTTCCCGGTCTGATCCACGACGTGAACGCCGCGCTGCGCCGTCATCGCTCCGACGCGGACACCCACGCGCGCCGGGAGATCCAGCGGTGCGCAGCGGACATGTACTTCATGCTCCGCTCCTACTGCCGCAGAACCGGCAGAGCCGACCTGTCGATGATGGTGGCCGACCGCGGCCTGTGGGCGGCCGAGGAAGCGGACGACCCGATCCGCATCGCGGCAGCCCGGTGGAATCTCGGCCACATCCTCCTCGGTACCGGCGATCCGGACGCCGCCGCGGACGTCGCCGTGCGGGCCGTCGAACAACTGGGCGCGGATCCGCAGGGCGAGGCAGCGGCCATGGCGGGCGCGCTGCAGCTCGTGGCGGTGGTCGCCGACGGACGCAGGAAAAGGTACTGGGCAGCGCGCGAGCGACTCGCCAAGTCGGCCACCCCGCTGGCGACAGCCGTCGGCGACGGCAACGCCCACCACACCGTCTTCGGCCCCACGAACGTCCAACTCCACGCCGTCTCCCTCGACACGGAGGCCGGCAACTCACGGGCTGCCCTGGCCCTCGCGGACCGGATCGACACGTCGCGTCTCCCCCTGGAGCGCCGATTCACGTTCCAGCTCGACGTCGCCCGCTGCTGGGACCTGCTGCGCGAGGACGCGGCGGTCCTGGTCCATCTGACCGACCTGGCAGCCGTGGCGCCGGAGGACTTCACCCGCAACCCGATGGCCATCCAGATGGTGACGGCCCTCCGGAAACGGGCACGCCCGACGTATCGCAAGCAGGTGGTCGCCCTGGCCGAGCGGGTCGGGGTCCGCTGAGTTCAGCGAAGTGAGGCGAAGGCTGGCCAGCGGGCCCAGGCGAAACTACGGTGCCATGCGGCTTTCTGCTGCACTCCGGGAGCTCGGCCCGGGGCTCAGCACAACCCTCACCGGCCCGGAGAGCGACAGCCGCTCTCCGGGCTAGTTACGTAGCGCCGAGGTCAGGCAGTGCTGTGGTCCTCTGCTGTCCTGGGAAGCGGGGGCCACAACTGTGACCGTTCCACCATTACCGGCGGGGTGCGGTTGTTGCGATCCTCCGCCGTATCGAAGGGCGGCGGCCACCCGGGACACGGGCGTGCCCTACCTGTCGCGGGAGGGCGTGTTGCGATCCTCCACCGTCCCGGAGGACGGCGGCCACTTCGGCGAGCATGGGGGCTCCTCTCATGTGCTGCAAGTTGCGATCCTCCACCGTCCCGGAGGGCGGCGGCCACGGTCAGGTTGTGGAGCACGACGCCGACCGGTTCCGAGTTGCGATCCTCCGCCGTCCCGAAGGGCGGCGGCCGCCCGGGCTCCGATCTCGGTGTCCATGTACCAGCCGGCGTTGCGATCCTCCACCGTCCCGGAGGGCGGCGGCCACGCCACGTGCCGGTACACCGCCGACTGGCTGTCGGTGTTGCGATCCTCCGCCGTCCCAGAGGGCGGCGGCCACGGCTCTGATCGGCGGATTCGTCTCGGGCATGCTGTCGTTGCGATCCTCCGCCGTCCCGAAGGGCGGCGGCCACTGTGACGTGGAGTGGCTACGGTCACGGGTCTCCTCCGGTTGCGATCCTCCGCCGTCCCGAAGGGCGGCGGCCACGGTACTTGACCAGCACAAGCTTGGCCTACCGACGGGCATCTACGGAAGGGCAGGGCAGTCAATTGACTACACAACGGGCATTCTGCTTCGGTGCGACCCGCGTGTCGCGTGCATGCTTGAGGTTCCGAAGCAACCGGCCCTCCGACTCGTCGCCTGCCGGGCTGGCATCGAATGAGCCCGTTAGCGGTCGCGGACTGCCGCGCCGCGGGACCCGACGTCATCCGGCGCCCCGTCCGGCCACCGCTGACGAAGCAGCTCGTAAGTTACCCGAGAGGGACCTCGGCGAGCGTGGTCCATTCGTACATCTGGTGGTCGCGGTGGATCACGATGAGGTCTGCGTGCGTGACCACAGCCTTCGCCGGAGGTACGGCCGCGGCCTCGATCGCCCCGGCGTAGGGCTCGGCCGGGCCCTCGGCACTGCTGTACCCGATGCTGACGTGCGGGTTGAAGCCGCCTGCGGGTTCGGGCACCTCCGGCAGCACGTCGGCAATCGCTGAGCGCAGTTCCTGTCGGAGCCGGCGGATGGGCTCCGCCGGGACCACAGGCACAAGGATCGCTTCCGGATCGACGATCGGAGCCGCCAGCGAGACGTCGAACGAGTGCAGGGCCGCCAGCCGGGAGCGGGCCGCAGCGGCGATTGCCGTAGCCGTCGCCTCGGAGACGTCGTCGGTGAATCCGACACCCTGCATCGTCAGGTGCAGCCAGCGGTCGGGGATCAGGTCCAGCCCCGGAAGGCCCGCCAGCGCCCGGCGGTAACCAGCGGCGAATCGGTGGACGTCGGGCTGCCCCTCCCAGGTGAGATGCCAGGTGTAGAAGCGGCGGCCCACGTCCCAACCGGGTCGCCACCACCAGTGGTTGCGCATGGCCTGAGGGGTCATAACCACCGATCCTGTCAGCTCGTGCCTGCACCTGGCGAGAGGGCGAGCCTCCGCGGGGCCGAGTCCTGGCACCAGTCGAGCAGCGCAGCCCGCGCCTGGACACTTGCGGCGCCCCGCGCGCCCGGTGCTTGCGTCATCTGCGTGGTCAGGTCGCGCATCCGGCCGACGACCGTGCCGTAGCGCTGCTCCGGCCGAAGCTGGAGGACCGGCAGCAGTACCTCCATCACGGCGTCCGGCTGACCGACGCCGACGTACCCCATGGCGCGGCTGATCGAGGTCTGCGCCTCGGTGCCGTACGCGCGTACCGGCTGCGCCTGGAGGTGGGCGAGCGCCGACTCGGCTTCCTCCAGAGCTTCGCCGTAGGCCGCGACGCGCAGATGGGAGCTCGCGGCGTACTGCTCCTGCCTGCCGGTGCTGCAGGAGAACAAGCCGCCGATCTCGTCGTCCCCGGTGCTCTGGTCACGCGCGACCTGGGCGCGGCGCAGAGCCTCCTGGGTCTCCTCGGCGGCGCCGAGCTTCGACCAAGCGTCCGCTTCCTGGCAGGCCAGCAGCGCTCCGACGGTGCCGCCCGCCGCGTACATCGCTCCGCGGCGAGCGTGCTGGACCGCGTCCCTGAGCCGTCCGTCCCAGAAGGCGACCTTGCTGCGGGTGCTCGCGGTCCAGGCGAGCAGCCCCTGGTGTTCGGCCTTCTTGCCGCACAGCCAGGCGGTACGGCCGTGGGCCTCGGCGTCGTCCAGGTGGCCCAGATCGCTGCTCATCCAGGCCAGAAGAGCGCACAGGTAACCGGCGGCGACGTACAGGTCCGACGCTTGCCGCGGTGAGGTGTGCCCCTCCAGGAGGCGGAAGGTGGTGTCGCGCAGGCGCCGAGTGCGGGTGAAGATCTCGACGGCGTCTCCGCCGAGGTAGTCCTTGGCGAGGCGGCGGACGTCGGACTGGATCTGCTCCAACGCGATGTCGCCGATCGTGCTGGTCTCGGCCCATGCAGCCCACGCGACCGACTCCTCCGCCGCCTGCCGCACCTCGGCGGCGAGCGTCGGCGGGGGCTCGTCGGGCGTACGAAACGGGTCGGGCGTCTCCCGTACACGCACCGTCTGGCGCGGTGCGGGCGCCTCCACGCGAGGCATGGCTCGCCGGTCCTCGATGTCGAGCAGTTGCTCCGCCTCGCAGCCGTACACCTCGGCCATGAGGTCGAGAACGGCCTGCGACGGCCGGCGGTCGGTCAGCGGCCACTTCTCCCACTTGCCCAGAAGGCTGGCGTCGGCTGCCGTGGCGTCACCACGGGTGACACCCTCCTCGTTGATGCGGTCAGCGGCCTCCTGCAAGCTCAGACCGTGCGCGTGCCGCCACGCCTCACGAGGGCGAAAACCCCAGCGGGCCCGCATTTCGTTCACAATGTCCGATGCCGAACAGCCGACCGCAAGCATTTCCCTGCGCAAATTGTCACGCTGGGCCTTGCTACCGGACTTCGGAGACTGGGCCATGAGATCCCCCAGACGTGGTGATGTGTTTTCACGGTAGCGCTCGGTCAGCTGACCGGCTTGGGAAATGTCCATGTTTCGGGGTTCACCGCTGTCCAAAACCTGCCGCGAGGGAAGGCGTTTTCGCAGGTCACAGGGTGCGTTGTCCGTCCAGATTTCCTGGTCATCACCGCCCGTGACGAAACACGTGCGAAAGAGGGACTGTTAAGGCCCTCATTTCCTATCGCTGGAGACGCCATGACAGCCGAGCCCACTGTCGCCAGGCGCGAGCAAGCGCTGGCTGCCGCATGCCGGCTCGCGACCACGTCGGACGAGCCGTCACCGACGCGTACGGCAGAACAGGTACCGCACGGGGACGCGTTGCCGTGCGCCAGATCCCTGAAGCGGATCCCGGAGTCGGCCCTCACCGCGCGGACCCTGGTAACCGACACACTGGCGTCCTGGGATCTCCGACATCTCACCGACGATGCGGTGCTGATCGTGACGGAGCTGGTGTCGAACGCCGTCGCTCACGCTTCCGGAGCCGACATGCGGGTCAGTGTCGTACGCGTGGACGCCCGGCGGGTGCGTGTCAGCGTGATCGACGCAGACCGTACCCGCCCGCAGCCTCGGCCCTTCGACGTCGAGCGGGAGCGTGGACGCGGTCTACTGCTCATCGAGGCGATGTCATGCAAGTGGGGTGTCCATTTGCTGCATGGCGGCAAGGCCGTGTGGGCGGAGCTGGAAGCGTCGTCGTGAGTACGACGAGCATGCCCGCGCTGGGCGAGCAGCAGGCGAAGCGGATGAGCCGCCCGCCGAGGGGCAGGTTGATCTTCATTGTCCGCGCCGGGATGCCGCTCGTGAAACGGGCCTCCGGTGCTGCTGAGCAGGGCGACGGCAATGCCTGGACGACCGGCCGGTGCTGGCTTTGGTGCAGCCGAGAGTCGACCCCTGTGCTGCAGATCGGACCCGCCTCGGTGAACGGCGTGACGGCCGGCGTCTACGCGTGCAAGCGCTGCGTCCAGGTACTGGCTGACCAGATCGTCGCCACGCACATGGCGGGAGACATCACCGACGGGCTCGATGACATCTGGCTCGGCGGTGGCACGCACGGCCCGCCCCGGGGGAGACACCGCCGCCGTTCCTGACCTCGGACCCAACGCTCGTCACGTCCCAGCCCGGCAACCCGTTTCGCCCTCGTGCCGCCGCACCGAATCGTGGCCGCACTCGCTCTTTCCGCCGAAGGGGCACATCAGCTCCGCGCACCTTCGCGGCGAGCCGAGGCGGCCCGTACGCACAACATATGACCATCAGACAAAGGAATTCCCCACCGACATGCCGCAGCCTCACCACCCCCGTAGTGCCGACACCGACACACCCCGCCGCGTCCCCGTCTGCGGTCGGACAACCGCACTCCCGCAGGCCCTCCTGACCTCAGCTCTCTCCCTCGCCGATCACCCTGACGCCGGGTTGGAGGACGTGGAAATCGACCTCCGCTGCGCTCTCCAGACTCACGTGGGCGGTGAGCACCACGCCTTCGTGCTGCAGCTCGACGGCCCGGAGGGTGGGGCCGTCTGGACGAGCTGGACGGATAGCCCTCCGGCGCGCGTGGAAGTGCGCGGCGACTGCCAGGCGGTCAGCCCGCCGGAACGCGGCTCCCAGCCCTGCTGCGAATTCGCCGGCCACCCCGGCGCGCACACCTACGACGCCTACGACACGTGGGGCCTCCTGGGGCGCGGTTGACGGTCTGAGACTTCACGGTCGAAAGCTTCCCACCCAGCAGGGGCCAGCGTTGATAGCCGCCGCCGACGGGCGGCGGCTATCCCGTAACTCCATCGGTCGTGGGTGATCTACACCCGCTTGTCGCCGCCGAGGTTGCGATCCTCCGCCGTCCCGGATGACGACGGCCACTGGTTGACGCCGGTGATCCGCGAGGTGCAGAACGAGTTGCGATCCTCCGCCCTCCCGGAGGACGACGGCCCCCGTGAGCCACCAGCACTCGTCGAAAACGCTGACGGCGTTGCGACCCCCCGCCGTCCCGGAGGCCGGCGGCCACCCTCAGGCCGTCCTCGCCGGGCGGGGACTCCACCCGGTTGCGATCCTCCGCCGTCCCGGAGGGCGGCGACCACCGGGCGCCTCGCGGTGCGCGCCGCGGTCGACGTCGAGTTGCGATCCTCCGCCGTCCCGGAGGGCGGCGGCCACATGATCGGCGACAGGTCGTCGTCCGGGATCCGGGCGTTGCGATCCTCCGCCGTCCCGGAGGGCGGCGGCCACCGGTGACGACCTCGCCCGCGATCCGCACATCGAACGGGTTGCGATCCTCCGCCGTCCCGGAGGGCGGCGGCCACTTCGGCACGCTCGTTGACAGAGTCGTTCCTCTGACGTTGCGATCCTCCGCCGTCCCGGAGGGCGGCGGCCACGTGAGGTGAGTGATCGTCGACACGATCTCCGGCAGTTGCGATCCTCCGCCGTCCCGGAGGGCGGCGGCCACACTCGGCGACGAGTTCCTCCAGCCCGGGCACGGGGATGTTGCGATCCTCCGCCGTCCCGGAGAGCGGCGGCCACCACCGCGACTGGCTCACCGTCACCAGCGCGGGCGAGAAGTTGCGATCCTCCGCCGTCCCGGAGGGCGGCGGCCACCCGCATCGACATCATCCCCAGCCGGTTCGACCTGGAGTTGCGATCCTCCGCCGTCCCGGAGGGCGGCGGCCACTCCCGATCCGCGCCACCGACCTCGCCCGCGCGTTGCGATCCTCCGCCGTCCCGGAGGGCGGCGGCCACGTGGGTCTCGGCCCGTTCCCCGTGGACGAGTACAGCGCGTTGCGATCCTCCGCCGTCCCGGAGGGCGGCGGCCACGGTACTTGACCAGCACAAGCTTGCCCTGCCAACGGGCATCTACGGAAGAGCGAGGCGACCAATTCGGCACACAACGGGAATTTTGCTTCGGTGCGACCCGCGTGTCGTGTGCGCACTTGAGGTTCCGAAGCACCAAATTCTCCATCTCACCGCTGCGGCGAATCGCGGGCGCCGGCCGGGGTAAAACACGCTGCTGCGGCGGCTGAACCAGCACCCGGCGGCAACCCACCATCGCGGGAACTGACGGCCGCCGGAGCAGCGCTGGCGTCCTTCGCGAAGGCACCCGCCCGTGACCGCCGCCCAAACGGCACCTGCTCGACTTTAGCGGCGCTCCCCGCCGCAAGCAGCGCATGTCGACCAGCCTGACGACCCCTCCGCAAATACCGCTGAACCCCCACCTCCGTGCAGGCATCCAGGTGATGGTCGCTTGGTGAGGCCGGAACCCACCTCTACCGTCTGGCCACGGCCTCGGGACGCAGGATTCCCCGCCCCCTGACCTGCGCTGTTCGCGCACGGATCTCCCTGGCCGCGAACGGACTGAGTCCTCGACATCGAGCCGCAAGCCGAAGGAACACCCCCGTGAGCCCTCAAGATCGCCCGCCAGCTCGCTTGCCCAGTGACGTATCGCCCCACGATGAGCCGACACGACACCACTCGCGACGTACCGCAAGGAGATGCTCGTTGCAGCGCAGAGTCAACCGGCCGTACCCGGCACGGCCAAACGTACAAGTCCGCGCTGCTCGTCGGCGTGACCAGTGAAAAAGATCGTTGGCATCTTCTGCACTCTGGCAACCGTCGTGCTGCTCCCCCTCGTGCCGCTGCTCGGCATCACCGCGGCGACGGCCTCGGCGGCCTGTTCCGGAAACTTCGCGGCCGACGACACGGGCGCCGTCGTCAAGCAGGCCAGGGCGGCGCTCAGCGGCGATGCAGCCGCCACGGTAAAGGTGGCCGGGTTGGAGAATCCGGCAGAGCAAATGCCCAACGCGAAGGTCGTCACGGCCACCGGACTCGCCCTGCACGTCCCGGCGCGCGGGCAGGTGGTGGCGCTGGCGACCGCGTTGCAGGAAAGCGGGCTGCGGAACCTCGCCCACGGAGACCGCGATTCGCTGGGTCTCTTCCAGCAGCGGCCGTCGGAGGGCTGGGGCACGGCGGCGGAGATCCTGGACCCCGTACATGCGTCGGCGAAGTTCTACGCCGCGTTGAGGCAGGTGCCCGGCTGGGAGTCGCTGTCCGTCGCCCAGGCCGCTCAGGAAGTGCAGAGGTCCGCATATCCGGACTCGTACGCGAAGTGGGAGCCGCTGGCGACGGCCCTGCAAAGGGCCGTCGAGCCGCTGCTGGCAACTGGCGGCAAGATTCCAGCCGGGTCGGGCGGCGGCACCGCCTCGCTGACCGGGGCCGGCAGCACCTGCACCAAGGGCTCCCCCGGTCCGGCACCAGGCGGGGGCCTGCCCGCCGGATACGTCGTTCCAGTCGACGCCCCCGCACAGGCACAGGCCGCGATTCGCTGGGCGCTGAACCAGCTCGGCACGCCGTACCAGTGGGGCGGGCACTGCACCGACCCGCACGGGCCGGATCCGATGGGGCGCTGCGACTGCTCGAGCCTCGTCCAGCAGGCCTACGGCCGAGCGGGTATCGCGCTGCCGCGCACGACGTACGAGCAGGTCGGCAGCGGCAGTCCGGCGTCACTGCGGGGGCTGAGCCCCGGCGACCTGCTCTTCACCGAGGGCAGCGCCAACAGACCGGAGCACGTCGGGATGTACGTCGGCTCCGGGCTGGTCGTCCACGCCCCGCACACCGGCGCCACCGTCTGCGTCGATGCCCTCGCCTCCTGGGCGCCCCGGCTCCTCGCGGCCCGCCGCGTCCTCTGACCCGCAATCCCCTTCACAAGGAAGTGCGCCATGAGTCTGATGCGCCAGTTCGCCCTCCTCTCCTACGACCCCGGCATCACTCCCAACGACGGTGGTCTGCCGGGCCTTGCGGTCCTCAAGCAGGTCATGGGCTCCGTCAACCTCTTCGGCATCATCGCCGTCGTCGGTGCTCTCGCCGTGAGCGCGGGCGTGTGGGCGTGGGGCCACCACTCCGGCGGGCACCAAGCCGAGGCCAGCGGCAAGAAGGGGGTCCTCGTCTGCGCGGGTGCCGCCATCCTGCTGGGCGGCGCCAACGGCATCGTCGCCTTCTTCTCGACGCTGGGAACGCAGGTCAAGTGATGCCCCTGCCGCCCATGCCTTGGCGAAGTCCCCGCATCCGTCGCGCAGTGCTGGGCACAGGGGTGCTCCTCGTCCTGCTCGGCGTCGCCGCCGTGGTCGCCCTCGTCGCTCGGGACGACCGACCGGATCGCCCAGCAACCCAGCCCCCGACACACACCCCCGCCACCCCGACACCGCGCCGGGCCACGACCCCACCACCCGCCGCACGGTTCCACCCTCCCTCCACCAGTGACCCGATCTCCTTCGCCAAGGCCGCGGCCGCGGCTCTGTGGTCCTACGACACGCGGACCGGCTCCCGGGACGAGTGGCTGGCCGCGCTCCGGAGCTGGCTGACCGGCGAGAAGCGGTACGCGGATGCCCCCTCCGTGGAAGGCCTCGTGCCGTCGCCCGTGCTGTGGCGGGAGATGGCGGAGGACCAGCAGTACGCCACGGCCACGGTCGCCGAAGGACACTTCCCCGCCTCCTTCACGCAGGCGTTGCAGGAAGACCCAGGGGCTCTCGCCGACGCGTACGTCTACGCGGTCACCGTCACCGGCGAGCAGTCCATCGGCTGGAAAGGCGTGCCCCGCGGAGGCGCCGAACCCCGGTCCGTCACCCTCGCCGTCCAGTGCCGGCCGGAAGGCCGCTGCGGGCTCGTCGGAGCCCTGCCGAACGTCGCCCCGTGACCACCACCGTGCCGAAAAGGAGGTAAGCACTGATGGGAACCTGCGATCTGCCCTTGATGGACAAGGTCTGCGACGCCGTCGGCGGCGTCGTGTCCGGTACCGGCAAGGCCGTGACCGACGGCATCGGGGCCTGGCTGGCCAAGTCGGCCGGCGACCTCGCGGCGAGTGCGGCCGATCTCGCCGCCAAAGCGGTCGACGAGACCACCGCCATCGACCTCAGCGCCCCGTGGTTCCGTCACAACTACGAGCTGCTGCTGCCGATCGGCCTGACCGTGACGGTGGGCACCTTCTGCCTGCAACTGCTCCTGGCCGCTTGGCGGCGGGACGAACGCGCACTCGCTCGCGCCGCGGTCGGCACCATGACGGGCGTCCTCTTCTCCTTCTGCGCGGTCGCCTTCACGTCCGTGGCGATCACCGTCGTCGACGCCCTCTCCGACGGCTTGTTCCAGGTCAGCGGCAGCTCCGTGAGCGCAACGATCCGGCGGGTGGTGGAGGTCAGGCAGCTCGGAGCGCTCTTCGGCCTGGGGTGGGGGGTCCCGGCCCTCGTCGCGCTCGGAATGGCGGTCGGCTCGTTCGTCTACTGGGGTGTGATGCTCGCCCGGAAGGTGGGCGTGCTGCTCCTGGTGGCGCTCGCGGTGTTCGCCGGCGCCGGAGGCGGCTGGGACGCGGCCAAGCGCTGGCGGCGCGGCTGGATCGAGGCGACCACGACCCTCGTGGCCTCGAAGCTGCTGATGACGGTCGTCTTCATGATCGGCGTGTCGGCGATGGGCAAGTCCGACACCCGCGACGGCCTGTCGGCGCTGTCCGATGCCCTCGCGGGTCTCGTCATCCTGGTGCTGGTCCTGCTGTGCCCGTACGCGCTGTACCGGTTCGTCCGCTGGGCCGGAGACGGCGGCGGCAACGACGACGTCCACCGGGCCGGCACTGCTGGGTTCGCCGCGGCAGCCGGTACGGCCAGGACAACGGCCACGCTCGCGCTCCAGGCTCGCGCAGGTGCTCCTGCACCACAGGGCTCCGGCCAGTTGCCCGGCGTGGGCCCCGACAGCGTCGTCACCGGCATCGATCCCTCCGGCGGCCACCTGAGCAAGGAGGGCATCGACGGCACGCCGGCACGGCAGATCCGCTTCCGCTACGGCGAGGACCCCACCGCGCCCGGCGACCGCGGCCTCCCGCTCATCCGCAGGCCGGGACTTCCGCCGCTGATCACCCGTCCGGGCACGACGACTCCGGACAGCGCGAGCGACCGTCGTACGGCGGACGCGCCCGCACCTGATGCCCCCTTCCTCTACTCGGGAGCCGCTCTACCCACCAGCCCGGCGCCGGACGGTGACCAGCCGCTCCCTCCGCCCGCTTCCGCTCCTCCCCCCAGCGGTCCGCCGGAGCAGCCTCCGGCCTGACGCGCCCATCCGTTGCCAGCAGAGCCGTCGCGTACGCCGACGGCCGTCACCTCACTGGACGTCTCGTGTCAGACACATCACCGGCGGAAGCCACCGTCAAATTCCCCCACCGCTCACGGCGAGGCCTGCTCCTGGGCCTGACCGCGTCGCAGTTGCTCGCGTGCGCGGTCGGCGGGCTGCTCCTCCTGGCCGTCGTCATCGCCCGCGGCATCCCCGGCGCCCTGGAACTGCTGCCCCTTTGGGCCCTCTTCGCGCTGGTCGTCCTCGTGCGCCACCGCGGCCGCTCCCTGGCCGACTGGACCCCGATCGTCGTCCGGTACGCCCTTCGCGCTCTGCGCGGTCAGCTCCTGTGGCTGGCCCGCCCATCCGGGCGACCCGCGCGCGAGGGGCTGTTGCACCTTCCCGGCACGGCGGCCTCCCTGCGCGTCGTCACGGCGCCCGGAGACCGTTACGGGGCCGTGCACAACCCCCACGCCGGCACGCTCACCGCAGTGGTCCGGGTGTCGGCCCGCGCATACGCCCTGCTCGATCCGGCCACGCAGCAGGCGAACGTCGCCGGATGGGGCCGGGTCCTCGCGGCTCTCGCCCGTACGAACCATGTGGCCAGAATCCAGGTGCTGGAACGTACGGTCCCGCACTCCGGCGACGCGCTGCGCCGCCACTGGGCCGAGCACGGCAACCGGAACGCCCCACTGGCCGGACGGATCTACGAGGAGCTGATCGCCTCCGCGGGCCCGGCCGCGGCGCCGCACGAGGCGTACGTCGCCCTCGCACTCGATCAGAAAGCAGCCCGGCGCCTGATCCATCAGGCCGGCGGCGGGCTCACCGGGTGCTTCGGCGTCCTGACCCAGCTCGTGTCGACCTTCGAGCACGCGGCCCGCGCAGCCGGGCTCACGCTCGGCGGCTGGCTCGGCGCCACGGAGATCGCGGCCGTCGTCCGTACCGCGTACGACCCGAGGTCGCTGCCCGCACTGGACGCGTGGTCCTCAACCGGGCCACCGCAGGCGGATCCGGCCGCCGCGGGCCCTGTCGTCGTCGTCGAGAAGGCCGACCACATCACCACCGACTCCGCCGTGCACTCGACCTACTGGATCGAGAACTGGCCGCGGGTCGAGGTCTCGGCAGGCTTCCTGCACCAGCTGCTCTTCTCCGCCGGCGTACGCCGCACACTCTCGTTGTCCTACGAGCCCAGGGGGCTGGACGCCGCCCTGCGCGACGTCCAGCGCAAGAAGGCCTCCGTAGTCGCCGACGCCTCCGAACGCGCCCGCCGCGGCCAGGTGGAGTCCGAGGCGGACGCGGTCGAGTACGCCGACATCAAGATCCGCGAGCGCCAGCTCATCGCCGGCCACGCAGACATCGCCCTCACCGGGCTGCTGACAGTCACCGCCGATTCGGAGGCGGAGCTGCGCGCCGCGTGCGCGGTGGTCGAAACGGCGGCCGTCGGTGCTCAGCTCGACCTGCGCCTGCTGACGTGGCAGCAGGCGGAAGCCTTCACGGCCGCTGCCCTCCCACTCGCCCTCTGACGTCGCCGTACCGCATCTCCCGAAAGGGCGCCCGTGCCCCGTTCACCTATCCCACCGGCGCAGGACTTCGTGCCCTATGCCACCGCCGCCCTCGATCTCCACCGCGAACTGAACCTCTCCTCCGGTTCCTTCGCCGACCTTCCTCCCTCGACCCGCGGCGAACTCGACGCACTGCACGCTCACCTCGTGTCGCTGCACGCCCTGCTGGACGCTCACGCCCGGCGCACGAGCGCACTGCCCCCGGCCCGTCCCGACCTCGTCACCGCCGCCCACCGCATCTGGCAGGCCGCAGACGTCCTGCACGCGGCGTACCACGCCGCTTCGCGAGACGGCGTCCGTGCCGATGCCGCACGCAGGCGCGGCCTGCCGGACGGCGCTCCTCTGCTGAGTATCTGCCAACGGCACCAGCGCGCCATCCGCCTCGCCCGTCGCCGTATGACGCCCACCGACGTCGCCCGCCCCTGAACACCACACCCAGGAGCCGCCTCCCATGACAAGCGCCCGACCGCGCGCCACCGTCACCACGCTGTTCGTTCCCCACCGGCCCTCCCGCACCGGGCAACGGGCCGCACGCACCGGCTACGCCGAGGCCAGGCGTCAGGCCCGCGCGGCGACCGCACCGGCAGCACACCCTCGCGCCCGCACCGGCATCGAGGAACGCCCCGCCTACCCTGCCGCCGGGCGCCCCGGTCCCGCCTCAGCACGCGGCGGAGCGCTCGCGCTGCCGACCCACCGCATGACCACGGCGACAGCCTCCGGCGCGTACCCCTTCCTCGCCGAGGGCGGCCTGGGCGCGGAGGGCATCTTCGTCGGCCGCGACGTTCATGCGGAAGGCGCCTTCTGCTACGACCCGTTCACCCTCTACGCCAGCGGACGCGTGGACGGCTTCACCAACCCGAACGCCGTCCTCGCCGGAATCATCGGCATGGGCAAGTCCGCCCTGGCGAAATCCCTCGCCACCCGGTCGATCGCCCACGGCTATCGCGTCTACGTCCCCTGCGACCCGAAGGGCGAGTGGACGCCCGTCGCCGAGGCACTCGGCGGTGCGGCCATCGCGCTCGGCCCGGGCCTTCCCGGACGGCTCAATCCGCTCGACGCGCCCGCGCGGCCCGCGTCCGTACCCGCGGCGGACTGGACGGCCGAGGTACGCAAACGCCGCCTGCTCCTCCTCGCCGGCCTTGCCCGCACCGTGCTGAAACGGGACCTGCTTCCCGTCGAACACACGGCCCTCGACCTTGCACTGGACCTCGTCGCCGCTGACTGCGCCGCGTCGGGCTCGGTGCCGCTGCTGGGAAAAATCGCCCACGTCCTCAGCTCCCCGTCCCACCTCGACTCCGCGTTCAGCGGCAGTGCCGGACGCCTCGCCCCGGCAGCGGAGGAACTCGCCCACGCCCTGCGACGCCTCGTGCACGGCGACCTCAGCGGAATGTTCGACGCCCCCTCCACCGTCGTCTTCGACCCCCGCGCGCCGATCCTGTCCATCGACCTCTCACGCCTCGGCGGCACGGGCGACGACACCGCCCTGGTCCTCGCCATGACCTGCGCGAGCGCCTGGATGGAGTCCGCCCTCGCCGACCCGGACGGCGGTCGCCGCTGGGTGATCTACGACGAGGCCTGGCGCCTGATGCGTCACCTCGGCCTGCTCGAACGCATGCAGTCCCAGTGGAAGCTCTCCCGTGGCCTCGGGATCGCCAACCTCATGGTGATCCACCGCCTCTCCGACCTGCTCTCGGCGGGCGACGCCGGCTCCCGCGGCCGAGCCCTGGCAGAGGGCCTGCTGGCCGACTGCTCCACCCGCATCATCTACCGCCAGGAATCCGACCAGCTCGCCACGGCCGCCTCGCTCCTCGGCATGACCGGCGTCGAGGCCCAGGCCGTCGCCGCGCTCACCAAGGGCCGCGGGCTGTGGAAGGTGGCGGGCCGCTCCTTCGTCACCCAGCACCTCCTGCACCCGGTCGAGCGGCAACTGTTCGACACGGACGCCCGGATGACGGCGGGAAGCGACCGATCCGTCTTCCGGTCGGGGCGTCCGGCAGTGGCTGCCTGCCCGTTCCCTCGGAACCGCGCTGCGGATGCCTCGCCTTGATCATCCACGCTGCTCCAGGCTGCTCGGCGGCCGAATATCCCGTTGGCCGGCCGCGCGCGGGATGTGACGATGTGCCGATCTCCCGTACGGAGGATGCTTGTACGTTTTCCTGTGCGCGGGATGCGGCGAAGAGCTGACCGCGCCGCTCTCGCAGGTCGCCCTGCCGGTCCACGCCCACCAGTCCTTCGGGAACGGGCTCCAGCTCCCGGTGCTCATGGAACCGGGCACCTTCGCCGTCGATCCGGAGCCGTACGGCCCGCCCTACCGCACGTGGGAAGAGATCGATCCGGACGAGGCGGCGACTCGCGGCATCTACGCACCCGTCCGCTCCCTGTCCTACGGCCCGGCCGGAGCGGTGGCCGTCGCGCCGGGGGACGTCCGAGCGACGGTCCTGAACCCCGACCGGCGGGGCGGCGCCTGCTGCGGCCTTGCCGGGGGCGACGGCCCCAACATGACCTGCGAGACCTGCGGCCTGCCCGTCGCCACACGAATCGACGACTGCTCCCTGTGGGAGGCGGTGTGGCTCGACCCCGCCACAGTCCGCCACCTCGCCGTCGACGGCGACGACCCCGAACCACTGTCCTGGGGCCAGCTGCTGACGCAGGGCGCGGGCACACCCCCGTACGAACCTCTCATCAGATGGGGCTCACGCCCCGGACCGCACTGCCAGTGGTCCTGGAGCCCCCGCTGGGAAGCAGCGGCCGGCCACGCCCTCGCACACCTGCTGGCCGCCTCCCACGGCCGGCCCGTGACCGTCCCCGGCGGCCTGGCCACCGAGATGTTCCAGCGCGCCCTCGACACCCTGCTCCCACCGGGCCCATCGCCACGCCGCGCCCGCTTGGCGGGCCCCGGTCTGCCCGGCACCGACGCCGGCATCTTCCTCGTCCCGACCCACCCCCAGACCGGACGGACCTGGACACCGCCCGGCGCCGCGCACCTCGCGCCCCTGCCCTTCGGCGTGTGGCACTGGCTGGCCTTCCCCCCGCCCGAACCCACCCGCCACCGCATCGGACCGCGCACCCGCCACCTCCTGGCCGACGAGGACCCGCTCCCACCGCCCCCCAACCACCCCCTGTGGATCGACTGGCACACCTTCCGCCGCACCCTCGTCCGGCTCCCCGCCGCCCGCACCACCTGGATGCGCCAAATCCTCCCCGAACTCACCGACCCGACCCGCTTCCGCTTCTTCTAGCCCCACGCCCGAGCGCGGCTCCTCCTGCTTCCTTCGTCGAAATCGATCACTTGCAATGGTGAAATGGACGACCTCACCTCGCTCAAGCAGAGGGACCGACGCGTTCCTCTGCCTCCTCGGCGTCACTTTCGGTGCTTCCGTCACCTTCGGTTCCCTGGCCTGGCTCTTCGGTAACTTCACCAACGCGTGTGCCGGCCAGGGCTCATGGACACCGTTCCGCATCGGAGACGCGCTTCTTCGGCCTCACGCACTGTGGCCGCGGCTGGGGCCGGTCCTCCTGCTGGTCGGCGCGCGACTGATCCCCGGCGTCGTCTGCTTGGCCCTCACCGCGGCCGCCGTCGCCGCGTGGCTCCGCCTACGCAGTCCGGCGAACGGCCTGGCCCGTCGATCCGATCTGGCCCCACTGCTCGCCAAGGGATGCAGCGCGCGAGCGCAGGCCCTTCGCCCCAGTCTGGCCGGACGCCGCCGCAAGGACATCTCCCCGAATGACCGAGGACTGCGGCTCGGCAAACGGTCCCCTGGGCAGCAGGAAGTCCGCGCTTCCTGGGAGGACGTCCTCCTCGCCATCATGGCCCCGCGCTCCGGCAAGACGTCCGCCCTCGCGATCCCCATGATCCTGGCCGCCCCCGGGCCCGTCCTGCTCACCTCGAACAAGGCGGCCAACGACGCCTTCGCCGTGACCGTCGACGCCCGCGCGAAGCTGGGCCGCGTATGGACCCTCGACCCGCAGCACATCGCCCACCGGCCCCGGCAGATGTGGTGGGACATCCTCGCCGACGCCCGCGACCTCGCCGGAGCCAAACGCTTGGCCGGCCACTTCGCGTCCGCCGGCGTTGAAGACGCCAAGGGCTCCGACTTCTGGTCCACCGCCGCCACCAACACCCTCGCGGCGCTGTTCCTGGCCGCCGCCTCCCACCACCGCCCGGTGACCGACATCCTGGCCTGGCTCGCCTCCCCCGCCGACCGCACCCCGCTCGACGTCCTGGCCGATGCGGGCCACCACGCGGTCGCGGCCCAACTCCGAGGCACCGTTTCCGGCGCAACCGAGACGCGGGACGGCATTTACGAGACTGCCCGCCAGTACGCCACCTGCCTGCTCGACTCCGGGATCGCAGCCTGGGTCACCCCCGACAACACGCTGCCCGAGTTCCGCCCCGCAGCGTTCGCCACCTCACGCGACACCCTCTACCTGCTCAGCAAGGACGGCGGGGCCGCCGCGAAGGCGATCGTCGCCGCCGCAGCCGACGCCGTCATGCGCGCTGCGGTGGCAGTCGCCGAACGCACCGGCGGACGCCTCGACCCGCCCGCTCTTTGCGTCCTCGACGAAGCCGCCAACGTCTGCCGCATCGCCGACCTGCCCGACCTCTACTCCCACCTGGGCAGCCGCGGCGTCATCCCCGTCACGATCCTGCAGTCCTATCGCCAGGGCCAGCGCTGCTGGGGCGAAGCCGGCATGGATGCCCTCTGGTCCGCTGCGACCATCAAACTCATCGGCTCCGGAATCGACGACGCCGACTTCGCCGACCGCCTCTCCCGCCTCGTCGGCGACCACGACGTGGAGACCACCTCCGTCACCACCTCACCAACCGGCCGTTCCACCTCAACCAGCACCCGCACCCAACGCGTACTCCCTCCGGACGCCATCCGCGCCCTCCCGAAGGGCACGGCGCTGCTGCTCCCCACGGGCATCCGCCCAGCCCTCCTTGACCTCACCCCCTGGTACAAAGACCCCGCCGCCGCCAAGCTCGTCAGCCTCGCGTCCCGAGCGACAACCTCGTCGATCGCCCAGAAGGCCAATACCGAGGTCGCTCCGGATGCCTGCGAGAACACCCTCTGAACAGGTTCAACTGGCGCTGTCGGAGAGAGCGACTCAGACGTTTGACATGGTCGTTCATCGGCGACAGGTCGTGTCCATGCCTGCGAGTACGGGCAACGACACGTTCACATCGTCCAGCACGCTGCACCCCGGCTCGGGGCACATCACTTCTCGGGGGGGCAGGCCAATCACACCCCGCGCCCCGACCTCCTGCGATGGTGCCGCCGGCCGAACGGCCGCGGACAGTGCACCCCCAGTGACCGCCAGCCGCTGGCCTGCGACGGTGCCGTTGGCCGATTAGCCGCGGTCAGTGGCCGACCACTGGGTTAACGCGGCGAAGTGCGTGTCCACCTCCGTTGGTGTCTCGCTGAGAGCCCTGTCGGCGTACTCCTCTGAGTGCTCCGGTGGGTACAGACGCGCGTGCTCCAGTCAGCAGGCGGCTGCTTGTCGGTTGTGCCGGCTGGATTGCGATTACGCACCGAAGCCATCGTCCGGTCGTCGGCTTCCGGGGGGCGCACTCGTGGGTGCTGATCCAGTGGCAGGCACTGTCCAGAAGGGGCTCGGAGTCGGCCCCGGCCCGGAAGGTGAAGGTGGTCCCCGTCGACTCCGTCCTGTTCCAGGTTCTGACGGAGCGCGAGGAAAAGAACAGTGTGGCCATCGCGAGCAACGAATCCTTCAGCGGCTGGACCAAGTCCTTCACCGGCCCCCGCCTCTGCGCGGCCATCGTCGACCTCGCCTCACCTTCAACGGCGCGATCATCCGGACCGTCACCGAGTCCTACCGCCTCGCCCACACCCGAGCACAAGCGGAACGCGCCAGCTGACAGACCGCCGCGGCCGCGTGCTGGGACGCCCCGGGCGTCCCAGCCGCCGCGAAGGGTTACCCTGATTCGCTGCCGGTCGGCGTCAGCGAGCGTTGGCCAGGAGGTGGGCATGGCTCTTGAGATGATCCCGGATCGTCCTGGGCGGGAAGCCGCGTTCGAGCCGCTCCTTGACGGCCTATTGGAAGTCTTCAGCCCGGCCTGGGTTCTTCCCGAGCGGATGGCGGACCAGCATCCGCATCACCGCTGCGCGGTCAAACGCTGGGAAGTCGGGCGGGCAGCTGAGGAAGACCCTGACCTCACCCGCCAGTACGCCGATCGATTGATCGACGCGGCCATGCATGATCAGTGCCGAAGCGGGATCAACCAACTGATCCGCCCCCTGGTCGAGTCTCTAGGTCACCGTTGGACGCAGGAACAGATCATCGAATACCTCCGCTCTGGCACGAACGCACAAAAGGTCGGAGCGACCATGGCCTGGTACTTCTCCCGCCCAGGGCTCAAATACGCATCCAGGGAGGACTTGGCGAACCAGACGCCCACTCCCGAGAGCAAAGCCGTCCTGGACGCGCTCTCCGACCTCCGGGCCGACTACAGGAACGCGGTCTTGGCTGCCTTCTTGGCCTGCGAAGACCTTGAGACACGTCAAGATCTATCGCTGTGGATCTCGCTGAAGACCTCCACCTACCCCGACGCCCTTCAGAGCGATCATCAACGGGCCAAGGAAATCATCCTGGCAAACCCCGATGACTACCGGTTGATGCTCCAGCGCTGCGGCCAGAGCTGACGTCGGCGATCCGCCGGGCACAGATCTCGTCTCAGCACGGCCGACAACTGACATCACTTCCCACTGACATCGATCATGGACGAGCGCCCTGAGCGGCTCCCGAAACCGCCTCGGAGTGACATCCGGTCGAAGTTACACAGCCATGCTGCGGCTGGACGACCTCGACCCTGCCGCCCGAATAGTTCGGTTGCTGTCACCGCGGTTTCACCGGCTGCGGCAGCATCGCAGCCCCAACCATCGCACCCCCGGTGACAGCAACCGCGGCGCTGTCCGCAGCTTCACGGACTGCGGCACCATCAATATTGCAGGCACCAGAAATCTGTTGCTCCTCGTCGAAGTCGCTGGCCCCCCGGTCCCCTTCTCTTACTTGGAGTCGCGATGACAGACGCCACAGCGCCCGTCCATGACGCCGCCGACATGGACCCCGGCTGCGTAGCCGACGAGGATCTCGGGGATCTCGCCAGCGCTCTGGCCGCGACCGTGGCAGAGGTCCGTCGGCACGGTGTCGTTCTCGACCGCCTGCGGTCCGCCCAGGAAGGCGGTGAACCGCGACCGCAAGGCAGCGCACCGCACTCGGTGTTCATTCTCACCGTGGCAGACGAGGCCTACGAGGCCGAATTGGCGGCTCTACGCAACTGGGTGCATGGTGTGCTCCTGCCGAACTACGGCCGTGAGGTCAGCACCGCGCGGCCCTGGTGTGAGCAGTGGCATGAGCACCCGGAGGCGGTCGCCCGGCTGCACGCGCTGTGGCTGGCCTGGAGGGAACTCACCGGCGCGGCCGCGGGGCTGACCGGACCGAGCGTTTGGCACCGTGACCACCTCGACATCGCCATGCTCCAGCTCCGCGCCCCTGACGGACCGTTTGCCGCCTGCACCACTGATGCCCGCCGGCCGAACCACCGGCTGCTGCTGCCTCCGGGGTCGCAGAGCGGCGGAGCTGCGGAGTAGCTGACGCCTGGCCTCGCCCCTTCAAAGCCCTACGCCAGGTAGGCGCCGTAGAAGGAGCCGTCGAATCCGAGGGCGAGCATGGCCACCTTCGTCGTCGGATAGCTGGTGCCTGCGGGGACGGAGATGAGGGCCTCGTAGTCGGCACGGGTGATCTCGGGTTCCAGCCACTGGTGAGCGCAGCGGCAGCGGATCCAGACGTCGCGGGCCTGGTTGATCAGCAGCCAGTCACGGCGGGCGCCGCAGGCGGAGCACATCACGGGGATGCCCCGCAGGGTCAGCTCGCGAGGGTGACTGAGCCCTCGAACGGCGAGCGGATCCGTGGGCGCTTCGGGCTGGCGCTTCGCCGCCGGGAGGGTGGACGGGGGTGCGAGGACCGGTTCCGCGGGATAGCTGGTCGTGCTGGGCACGATATCCCTCCTCCTCGAAAGGCTGACTTTTCCATCTGTAACAGACACCTGCGGTCGCCGTCGAGGTGGGGCCACGGCTTCGGCGATCTGTCGCTCAGCGTCGTGGTGGGCGCCGGTCCTGGGCGTGCTGGGTCACGGCGATAGCTGCGTAACCGGAGGTCTGTCGCGGTGAAGCCAGTGGATCCTGGCCGGTCCCGGGGTGCGCGGGGAGGTCGGCCAGCCGGCGGAGACGCCACACCAGGACGTCGTTGATGTCCTCGGCGGTGTCCAGTTCACGAAGCCCCACCGCTTGGCGCAGAAGCATGCCGGGGTCGTAGCCAGCCTGTTCGGCCTGGGCAAGCGTGGCAGCCAGCACCGAGTGGTCGGCCTCGGGGTGCACGGCGGCGGGCAAGGCGTCCCGGACGGCGGCTTCGTACCTCTGGCGTTGGGCTGCCGGGAGGGAGCGGGCCTGGTGTCGGAGAAGGTCGAGGGGCGCGGCGGCGGCCTGATGGTAGGCGGCGCGTAGTCGGGTGGCAGCCTGGCGAGCGGCTTCCGCTTGCTGGGCGTGGCCGCGGGCGTCGTGCCAGCGTGCCGTGGCGATCGTGGCCAGGACCAGGGTGGACAGCAGCATCGCCGTGGCCGCGCCGTCTTCACCTCGACCGAGCGCACCCCCGGCCTGCACGATGCCCCGTGCCGCGGCCCGCAGGGCGTGGGTGTCAGCCTGCTCGGCTCGCACGTGGCTCCGGGTAGCGCGTTCGAAGGCCCGGGCAGCTTCGCGCAGCTCGGTACGGGTAGGGGCCGCAGAAGTCTGGGCGGCGGCGTCGAGGAGTTCGCTGATGCCGGAAAGATGTGCGGCTGCTTCGTCATCACAGCCCTCCAGCTCGGCGACGGCTTGTTCGGCAACAGCGACAGCTCCGCGCCGCTGACCCGCGGGACCCGAACCGTAGGGGCCCGCCACTGCCGACTCCACGCCGCCATCGGCAAGAGCGGTCTGGTCAAGTCGGCGGCGGATCTTGGGCAGCGACAAGTCCGGGGCCAGGGTCGAACCCGCGAACCATACGGGCGTGCCCTGACCGTTGCGGTCGCCGGGGACGGCGACGCTGTAGCCGAGGACGTCCCCGGAGGGCGCCCGGCGCAGCTTGGTGCGCAGTCCCGCCTCGCGCAGCCGGGTGAAGAACTCCTCCTCCGTCGCCGTGCCGGCCACGGCGTTGCGCACGGCTTCGCGCAGCATCTCGCGCGGAGTGGCAACGCGGCCGATCCGCTCGGCCTTGAAGCGTTCGGCGCTGGTGGGGTTCTTCGCCGCGGTGCCGTCGCCCGGCTTGAGCTGCCGCAGCCCCAGCTCCGACTCGATGCGGCGGCACTCGGCCTGGGCCTTCTTGAAGTCGTAGTTCACCCGGGGCCGGCGCAGGTCACCGCGGACCATGGTGGCGAGGATGTGGATGTGGTCCTCAGCGTGGCGTACGGCGACCCAGCGGCAACCGTCCGGGTCTCCTTCCGGTGTGAGGCCGACGGCAGTGACCAGGCGGCAGGCCACGTCATTCCACTCGGCGTCGCTCAGGCCCCGGTCGCCGGGGTCGGTGCGGACGGAGCAGTGCCAGACGTGCTGGGCGGGTGCGGCGGCACCGGCCTGCTTCACCCGCAGGTCCAGAGCGGCCGCAAGCCGGGACATCGCTGCCTTGGCGTCAGCAGTACGGCCGGGGTCAGGTGCGAAACCGTCCCAGGAGCCGACGAGGTGGGGATCGGCGTGCTCGTCGCGGCGGCCGGGCCCGTACAAATAAGCGAGCAGCCCGTACGTGCGGGAGCCACGGCGGATCTTCGGCACCACTACGAGCGCCTGCTGACCAGCGCGTCAGCTGCGGCGTCGATCCGGGCGAGGACGTCGAGCAGAGTGCGCAGAGCGCGGTCCAGCCGTACGGGCAGAGGCTGCCCGACGGCGTTGTGAACGTGGGCGATCTGGTTGACGTTGTTGCCCACCCGGGAGATCGCGGTCCGCAGTGCGGCAAGCTCGTCGACCGCCGCGGCCAGCTGCCGGTCAGGCCGGACGGAGACCTGGCCGCGGGCGGCTGCCATCCCGGCGGTGGCGAGGAAGCCGGCCGGGGTGAGGGCGTGCAGCCGCGCGGCGGCGGCGATCTCGGTGCGCTCAGTGTCGGACAGGCGGACCGTCAGCTTGTAGGCGCGCTCGGTCGGGTTGCGGGCGCGGCGGCGGGGCTTGCGGTCGGGGAAAGGGGGCGTTCGTTCGTGCGGCTGGTCGTCGGCCACTCCCCCGGTGTCCGCGGCCCCCTGGCTGCGGGCGTCCGACCGGTTCCCGAGCGCCCTCGCTCGGGAACCGGTCGGGTCTTCTGAAGCGTGCGACGGGCCGTAGGACCGTCGTAGGCGACAACTTGCTCCGCCTGGGGCCGTGGTCGGTTCGGGCACGATTGCGGGGTGAGCGGCGTCCGGGCCTCCGTGGGGCATCAGCCACTCCGTCCGTCGTTCCGGCGGATGGTGCGGAGGAAATTCTCGATCCAGTCCATGGCCAACACGGGATGGTGCAGCGTCCAGGGCCGGTCCTGCGGTCGGTGCTGCACGACCCAGCAGGCATCAGGAGCTGTCTCGGCCCGGTGGAGATAGCCGTGGCCGCACAGGACGGCCAGCCAGGTTTCCACTTCGGTGGCGGTTGCGGGGCGCGTACGCATGAGCTTCTCCGGCGGATGGAGTGTCGGGCGGGCACACGGATGCTTCTGACCACGGTCGCTACACGGGTGGCGATGGGGCGTCCACGGCCTCCCGGCCCTGGTGCCCGGCCTCCTGCCGCAGATGAGCCATGACCCTGGTGAGCGCGTCGTTGGACAGCGGGATGCCCTGACCGCGGATCGCCTGAGCGATCACTTTCCGGGTCAGCTTCCCCTCGGCCAGGGCGGCCTTGCGAGCGACGGCGAGAAGCCCGTCGGTGTCAGGCCGGTGGAACCGGTCAGCTGGTCTCCCGGCTTCTCCGTCGCCGGACAGTGCCCTTGCCGGACGCCTGGACGGAGGAGGCGTCCGCTCCGGGTCACCGACCTCACCGGCTGTCCTGGACGGTCCGACCGCTGTCCGCAGTTCCGCGGGCAACGTGTCCTGGACGGTTACAGGAGCTTGCCGCGGTCCGGAGGCGTCACCGTGAGAAGCCGCGTCGTGCGCGGCCTCCGGGCGGCCCGAACTCCGGGCGACGAGGATGTACAGATGGACCGCTCCGGCCAGGGCGAGCGGGGCGACCGTGGACAGTGCGGCGACCGCCTGATCGCCAAGGCGAAGTGCGCCGGCCGAAGAGTCGGTCCGGTTGAGCCGGACGGCGTGGAGAGCATTGGCCCAGACGCTGACGCCGGTAGCTGTGCCGAAGAGCGTCCAGACGTAAAGGCGTGCCCTCATGGGAGCTGTGCGCAGGACGAGCAGGGCGCGTACCCAGTAGGCAATGAAGCCGTCGATCGCGAGCGGGAAGAGCCAGCGCAGTCCCGGGCGCACGTGGACGGCGATGGCGGTCTGCTGCAAAGCGCTGTAGGACAACGAGCACCCGGCTGAGCCCAGGGCGACGACGGCAGCGCGGTCCCACCCCGTGACGTGCGGGGAGGGCAGGATGCGACTCATGCGACGGGCCCGAAGTCGCGACGGTCGGAAGGCTCGTAGGCGAGTCGCGCCACCTCCGTGACCACCTTCGCCGCCCGGCTCCGCGAAGCACGGCGGGCTTTGCGATACAGCTTCTGGACATGCTCTTCGCTGACCTTCAGCAGCCGGGAGAGATGCTCCTCGCTCACGCCTTGCTCGTAGGCGATCGCGACCACCGCGCGGCGTTCGGCCCTGTTGAGGTGGACATCATGCCCGGCCAGGACGGCGGTGACCCTCCCCTCGTCGAGCCGACGGGCGGCTTCGGCGTGGAGCGGTTCGCGCTCTTCTTCGGTCATGCCGCCCCGGATGCCGTAGGTGTCGCCGGTCTCAAGGGCGACCTCCAGGCAGAGCCGTCGCACCGGGCATTGCGCGCACAGCGCTCTCGCGGCGCGGATCTTCTCGGTTTCCTCCGGCCCGGGGAAGAACCACTCCGGATCGATCGGGTTGTAGTCGGTGGCGCGGCACACGGCATCGTTCTGCCAGCTGTGGTCTCCGCGGAGGCGGTAGCGGACGGTCACCCCTGGTGTTTGAACTGTGGTCATGTACAGGCTCCGGTTGCTCTCCGGCAGCCGCTCGCGCGGGTCGGAGAAGGTCGGGCGGACCGCGGCCGACGGCAGCGGGCACACGGAGGAGAAGGCTTCCGGCTCAGGCCCGCGCACGTCGGCGGTCGACGGGCGCGAAGGAGATGCGGGTGGTCATCTGGGCCAGGCGCGAGGTAACCCGGTCGCCGAGGTGGGCACGAAGGTCGGCGATGGGCAGGTTCGTGGTGACGAGTGTGGGGAGCATCAGGTTGTAGCGGCGGTTGACCAGCCGGTACGTGATCTCCTCGACCCATTCGCTGGTCTTCGCAGCGCCGAGGTCGTCGAGGAGCAACAACGGGGAGCGCGCGAGGCCGGCCAGTTCGGCCTCGCTGTCGGCGCCCGCGCGGGGACGCAGACTCGCGTACATGTCGGCCGCGGTCATCGCTCGCCATCGAACTCCGAGCCCCGCGCGGGCCAGGGCACGGATCGCTCCGTACGCCTCGTAGGTCTTGCCCGACCCTGTGACGCCCGCCAGCAGGAGACTCGGGCCGGTAGTCACCTGCGGGCGCGCCCCGGGGCCTGGCGGTGAGGCCAGTCGGACGACCTCCTGAACCCATTCCAGCACTTGGGCTTGGGAGGCCTCGGCGTCGCGGTAACGCGGCGGCAGGCCGGCGGACAGAGCAGCCAGCGCTGCGTGCGGCCCCGAATCGTCCGGCGCAAACGACGGAGCGGAGCCCGGGGCGATCCCTCGGGCGGCCAGAATGCGGGAGATCCGTTCCAACGCCCCGCCCTGGCCGAGGGGTTGCGGCTCACGCGTGCGCATCACAGCTCCTCGGCGTAGGCGGCTGGGTCAGCGGGATTCGTCCACGCGTGGTGAGCGGGCGCGCCAAGCCGGTTGCCAGGGGCTGCGCGGCTCCCGGGCACGTTCATCACGTCGTTGACCAGGCTCGCCAAGCGAGAAGGATGCCCCTGGATCTCGGCGTACCGCTGCAGCCCCGCTCGTACGTGATCCTGCCCGATGCCCTCGCCGAGCAGCTTCTTGACCACCCGGCCGACGTGGGCGACGACATCGTTGGGCGGTCGACGACCGCACGCCGAGACGTACTCCGCGACGAGCCGACCAGCCTGGGGCGGTACGTCGGGCGCGTCGCGACCCGAAGGAACAGATGATCCAGGATCCAAGATCCTGGATCCGGACGCCGAGTCCTCGCCGAACGCTCGACGAACATTCGACGAGGACTCGTCGAGGCTGGTCCGAGCCGCACCCGCGTCATCGGGCGCCGGGGTTGGCTCGCTCCTCCCGGGCTTGTGGGACGGTTCCGGGGCGGTATGCGGCAGCGGGCTGTGGGAGTCGGCGTCAGCTGTACGAGCGTCCTGAACCCGGTCGCGAGGCTCGCTTGCCGATCCCTCGACGAACCGAACCCGACCATCCACCGAGGTGCCGGCCACGCGGGTGCAGACCCCCTTACAGTTCCCGCACCGCCCGTCGGCGTGGTGGTGAGGGCAGGCCGGCATCCGGGACTGGCTCGGCCGGTCGATCTTCTGGTGGTCGTACCAGGCGACGACGTGCAGATAACGACGGCCGTCGCATCCGGTGTACCGGCAGATCAGACCGGCCTGCGCGAGCTGCGTGAGGTCGTCCTCGACGTGGACGGAGGTGTGCTCCGCCCTGAGCGGCCACAGCAGCCCGGCGATGATCGCCGCGTTGTCGCGGTGCCGACCATGGTCGTCGGCCTGAGTGAGCAGGCCGACGAAGGTCCGCTCGGCCTCGACGGTGACCTCGGCGAGGGACTCGGAGACGAAGGCCTCGGGTTTGATGGTGCGGATCCGCGGCATATCAACGCCCCTCGCCTCGATGCGTGCTGGGGTCGGCGCAGATGCGCGCGGAACCCAGGTCGAGAGTGTGCGGGCGGGACCAGTCGACGTCTGGCCAAGCCCGCAGGATCCAGCGGGCCATGACGGTACTGCCGGTACGGGTCAGCTCGACGGGCTGACCGGTCGCTCCCCGGGCGACCGCGTGGGGGTGCGGCCAGACGGCTTTCGGGTCGGTGAGGCTCACCTGGATCGTGGCGGCGCCGGGGACGGCCGCCGCCAATCGGGCGACGAGGCGACGCTGTCGGCTCTTGTCCGGGCATGCCGGACTTCCGCTGCACGTTGCGGACATGCGAAACTCCATGGTGAGTACGGCGCGCGGCGGGTGCTCGTCCAAAGGTCCTGCCGCTCGCATGACGTGATTGGGCGCCTTCGTGGTGCCGACCTCGGCGCCTGGGAGCTGGAACTCCCGGGCGCCGTTCTCTTGCACCGGCGGCTTCTCTACGGTCCGCGCTGACGCACTGCCTCTCCCTTCTCGGGGCGAGCAACGCCGGGTCATCCCACTGCGGGGGTGAGCACCTGCGACATCGACGCGAGCGGCTCCACCTTCAACCGGCCTCACCAGGAGCGGAACACTCCAGTGGCGATGACAAAGAGTGGTGCACGCACCGCAGTCTCGTTGATCACGTTAACCGCAGTGTCGTCATTCAGCCACGTAAGACACGAAATCACCACCAAAGTGGATAGAATCCCGTGGACGACGAAGGACTGGTGATGGCCGCGAACCGAGAACGAGCGTTCGCCGAACTACTCGACTACCTCTTCCAGGAGGTACACCCACCCGGCCGCGGTCCCTACACCTACGCCGAGGTCGCGCACGGCATCCGGAACACAGCGGGCGTCACCATCTCCCCGAGCGCCATCCAGCAGCTGAGAACCGGCACGAAGGCGAATCCCAAACTCCAGACGATCAGGGCCCTCGCAGGCTTCTTCGGCGTGCCCGCCGGCTACTTCTTCGACGAGGGCGTGGCCGAACGCACGCGCGCCGAGATCCAGCTCGTGGCGGCCATGCGCGACCAGAAGGTGCGGCGCGTCGCACTGCGCGCCAACGGATTGAGCCCTTCGAGCCTGCAGATGCTCAGCACGGTCATCGAGCAGGCGCGGCGCCTTGAGGGACTCCCGGGCGACGAACCCGACGCCGCACTGCTGGACGACGAGTAGCGCCGACCGGTCTCGCCTATCCGGGCAAGCCACCCGTGCCGAGCCGAGGAAGCGTCGCCCCGCACACCCGCCTTACGAACGGCCCGGCTGCCTCTTCTCCCGATCCACCCACCGACCGGCTCCCCGCTCGATGTCCTGGACGGTCCCGAGGGACACGCCGAGCTCGGTGGCGATCTTCCGGTACGACACGTTCTCCGCGCGCAGCGCGAGGACGAGCTCTCTTCGCCTGTCGTAAAAGCGCCTGTTGCGCTCGGTTTGGTCCTTCAGCAGCTGACCGATGGCGCGGACCTGGGCGATCGGGTCCGGAATGGCCTCGACGGCATCCAGAGCGCTGAGCGCTCGCCGCACCGCGATGTCGGCTTCCTCGTCCTCAACCATCCCGTTCCTCGTCCGCGGGCGGGTCGACTTGCCTACGTGTATGGGTGCCCATACGGTGGCAAATGTCCGCAATTGCCAATAGCAGCCCTGATCCGCAGGCCTGACGCCTGGTCGGGGTTGTTGCCAGTAACCGGGCCCGGCGGTGACACACCGGGCCCGGACAACCCCGGCCTGTGCTGACACACCGGGCCGGGCCAGCCAGTCCCTGCTCACGACAGGAGTCTGACCAATGACGAATCCTCCCATTCCGCTTCCTCAGATGCCCGCACGGCGCGTCCTGGCGGTCGGATCGGTACGCCGTACTGCCGACGGGCGCACCATCACCGCCACTGTGAGCGAGGCCGGTGTCCGCTTCGTACCTGCCCGGCGGGCGCGGTGAGGGGCGCGGGCCCGGCGAAGGGCGCTGGGCACGACCCGCGGTCGTGCCCGCTGTGCGCCCGCCTCCGACACCCGTCCCGCGGCTTCCGCGGCATGGCTGCGGTCACCGGGCCGCTTCCCCGGCAGGACGCCGAAGGTGACCGCTGATGTGGGGCGACGACGCGAACGACCGCGTCATCCCAGTCATCCCGGCACCGAGAAGCCCGCTCGACCTGCCGTTCTGCTGCCGGACACCGATGCGTCGAGACGGCGACGACTGGACCTGCGGAAGGTGCGGATCCTGCTACGGCGCTGACGGACATCCGCCGCCCGCGCCGGACGACCCGAACCGGGCCGGCGATGCCATCGCCCGGGCCAAACGCAAGCCACGCGAGTAGGGCCCCGGCTGCGGTCGGACGCCCCTTCCCGTGCCGAGGGGTTTCGGGGGCTCGGGCTGCGTTTCCCGAGCTCCCCGTCCGGCGCTGTCTGAAACGTGAGCTTCGTGGTCGGGGAAGGCGCTCGGCCGCAGAAGTTCGCGCGGGCGGCAACCGCGCCGCAAGCGCGCCTCCCCTCGGCTTCGGCGGGCCCTTTCACCGGGGCAGGACAGGGAGTGCGGCGAGGCCGTGTACCAGCCGGGTGCGGCGCCAGACGAGTTCGTCCGGTCGAACGGCAAGACGGAGGTGGGGGAACCGGGTCAGGACGGCGCTGAGGGCGATGCCGGCCTCGGCCTTGGCCAAGGGGGCGCCGAGGCAGCGGTGGATGCCGTGGCCGAACGCCAGATGGCCGGCCGCGTCGCGCCCTGCCTCCAGGTTTTGAGGCTCCGGGAAACGGGCCGGGTCGCGGTTGGCGTCGCCGATTGCCACCTGGACCGGTGCGCCCGCCGGGATGTGCGTACCGCCGAGGGTGAGGGGCTGTGTGGCGTACCGGAAGGTGGCGGTGCTCACCGGGGAGTCGTACCGCAGCAATTCGTCCAGCACCGCGGGGATATCGCCGGGGTGGGCGCGTAGTCGTGTCAGCTCCGCAGGGTGCCGGAGGAGGGTCAGCAGGGCGGTGCCGATGAAGTTAGCGGTCGTCTCGTGGCCGGCGACGAGCAGGAGGCAGGCGAGGGACACCAGTTCGGCCTCGGTGAGCTGATCATCCCCGTCGCGCGCGTGGATGAGGCGGTCCAGGAGGGCGTCGCCGGGGTGCTGCCGTCGGCGGGCAATCAGGTCGGCCATGTATCCGGCCAGGTCGTGCGAGGCCGCGTCGATACGGTCCGGCCGGCCGTCGGCGAACAGGTCGGCCGACCACAGCCTCACCTGCGCCCGCTCGGCCTCGGGGACGCCGAGCAGCTCGCAGATGACGATGACCGGCAGCGGTACGGCCAGCTCCGCAATGGCGTCGATTTCCCCGTCGGCGGGCCACTTGTCCAGCAGCGCGTCCGCGGTGCGGGCGATGAAGCCCTGCAACTTGGCAACGGGCCCGGTGGTGAACGCCTTGGTGACCAGGGCACGCAGGCGTGTGTGCTGAGGCGGGTCGCAGGCCAGCATGGTGTGCGCGACAGCCGGGTGCAGTCGGCGCTTCGACGCCTTGTCGGCGAAGAAGGCCGCCGTGTCCTTCGACAGGCGGGGGTCGGCCAGCGCCTGGCGGGCCTCGGCGTACCCGCTGACCAGGAAGCTGGGGTTCCCGCCCGCTCCTACCACCATCTCCCGCACAGGGCGGGGCGGCTCGGCCGCTACGGCGAGGACAGGGTTGCCTGGTCCTTGGGAAGCCGGGGAAGTCGGGGTCACGCCGTCACGTCCCGGAATGCTCGAGGCGTTTCATCGCCGGCGAGATCAAGCCCGAACGTGTCACCTCGCGCGTAGGCATCCGCGACGGCAACCAGCCAGTCAGCCTCGGCTCGCAGGTCGCCGCCGCGCGGGAAGATCTCCGCACTGACCACATCGACCGGCTGCCGACCCGATTGCAGCCCGGCAAGCGCTGCCTTCGCGAGTGCCGCTTCCGCGAACGCGGCACCGGGCCGTGTCTCTGTGTCGACGCGCCGCCGAGCGGCCTCCAGGACCTTTCGCGGACGGTACGGTCGCAGCTCCAGCAAACCGTCGCTGATCTCGACGACGCGCCGCTGAAGGAGAAAGCCCGGGTCGTGGTCCATATCGCCATCATCCTCGGGCGCCCGGAGCACGATGTGCGGCATGGCGTCCGCCAGGTCCCTCCACAGAGGTTCAAGTGCGACGAACGAACGAATTTCCCAACGCCGACGCTTGGATTGGCTGATCGGGTAGACGAGGGCTGGCAGCGTCAAGCCGACACCGATGAGCAGCACGGCGAGCGCCGGGGCGCTCACGCTGAACAGGCACGGCGGAGCGATCAGAGAGGAGCACTTCGGCTCGTCCCTGCTGACGAGGCGCAGCCCCAGGGCGAGTGAAGCCAGTACAGACGTCTTGTAGCCGGCATAGACCAGCCCGAAGGCGCACCCCGCCACCGCCAGGCGCAGACCGATGCGGACGCTGCCCCGGCGCGTCGACCGCGACTGGCGCAAGGCCTGCCTCATGAAATCGACGAGGGCCAGACTCAAGTAGGAGATGAAAAGCCCCAGGTACAGGGCGTATCGCTTCCCTGAGGGGGCGATGAGTCCTTCTGACAGGAAGAGCCCTGCCATTCCAGCGAGCAGAACGACGGCAAAGACCAGTCGCCGCCGGATACGCCGGCTCGCCTCGTCGGGAGCCAGGTTCATCTGGAACGAGACGGCCACGACCGAGGTGGCGGCTCCGACGGACGCGGAGTTGCTCATCAGGCGGGACAAGTGCGGGACGACGCTGCCTGTCGCACTGATGACCACGGGCGTGTAAGCGAGGAAGGCAAACGCGCAGGAGGCCAGGAGCGAGCCGATGGCAAAGCTGCCCGCCGGCCGCGACCCTTCACGGCCGGCCAGCCAGTACGCGGCGACAGCGGCCAGCAGGAAGGCCATCCCGAAGAACAAGGCGTTTACAAGCAACGGCGACGGCTCCTCATGGAGGGCTGTGCGAACAGTGCTTCCCAGCTCTCGGAACCTCTCGCAGGATCCCTCGCTGGTGCTTCCCGTTCCCGATACATCCTGTGCCGGACCAGGCTGGCGAACATCTCAGCTTCCCTTTCTTCCTCCGAGGAGTAGCTCGTGCGGCCCGACATCCGCAGGACGAGAATCGGATTCACACCGATGAGACGGGCAGTAGCCGTGTCCACTTCCAAGCTCCCCGGGTGATCCATGTACACGTGCATCAACTCATGTGTGAGGATGTGGCGCTGGTGGTGGACAGATGCGCTCTTCTCATAGAAGACAAGGTCACCGGTGGGAGTCTCTACACGGACCCCGCAGGGAACGTTGGCCTTTCCTCTCGTGTCCAGCGGCCTCACGGTGATGGGCTTTCCGCGCTGCATCGCGATGGCGTCGCAGAGTTCACGAGTCGTGAACCGGTAGGGCAGACCCAGACGGTTGATGTGCCGTTCATGCGATTCGCGCACCTGACTGTCGTGCATGAATCCGACGTTCTCTCTCGTTTCCGCGACTACTCGTGACATGCGGTTGGATGCGGGTCCGTGTGGGGAGCCCTCCCAAGCATCGATTACCGGAACGCTATCGAGAACAGGGGACCGGTGGCATGTGCGTGATCGGTTTGCCACCCTGGTGGAGTAGCGGGTCCCGCCGTTGAAGCCAGGGCCCCGGCGGGGGCCTGGCTTCACCCCTGCCACCCTCGCGGTCCGCGTGGCAAGATCGCCGGATGCTGAAGCTCACCGATTTCATCATCGACTGCCCCGAGCCCATGAAGCTCGCGGCGTTCTACGCCGAGGTCACCGGCGAACCCGTCAAGCCCGACAGCGACGACAACTGGGCCGGCATCAAGTTCGGCAAGATCGAGCTCGCGTTCCAGCGCGTCGACTACTTCCGCGCCCCGAACTGGCCCGACGACGAGCACCCCAAGCAGTTCCACCTCGACTTCGAAGTCGATGAGTTCGAACCCGAGGAACAGCGCCTCACCGCCCTCGGCGCCACCCTCCGCAAGGCCTTCGTCGGCGAGGAGGGCTACGGCTGGCGCGTCTACACCGACCTGGTCGGCCACCCCTTCTGCCTGTGCCGCAATAGGCGCGTCCAGTGGATCGACGGCGAGCCCGTCGGGCTCTGACGGACACCGGATGGGCCCGGGGCTCCGGGCATGGCCCCGGCGAGTACCTGGATCGCCCCACCCTGGGGTGATTGATCTCGATGGCGAGCCCCAGAAGCAGATGAACACGGCACCTGTGGATCATGCAGTTCTCTACGCTGCAAGATCCACGAAGGTGCCGTGTTCGTTCCTCCATCATCTCCTGTCGCTGCCCGTGCGCCTCATGCGCCCTGCCTGGAAGCTCTCCGCGAGGGTGTGGCGAAGGACCAAGTCCGTGGCCTGGTTGCCGAGTTCGAGTCGGTCACCGATCCGCGAGGGGCCCGCGGAGTGCGCTACCGGCTCTCCTCTGTCCTGGCGGCCTGCCCTACCACCCGCTCCTTGGCCGCTACCGGATCCCGAGTGAGAAAACCCTGCGCAGCGTCCTGGGGCGGCTCGATCCCGGCGAGATCAGCGCGGCCGGGCACGACTACCTGCGGCCCCTGCTGTCCGCACGGTCCCGCCGTCCGGAGCCAGTGATGCCCGACGGCGGCACCGAGCGTGAACAGCGTCGGGCCCACCGGGCGGCCGCCCGCGCCGAGCCGGTACGCCCCCGGCGGCGGGCGATCGCGGTGGACGGTAAGTGCCTGCGCGGCGCCAGACGCCCCGACGGCAGCCGCGTCTTCGTCCTGTCCGCCGTCCGGCACGGCGACGGTGTCACGCCCGCCTCCCGCTAGATCGGCGCGAAGACCAACGAGATCCCCGAGTTCGCACCCCTGCTCGACCAGATCGACGACGCGGATCTCGCGGGGGCGGTCGTCACCGCCGACGCCCTCCACGCCCAACACGGCCACGCCACCTACCTGCGCGAACGCGGCGCCCACTACCTGCTGACCATCAAGAACAACCAGCGCGGCCAGGCCCGTCAACTCCACGCCCTGCCCTGGAAGGCCATCCCCGTGATCCACCGCGACGACGCCCGGGGACACGGCCGCCACGAGCAGCGGCTCGTACAGGTCGTCACCGTCGACGGCCTGCTCTTCCCGCACGCGGCCCAGGTCCTGCGCATCCAGCGCCGTCGTCGTCTCTACGGGGCGAAGAAATGATCCAGCGAGACCGTCTACGCCGTCACCGACCTGCCCGCCGAGGAAGCGAACGCAGCCGAGATCGCATCCTGGGCTCGCGGCCACTGGACCGTGGAGAACACCGTCCACTGGTGCCGAGATGTCACCTTCAACGAGGACAAGTCCCAGGTCAGGACCCACAATGCGCCCGCCGTACTCGCTGCCCTCCGCGACCTGATCCGCAGCGCGCTCAAGCTCGCCGGCTACGTCAACACCGCCGCCGGACGACGAGCCCACACCGACCGCCCCGCATCCTCACCTTCTACGGCATCACATGATCAACCCGGACGAGCCAGGCACTCGCCGGGGCCCTGCCGTTGAACCGGTGATGCGATCCCTCCCTCTGGCGGGTGGCGGCCACGCTGCTGAGCCCGGACCGGAAGGCGATCCTCCTCAAGTTGCGATCCGCCGTCCCGGAGGGCGGTTGGCCACGCGGCCCCAGCATCTCGCCGAGCACCCGCTTCGTGCTGTTGCGATCCTCCCCCGCCCCGAAGGGCAGCGGCGACGGACCTGGTGAACGTCGTCCCGCTCCAGGACGCGCTGTTGCGATCCCCCGCCGTCCTGAAGGACGGCGGCCACTCGCCTGCCGCTGGACCGTGACCGGGCCTACGCCGTGGTGTTGCGATCCTCGACGTCCCGAAGGGCGGGCTCAGTCGATGAGCCGGGTCAATGTCACCCCGACAGGGACCTTGTCCTCGTCGATGGTGATCCGGTCGGCGTAGTCGTCCCAGGAACGGGCCTCACTGTGCCCGAGCGGCTTGATGCGGATGAGGTCGAAGAGCTTGTGTGCGGGGGCTCGTCCGTAGGCGTCGGCGTGGGAGAAGACGTACAGGCCGCGGATGGCCATTTCGCCACGCGCGGATGCTCGGTCGTGGTCGAACATCATGGTCAAGGCCTGCCAGTAGGCGGCGAGGTCTTCCGGGGTGACTCCGGCCTTGGTGCCGAGGGCTCCGGAGTAGAAGCCGTGGCCTCGGTAGAGCCCGTAGGGAATGTAGTGCTTGTTGCCCATCTCGGTGACCTTCCCCTTGGCCAGGTCCTCGGGCTTGTTTGGGGCGACACGGGTGATGCCGGCTTCAAGCGGGGTGACAGGGTCGATGGAGCGGGAAAAGGTGAGCTGCATGGGCCCGCGGGCCTTGCCCGCGTGTTTTTTCTGGTCGCCCACAGACATCACGGCTCCGAACAGGCGCACGTCCCAAAAATTGCGGATCATCCACTCCTGCGCGGTGGCGGTCTCGCCTTCCTTGGCACCTCCTTCGAGATAGGCGCGCTGGATCTGCGGATTGAGAGCGACGCCCTCTTCGACGTACATCTCGAAGCCGGGCTGGCCCTGGTGGACGAGAGTGATGGCGTTGCGGATCTTGCGCTTCAGGGCGACGTCGGTGATCAGGCCCTGGCTGGTGATGGGGTCGGTTCGGGGCATGCCGCCGGCGTCGGGGTCACCGTTGGGGTTGCCGTCCTTGACGTCGACGAGGAAGACGTAGTCGTGCTTGTGAGTGGGGTCCAGGTGTGCGTCGGTCATGGTGGAGCTCGGTGTCCTTCCGAGGCTGTGGCGTCGTGGTGACCTGGTGGCGGGGTTGTTACCCGATGGTGTAGTCCGAGGAGTCGGCGTCCCCGTCGGGGGCTTCGGGAAGGGCGTCCGCTTCTTGCCCCGCGGCGAGTTCCTTGCCGGCTTCCCGTGCCTTGATGGCTTCCGCAGCAGCACGTGCGGAGTGGGCTCGCTGGTGGTCGTAGCCAAGGATGAACAGTGCCTGCTGCTCGGTGTTCAGATGGGCCGGGATGGTGTCGAGCAGGTCGAAGGTGTCTCGCAGTCTGTTGTCCATGGCCTTGGCTGCCGGCTCGTGGGTGCGGGCGATGGTGCGCAGGTGGGGTCGCGCTCCGATACGGAGGCGGGTGAGGACGGCTCGGGGTGAGACGACAGCGGTGCTCAGGTACTTGTCGGTGATGGTGGTGTTGACCTTGGGCATGGCTTTGCGCTGGATCGATTCGAGCATCGCCATGATCCGGCCGCACACGTAGCCGGGCTCGGTCGACTGAGGGTTCAACTGGGGCACACACAGCTCCTTGTGGCGGGTGGTCGTACGGATCAGAGCGAGCCGCAGCAGAGCGATGCGGGGGCGGTCAAGACGGTGATCGGCGCGGATGCGCTGCAGGAGGACCGGCAGGAGATGGGCCGGAGGCGCGGCGCCGTGGAGGGCGGCCTTGGTGAGGTCGGCCTGCAGGTGCTTGGGGACGGTGGTGTCCACGTATTTGCTCTTGCGTTTGTCCCAACGGGCGCAGGCGAGGGCGAGTCGCCAGACCGACCAGTAGCTGTAGGTGTTGTTCCAGCCGTCCCAGGTCTGCTGGTCGGCGAACCAGGTCCCGAGTCTGCGTTTCAGTTCGGGGACAGGGATGGTGATCCAGTCAGCGACGATGACCCTGTTGACGTTCACCCGCAGAGTGAGCGCGTGGAAGGCGTCCTCGTCGAGGACGGCCAGCGCGTCTCGTCCCTGCCGGGGATGGCGGAGTCCGGCGACGAGTTGGGCCACCTCCTCGGGCTGGGGGTCGCGCAGGGTCCACATGGCCGTGTCGGTGTCCGGGTCGCGGGTCCACCAGACGATGGCGGAGTCATCGGCGTAGGCACGGTGCTCGGGGTCGGCGAGCAGCGCGTTCAAGGCGGTGGCGGACTTGGTGCCGCAATCGACGCAGATCGGGGTGGCACCCAGTTGCTTGGTGCCGGCCCGGTAATGGGCGGGCTGGTTGAGGCTGACCAGCTGGGTGTTCATGCCGGAGTTGGGGATGCCCTTGATCGGCACGGGGAGCGTGGACAGCAAGGGCATGAGCTGTCCGCAGACAAGGCAGTGGCCCTGGTTCCCCTTGGCCGCCTTCCCGCTCTTCGCTTCCTTGACCTTGCCGGCCCACCAGCTCCTAGCTTCCGGCAGGTCGTGAATCCACTCCCCCTCCACACTGATGGCGACGAGGTGGTCCTTGTCCATCTCCACGGGCCAGGCGATCGGTTGACTGTTCAGCCAGGCGGACACTGCCTGTGCCTGAGCAAGGTGGGAATGCTCGTTGCACCAGGAAGTGACCAACGCGCGGTAGGCAGCATGCCGGGTCCTCGCCTTGGTGACGTCCGCGGAGTTGGCCGAGAGGGCCTTCTCGCCATCCGGTCCTTTCACCAGGCCGGGATGGGCGAGTGCGAACTGCGCGGTGTCGGCGAACAGGATCGGCGCCGGCTTCGACCCGGAGCGTCCGGTGTATGGAGCAGTGATCGTCCGCTGTTCCTGTCGGAGGTCGATGATCAGCGGTTCAGCGTGTCCCGTAGCCGTACAGGAGAGATCGATCTGCCACATGACGCGGCGAGCGAGGTAATAGTCGGGGGCGTCGCCCTGTAAGCGGTCGGCTTGCTGGACGAGGCTCTGCAGCAGCACGTCAGTCCACCTCCTCCGCAGAGGCGCGTCCCTCGGCTCCAGGCATCCCGCCGGCCAGGGAAAGGGCGAGCGGGCGGTCGGGCACTTGAAGAACGCCGTACTCCAGGCTGGCCCGGAACCAGTGGTAACGCTCCTTGCCCTTCGGGAGGTATTCGATGTGGTGGAGCATCAGCCCAAGCTCGTCGATGGGCGGAATGCCCGCCTTGTCGGCGGCGGTGACCTCGCCGGCCTCCTCCGCAGACCCGCGGGGCCCGAAGAAGGCCGCGAACTCGCGGCAGCCGAGGTGGGGCTGCTCGTAGCAGGCGCCTCGTGCGAGTCGGCGGTCGAACTGGTCGCGGTACTTCGGCAGGGGCGCGGTGCACCGGTCGGTGGCGCGGATGGTCGCATGGATGCGGTAAGCGACGTCGCGCAGGGCCACGGTAACCCGCTGACCGCGGTCTTCAGCCACGTCGTAGCGGTAGCCACTGTTGGCTCGCAGGCTCTCGTAGGCGTTCTTGGTGATGATCGAGTTGTTGACCTCGTTGCGTCGGAAGCGGGTCCACCTCACGGGCTTGAGCTGTTCGATCCGCTCGATCCGGTAGGTCATCTCCGGCTTCCAGAAGATGGCCTCAAGCAGTCCCCTCGCCGCCGAGGGGGTCATGGTCGGGTACGAGACGCGCTCGACTTTGAGCTCCGGACGCGTGAAGCAGGCCAACAGTCCCCAGGCCTCAACCTCGACGTGCAGCGGCCGATCCGGGCGCTCACCGCGCCGCCGGATCTGCTCTCTGGCCATACAAACTTCCCCCTCCATATGCGGCTCGGCCGGTTGTCAGTGCCGACCGCTACTGTCGCGACACTGGCGATCGGCCCGGTTCATCTGCAGCCACCCAAACGTCGCAGCGGCGCCCCGGGCAGGAGCTGCCCGATCCGCGACTCATATGTCTCGGGTCGGACCGGTAGCGAAATGTGGTGGTCTGATGGCATCTCAGCGCGTTACTGACGAAAAGTCAATTCTTCCTGTAAACAGACCAGTTGATCGAGTAGATGGGATTACGCCGGTTCCGGAGGGCAAGCTCGTTGCCCACTCGCCGGGCTACCAAGGGACCTGGCACTGGTACCAAGACCACGCCCGCGGTACGGGTGAGCTGGCCCGTCTGTTCGCGCAGTCATGGGGGGCCGGTGACCTCGCCTACCGGCTTGGGCGTGACCACGACACGGGTAAAGGAGCCTGTGCATGGCAGGAGGGGCTAATCGAGGAGGCCACCACCGGTCGCAAGACCAGACGGCCACCGCACAACGACGCCGGAACCCTCCTGTTCGCCCGGGCAGCCGAACCCTTCCCTGCCTTGCTGCCCTGCGCCGGCGTGATCGAGGGACACCACACTGGTCTGTCCGCGTGGTCGGAAGTCCGCCTCCGGCTGAAGGCCCTGATGGCCGATTCCGGCGAGGTGGACGAAGCCATCCACCGGGTCGCCGCGGTCGTGCCGGAAATCCTGGACGGTTCATGCCCGGCCGCCCCGGAGTGGCTCGACCCCCGAGACAAGATCGCAGTGGAGATGCTGGTCCGCATGACCTATTCGGCCGTGGTCGACGCCGACCGTCTCGACACGGCCGCCCACTTCAGACCTGGCACACACATCCGGCCGCACGTCGACATGGCGGAACTATGGGAGCGGTACGAGGCCCGTCGCCAGGAGTCCCTCGCGGAACGCCAGCGCTCCAAGGGCACCTCCTGGTTGGACGAACTCCGCGAGGAGGTCTACCAGGAGGCACTCGCAGCCGCCGCCGGCAATCCGGGCGTGTACCGGCTCCATCTTCCGACCGGCGCTGGAAAGACCTTCACCGGCGGAGGCTTCGCCCTGCGCCACGCCGCACTGCACGGGCTGCGACGCGTGATCGTCGCAGTCCCCTTCATCTCGATCACCGAGCAGAACGCAGCGGAGTACCGAGGCCTCCTGGACCCGGAGCAAGGACCGCCCGTGGTGCTGGAACACCACTCGGCCGTGAACGTCGAAGTTCCCCAGCAACGCCCGCCGCGCTCCGCCGGCAGCCCGACGAACGTGCGCCGCGACGGACAACGCGACCGACCCAACCGGTGGGCGAAACTGGCCACCGAGAACTGGGACTCCCCCTTCATCGTGACCACCACCGTCCGCCTGATCGAAACGATCTTCGGAAACACGCCCTGGGCCACCCGCCGACTCCACCGGCTCGCCAACTCCGTGATCGTCCTCGACGAGGTGCAGGCTCTCCCCGACAGGCTCCTGACCCCGATCCTCTCGAGCCTACGCGAACTCGTTGAGCATTACGGAGTCACCCTCGTCCTCTCGTCGGCAACCCAGCCGGAACTCGCCGCGCTGAACCCCTGGCGCTCCGGTCTCCCGCAACGTGACATCATCGCGAATCCCGCTCCGCTCTTCGAGCGACTGCGCCGCGTCACGTACAAGTGGCGAACCGGCCCGGACGTGACCCTCGCAAGTATCGCCGCCGAAGCGGCCGAGCACGAGCAGGCCCTCGTCGTAGTCAACGGGACCAAAGATGCCAATCAGATTCACCGCAATTGGCTCGGCACGACTCGCGAAGAGGACCCAAGCGTCCTGCACCTGTCGACCCGCATGACCGGCGGCCACCGTCGAGAGACCATCCAAGCGGCCAAGGAACGCCTGGAGAACGGCCTGGGCACCCTCCTCGTGTCCACCTCGCTCATCGAAGCCGGCGTCAATCTCGACTTCCCACGCGGATACCGCGCCAGATCAACGCCCGAGTCCGAACAACAGGCCGCAGGACGGATCAACCGCGAGGGCAAGCACGCCACGAAGGACAGCGTCATGACCATCTTCGACCCCCGAGACGGCCTCAACCCGGAAGTGATTTACAACCCCTGCGCCCTCGCAGCAGCCTCCCGCCGCTTCGGCGATGGGCTGGCCGCTCCCGACCACCTGGACACCCTCCGCTCGTACTACAAGCACCGCTACCGCCTTCAGGCAGGACAACACTCCAAAGACCCCAACGGAGCCACCGGAGAAGCCATCGAAGCAGTGCGAGCAAAACTGGACTACCCGGAGGTCGCGCGAAGAATGCGGATCATTGACAACGAACACTCCGTGGCGGTGATCGTCATTCGCCCCCATCTCAAAGCAGAAATCCGACAGGCCGCCGAGAAGGCGGTGGACCAACTCCTCCACGGCCTTCCAGCACCAGGGACCTACCGCACCCTGCAGCAACACATGGCATCCATCCCCCAGCGGGAACTGGAACTGGCCATCGACGCCGACCACGCAATCCACATCACCGGTGACCTGCACCAGTGGGTCGGTCCCTACCACCCCCAACGGGGCATCGAGCCCCCTGCGTGACCATCCGGACCCCGGGCAACGCTCCAGCAGAGCGGCTTGCACCGAAAGGAGTTGCCGGCTGTTCCTGGCGGTCCTCCGCCGCCCCGGAGGACGGGGGCCCACTACTTGTGCCACTCCCCCGGGGTGATGTGGGCGTGGTTGCGATCCTCCGTCGTCCCGAAGGGCGACGGCCACCGAGTGGGACGCAGCCCAAATCTCCGAGGAGGGTCTGTTGCGATCCTCCGTCGTCCCGGAGGACGACGGCCACCACGCCGGGGTGCGCCAGCCGCTTCGCCGCGTCGCCGTTGCGATCCTCCGCCGTCCGGAGGGCGACGGCCACGGTACTTGACCAGCGTAGTCCTGCCCGATGGGGTCTTGCTGACAGGAGCACGCGGGGGTCAAGTGGGTCAATATCCGACATTATTCTTCGGTGCGAACCACGTGTCGCGTGTGCACTTGAGGTTCCGAACCAACAGACCGTCGGCCCTCTCGGCTCGGCACGAAACTTCACCGCGATCATGCAGTCCAAACGTGACGATGGCGCGAACTTACCTCAGGGCAGGCAAGCAACCCCTCCAGAGGGGACCGAACACCGATCCGGCTGCGCCGACCACGGCCGGCACGGCGCGCCGAAGACGGCGAACAGCTAGGCCACCGGAAGTGAGCGCCCACTGTCGTCTTCCGCGTCGACAGAGGTGGTCGCCCGGCGAAGCCTCCCCGAGCGGCGCCGGGGCGGCGCGCTCCTGCTGCGACGAGCCGGGCACCCGACCAGCGCCCCCTCGACAGGGCCCGCCCAGGGCGGAGCTTCGCCCGTTCGCGTGAACTCATGGTCGTTCCGGACGCCGGTCCGGCCGAAGACGAGATTTGGGCGCCCATCCACAGCTCAGAGTCATCTGATGACACGTCAGTAAACTCAGCATCGGGTCAGCATCAGTCCTGGAATGCCAGGTCAAAGCCGGTCCCACAAGGGAATCGCCAAGGTCCTCCGGACAGGGTCCGCGACGGCCCCGCCACGGCTTCGGCGTACCCTCCCGGGGCCGCGGTGCCCGCCGCGGCGGAGCACGTCGGGGATCGCGCCGACAGCCCGAAAACCCCAGCTCACCGCACCCGCCCCCGCGGCTTCAGCCGGGTCGGGGGCAGGGCCGGGGCCTCCAGGCGGGGGCCCGCGTAGCCGTGGACCTCGCCGAAGCGGGTGCCGGTGCGCCAGGCCTCGCGGGCCTCTACGATGTCCTCACCTGACCTGCCGACGAAGTTCCAGAACATGACGATGCGTTCGGCGAAGGGCTCGCCGCCCAGCAGCATCAGGGAGCTGTCGGTGTCGGCGTGGAGCGGGAGTTCGGTGCGGCCGGCGCCGAGGTAGAGCATCGAGCCGGGGGTGACGCGGACGCCGTCGACATCGGCGGAGCCGGACATCGCCAGGACCGCGTACTCGAAGTCGGGCTGGAGGGGGAGGCGGGCGCGGGTGCCCTCGGGGAGGGTGAGGTCGGCGCCGACCAGGGGGGTGTGGGTGGTGCCGGGTGAGGCGGTGCCGTCGAGGTCGCCGAGGATGACGGTGGCGTGCAGGCCGCCGCCGGTGACGGTGGGCAGCTGCGGGTGGTGCTCGAAGGCGGGCGGGATGTCCAGCGCGGTGCCGGGCAGGGCGACCCACAGCTGCACCCCGTGCAGGTAGCGGGCGTGGTCGCGGGGGGACTCCTCGGAGTGCGAGATGCCGCGGCCGGAGGTCATCAGGCCCAGCTCGCGCGGGCGTACCGTCTGCTTGCTGCCGAGGCTGTCGCGGTGCAGCACCTCGCCCTCGTGCAGCCAGCTGACGGTCTGGAGGCCGGTGTGCGGGTGCGGCGGCACCTGCATGCCGGGTTCCTGGGCGATGTCGTCGGGGCCGTAGTGGTCGACGAAGCACCAGGCGCCGACCATGCGCCGGCCGAGGTTCGGCAGCAGCCTGCGCACCTGCGTGCTCTCGCCGAGCGGCACGGTGCGAGCGGTGAGCAGTTCGTGGACGGGGGCGGCGGAGACGTCCTGGCGGCCGCCGCAGACGGTGGCGGCGGGCTTCGCATCGAGGTTGCTCATGTGTCGATCATGCACCGGGCCGCCCGCCGGGGCGCGCGAGCGGGTGGTTGAATCGCCGTATGAGCGAAGGCATTCAGGGGGACGGGGCGGCGGGCGGGCTCTCCGCGGACGAGGTCATCGACATCGTCGACGAGCACGACGTGGTCGTGGGCCGGGCGCGGCGCGCCGACGCGTACGCCCGCGGTCTGCGCCACCGCGCCGCGTTCGTGCTCGTGACGGACGCCGAAGGGCGGGTCTTCGTCCACCGGCGTACCGCGGGCAAGCTCGTCTTCCCGTCGATGTACGACCTGTTCGTGGGCGGTGTGCTGGGCACGGGCGAGTCCTACGACGAGGCCGCACTCCGCGAGGCCGAGGAGGAGCTGGGGGTCAGCGGGCTGCCGCGGCCCGAGCCGCTCTTCCGGTTCCTGTACGAGGAGGGCGACCACCGCTGGTGGTCGGCCGTCTACCAGGTGCGCTGCGCCCTGCCGGTGGCGCCGCAGCCGGAAGAGGTCGCCTGGCACGGCTTCCTGACGCAGGAGGAGCTGGACCGGCGGCTGACCGAGTGGCCGTGGGTGCCGGACGGCCTGGAGGCCTACCGCCGGCTGCTGGCCTGGCGCGCGGAGCAGCAAGAGCAGGGCTGATCCCCCGGGGGCCCTCAGAGCAGCAGCAGGCCCGCGAGCACCGACACCGCGTTGGCCGCGGTCGAGGCCGCGTACGGTGCGGGGCCGCGCAGCCGCAGCAGACGTGCCGTCATCCACCCCTCGGCCAGCACCACCGCGGCCTCGGCGGCGGCGAGGGCGGGCCAGTAGGCGGCGAGCGGCACCTGGCGGAGGAACCACCACAGGAGCGGGTGCGTCACACAGTTGACGATCACGGCGGCGGCCGCCGTACGTCCTGTCGGGGTCCGGGACGCGGCGGTCAGTGCGGCCGTCCAGACGGGCACCTCGGTCGCCACGGTGAGCGCGAGGGCCGCGGGATAGGACACGGCGGGATCGTGTCACGGGGAGGGAAGCCATGGCCAGTGCGGTCGGAGCGGGGGTCGCGGCGGGCGGTCCGCACGCCCGGAGTCTGGTCCGCGGCGGCGGGGCGCGGGGCGCGGGCGCGGTGGGCGTCGGGCCGGTCGCCGGGTTCGCGCTGCTGACGGTGGCGGTGCTGGCGGTGTCGCTGCGGATGCCCGCGGGCACCGCGGTGGTGGGGCTGGCGAGCCTGGGCATCCTGCACAACGTGCTGGAGCTGCGCTACATGGCGGGCCGTTTCGAGCAGGTGCTGCACGGCGCCTTCCTGCGGCTGCTGGCCGCGCTGATCACCGGCATCGTGCTGTGCCGGGTGCTGCCCGCCTCGGCGGCGACCCGCGACGGCGAGATCCTGCTGGCGTACGGGCTGCTCGCGGTGGCGTGCGGGCACGCGCTGCGGCACCGCCCGTGGGTGCTGGCGGCGGCGGGCGCGGTGATCGCGGCGGCGACGACGGCCTCGCTGAGTTTCCCCGCCTACCACTTCGTGGTGCTCACGCATCTGCACAACGTGGTGCCGCTGCTCTTCCTGTGGGAGTGGTCGCGCGGCATGGGCCGGGGCCGCCGGCTCTTCCGGGCGGTGCAGGCCTGCTGGGTGCTGGTGATCCCGGTGCTGATCCTGGCGGGCGCGTTCGATCCGCTGATGGGCGCGGGTTCGGGCTGGACCCGGCGGTTGTCGGCGACGTACACCCCGCCCGCGTGGCTGCACGGCGGCGCCGAACTGCGCTTCGTCACCGTCTTCGCGTTCATGGCGCTCATGCACTACCTGGTGTGGGTGTGGTTCATGCCGCGCTACGCGCCCGACGCGACCGCGGCCTTCGAACGGCGGGTGCCGGTGCTGAACGCCCGCCGGGCGTGGGCGCTGGGCCTGGGCGCGGGCGCCGCGCTCGCCGCGCTGTTCGTGAGCGACTACGACCAGGGCACCTCGGTCTACGCGGCGCTCGCCAGCTATCACGCCTACCTGGAATTCCCCGTCCTGCTGATGCTCGTCCTCGGCATGGGCCCGAAAGCCGCCCCCACCGCCCCCGCCCCGACGACCCCGACGACCCCGACCACCGCTGCCGCCGGAGGCACCCCATGACCACGACCAGCACCGCCGCCGTCCTGCTCGCCGACATCGCCCCGCGCCGGGATTCGGGCGGCGGCGACCACACCGCCGTCGTCGTGGTCTCCGTCGTCCTGGTCGTCGCCCTGATCGTGCTGGTGTACGCGGCGATACAGCGTCGTCGCAGGTGAAAGCGGTGGCGGGCGGCCGGGGGCGGGGCCCGCGGGTGGGCCGGGGCGGCACCGCTTAGTGTGGACGGGTGAGCGTATTCGACCGGCTGGGCGGCGCACGTGACGCGGTCCGGCTGTGGTTCGCGCCGGCCCGGGTCCAGGAGGAGGGCGAGACCCCGGACTACCGTTTCTCGCTCGCCAACGAGCGGACCTTCCTGGCCTGGATCCGCACCGCGCTCGCGCTCATCGGCGGCGGTTTCGCCGTCGACCAGTTCCTCACCGACCACCTGACGCACTGGGCCCGGGTGACCTTCGCCCTCGCACTGCTCGCCGGGGGTGTCGCCTGTACGCTGCGGGCGGTCAACCACTGGGTGCGGTGCGAGCGGGCCATGCGGCGCGGCGCCAACCTGCCGGTCTCTCGCTTCCCCGCCGCGCTGGCGGTGCTGATAGGGGTGATCGCGCTGGTCATGGTCGGTGTGGTGGTCGCGGGCTGGGCCGGATGACGTCCCGGCGGCTGCCGGTCGAGACCGACCGCGACCCCGGGCTCCAGCCGGAGCGCACCCGCCTGGCGTGGCGGCGCACCACGCTGAGCTGCGCGGTCGTCGCGGTCCTGGCCGGGCGCCAGGCGCTGCACGGCGACGCGGCGTACGTCACCCTCGCCGTCGGGCTGGCGGCCCTGGTCTTCCTGGCCTTCCTGTGGCTCGCCCACCACCGCATCCAGCAGCTGGGCGCCCCCCGCCCGCGTCTGCTCCCGCACACCGCCGCCCTCGCGGTCGCGGTCTGCATGCTCGCCCTCGCCGTCTTCGGCGCCGCGGTGGTGTGGTGAGCCCTGCCCGGGAGGGTGCGTAGTATCCGTGATTGGCCGGGCGGGCAGTACGCCGCCGGGCAGGGGCCGCGCGGACGGTACGGCTGCGCGGGCGGATCGGTGACCGAGGGAGGCACGGGCGATGACGGCTGGACCGGCGGCGCGCGCGGTGGTCGTGGTGATGGGCGTGTCGGGCTCCGGGAAGTCGACCGTCGGGGGGCTGCTCGCGGAGCGGCTGGGCGTGGAGTACGCGGAGGCCGACGACTTCCACCCGGCGGGGAACATCGCCAAGATGGCGGCCGGGCAGCCGCTGGACGACACCGACCGGGCGCCGTGGCTGGACGCGATAGCCGGGTGGATCGCCGGGCGCGGCGAGCGCGGCGGCGTCGTGAGCTGCTCGGCGCTGCGGCGCCGCTACCGGGACCGGCTGCGGGGCGCCGGGGCCGGGGTCTTCTTCCTGCACCTGGACGGTACGCCGGAGCTGATCGGTGCCCGGCTGGCGGCGCGCACGGAGCACTTCATGCCCGCGGGGCTGCTCGGCTCGCAGTTCGAGGCGCTGGAGCCGCTGGACGCGGACGAGCCCGGGGCTGCCGTACCGCTGGACGGCGGGCCCGCGGAGATCGCCGAGCGCGCGCTGGCCGTGCTGCCGCGCTGACCCGCGCAGCCCGCCGTCCGGCAGCCCGGCAGCCCGGCAGCCCGGCAGCGTTTACGGCGTACGGCGGCGGGCTGCGGCGTCACCAGCGCGGCACGCTCGGGGCGCGCCACGCGGGGTCGGCCTTGCGCATCGCGGCGACGTCGTCGCGGTCGCGCATCGTGCCGTCGTCGTCCAGCCACCGCTGGTGCAGCGTCTTGAGGGCGTCGCGGTCCAGTTCGACGCCGAGGCCGGGCCGGTCGGAGACGGTCAGGGCGCCGCCGGTGAAGACATGGCGCTCGGTGATGACGTCCTCGGTCTGCCACGGGTAGTGCGAGTCGCACGCGTAGTCGAGGTTGGGCACGGTGGCCGCGACGTGCGTCATGGCGGCGAGGCTGATGCCCAGGTGGGTGTTGGAGTGCATGGACAGGCCGACGCCGAAGGTGCGGCAGACCGCGGCGAGCTGCTGGGTGTTGCGCAGGCCGCCCCAGTAGTGGTGGTCGGACAGCACCACCTGGACGGCGTCGCGCGCGAAGGCCTCCTTGATCTCCGGGAAGGTCGTCACGCACATGTTGGTGGCGAGCGGCACGTCCGTGCCCGCCGCGACCTCGGCCATCTCGGCGGTGCTGCCGGCCGGGTCCTCCAGGTACTCCAGTACGTCGGCCAGTTCGCGGGCGACGTGCAGCGAGGTCTCGGCCGACCAGGCGCCGTTGGGGTCGAGCCGCAGCGGCTTGCCGGGGAAGGCCTCGGCCAGGGCGCGGATCGCGGCGATCTCCTGCTCGGGCGGGAAGACGCCGCCCTTGAGCTTGAAGGAGCCGAAGCCGTGGGTGTCGGCGAAGCGGCGGGCCTGGGCGACGACTCCGGCCGGGTCGAGGGCGGCGCCCCAGTCGTCGGGCTCGCCCTGGCCCTGGGGGTGGCCGTCGAGCTTGTAGAAGAGGTAGGCGCTGTAGTCGACGGTGTCGCGGACCTTGCCGCCGAGCAGGGCGTGCACGGGCAGGCCGAGGGTCTTGCCGAGCGCGTCGAGGCAGGCGACCTCGAAGCCGGAGATGACCGACAGGCGCAGTTTGTCGGCGGTCTGGACGCCGCGCAGACCGCCCGCGGCGACGGAGTCGGAGGTGCCGGTGACGTGGCCGCAGACCCGCTCGGCGAGCGTGAACAGGCCGTTCAGATCGGTGATCCGGTGACCCGGGAGGGCGGCGGCGAGCCGGGCGGCGAGGTCCAGGTAGCGGGTGTCGCCGTAGGTCTCGCCGACGCCGGACGTACCGTCGGCGGTGACGATCTCGACGACGAGCCGGGGCGTGTGGGGCTGGTGGACGCCGTGGGTGTTGAGCAGCGGCGGATCGGCGATGAGGATGGGGGTCAGGCGCACCTCGGCGATCGTGAACGCGGTGGAGGGGCCGGTGAGGCCAGCTGTCTGTATATATGAATCACGTTCACCCATAGGTCCGGAGCTTATGCGGGCCCGCGCAGGTCGTCAACGCAGCGTACGGGCCGGACGCGAGTCCTTACCGCGGACCGGCCGCGTGCCCGTCGCCGCGGGGAACTGGACCCCATACCGACCAGTCGGTACGATCAGCCCATGACCCGTATGACCGACACCGAGCACCCCCCGGGACTGGACCTCGAACGGCTGCGCCGCCACCTCGACGAGCACCGCCCCGGCCTCGTGACCGGGGAGCTGCGGGCCGAGCTGGTGCAGGGCGGCCGCTCCAACCTCACCTACCGGGTCACCGACGGCGCCGGCACCTGGGTCGTCCGGCGCCCGCCGCTCGGCCATGTCCTGGCCACGGCGCACGACATGGCCCGCGAGCACCGGGTGATCAGCGCGCTCGCCCCGACCCCGGTCCCGGTGCCCGGCACGGTGCTGCTGTGCGAGGACACCGAGGTCGTCGGCGCGCCCTTCTACGTCATGGACTTCGTCCCCGGCACCCCCTACCGCACCGAGGACCAGCTCACCGCGCTCGGCCCCGAGCGCACCAGGGCCGTCGCCCTCACCCTCGTCGACACCCTGGTCGATCTGCACGCGGTGGAGCCCGGCGCGGTGGGCCTGGCCGGCTTCGGGCGGCCCGAGGGCTTCCTCGACAGGCAGCTGCGCCGCTGGGGCAAGCAGCTGGACGCCTCGCGCAGCCGCGAGCTAGCCGGCATCGACGAGCTGCACGCCGCGCTCGGCCGGGCCCTGCCCGCCTCCCCCGCGCCCGCCGTCGTGCACGGCGACTACCGCCTCGACAACGTGCTGTTCGACGCCGACGACCGCCTCACCGCCGTCCTGGACTGGGAGATGTCCACCCTCGGCGACCCGCTCACCGACCTCGGGCTGCTGGTGATGTACGGCGAGCAGCACGACATCCCCGGCTTCCCCGTCCCCACCGCCTCCGGCGCCCCGGGCCACCCGGACGCCGCCGAGGTCGTGGAGCGCTACGCCCGCCGCTCCGGACGGGACGTAGCGGACGTCGACTGGTACACCGCGTTCGCGTACTTCAAGCTCGCCGTGATCCTCGAAGGCATCCACTACCGCTGGACCCTCGGCCAGACCCTCGGCGCCGGATTCGACCGCATAGGCGCCGTCGTCCCGCTCTTCATCGACCGGGGGCTGCGCACCGTCCGCCGCCGCCCCCGCGCCGCGACGCAGACCACCGCCCCGCACCAGGAGGACTGAGCACGATGGACTTCGCCTTCGACGCCCGCACCGAGGAGCTGCGCGCGAAGCTCGGCGCCTTTCTCGACGAGCACGTGTACCCGGCCGAGGCCGTCTTCGCCGCCCAGCACGAGCAGGCCGGGGCGGACGCGCACTGGACCGTGCCGCCGGTCGTGGCGGAGCTGAAGGCCGAGGCCAGACGGCAGGGGCTGTGGAATCTCTTCCTGCCCGGCGAGCTGGGCGCGGGCCTGACCAACCTGCAGTACGCGCCGCTGGCCGAACTCACCGGCCGCAGCCCCTTCCTGGCGCCCGCCGCCCTCAACTGCGCCGCGCCGGACACCGGCAACATGGAGGTGCTCGCCGAGTTCGGCACTCCCGAGCAGCGCAAGGAGTGGCTGGAGCCGCTGCTGTCCGGCGACATCCGCTCCGCCTTCGCCATGACCGAGCCGGACGTCGCCTCGTCCGACGCGACCAACATCGAGACCCGCATCGAACGGGACGGCGACAGCTACGTCATCAACGGCCGCAAGTGGTACATCTCCGGGGCGATGAACCCGGACTGCGCCGTCCTCATCGTCATGGGCAAGACCGACCCGGCCGCCGAACGGCACCGCCAGCAGAGCCAGATCCTCGTCCCGCGCGACACCCCCGGCGTGGAGGTACGCCGCGGCATGCGGCTGTTCGGCTACGACGACGCCGACCACGGCGGCCACGCCGAGGTCGTCTTCCACGACGTACGGGTGCCCGCCGCGAACCTCGTCGGCGAGGAGGGCGGCGGCTTCGCCATCGCCCAGGCCCGTCTGGGCCCCGGCCGCATCCACCACTGCATGCGGCTGATCGGCATGGCCGAGCGCGCGCTGGAGCTGATGTGCCGCCGCGCCGCCGCGCGGGTCGCCTTCGGCAAGCCGCTGGCCGCGCAGGGCGTGGTGCAGGAGTGGATCGCCGACTCGCGCGTGGAGATCGAGCAGCTCCGGCTGCTGGTCCTCAAGACCGCCTGGCTGATGGACACCGTCGGCAACAAGGGCGCCCACACCGAGATCCAGGCCATCAAGATCGCCACCCCCGCCACCGTCCAGCGCATCGTCGACCGCGCGATCCAGGCCCACGGCGCCGCCGGGGTCTCCCAGGACTCCCCGCTCGCCCGTCTCTGGTCCGGCGCCCGCAGCCTCCGCCTCGCCGACGGGCCCGACGAGGTCCACCGCCGCTCCCTCGCGCGTCGCGAACTGGCCCGCCACAGCTCCTGACGCGGTCCGTGCGGGCCCCGGCCGACACCGGGGCCCGCACGCGCGGCTACGGCACCAGGGCCAGCCGGCCCACCGTGCGGCCGTCCGCGACCGACTGGACGGCGGACGGGGCGTCGGACAGCGGGCGGGAGGCGACGAGGGGCCGGACCGTGCCGGCTGCGGCCAGGGCGGTCAGTTCGGTGTGGGCGGCGCGGACGGACTCCGGGTCGCGGGTGGCGTAGAGGCCCCAGTGGAGGCCCAGGATCGAGTAGTTCTTGACCAGGGCGTGGCTGAGTGCGGGGGTCTGGACGGTGCCGCCGGCGAAGCCGACCACCACGATGCGGCCCTCGAAGGCGACGCATTTGGTGGAGCGGGTGTAGGCGTCGCCGCCGACCGGGTCGTAGACGACGTCGGCGCCGCGGCCGCCGGTGGCTTCCTTGACGGCGGCGACGAAGTCCTCGGTGTGCCGGTCGACCACCAGGTCGGCGCCGATCGCGCGGGCGGCCGCCGCCTTCTCCTCGCCGCCGACGACGCCGATGACGTACGCGCCCGCGGCCTTGCCGAGCTGGACGGCGGCGCTGCCGACGCCGCCGGCCGCGGCGTGCACGAGCAGGGTCTCGCCGGGGCGCAGGGCGGCGCGGCGGTGCAGGCCGAACCAGCCGGTCTGGTAGCCGATGTGCAGCACCGCGGCGGCCGGGTCGTCCAGCGCCTCCGGTGCGGGCAGCACGCCCGCGGCGGGCACGACGGCGTATGCGGCGAAGGCGCCGCCGGGCAGGGCGGCGGTGCTGATGACGCGGTCGCCCTCGGCGAGACCCGTGACGCCGGGGCCGAGCGCGGCGATCTCGCCGCACAGCTCGACGCCGGGGGTGAAGGGCAGCGGCGGGCGGATCTGGTACTCGCCCCGGCACAGCAGCGCGTCGGGGAAGTTGACCCCTGCGGCGCGCACCCGCAGCAGCACCTCGCCGGGGCCGGGCTCGGGCTCCGGGACGTCGTCGAGGCGCATCACCTCGCGCGGTTCGCCGTTGCTGTGGACGCGCCATGCCTTCACGCGGGTGCTCCCGTCAGGGTCAGGACCGCCGCACCGAGTGCAGCAGCAGGTCGGAGAATTCGCCGGCCACCTGCTGCGCGGACAGCGGTCCGTCCGCGTGGTACCAGGTGCCGAGGTGGTGCACGGAGCCGAAGAAGAAGTCGACGACGAGGTCCGGCCGCAGGTCGGGCCGGAAGTGGCCGTCGCGCTGGCCCTCTTCGACGAGCGAGCGGAAACGTTCGTGGTAGCGGCGGCGCTCGGCGCGTACCGCCTTCTGCTTCTCCGGGCTGAGCTGGTGCATCGACCGGAAGAAGATCTTGGTGTCGTCCAGGTTCTGGATGCTGGTGACGACGACGTCGGCCGCGGCCTCCGCGAGCCGCTCGGGCACCGGGGTGCCGCGGGAGGCGATGGCGTCGAGCCGCTCGGTCTGGAGCCGCAGCACGCGGGCGTAGATCTCGTGCAGCAGGTCGTCCTTGGAGCCGAAGTAGTGGTAAAGCGCGCCCTTGGTGACGCCCGCGGCCTCGACGATCTCCTGCACGGAGGTGCGGTCGTAGCCGCGTTCGGCGAAGAGCCGGGTGGCCTCGGCGAGCAGCCGCTCGGGCACCGCCGCGGCCTGGCCGCCGCCCTCGGTGCGCCCCGTGCCGCCGCCTTCCCCCGTCGTCCCGCGTGCCATCCGCCTGCCCCTTCCTCGTGCTCCCCGTTCAGCCGTTGCGGCCGCTATGGACCTTATCCGGCCGTCAGCGCGTCATCCGGCCGCGGCCTTCAGCTCGCGGCGCAGGATCTTGCCGGTGGCGGTCTTGGGCAGTTCGGGCAGCACTTCCACCTCGCGCGGGTACTTGTACGCGGCCAGCCGCTCGCGGCAGTAGGCCACGAGGTCGGACGGCTCGGCCGTGGTGCCGGGGCGCAGGCTCACATACGCCTTCACGCTCTCCCCGCGGTAGGAGTCGGGGACGCCGACGACCGCGGCCTCGCGCACCGCCGGGTGCGTGTAGAGGACGTCCTCGACCTCGCGCGGCCACACCTTGAAGCCGGAGGCGTTGATCATGTCCTTCTTGCGGTCCACGACGTAGAGCCAGCCCTCGGCGTCCATGAAGCCGATGTCTCCGGTGCGCAGTTCGCCGCCGGGGAGGGCGGCGCGCGAGGCCTCCGGCCGGTTCCAGTAGCCGGGGACGACCATGGGGCCGCTGACCACGATCTCGCCCGTCTCGCCGAAGGGCACCTCGGCGCCCTCGTCGTCGATGATCCGCACCATGGTGCCGGGTCCGGGCACGCCGACCGCGAGGGTGCCGGACGCGGCGTCCACCGGCGCCTCGTAGCCGGGCGGGACGCTGGCGCAGGGCGCGGCGCACTCGGTCAGGCCGTAGCCGTTGGCCAGGTACAGGCCGCCGGCCCGCGCGCGGAAGGCCTCGACGACGGCGGGCGGCAGCGGGGCGCCGCCGGAGGAGATGAGCCGGAAGGACGCGAAGTCCTCGGGGGTGGCGTCGGGGCGGGCCAGCAGCGCCATGTAGGCGGTCGCGGGGCCGACGGTGTAGGCCGGGCGGTGCTCGCGGAAGGCGTCGAGGACGACCCCGGGCTCGAAGCGGTGGGCCAGCACCAGGGTGTGGCCGCCGGTCAGCGCCGCGGACAGCTCGCACACCATGCCGGTGATGTGGAAGAGCGGCGCCAGGGCGAAGACCGCGGAATCGGCGGGCAACGCCTGGACGCGCACCTGGCGGTGGGCGTTGAAGGAGATGTTGCCGTGGGTGTTGAGCGCTCCCTTGGGGCGGCCGCTGGTGCCCGAGGTGTAGCTGATCAGGGCGGTGTCACCGGCCGTCGGAAGGGGCAGGTGCGGGCGCGGCCCGGTGGCGGCGCGGGCGGCGGCGAGCACGTCCCGGGCGTCGTCGGCGGGCATCCGCGGCGCGGTGATCACACGCGGGTCGTCCCGCGTCTGCAGATCGCGCTCGCACGCGGTGAGCGCGATGCGCACGGACGTCGTCGCGACCGTCTCGCGCACGTATTCCGCCCAGGCGCTCTCGGAGCAGACCAGGGCGGCGGCGCCCGCGTCGGTGAGGATGTGCTCCAGTTCCGCGCGCTTGTACATCGGGTTGACGGGGATCGCCGCGCCGCCCGCCTTCCACACCGCGAGCAGCGCCACGACGAACTGCGGCACGTTCTGCAGCATGACGGCGAGCCGGTCGCCGGGGGCGAAGCCGCGGTCGGCGAGGTGGCGGGCCAGGCCGTCGGAGAGGTCGTCCAGCTCGCCGTAGGTCAGGGCGCCGTCGAAGTACGCGAGCGCGCGGCGCTCGGGGTGCTCGGCGGCGCGGGCGAGGAAGCCGTGCAGCACGGAGGGCGGGACGTCGCGGTCCTCGCGCTGCTCCTCGGTGAAGAACCGCAGCCACGGCTGGTCGGCGTATCCGGTCATGCGTCCTGCCCCTTCCCGGTGCGGCCCGCCGCCGCCTGCTCGTAGGCGCGCTGGAGCTTGTTCATCCCGCCGAGCCAGCGTTCCGGTTCGGCGGCGCGGGCCGCGTAGTAGCCGGCGACCTCGGGGTGCGGCAGGATCAGGAACCGCTCCTCGGCGATCCCGGCCAGCACCGCCCCGGCCACGTCCTCGGGCTCGATCGCGGTGGGCGCGAGCACCAGCTCGCCGGCCGGTCCGGCGGCGTCCAGCATCGCGGTGCGCACGCCCTGCGGGCAGACCGCGTGCACCCGGACACCGCGGTGGCGGTAGGTGAGCGAGAGCCACTCGGCGAAGGCCAGGGCGCCGTGCTTGGTCACCGAGTACGGCGCCGCGCCGACCATCGTGAGCAGCCCGGCGGCCGACACGGTCGACACGAAGCGCCCGCCGCCGCGCTCCAGCCACTCGGGCAGCAGGGCGCGGGCGGCGCGCACATGGCTCATGACGTTGACGTCCCAGGCCAGCTCCCAGGCGGCGTCGTCGGCCTCGGGGCCGCCGCCGGTCGCGACACCGGCGTTGGCGCAGAAGACGTCGATGCCGCCGCCGAGCGCGGTGCGGGCGGCGGGCACGATCCCGGAGGCGTCCCCGGCGACGACGGCGGCGCCGATCTCGTCGGCGACCTTGCGCGCGGCGGCCGCGTCGAGGTCGTTGACGGCCACGCGCGCGCCCTCGGCCGCGAAGGCGCGCGCCAGCGCGGCGCCGATGCCGCCGCCCGCGCCCGTGACGACCACCCGCGCTCCGCGCAGTGCTTCCACCACCATCGTGTCTCCCTCGACTCGACGTCCGGCCTCTCCCCCGTTCGCATACTAAGCGGTCGGTCACCCAATGCGGAAGGGCCGGACGGGAGGGCGACGGAGGCGGCGGGAGAGCGGGAGCGGACGCCCGGGCCCCGGCCGCCGTACCCCATCCGGCACCGCCGCGGGCCCACGACCTGCGCGGGAACGGCAAATTGACCAGGTTTCACCCGACCGAGGGATGGACGCGGTGACCGGAGGTGGGGATGCTGGGAACAGAGCGGACAATCTCGGATCTTTCCCTGATCCGGGACAGGCGAGGGGGAGCCATGACCGTGAAAAGCGTGCGGCCGTACTGGGATCTGACCTTCGACGCCGACGGCGATCCCGACCCGGAGCAGCGCGACGCGCTCCTCGCGCAGGCCGCCGGGCACACCGACCTGGTGCTCTTCTCCCACGGCTGGAACAACGACCTGTCCAGCGCCTGCCGCCTCTACGACCGCTTCTACGCGCCCTTCCCCGGGCTGCTGGCCGCCTTCCCCGCCGTACGCCCGGGGTACGTGGGGGTGCACTGGCCGTCCATGCGCTTCTCGGACGAGCCGATCGCCGACTTCCCGCACACCGGAGCGGTCGCCGGGCCCGGCGGCGACACCGGCCTCGCGGACATCGCCGTCCTCAAACGGGTGCTGCCCGGCCACGACGCGGAGGCCGACCGGATCGCGGAGCTGCTGCGGGAGCGGCCGGACGGGCCGGAGGCGCTGGAGGAGTTCGCCGGTCTGGTGCGGAAGCTGACCGGCGCGGGGCCCGCGTCCGCCGCCCTGGCGCAGGACACCGCCGAGGGCGCGGAGGAGGGGACGGGGGCCGCGCTGCCCGCGTTCCTCACCGCCAAGCCGGAGGCGGTGTGCCGCGAACTGGCCGACGCGCTGGCCGTGACGGTGGGCGGGGCGGACGACGCGGCGGGCGACGCGGAGGCGCTGCTCGGCGGGCTGGGCGGCAGGATCTGGGCGGGGGCGCGCGAACTGCTGCGCCAGGCGGCGTATTTCACGATGAAGGGCCGCGCGGGAAAGGTAGGCAAGGCGGGTCTCGGCCCGTTCCTGGGCCAGTTGGCGGAGCGTGCGCCGTGGACGAGGGTGCATCTGGTCGGGCACAGCTTCGGCGCCCGGCTGGTCTCCTTCGCCCTGGCCGGTCTGCCGCCCGCGGCGCACAACGTCGCGTCGGTCACCCTGCTCCAGGGGGCCTTCTCGCACTCCGCCTTCTCCCCCGGCGGCGCGCTCGACGGGGTGCAGCACCGGGTGCACGGGCCGGTCGTGGCCGGGTACTCCCGCCATGACACCGCGCTGGGCGTCCTCTACCCGCTGGTCTCCCGTCTCTCCGGCGACGACCGCTCCCTGCTGGGCGACAACCGCTGGGGCGCGCTGGGCCACGACGGCTTCCACGGCCTGCCGGCCGCCCCCGCGCTGGCCCTGGCCGCCGCTCTCGGCACGGGCTTCCCGCCCGCGGGCTGCGTGGGCGTCGACGCCTCGGCGACGGTCTGCCACGGCGGCCCGCCGTCGGGCGCCCACAGCGACATCTGCCATCCGGACCTGGCCCGTCTGACACTGCGGGCGGGCGCGCTCATCGCGTAGCCGGGGCACGCGGGGTGGGCCGGCCCCGGAAGGCCGGCCCACCGGTTCAGCCGCGCTTCCACCGCGACTCGGTCGCGGGTCAGGCGCAGATCAGGCCCGGTTCAGGCGCGGTTCAGCGGTGTGCGGGGAATTCCACGACCTGCTGGTAGGTCGGGCGGTTCTGCCAGCTGATGCGGTCGTCGGTGACACCGCCGAGCGGCCGCTGGACGATGGAGTCCGCGCACCACTGGTCGCCCGCCGAGCAACCGCCGTCGTCACCCGGGTAGACGGTGGTGGCCGGCACCGCGGCGGCCTGCTTGAGCGTGCTCAGCAGCATGTCGCGGCAGGCGGCGAGCTGCCCGCCGCCGCAGTAGGTCTGCGCCAGCGGTCCGGCGACCGGCTGCCCCAGCACCTTGCGCAGATCCTTGTCGACATAGCTCCACCAGCCGTACTGGAAGGAGCTTCCGGCGTGCGAGCCCGTCGGCCCGTGCCCGGCGGAGGGCGACTCGTCGACGGTGAGGTCGTCGGTGAGCGCCGTGTACAGGTCGCCGCCGAGGCCGGGCTGGAACTCGCCCTGCACGAGCAGCGGCCACCACGCGTCCATGACCCGTATCGCGTCCGCGTTCGCGTACGTGTGCGAGCCCGGCGAGGTCTCGTGCCGCTTGGTGCCCGCCGCCTGCCAGGCCGTCAGCTGCTGCACGGCCGCGGCCTCCTGCGGGTCGGTGACGGGCGCGCTGTTGACGACCTGGAGCAGGTCGGGCAGTACGTCCTCGCCGCGCAGGTCGGTGAGCGCCGCGTCGTCCATCGCCTTGGCCAGCGCGGACCTGGTCACCCCGCCGTGCTGGACGAGCACCTTGACGCGGTCCGCCAGCAGGTCGGCGCGGTGCACCGAGCCGTTGCCGAAGCCCGCGGAGGTGTATCCCGGGGCCTGCTTGTTGTTCCAGGAGATGTAGTAGTCCTGGTCGACGGACTGCGGGTGCTGGGCGGGCGGGGTGTAGGAGGCGGTGTTGACCGCCGGGTCCCAGCCGCGCCAGTCGTAGGCGGCCTGCGCCCACACCGGGAAGGACGCGTCCACACCGGCCGCCCGTACCGGGTTGGTGCCGCTGTTGTAGTAGGCGGTGTGCTGCGAGTCGGCGTAGAACCAGTTGAAGGTGTAGTTGATGTCCTGCGCGGCGGCCTGGAAGGACGCCGGGTCGTGGACGAACCCGGGGTCGTTCAGCTCCTGGAAGCCGATGATCGAGTCGGCCTCGTGCCGGTAGGAGCTGCGCAGCTGGGTGTAGGCGACCGCCTTGCCGCCCACCGTGGCGCGGTATTCGACCGGGCCGTAGGCGGTGCGCCAGATCTGCATACGGTAGGAGCCCGCCGCCGTGGAGTCGGCGAGCGTGGGCTTCCAGGAGTTGGTGCGCTCCAGCTTCTCCATGGCGGTGCACTGGCCGTGGAAGAGGTAGTGCGTGGCGTCCTGGCACAGCTCGACGGCGTAGGTGTCGGTGACGTCCTGGGACGCCGAGGTCGCGCTCCAGGCGTAGTCCTGGCCGCGGCCCAGCTCGACGTACATGCCCAGGCCCGCGAAGGAGGCGCCGCGGGCGCTGATGCCGGGGCCCTGGAGCTCCTGGAGCATCAGCAGCTGTGGCGCGAAGTAGCCGGTCTGCGGGCCGAAGACGGCGACCGGGTGGCCGCTGGCGGTGTGCGCTCCGCTCACCACGAGGGCGTTGGACATGCCCTTCTTGGTGGAGAACAGGTTGCCGGGCAGCACGCCCGGGCTCTTGGTGGTGGCCAGGGTGGCGCCGCCGGTCGCGTCGTAGACGAGCGGTTCGGCGGTGACGGAGCCGGGGTCGGGCAGCGCCTCGCCCTGCGCGGTGGCGGGCTTGCCCGCGTACGGGAAGCTGGTGCCGTCGTGGACGGTGGAGGTCGCCTCGGGGTCGTCCCGCTCGCGGAAGGACTCCCAGACGTTCGTGCCCTGCGCGACGCCGTACTTCTGCTGCGCGGCCAGCAGCGACAGCGCCGACTGCACCTCGCCGCCGCCCCCGGTGCCGAACAGCGCGCCGACCACGGAGGCGAGCGCGATCAGGTCGGTGAGCTGGAAGGGCTCGATGGTGCCGGCGTTGGTGATGGCGTCGACGTGGCCGGTCAGCACGTACTCACCGGGGAAGTAGCGGCCGTTCTTCGAGGCGGTGATGTAGGCGTTGATGCCGTCCACGTAGGCCTGCGCGTCGGCGAGTGCCTGCTGGCCGCGCGTGCCGGAGTTGTTGGCGAGCCAGTCGACCTGCGCCTGGAGGTCGGCCTCGGTGTACGGTGCCTGGCGCCAGAACTCCTGCTCCAGGCCGCGGTTGGCGGCGGCCCCGCCGGCGAAGGACGACAGCTCGCCGCGTCCGACGTGCCGGAAGAGGTCCATGAGCCACAGCCGGTCCTGCGCGGCCGCGTATCCGGCGCCGAACTCGGTGCCGGACCGCGTGGTGCCCTTGATGTGCGGGACGCCGGTGGCCTTGTCGCGGGTGATGGTGACGTCGGAGCGCGGGCTGCTGACCGAGGCCACCTGGCCCGCGGGGACGCCGAAGGAGGCGTCGTTGAAGAACTTGGTGATCGTCGCGTCGGTGAGGGTGGGGTAGCCGTCGGCGAGCGCGGCGTAGGGGCCGAGCTGGTCGGCGGTGTGCGCGGGGCGGGTGCCGAGCGCCTTGTTGGCGAGGATGTCGGCAAGGGTGGCGTTGCCGTTCTCGCCGGGCGGCAGGATGTCGGCGCACTGGCCCGCGCAGTAGTCGTTGGTGTCGGCGGCGTGCGCGGCCGGTGACGTGGGGGCCACAAGGGTCGCCGCGAGCGCGAGGAGGGCGCTCGCGGCGGCCGTTCTGAGCACGCCGATTCTGCCGATCCGTCGTGGGGTCCGTAGCGGCATGTCTGCTCCTTCCGGAAGCCGGTGCGCGGAGGTTACCGCCGGTTATCCCAGCCCGGAAGATGAACATGCGTCAGCTTTTCGACATCCCCACAACTCGCCGCGGCGGGCCGTGCGGTGCCGGACTCAGCCCGCCGCGCGCAGCACGAAGACGCCCCAGCCCAGATAGCGGCGGTTCCACTCCAGGTGGGTACGGCGGGCGTGGGCGAGGAAGGCGCGCATGTCGGCGGCGTCGCGGTGGTCGGCCGGGTGGTCGCGCAGCCAGTCGGAGATCGCGAACCACTGCCCGGCGGCGTAACGGTCCCAGCTGTCGCCGTCGGCGAGCACCATCTCCAGCAGTTCCGTGCCCGCCGCCTCGAACCGGTCCAGCGTGCCGACCAGTGACGTGAAGTCGTCGGCCGCCACCCCGTTCGCCTCCAGGGCGCCCTCGGGCGCGGGCTCGTTCCAGTACGGCTCGCCGATCAGCATCAGCCCGCCGGGCCGCAGCGCCGGGCGCAGCAGCTCGATCGTGCCGGTCAGGCCGCCGCCGATCCAGGTCGCGCCGACGCACGACACGACGTCGTACGCCCCGGGCTCCGCCTCGTACGCGCCCGCGTCGCCGCGGACGAACTCCACCGCGTCGCCGACCCCGAGTTCCGCGGCCCGCTCGCGCGCCGCGGCCAGGAAGACCTCGCTGAGGTCGACGCCGGTGCCGGTCGTGCCGTACCGCTCCGCCCACCGGACCAGCATCTCGCCCTTGCCGCAGGCCAGATCGAGGTGCCGCTGCCCCTTGCCGAGCCCGCAGATGTCACCGAGCAGCATCAGCTTCTCCTCGTTGAAGGGGTTCAGGATGCGGTGCCGGGACTCGGCGATCTCGTGGTGGCGCAGGCTCATGCGGTTCCTCGGCCTTCGGGCTCGTGCTCGTGCTCGTGCTCAGGTTGCTGCTCGGGTTGGTACTCGGCTGTGTCAGGAATCCTGCCGCAAGGCGTCGGCGGTGGCGCGGTCGGCCGGCAGGAAGGCCTCCAGTTTCAGCTCCGCGATCGTGACGTCGGCCGCGGTGGCGAAGACGGCGACGGTCGTCATCAGGCGCAGCGGACCGCGCGAGACGGAGTCCAGCTCCATGGGCACGGTGAAGCCCAGCGCGGCGTCGGCGCCCTCGCCGGGCGCGGGCACGTACCCCGCCAGCTCGTCGTACAGCGCCGCGAGCCGGTCGTCGGGGTTGCGCCGCTGCTCCTCGCGCAGCGCCTCGATGACGTGCCGGGCCCACTGCGGGAAGTTGCGGATACGCGGGGCCATGCCCGCCGGGTGCAGCGCCAGCCGCAGGATGTTGGCCCGTGGGCCGAGCAGTCCGGGGTCCGAGCCCTCCGTCATCACACCGAAGGCGGAGTTGGCGCCGACCAGGTCCCCGTAACGGTCGACGACGATCGCCGGGTAGGGCAGATGGCCGGTCAGGATGTGGTCGAGCGCCTCCAGGGCCGGGGCCAGCGCGGGGTCGGCGAGGTCGCGCTGCGGGTGGACGGGCGCGTAACCGGCCGCCAGCAGCAGCCCGTTGCGCTCCCGCAGCGGCAGCGCGAGCGAGTCGGCGATGCGCGCGACGAGGGCGCGGCCGGGGGTGGAGCGGCCGTTCTCGATGAAGCTGATGTGCCGCTGGGTGGTCCCGGCGCGCAGCGCCAGCTCCAGCTGGCTCAGCCGCCGCCGGGTGCGGCTGGCGCGCAGCGCCTCGGAGAAGGTCAGGCCGGCGGAGGGGCGCCCTGGGGTGGCGCCCGCGGCGGCCGGGCCTCCGCCGGTCCGGGCCGAGGGATGCCGCCCGGCGCGGGCGCCTTGAGCGGCTCCGCGGGCGGCGCGCGGCGGCTCACCGGGGGGCCGGGCAGACGGGGGAAGGGTGTTGCGAGGGGCGTCCACGGGTCCTTTCTAGCCGGGCCGGGTCGCACCGGCCATTCCCTGCCGGGAATTGAGGGCATGCCCGCGGCTCCCGACGATCGGCGGTATGACACGCGTACTCACCGATCAGCACACCGCGCTCACCGTCCCGGCCCCGGTCCCGGACCCGGACTACGGATCCGGCCCCTGGGCGGGGACCGACCGCGTCCGCCTCGGGGTCTTCGTGCCCAGCACCGCCGCGCAGTGGAACGCCGGGACGGATCCGCGAGAGGCCGTCGCCTTCGGCGTACGGGCCGAGCGGACCGGCTTCGACTCCCTCTGGGTCACCGACTCGCTGCTCACCCCGCGGCTCGAAGCCCTCAGCACGCTCGCCGCGCTCGCCGCCGTGACGGAGCGCGTCACGCTCGGCACGGGGGCCCTGCTGCCCGCGCTGCGCACACCCGTGCAGGCCGCGCAGACGATCGCCTCGGTCGACCTGCTGTCCGGCGGGCGGCTGGTGCTGGGGGTGGGCGCGGGCTTCCCCGGGCGCTTCGGGCAGCCCGTCTACGCGATGGCGGGCACGCCGTGGCCGCGCCGCTTCCGGCGGCTGGACGAGACGGTGGAGCTGTGGCGGCGGCTGTGGACGGGTGAGGGCCCGGTCACCTACCACGGTGAGGTGCTGCGCTTCGACGACGTCGCGCCCGGCATCCGCAGCTTCCGGCCGGGCGGCCCGCCGGTCTGGCTGGGCGGCGCCACCCCCGCCGCGCTGGCCCGCGCCGGGCGCCTCTACGACGGCTGGATGCCCTACCCGCCCGACCCCGCGGACTACGGCACGGGCCTCGCCGCCATCCGTACCGCCGCGGCCGGGGAGGGGCGCGGGGCGGCGCCCTTCACCCCCGCCCTCTTCGTGAACGTCCTGCTCACCGACGCGGCGGACGGCGGGCAGGCGGCCCTGGAGGCGTACGCGCGGGCCAACTACGGGCTGCCGCTCACGGAGATGGCGAAGATCCAGGCCCTCGCGGCGGGCACGCCCGAGGCCGTCGTGGACAAGCTCGGCCGCTACGTGGCGCAGGGCGCGCGGCATCTGGTGCTGCGCATGGCGGTGCCGGACATCGCCGGGCAGCTCGGGCAGCTCGACCGGCTCGTCGCGCTGCGGCCCGCACTCGACGCGCTGCTCGGCCGCGCAGTGCCGGACACGCGGCTCACCCGGACCGTGCCGGACGCGCCGGGCGCCGGGCGGCGTTGACAGCCAGGGGCACCGGAACCATGCTGAGCAAGCGCTTGGAAACCCCCGGGACCGGCCCGGCGCGCCGGTCCGCGAACCCGTCACCGCCCGGAGGCCCCGCCCATGTCCCAGCAGCCCCGCGTCTTCGCCTCGCCCGACGAGCTGCGGGCCGCCGTCGGTGAACAGCTCGGCTGGACGGACTGGCTGGAGATCGAGCAGAAGCGCGTCGACGCCTTCGCGGAGGCGACCGGCGACCGCCAGTGGATCCATGTCGATCCGGAGCGGGCGGCGCAGGGCCCCTTCGGCGGCACCATCGCGCACGGCTTCCTGACGCTGTCGCTCATCCCGTCGCTGACGCCGCAGCTCTTCCGGGTCGAGGGCGTGCGGATGGGCGTCAACTACGGCGTCAACAAGGTGCGTTTCCCCGCCCCCGTGCCGGTCGGCTCGCGGCTGCGCGCGACGGCGGTGGTCGCCGACGTGGCGGAGGCGAAGGGCGGCTTCCAGGTCGTCACCACGGTGACGATCGAGCGCGAGGGCGAGGAGAAGCCGGTGTGCGTCGCGGAGACGGTGGCGCGCTTCTACCTGTGAGCCGCGCCGTACCCGACAGCGGCGCCGTACCCGACAGCCGCGCCGTACCCGACAGCCGCGCCGTACCCGACAGCCGCGCCGTACCCGACAGCCGCGCCGTACCCGACAGCGGCGCCGTACCCGGCAGCCGCCCGGCACCTGCCGGTCAGACCCGGCCCTCCACCCCCACCATCCGCAGCACGAGGTCGGCGTACAGCGCGCCGACCTCGTCGGGCGTACGGCGCCCGGCGGGGTTGAACCAGCGGGCCACGTCGATGCACAGCGACAGCACGGCCAGCGTGGTGCCCGCCACCTCGGGAACGTCGAACTCCCCGGCGGCCACACCGTCGGCGATGATCGTACGGATCGCGTCCTCGCTCTGCCGCCGCAGCACCACGATCTCGGCGTAGTGGTCCTCGGCGAGCGCGCCCAGCTCGTACTGCACGACCCGGCCGGTGGTGTGGTGCTCGGCGTGCCAGCGCACGAAGGCGCTCACCGCCGAGCCCAGCCGGTCGGCGGCGCTGCCGCCACCGTCGCGCGCCTCGCCCAGCATCGCCAGCGAGCGCAGATGGCCGACCCTGCTGATCTGGTAGAGCAGCTCTTCCTTGGTCTTGTAGTGGATGTAGAGCGCCGCGGGGCTCATCCCGGCCCGCCCGGCGATGTCCCGGGTGGTCGTGGCGTGGTAACCGCGCTCGGCGAACGCCTCCACCGCGGCGATCACCAGCCGCCTGGCGGCGTCGGGGGTGACGTCCGCCCACGCCTCGCCGGTTGCCGCCTCCGCACTCATCGCTCGCACGCTCCTTGGACCCGTCGGCACGGCCGGTCGCCGTGGGCCGCCGACCGGTCGAACCGGCCGCACGGTTGTCAGGGTCACACCCTACCTGGGCGGGTGAGCAAGCGCTTAGCTGCGGCGGCGGGTCTCAGAAGGCGGACACCCCGGTGAGGGAACGTCCTATCAGCAGCTTGTGGATCTGGCTCGTGCCCTCGTACAGCGTCATGACGCGGGCGTCCCGCAGCAGCTTGCCCACCGGGTAGTCGTCGATGTAGCCGTAGCCGCCGAAGACCTGGAGCGCGTTGTTCGCGCAGCGCACCGCGGCCTCGCTCGCGTGCAGCTTGGCGAGCGACGACTCGGTCGCGAAGGGCTGCCCGCGGTCGATGAGGTCGGCGACCTGCCAGGTGAGCAGGCGGGCCGCCGCCACGTCCACGGCGATGTCGGCGAGCAGTTCCTGTACGAGCTGGCGCCCGGCGATCGGCGCGCCGAACTGCTCGCGCTGCCCCGCGTAGCCGACCGCGGCGTCCAGGCACGCCTGGGCGATGCCGACGCAGCCCGCCGCGACCGACATCCGCCCCTTGGCCAGCGCCGACATCGCGACCGAGAAGCCCTTGCCCTCGGGCCCGAGCAGCGCGTCCGCGGGGACGCGGACGGCGTCGAGGGTCAGCTCGGCGGTCGCCTGGCCGCGCAGCCCGAGCTTGCCGTGGATCTCCCGCCGGGTCAGCCCGGGGGTGTCGGCGGGGACCAGGAAGGCGCTGACCCCGCGGTGGCCGTCGGCGGCGGTGCCGGTGCGGGCGAAGAGCAGGACGACGTCGGCCCAGGTGCCGTTGGTGATGAAGGTCTTGCCGCCGGTGATGACGTAGCCGTCGCCGTCCCGGACCGCGCGCGTGGTCAGGTTCGCCGCGTCGGAGCCGGTGCCGGGTTCGGTGAGGCCGAAGCAGCCGATGGCGTCACCCGAGGTGAGCCGGGGCAGCCAGTGGCGCTTCTGCGCCTCACTCCCCCAGTGCGCGACCGACTTGGCGACCAGCCCGAGGGAGACCGACACGATGCCGCGCACGGAGGAGTCGGCGCGGCCCAGCTCCTCGGTGACCAGGCAGTACGCCAGGTGGTCGGTGCCCGAGCCGCCGTACTCCTCGCCGATGGTCAGGCCCAGGAAGCCGACCGCCCCGAGCTTCTTGACGATCGCGCGGTCCACCGCCTCGGCGCGGTCCCACGCGGCCGCGTACGGGACGATCTCGCGCTCGGCGAAGTCCCTGGCCAGGGCCTTCATGTCGGCCTGCTCGGCGGACAGCACGAACGTCACGGCCATCTCCCCACCCGCCCTTCCGTCCGGTGCGGCGCCCGCCCCCGTCCGGTGGTGTCGGATCCGTCCGGCGCGTGCCGGACCCGTCCGATGCCTGCCGGACCCGTCCGGCTGGAGGCAGAAACTACCATCGCTAGTTTTCTGTCGGCAGCCTCTACTATGTGCCGCATGGCCCGTCCCCGCAAGCCTCTGCTGAGCCGCGACCGCATCGTCACGACCGCGCTCGCGCTCGTCGACGCCGAGGGCCTGGCCGCGCTCTCCACCCGGCGGCTCGCGGCCGAACTGGGCGTGAGCGGCCCCTCGCTCTACAACCACTTCGCCACCAAGGAGGCGATCCTCGACGCCGTCGCCGACACCGTGATCGGGCAGGTCGACGTGTCGATGTTCGACGGCGGCGGCCCGGCGGGCGGGAGCGACTGGCGGCAGGCGCTGCTGGCGTGGGGCCGCTCCTACCGCGCGGCCCTCAGCGCGCACCCCAACATCGTGCCCTTCCTCGCGGTCGGCCCCGGACTGCGCCCCGCCGGGCTGCGGATGGCCGACGCCGTCTTCGGCGGCATGGTCGAGGCGGGCTGGCCGCCCGCCCAGGCCACCAGGATCGGCGCCGCGATGCGCTACTTCGTGACGGGCTCCGCGCTCGGCTCCTTCGCGGGCGGCTTCGTCGGCGACGCCACCGCGTACGACCCGGCCGACTACCCGCACCTCGGCCAGGCCCACCTGCTGGCCAGGCACCGCGAACGGATCGACGAGAGCGCCTTCGACACCGGCCTGCGGGCACTCATCGACGGCCTCGCCCTCCGGTACGCGGCCGAGGTGGCCGGGGCGGCGGACGCGGAGGACGCGGGGGACGCCCGGGGTCTCCCGCCGGAAAACGGCCCCCGGCAGGCGCACGGCGGCTGACAGGATGGCGCCATGTCGACTCCGGATCCAGCAGCGGCGGCGGGCGCACACGGCCTCGTCCAGGTCAACTACCACAAATACGACGGCACTCTGCACTGGAATCTGCGGATGCACCGGCTCGGCGAGGACGAGCACGGGGTGTGGCTCGGGCTGCCGCCGAACGGCGTGATGCGCAAGGGCCACAACCCCGGCATCACCGTCGCCGAGGCCCACGTCCTGCTCTTCCCGCGCGACGCGTGGTGGACGGCCGTCTTCAACGCGGCGCCGCGCAGCACCGAGATCTACTGCGACATCACCACCCCGCCGCAGTGGCCCTCGCGCGACGAGGTGACGATGGTGGACCTCGACCTGGACGTGCTGCGCAAGCGTGACGCGGCCGGGCCGATACTCGTCGACGAGGACGAGTTCGCCGAGCACCAGGTGCGGTACGGCTACCCGGCCGACGTCATCGCCTCGGCGCAGGCCTCCGCGCAGTGGCTGATGGACGCGGTGACGCGCGGTGCGGGCCCCTTCGGCGGCGCGCACGAGCCGTGGCTGGCGATGGTGGACCCGGTGGTGTGACGGAAGCGGGCCCGGTGACGTGACCGGGTGGCCCGGCGGCGTACGCGGGCAACCGGGCCCGGCGGCGTACGAGGGGCGGCGGGTTCAGAAGACGACGAGCGCGCGGCCGCCGCGGCCCGCCGTCATCGCCTCGAACGCCGCCGGGATGCCGTCCAGGCCGATCCGGTCGGTGACCATGCCGGACAGGTCGAAGCGGCCCTCGCGTACGTGCTCGGCCAGGACGGGCAGATCGACGGCCGGGTCGCAGTTGCCGTACACGCAGCCCGACAGCGTCCGGCCGAAGTAGAACAGCTCCAGCGCGCTGAAGGTGACCTTCTGGTCCTGGCCGCCGATGCCCACCACGATCGTCCGCCCGCCGCGCCGCGTGCAGGACCAGGCGGCGCGGACGGTCTCCGCGCGCCCCGCGCACTCGACGGCGACGTCGGCGCCGTATCCGCCGGTCAGGGCGCGGACGGCGCGGGCGGTGTCCTCGCCGGCGAGGAGGAAGTCGGTGGCGCCCGCGGCGCGCGCCAGCTCCTCCTTGCCGGGCGCCACGTCGACGGCGACGATCCGCCCGGCGCCCGCGATGCGCGCGGCCTGGAGCACCGCGAGGCCGACGCCGCCGATGCCGTGGACGGCGACCGACTCGCCCGCCCGGACGGCCGCCGCGTGGTGCACGGCGCCGTATCCGGTCAGTACCGCGCAGCCGAGCAGCGCGGCGTCCGTGAGCGGCACGCCCGGGGGCAGCGGCAGCACGGCGCCCGCGGACACCACGGTCTCCTCGGCGAACACGGCGGTGCCCAGGCCCGGGTGGAGCGGGCTGCCGTCGGCGGCGAGCGTCGCGTACGGCTTCGCGGCGGCGGCGCCCGCGTTGGCGCACAGCCACGGCTCGCCGAGCCCGCAGAAGTGGCAGCTGCCGCAGGCGGGCGCCCAGTTGAGCACCACCGGGGCGCCGGGGGCGACATGGGTGACGCCCTCGCCGACGGCGACGACCGTCCCGGCGCCCTCGTGGCCGAGCACCGCCGGGACGGGCTGGCGCAGCGTGCCGTTGGACAGCGACATGTCGGAGTGGCACACACCCGCGGCCGCGAGCCGCACCCGCACCTGGCCGGGGCCGGGGTCGGGCAGGTCGATGTCGGTGACGACCAGAGGTGCGTTGACGGCGGGCAGGACGGCGGCGCGGACCACGGCTGTCTCCTGATCGGTGAGGACGGGACGGGACGGGGCGGGACGGGGGCTGGGCGGACGGTGAGCGTACCGGGGTGTGCGGCGGGGGCGGCTTGTCGATGTGTCGACATACCGTCCCGCCGGGGCGTACGTGCCGGGCCGCCGTCCGGGTACGGGGACGGCGGCCCGGGCCGCGTCAGAACTGGAGCGACTTGGTCTGGAGGTATTCGGCGAGACCGTGCGGGCCCAGCTCGCGGCCCACACCGGACTGCTTGTAGCCGCCGAAGGGGGCCTGCGGGTTGAACCGGCCGCCGTTGATGTCGACCTGGCCGGTCTCCATGCGGCGGGCGAAGGCGACCGCGGCGTCCTCGTCGGCGCCCCACACCGCCCCGGCGAGGCCGTAGACCGTGCCGTTGGCGATCCGCAGCGCGTCCTCCTCGTCCTGGTAGCGGATCAGGACCACGACCGGGCCGAAGATCTCCTCCTGCGCGATCGCCATGCCGGGCTCGACGTCCGCGAAGACGGTGGGCCGGACGTAGTAGCCGCGCTCCAGTCCCTCCGGTGCCTCCGGGCCGCCCGCCACGACGCGGGCGCCCTCCTCGACACCGCGCCGGATGTAGCCGCGGACCCGCTCGCGCTGTCTGGCGTTGACCACGGGGCCGAGGCGCTCGCCGGGCACGTACTTGGCGGTGGCGGCCGCGGCGATCGCCACGGCCTCGTCGTAGCGCTCGGCGTCCACCAGCATGCGCGTCCAGGCGCTGCACGTCTGACCGGAGTTGGCGAAGACGTTGGCCAGGCCGACGTTCACCGCCCGGGCCAGGTCGGCGCCGGGGAGGATGACGTTGGCGGACTTGCCGCCGAGTTCGAGCGCGACACGCTTGACCGCGGATCCGGCGGCGGCGCCGATCCGCCGTCCGACGGCGGTGGAGCCGGTGAAGGACACCAGGTCGACGTCCGGGTGCTCGGCGAGCGCCTGGCCCGCGACCGGGCCGAGGCCGGTGACCAGGTTGAAGACCCCGGCGGGCAGCCCGGCCGCGGCCAGGATCTCCGCGAAGAGCTGCGCCACGAGCGGGGTGTCCTCGGCGGGCTTGAGCACCACCGTGCAGCCCGCGGCGAGCGCGGGGGCGACCTTGGCGACGATCTGGTGCAGCGGGTAGTTCCACGGGGTGATCGCGCCCACGACGCCGACCGGTTCGTGCAGCACCCGGGAATTGCCGATGCGCTCCTCGAAGGGATGCGCGGCGGCCAGGTCGGCGTAGCCGGCCATCACGGCGGTGGGCAGGTCGGCGTGCACGGCGGCGGCGAAGGCGGGCGGCGCGCCCAGTTCGGCGGAGACGGTCGCGGCGATCTCCTCCCGGCGCGCGGCCAGCAGGTCGCGGGCGGCCGCGAGGACGGCCGCCCGCCCGGCGGGCGGGGTGGCGGCCCAGCCGGGCAGCGCGGCGCGGGCGGCCCGTACGGCGGCGTCCACGTCCTGCCCGTCCCCGGCCGGGACACGGCCGACGACCTGCTCGGTGGCCGGGTCGAGCACCTCGATGAGGCCTTCCCCGGCGGCGGGCCGCCACTCGCCGCCGACGAACAGCGCTTCCCGCCCGGGGAAGACCCCGGTGGGCCGTCCGCTGCCGCCGCCCGCTCCCTGCGCCGCGGGGCGGCCCGCGCCTGCCCCGTCCGCCACGCCGTCCGTCCGCCCACCGTCAGTCATGCTCCACCTGCCGCCTTCCGAGTGCTCGCGTCCGCGCGTCCTGGTCCGTGCGCCTGCGTCCGTGCGCCTGCGTCCGTGCGCCTGCGTCCGTGCGCCGGTGCCTAGGTGCCGATGTCCGGGTCTCTGTGTCCGATGCCCAAACTAGCGCCGATAGTTTTACGGTGCCAGGGCCCACCGGGTGCCCGTGCCGCCCTGCGCGCCCGGGGGCGTACGCCCGCGGGGCCGAGGGGGACGGCGGCGGCCGGGTCAGTCCGCCGCCTCCACGCGTATCGGGAAGCCGTTGAGCACCGCGGTGCCGGAGAGCGGGTCGAGGCGGGTGCCGTCGAGGAGCTGGTTGACGTTCGCCCCGGGGTCGCGGGAGGCGACGGTCAGCCGGGTGCCGGTGCGGTCGTGGCCCCAGCCGTGCGGCAGGCTCAGCACGCCGGGTCGCAGCGTGTCGGTGATCTCGACCCGGGCGGTGATCTCGCCGCCGTCGCCCTTGATCCGGGCGAGCGCGCCGTCGGCGAGACCGAGCCGGGCGGCGTCGTCGGGGTGGAGCTGCGCGGTGCAGCGGTTGCTGCCGCCGGTCAGCGCCGGCACGTTGTGCATCCAGCTGTTGTTGGACCGCAGGTGGCGGCGCCCGATGAGGACCAGGCTCGCCGCGTCGCCGCCGCGTGCCACGGCGGCGCGCAGCCGCGGCACGTCGGCCGCCAGCGGCGGCGCCACCAGCTCCAGCGTGCCGGAGGCGGTGCGCAGCACCTCGGGCAGCCGGGGCCGCAGCGCCCCGAGGTCGATGCCGTGCGGGCGGTCCAGGACCCGGGCGAGCGTCAGCCCCTCCGGCGCCGCGCCGAAGCCGTCGCCGTAGGGTCCGAGCCGCAGCATCATGTCGAGCCGCCGCTCGTAGCCGGTGCGCCCCTCCAGCCGCGCGGCCAGCTCGGCCGGGGCGCGGCCGTGCACCGGCGAGTGCGGGTCGGCGGTCTCGGCGGTCAGCCTGCGCTCGACCGCCTGGGCGTCCACGGCGGCGGGGTCGGCGTCCGGCCCGCCCTGGCCGAGGACGGCGAGGATCAGCCGGGCCAGGATCTCCGGCTCGTCCATGGCGCCTTCGGCGAGCGGCACCGCGGGCCGGCTGTAGCGGACGGTGTTGCGCACCGCGAGGGTACTGAAGGCGAAGTCGTAGTGCGCGCTCTGCGCGGGCGGCGGGGGCGGCAGGACGACATGGGCGTGCCGCGAGGTCTCGTTGAGATACGGGTCGACGCTGACCATGAAGTCCAGCCCGGCCAGGGCGCGGTCCAGGCGCAGCCCGTCGGGCGCGGACAGCACGGGGTTGGCCGCGACCACGACGAGGGCGCGCAGCCGTCCCTCCCCCGGTGTGTCGATCTCCTCGGCCAGGGCCGCGGCGGGCAGCTCGCCCCTGGTCTCCGGGTGGCCGGCGACCCGGCTGTGCCAGCGGCCGGTCCGGAAGCCCTTGCCGGGGCGCGGCGGCCGGGGCGCCCGCGCGGTCGCCGACAGCGGGAACATCGCACCGCCGGGCCGGTCCAGATTGCCGGTCAGGACGTTGAGCACGTCCACCAGCCAGCTGGTGAGGGTGCCGAACTCGACGGCGGTGCTGCCGAGCCGCCCGTACACCACGGCCCTCTCCGCCGCGGCCAGCTCCCGGGCGAGGGCGCGGATGTCGGCGGCGGGCACGTCGCAGTAGGCGGCGACCTGCTCGGGCGGGAAATCCGCGGCGAGGGCGCGCAGTTCGTCCAGGCCCGACAGATACGGTGTCAGGTCGCCCGGGTCGGCGAGTCCTTCGGCGAGGATCACCTGCACCAGGGCGAACAGCAGGCCTGCGTCCGTGCCGGGCCGCGGGGCGATGTGCCGGTCGGCGATCCGGGCGGTTCTGGTGCGGTGCGGGTCGATCACCGTGAGCCGTCCGCCGCGCCGCCGCAGCGCCCGGAGCTTGCCGGGGAAGTCGGCGGCGGTGGCCAGACTGCCGTTGGAGACCAGCGGATTGGCGCCGATCAGCAGCAGGTGCCCCGTGCGGTCCAGGTCCGGCACCGGGATGGCGTTGGAGTCGCCGAAGAGGTAGCCGCAGCTGACGTGCTTGGGCATCTGGTCGAGCGTGCTGGCGGTGAAGACGGAGCGGGTGCGCAGCGCGGCCGGCAACTGCGCCGGGTAGAGGCCGCCGGCCATCGTGTGGACGTTGGGGTTGCCCAGGACGACACCGACCGCCTCGCCGCCGTGCGGACCGGTGACGGCGCCGAGCCCGGCGGCGACCGCCGCGAAGGCCTCCGCCCATGTGGCCTGTTCCAGCACGCCGTCACGGCGGACGAGCGGGCGGGTGAGCCGGTCGGGGTCGGCGTCCAGCGCGCCGAAGGAGGCGCCCTTGGGGCAGACGAACCCGGCGCTGAAGACGTCCTCACGGTCGCCACGGGCGTGCGTGACCCGGCCGTCCTCGACGGTCAGGACGAGGCCGCAGGTGGCCTCGCAGAGCGGGCAGATGCGCAGGGCGGTCCGGGACATCGGTGCCCCCTTCCTCTCCTCGGCGACGTCGGCGAGTGTCGTCCTCGACACTACCCACCGGTACTGACAACGGCACCGCCCCGCGGGGTCGCGGACGGTTTCGGGCCGGTGGGCGGTGGGGCGTTGGCGGTCTCCTCCGGCTCCCGCCGGGATCCGGGCGGGCGGGCGCCTGTCGGGCGGCGAGCGGGCCGCCCCCCGTCAGTCCAGGACCGTCGCCAGGTAGGCCAGCAGCAGCGCCTTCGTCTCGGCGACGAGCTGCGGATCACCCTCCGGGTCGGTGCGGAAGGCCAGTTGCAGTGCGGCGTCCGCCGCCTCCACGGCGACGGTGAGCGCCATCCGCAGCCGCGGGTCGGCGGGGTCGGCGGTGAGGCGGTCGCCGAGCAGTGCGGGGAGCCGTTCGGCGAGGTCGTGGTTGGTCTCGCCCGGCACCCCGAAGTCCAGCAGCGCGAAGCCGGGGGCGGTGCGCTTCATGGCGGTGTACTCGTCGACCAGCACCTCGACGGCGGAGCGCCAGCCGCTCGGGGCGCCGGGCGCGTCGAGCCGGGCAGCGGTCCTGGCCAGGAACTCGTCGAGGTTGCGGTGCGCGAGGGCGTCGGCCATCGCGCGCTTGTCGGCGAAGAAGCGGTAGACCGAGCCGATCGGCACCCCCGCGCGGGCGGCGACGGCCCTGGTGCTGAGCCGCTCGTAGCCGCCCTCGTCGAGGAGCCGCGCGCAGGCGTCGAGGATGCGCTCCAGCCGCTCGGTGCTGCGCTGCTGGACGGGCGTGCGGCGCAGCAGGCCGCCGTCCGCACCCGGTCGGCCGCCGTCGCCCGTCATCGGGTCAGCTCCCGGCGGCCGCGAGGGCGTCGAAGAGCCGGCGCAGGTCGGTGAGCGCGTCGTCCAGTGCGGTCTGCGGGTCGGCGGCGCGTGCGATGGCCATCGCGCTCTCGCTGAGGCCGCCGTAGAGCAGGGAGGTGAGCGGGTCGGCCGGGCGGTCGGGCAGGGCCCCCTTGCGGACGGCGCGGGCGACTCCCCGGCGGGTCAGCTCGCGGCAGTTGTCGTCGAGTTCGCGCATCGACTCCCAGCCGAGGGCGCCGGGCGCGTCGAGGAGGGTGATGCGCTGCACGCCGGGGTCGAGCGAGGCCTCCAGGTAGGCGCGGCAGCTCTCGAAGACGGCCCCCCACGGGTCGGTGACGGTGCGGTAGGCGGCGGTGATGCGCTCGTTGAGGCGTTCCTGCTCTCGGGCGTAGACGGCGGCGAAGAGCTGTTTCTTGCCGGAGAAGTGGTGGTAAAGGGCGCCTTTGGTCACCCCGGCGCGGTCGCAGACCGCGTCCAGGGAGGTGGCGGCGTATCCGGCGGTCGCGAAGAGCGCGCGGGCCGCGGCCAGCAGGTCCTCGACCGTCGCGTCCGAGCGCTCCTGCTGCGTCGGGCGCACCCGGGCCTGCCCCGCGCCGTGTCCGGTCGCCGTACGCGCTGTCGTCACGGCCGTCCTCCTGTCCTGCCCGCCTTGCCGCGCGTGTCGGCGCGACGCCGCCCCCGTCCGTCTCTGATCCGTCCCCCCACCCTAGCCAACGGCACTGCTTGACAGTCACATACCTACGGTATGTATGTTGCGTACCGCAGGTATGTTTCCTTTGTCGAGACCAAGGACGACCATGTCTCCTCCCGCCGGTTCCTCAGGTCCCTCCGCCCCCGCCACCGCCGCTTCCGCCGGCCGGGAGGGCGCCGCAACCACGCCCCCGGACGGCGGCTCCCCGGCGAAACCGGGCACCGTGCTGCTGCTCAGCGCCGGGGCGACCTTCATCGCGTTCCTCGACACCACCGTCGTCAACGTCGCCTTTCCCGACCTGGCCGCGAGCTTCCCCCAGGACAAGGTCTCCGACCTGTCGTGGGTGGTCAGCAGCTACGCCGTGCTCTTCGCGGCGCTCCTGACCCCGGCGGGGCGCATCGCCGACACCTTCGGCCGCAGGAAGCTCTTCCTCATCTCGCTCACCGGCTTCACCCTCACCTCCGCGCTGTGCGCCGCCGCGCAGAACCTGCCGCTGCTCATCACCGCCCGCGCCCTCCAGGGCGCCACGGCGGCCGGCATGATCCCGGCCGCGCTCGGCCTGCTGCTCGCCACCACCCCGCCGCAGCGCCTTCCCGCGGCCATAGGCGCCTGGGGCGCGGCCGGGTCCATGGCCACCGCGGCGGGGCCCGCGCTCGGCGGCGTGCTGGTCGACGCCTTCGGCTGGCGCGCGGTCTTCCTGATCAACGTCCCCGTCGGCGCCGCCCTCGTCCTGGCGGGCCTGCGCGGCCTGCCCGAACGGACCGGCGCGCAGCGGCGGCTGCCCGACCCGCTGGGCACGGCCGCGGTGACCGCGGGCATCGCGCTGCTGGTGCTGGGACTGACCAAGGGCAGCGACTGGGGCTGGGGCGAGGCCGCCACCGTGGCGAGCGTCGCGGGCGGCGCGGCACTGATCGCGCTCGCGCTGCTGCGCTCGGCCCGCCACCAGGCGCCGGCCGTGGAGATCTCGCTCTTCCGCAGCCCGGCCTTCGCGGTGTCGTCGGGCGCCGCGGCCTTCACCGGGGCGGCGCTCTTCGCCTGGCTGCTCAGCAGCCCGCTGTTCCTCACCACGGTGTGGCACTACTCGGTGCTCAAGGCCGGTTTCGCCGTCACGCCGGGCGCCCTGACGTCGGCGGTCGCCGCCGTCGCGGTCGGCAAACGGGCCAGGCCGCACCAACTGCCCGCCGTGGTCGCGGTGTCGATGGCGGCGTTCACCGCGGTCGGCGTGTGGATGTACCTCGGCCTGGGGTCCGACGCCCGCTTCCTGTCCCTGTGGCTGCCGATGGGCCTGGTCGGCGGTGCCGCCTTCGGCGGCGCCCTGACCGCCCTGTCCACGGCGGCGGCCCGGTCCCTGCCGCCGCAGCAGTTCGCCTCCGGTGTCGGCATGACGACCACGGCCCGGCAGCTGGGCGGATCGCTCGGCGTGGCCGCGACCGCCTCGGTGATCGCCGCGCACGGACTGGCGGGGCCCCAGGCCTACCGCGACGTCTTCCTCGTCTGCGCGCTACTGGCCGCGGGCGCCGCCGTGGTGGGCCTGGCCATGGGCCGCACCCTGCCGAAGGAGTCCTGACATGGCCGGGAGAAGCCCTGACGTGGCCCGCACGAGCGACCCCGACGCCGGATCCTCCGGCGCGGGCGGCCACCCCACCGAGGCCGCCGACCCGTACTGCCTCGGCGCGGGCGAGAGCGGCGAACTGCTGCGCGGGGCGCCCTGGCGGCGCTTCGCGGTGCTGGGCGACAGCCTCGCCGAGGGCCTGGGCGACCCGCTGCCCGGCTACCGCACGGCGTCCTGGGCCGACCGCACCGCCGAGGCGCTGCGGGCCGCGGCGCCGGGCCTGGAGTATCTCAACCTCGGGACCCGCGGACTGACGACGACCCAGGTACGGGCCCAGCAGTCCGGTCCGGCGGCCGACTTCGCGCCCGATCTGGTCGCCGTCGTCTGCGGGGGCAACGACCTGCTGCTGCCGGGCTTCTCCCCCGACGCGGTCGCCGCCGAGATGGACCTGCTCTTCGCCGGGGTCGCCGCTCCCGGCACCACCGTCCTCACCTTCTCCCTGCTCGACGTGACCGCCGCCGTGCCCGAGCTGCGCGGCGGTCCGCTGGAGGAGGGCCTGGCGGTGCTCAACGGCATCGTCCGCGGGGCCGCGCGGCGCCACGGGGCGCTGGTGGTCGAGATGGAGGGCCATCCCGCGGCGGGCGACCGCGACCTCTACAGCGCCGACCTCGTCCACGCCTCCGCCCGCGGCCACGCGGTGATCGCGGCGGCGGTGCTGCGGGAGCTGGGCGCGGCGGTCCCGCGGGCGCGGGACAGGGCGGGCCTGACACCGGCCTGACAGCCGGAAGGGCCCGACGTCCGAAAGCCTGAACCGCCCGGCGCCGGAGAGCCGGAGGGGCCCGGCGCCGGACCGGCTGACGGGGCGTGACCCGGGCGTACGGGGGGCGTCGCGAGTTGTCCACAGGGCGCTCGGGCGAGGGTTGCCGTCCTGATTCCTATGGTTCAGCATAGGAATCAGGACGGCAACGCGAGCGGGGAGCGCATCATGGACGACTTCGGCAGGGAAGCCTTCAGCGGCGGCAGCGACGGCGAGGCGGGCAAGGGGCTCGACTACTCGCCGGGCTTCGGCAACGAGCACAGCAGCGAGGCGGTGCCCGGCGCACTCCCGGTGGGGCGGAACGCCCCGCAGCGCGCCCCCTTCGGGCTGTACGCCGAGCAGCTCAGCGGCACCGCCTTCACCGAGCCGCGTGCGCACAACCGGCGCAGCTGGCTCTACCGGATCCGGCCCTCCGCCGCGCATCCCCCCTTCCACCGGGTGCCCAACGGCGCGCTGCGCAGCGGCCCCTTCCAGGACGTCGAGCCCGATCCCAACCGGCTGCGCTGGGGCCCGCTCCCGCTGCCCGAGGAGCCCACCGACTTCGTGCAGGGCCTGGTCACCGTGGGGGGAAACGGCGACGTGCTGCGCCGCGAGGGCATCGGCATCCACTGGTACGGCGCCAACCGCCCGATGAGCGGGCGGGTGTTCTCCAGTGCGGACGGCGAGTTCCTGATCGTGCCGCAGCAGTGCGCGCTGCTGCTGCGGACGGAGTTCGGCCGGCTGCGGGCCGAGCCGGGCCAGGTCGCGCTGATCCCGCGCGGTGTCCGCTTCGCGGTCGATGTGCCGGACGGCACCGCCCGCGGCTACGTGTGCGAGAACTACGGCCGCCCCTTCCAGCTGCCCGAGCTGGGCCCGATCGGCGCCAACGGCCTCGCCAACGCACGGGATTTCCTCGCCCCCGTCGCCGCGTACGAGGACGGGGACGAGGAGACCGACGTCGTCAACAAGTTCGGCGGCAATCTGTGGGCGGCGCGCTACGACCACTCGCCGCTCGACGTGGTGGCCTGGCACGGCAGCCATGTGCCGTACCTGTACGACCTGCGCCGTTTCAACGTGCTGGGGTCGATCAGCTACGACCACCCGGATCCGTCGATCTTCACGGTGCTCACGTCGCCCTCCGACACCCCGGGCCTGGCCGGTGCGGATTTCGTGGTCTTCGCGCCGCGCTGGCTGGTCGGCGAGGACACCTTCCGCCCGCCGTACTTCCACCGCAATGTGATGTCGGAGTTCATGGGCCTGATCGAGGGTGCCTACGACGCCAAGGCGGAGGGTTTCGTGCCCGGCGGCGCCTCGCTGCACAACATGATGTCCGCGCACGGCCCGGACCGGACCACCTTCGACCGGGCCAGCACCGCCGAGCTGGCACCGCAGCGGGTGGACGACGGCCTGGCGTTCATGTTCGAGACGCGCTGGCCGGTCGTGCCCACCGACTTCGCCCTGTCCGCCGGGCACCGGCAGCCGGACTACGACGCGGTGTGGGAGGGCCTTGAGAGAAACTTCCGGCTGTGACCTCCTTCGCTCCCGATTCCCTGGTGCTGAACCGCAAGCTGCCGCTGTGGTACCAGGTCTCGCAGTCGCTGCGCGCGTCGATACTGGGCCGCCGCCAGGACGACCCGCTGCGGCTGCCGACCGAGGACGCCCTCGCCGGGCACTACGGCGTGAGCGTGCTCACCATGCGGCAGGCGCTCAAGGAACTGGAGGACGAGGGCCTGATCTCCCGGCACCGCAAGCGGGGCACGTTCATCGAACCGACGGCGCTGCGCGGCGCCCCGGTGCGGCTGCTGGGCTCGGTCGACGCGATCGTGGCGCAGCAGTCCGGCGGGCGCACCGCGGTCTTCCAGCACGGCCCGTCGGCGCTGCCGCCCGAGGTGCGCGAGCACTTCCCCGGGCTGGACGAAGCGGTGGCCTTCCGCCGGCTGCGCTGCGACGAGCGAGGGGAGCCGACCAACTGGGCGGAGAACTTCCTCCGTCCGGAGACGGCCGCGGCGATCGACCTGGCCGACCTGGAGCGCTGGCCGATGACCAAGGTGCTCAAGGACGTGCTGGGGGTGCGGATCAGCCGGATCACCGACACGGTGGAGGCGCGGCTGGCCGACCCGGAGACGGCCCGGCTGCTGCGGGTGCCGCTGCTCAGTCCGATCCTGCACTACACGGGAGTCACCTACGACGAGTCGGGGCGGGCTGTGGACGTGGTACGGATCCACTACCGGGGAGACCGCTTCTCCTTCACGGTGACGATGGAGGCGCGCTGAGCGGCGTCAGTAGCATGCGTGCGGTGAGCGACAACGCGCCCCTGCTGCACGACCTGATGCCCTGGTCCGTGGCGCCGCTGCGCATCGGCCGCGGCTGGCCGCTGGCACCGGACGCGGCGACGCTGCGCGCGCGCTGGGCGCTGTTCACCGCCGCGGGCGAGCAGCAGCGCGAGAAGCTGCTGCATCCCAGCCGGGCGCGCGGGCTGCACAGCAGGGTCGGCCAGCTGCCGGGGCACCGCACGGCGACAACGGCGCTGGCGCGCGAGGACGGGCCCTGCCCCGAGCCCGTGCCGATCGCGCACGGGGCCTACGACCGGCAGTGGCTGATACCCGATCACCGGCTCATCGACGCCGCCCGGCCCGAGTTGTGGCGGGTGCTGGACGGGCAGCAGGTCTTCGCGGTGGAGCAGGCGTTCCTGCCGGAGGTGGCCGAGCCGCCGGTGTCGTTCGCCGCGCTGCTGCCCGACGGCCGCTCACCCGCGGGCCGTCCGGGCCGGATCCGCCCGCTGTTCCGGCAGCCGGGCGGCCGGGACCCGAATCTCGCACCGGGCCTGACGCAAGCGCTGTCCGCGGCCTACGGGACCGAGGTGACGGCGTACGACGTGCTGGCCTGGGTCGCCGCCGCCGGGTACGCGGCGCCCGAGGGCTGCCGGGTGCCCCTTCCCGCCGATGCCGGGCCGTGGCGGGAAGGGGTGGCGCTGGGCGCGCGGCTGGTGTGGCTGCACACCCGCGGCGCCCGTTTCGCCGACCCCGCCGCGGGCCGCGACCCCGGCGGGCCCCGGCTGCCCGGCGGCAGCCGCCCCTACGTCCGCGCGCCGCTGCCCGCGGCCCCCGGGCCCGACGAGCTGGAGTACGACCCCGAGCAGCGCGAGCTGCGGATCGGCGCGGGCCGCGTCTCGCCCGTCTCCCCCGCCGCGTGGCAGCGCACGGCGGGCGGGGTGCGGGTCCTTCAGGCCTGGTGGGAGCGGCGGACGGCGCCGGGGGCGCCCGGCTCGCTGGAGGCGCTGCGCCCGCCGCCGTGGACCAGGTCGAGCACCTCGGAGCTGCTGGAGACGATCAGCGTGCTGACGCTGCTCGCCGAACTGGACGCCGAACGCCGCGAGCTGGCCGGCCGTCTCGCCCCGCGGCCGGGGCAGGCCGAGGTCGGGCGGGGCCGGGACGGGGTGGGTACGGCGGCGCTGCGGGAGGCGGGCGTGCTGCCGGTACCGGCGGCCAGGCGCCGCCCCGCGTCCGTACTGGACCACCGGGAAGAGGGCCCTGACGGGCAGTTCGCGCTGGTGTGAGCGCGCCGGGCGGGCGGGGAGGCGGGGAGAGCGCGGCCCGGGGCGCCGGACGGCCCGCGGGGAGAGGCGGGCACGACAGGGCGCGAACAGCGGGAGTCGGGGCAGCCCGGCGCACGGCAGCCGCGTCCGCGGACCGGCACCGTACGCGAACGGCGGCTGCTCAGTGGCAGCGGGAGGCGGTCAGCGGCGGTTGCCGAACAGCGACCTGCGCAGCCGGCGCAGCGGGGCGAAGAGCGAGACCCTGGCCCCGCGGTTGGCCGTGGCGTGGCTCACGGGACGCGACGTCAGCTCACGCATGAGCACGGTCGCCTCCTCGGCCTCGCGCTGGGGGACGGCGGGACCGGCCAGTATCGACAGATGCCGGTCGAGCCGCGCGCTGGACGCGCCCGTCCCCGCGTTGATGGCAGGCACTCTGGGCCTGCTCCGCATCGCTATCTGTTCCATGACTCTCCCCACCCTGACGAGGGCTGCCCGGCACGGGCAGGCTAAACCCTATCGCCCCGCCGCGTCACCCGTGCATCCCCCGTCCGACCATGATGCCCGATTCACCACCGCTTCAAGGGTGTTGACGCCTTCTCGGCAGCGTCGCGCACCGTCGCCCACCACGGTACCCGCCGGTCGGGGGTGCGCGCGCGGCCCGCCCGGAGGGCGGCGGGTCCCGTCGCGAGGATCCGAAAAGCGCTGGGCCGATCGGGTGGTTCTGACAGATCATGGCCCCATGTCCGTGACATCCGGCGAGCCTGGGGGGCATGTGCCGCCCGCCGCCCCAGCAGCATCGGCGGCGGAGTCCGGGCGGCCCGCGGGCCCGACCGCGCCGCACCGCGCCCTGCCCCTCCATGTGGGCCTCGACGACAGCGATTCGCTCTCCGACGTGGTCGACGCCCTCTTCATGGGCCGTTTCGCCGCCGGTGAGCAGCCGTTCGCGCGCGGCGCCGCGCTGGACAGCGTCAAGCCCGACCGCACCCTGCTGCCGCCGGACGCGACCGTGCTGCGGCAGGCCCGCGCCAAGGACCGCAGCGCCACCCTCGCCGAGGGGGACGGCTGGACGGTCCTGGTCTCGCGCTGGAGCCGCGGCGCCGACGTCACAGTGACCGCCGTGACCGACGAACTGGCCGAGCAGGTCCTCGGCTCGGCCGTGGAAGGCGCCGAGGACACGCCCGAACCGGAGCCGGAGAGCGTCACCATGGGCTTCTGGTACGTCTCGCAGCGCCGCGGCCCGCACCGGACGACCCGGCAGATCGCCGCCGCGCCCTGGGAGGAGCTGCGCGGCAACTACACCGCGAAGGTCGCCGAGGCGATGGACGGGCTGATGAAGACCGGCGCCGACGACATCACCGGCCGGCTGCTGCTGCTCCACGGCCCGCCCGGCACGGGCAAGACGTCGGCGCTGCGCACACTGGCCCGCTCGTGGCGCGACTGGTGCCAGGTCGACTGCGTGCTGGACCCCGAGCGGCTGTTCAACGACATCGGCTACCTGATGGACATCGCGATCGGCGAGGACGAGGGCGCCTCCGGCGGCCGCTGGCGCCTGCTGCTGCTGGAGGACTGCGACGAGCTGATCCGCGGCCAGGCCAAGCACGCCGCGGGCCAGGCCCTCTCCCGGCTGCTCAACCTCACCGACGGGCTGCTCGGCCAGGGCCGCAACGTCCTGGTGGGCATCACCACCAACGAGGACCTGGAACGCCTGCACCCCGCGGTCGTCCGCCCCGGCCGCTGCCTGGCCAGGATCGAGGTCGGCCCGCTCTCCCGCGAGGAGGCGACCGGCTGGCTCGGCACCTCCGAGGGCATCGGCCGCGACGGCGCGACACTCGCCGAGCTGTACGCGCTGCGCCGCGGCACCAACCCGGCACTGCGCCCGGCCCCGCAGGCCGCCGACGGGCTCTACCTGTAGCGGGTCACTCCCCGGCGTCCCCGTAGGCCGCGCGCAGCGCCTCGTGCACGGCGGCGAGCGAGGCCGCGCGGTCCAGGCCGAGACGGCGGGCCCGGTCGACGTACGAGGCGGCCGCGGCGGCGACCTCGCGGGCCAGGGCGTCGGCCGCGGCCACATAGGTGCCGTGCCGTCCCCGGGTCTCGATCACCCCGTCGGCCTCCAGCGCCCGGTAGGCCTTGGCGACCGTGTTGGCCGCCAGCCCCGACTGCTCGGCCAGCCCCCGCACGGTGGGCAGCTTGTACCCCACCGGCAGCCTCCCGGCCCGCGCCTCGTCCGCGATCTGCCCGCGCACCTGCTCGTACGGCGGCACGGCCGAGGCCGCGTCGATGGTGATCTCCAGCGTCATACCGGGGATCCTGGCACAGCCCGCCCGGCCCCGGCTGCTACCCCTCACCGGCGGGCACGGGACCCGCTCCCGGCGGTTCCGGGACCGCGAGTGTGGCCGGGAGGACGGCGGTGGGGCCGAAGCGGTGGCGGGCGCGGTCGGCGGCCGCCTCCAGGGCGCGGGCGCGGTCCTCGGCGGGGTCCATGCTGAGCTGGCGGTGGGCGGCCTCGCGCGGGGCGAGCCGGTCGGCGCGCAGGGTGAGGGACCGTACCCGGGCGCGTTGCAGTCCCAGCGAGGCGAGGATGCCGAGGGCCGCGGCCGCCAGGTCGGGCGAGTGGTCGGTGGGTTCGGGCAGGGCGCGGGTCCGGGTGGTGGAACTGCGGTCGGCGTAGCGGACGGTGAGGGTGAGGCCGCCGGTGACCTGGTGTTCGGCCCGCAGCCGGCGGCCGAGCTGTTCGGCGAGCCCGAGGACGCCCTGGTGGTGCCGGCCGGGGTCCAGGCAGTCCCGCGCGTAGTGGAGGTCGGCGGCCAGCTGGGCCGCGGGCGCCCGGGGGGTGACCGGGCGGGGGTCGCGGCCGCGGGCGCGTTCGGCCAGCAGCCGGGCCGGGCCCGCGCCCAGGATGCGCTGGAGGGTCGCCGGGGGGAGGTCGGCGACCTGGCCGACGGTGTGCAGGCCGTAGCGCCCGAGGGCGGCGGCGGTGGCCTGGCCGACGCCGGGCAGCGCGGTCAGCGGGCGGGGGCGCAGCCAGCGCTCCATGGCGTCCTGGTCGCGCGGGATCTGCGTGGTCTGCCGCGGCTGCGACGCCGCCGCCATCGCGGCGAGCATCCGGTTGCCCGCGAGACCGGCGCTGCTCGCGATGCCGTAGAGCGCCATGAGCCGCATCCGGGCCATCTGGAGCAGTTCGTAGGGGTCCTGGCCGAAGTAGCGCAGTGCCGAGGTCAGGTCGAGCTGGACGGCGTCGGGCGGGAAGGCCTGGACGTGCGGGGTGATGTCGCCGAGCAGCGCGAGCGCGGCGGCGTAGCGCCCGTCGTCGAGCGTGCCGTGCAGCCGCAGGTGGGCGATGTGCCGCGGGCGCGGACCGGCCGGGGCGGCCGGGACCGTACGGCCGGGGGCGGCCTGCGGGCCGGCGGGGGCCTCCCCGGCGGCGGACGGCGCAACGAGCCGAGGGCCGGGATCCGGCCGGCCCGTGGGCCGCGGCGACAGCGGCGCGGCAGGAGCAGGGGCAGGGGCAGGGGCAGGCTGCGCGTCCGGACCGGACACCGCGGCCTCCGCGTCCGGACCGGACTCCCGGCGAAGCCCGGGACGCGGCTCCGGATCCGTGTCCGCGACCGGCTCCGCGACCGGCTCCGCGCGGAGTCCCGGGCGGCGGGGCGTACGCGTCATCCCGCGCTCCCCGGGCTGCGGTGGCCGAGGCGGCGCAGGTCGGCGGTGCGGGTGCCGGCGGGCTGGAGGTCGGCGTAGGGGTGGAGTCGGGCACCGGCCGTGCCGTGTTCCAGGGTGCGGCCGGGGGGCTGCGCCGGGGTGGGCTGCGGGCCGTCCGCGCCGAGCAGCGCGAGCGCGGCCTCGGGCCCGTCGTCGCGCCGGGTGGCGGCGACCTTCTCCAGGTCCCAGGCCATGGTGCCGACGACGGTGCGGCGGGTGCCGCGGACCTGGACCGTACCGCGCACCAGCAGCAGCCCGGAGTGGAAGACGGTGTGCGCGCAGGCCTCGTGGGAGTCCTCGAAGAAGGCCAGGTCCACCAGTCCGGAACCGTCCTCCAGGGTGACGAAGATGATGCGCTTGCCGCTGGCGATCGGCGGGGTCTGGGTCGCGGCCCGCACCCCGGCGACCAGGACCTGGCGGCCGGCCGGGAGGGCGGCGAGGTGGGCGGCGTCGGTCGCGCCGATCTCCCGCAGCAGCCGGTGGTGGTGCTCCATCAGGTGCCGGGAGACGTCGATGCCGAGGGCGTCCAGCTCCGCGCCGAGGGCCTCCCGGCCGGTCAGCTCGGGCACCCCGCTGGGGTCGGAGCCGCCGATCGCGCCCGCGTCCAGCGGCAGCTGGCCCTCGCCCGCGGTGCGGACGCGGGACTGCCGGTGCAGCTCGGCGATCTGCAGCAGCAGGTCGCGCCGGGTGAGCCGGCCGTCGTGCAGCGCGTCGAGCGCGCCGATCTCGGCGAGCCGCTCGGCGACCGGGCGGCTGGGGCGGCCGCGCTGCCAGAAGTCGGACAGCGAGGCGTACGGGCTGCCCGCGGCGATCCGTTCGCACTCCTCCGCGGTGATCCCGCGGACCCCGGACAGGGCGAGCCGCACCCCCCAGCGCTCCCCCTCGGCGCGTTCCACGACGTGTCCGGGCCGGGAGCGGTTGACGTCGACGGGCAGCACGGGCACGCCGCCCCGGCGGGCGTCGGCGACGATGACGCGCTTGGGCCACATGCCGGGGTCGTGCTCCAGCAGGCCCGCGAGCAGGAAGGCCGGGTGGTGCGCCTTGAGCCAGGCGGACTGGAGGGCGGGGACGGCGAAGGCCACGGCGTGCGCGCGGCAGAAGCCGTACGCGCCGAAGGACTCGACGGTGGCCCACACCTCGTCGCGGACCCCGGCGGAGAAGCCGCGGGCGGCGGCGGCGCGGTGGAACCACTCCCTGATCATCGGCAGGTGCTCCTTGTCGCCGAGCAGCCGGCGGCCCACCTCGGCGCGGTCCCGGCCGCAGCCGGTCATGACGTCCAGCGTCTCGATGACCTGCTCGTGCCAGATCGTCACGCCGTAGGTGTCGGCGAGGACGGGCTCCAGGGCCTTGTGGGCGTAGTGCGGGTCGCCGCCGTGCCGGGCGGCGATGTAGCGCTCGGGCATGCCGCCCTGGACGGGGCCGGGCCGGAAGAGGCTGATGTCGGCGATGACGTCCTGGACGTCCCGGGGCTGGAGCCGGGAGAGGAGGTCCTGCTGGCCGGGCGACTCCAGCTGGAACATCCCGATGGTGTTGCTGGCCTGGATGAGCTTGAAGGCGAAGACGTCGTCCAGCGGGACCTGCCGCGGGTCGTCCAGGTCGATCCGGTCGCCGGTGGCGCGCTCGATCTCGGCGACGGCGTGCGCCATCGCGGACTGCATCCGCACCGCCAGCACGTCGAGCTTGATGTTGCCCAGCGCCTCGACCTCCTCCTTCGCCGCCATCGCCATCGGGTAGTCGCCCTGCGGGGTGGGCTGCACCGGCAGCCGGTCCAGCAGCGTCGCGTCGCTGATGATCACCCCGCACGGGTGCATGGCCATGCCGTGGACGAGCGAGTCCAGGCCCTCGGCCAGCTCCCACAGCGGGCCGTAGCGCGGTGCCTCGGCGGCGAGGGCGCGCAGCTCGGGGAGTTCGGCGAGGGCGCCGGTGATGTCGGACGCGCGCAGGTGCGGGAAGCTCTTGGCGATGCGGTCCACCTCGTGCGGCGGGATGCCGAGCGCGAGCCCGGTGTCGCGCAGCGCCCGGCGGGCCCGGTAGGTCTCGGGCATCGCGGTGACGGCGACGCGCTCGTGCCCGAAGCGGCGGAAGACCGCGTCGTACGCCTCCAGCCGCCGCGCCGACTCCACGTCGATGTCGATGTCGGGCAGGTTCCGGCGGCGCTCGCTGAGGAAGCGTTCGAACAGCAGGTGGTGGTCGAGCGGGTTGGCGGTGGCGATGCCGAGGGCGTGGCAGACCATCGACCCGGCGCCCGAGCCGCGGGCGGCGACCCGGATGCCCAGCTCGCGGATGTCGGTGACGACCTGCCCGACGGCCAGGAAGTACGAGTCGTAGCCCAGGTCGCCGATGATGCCCAGCTCGCTCTCCAGCCGCTCCCGCGCCGCCGGTTCGCGGTCCAGGCCGCGCCGTTCCAGGCCCGCGGCGCAGCGCCGCCGCAGCTCGTCGCGCGCCCCGCCGGGCGGGGCGCCGACGACCTCGGCCTCGGGGAAGTGCCGGGCGCCGAGTCCGAGGTCCGCCTGCGGGTCGAGGCGGCAGGCGGCGGCGGTCGCGGCGGTGTCGGCGAGCAGCCGCCCGGCCCTGCGGGGGCCCGCGCCGGCGCATTCGGCGATCCGCTGCGCGATCCGGGTCATCTCCGGCTCGTCCTTGAGCCAGCGCTCCCCGCCGTCCAGGCGCCGCCGGTCGACGGGCCGCAGCAGCCGGGCGGCGTCCAGGACGTCGGCGAGCCGGTGCTGCGCGGGGTCGGCGTAGCGGACGGCGTTGGTGAGCACCACGGGCGTACGGGTGCGGTCGGCCAGCGCGAGGGTACGGGCGGCCAGCCGCAGCGAGCCGGGTCCGGTGCCGGGCCTGCCGTGCACGACCGCCTCAAGACGCAGGCCCTCCGTGCCGAAGATCTCCCACCAGGGCCGCAGCAGCGCCACCGCGACGTCCTCCCGGCCCGCGGCCAGCGCGCGCACCGGCTCGGACACCGGCCCGAGCAGCGCGGTCAGCCCGGCGCCGCCGTGCTCGCGCAGCGCCTCCCACGGGACCTCCACGGGCGCCGCGCCGGAGGCGGTGCCCGCGTGCGCCGCCGAGGTGATCCGGCACAGCCGGGCCCAGCCCTCGCGGTCGCGGGCGAGCAGGGTGAAGCGCAGCGGCGGTTCGAGGACGTGCGCCCCGCCGCGTACGGGGGTGCGCCGGGGCCCGGCCGGTGCCGTACCGGGGCCGGACGGTGTTCCGGGGCGCGTGCCGGGCGGGGGCGGGGCAAGCGGGCGGACGGCGAGGTCGATGCCGAAGACCGGCCGGACGCCGTGTTCGGCGCACGCCCGCGCGAAGCGGACCGCGCCGGTCACGGTGTCCCGGTCGGTCAGCGCGAGGGTGCCCATGCCGCGCTCGGCCGCTCGTGCGGCGAGCTGCTCGGGGTGCGCGGCGCCGTACCGCGCGGAGTAACCGGATGCGACATGCAGATGCGCGAAGCCCGCCATGTCGCACCTCCACTGCCCCACCCCTTTTCGGCCAGTCGTCCGATCGTCTCTCGTACGTTCGTTCGATTAGCGTATCGCGGTTGCCCCAGGTCAGCGAGCCGGAGCAGGGCACGGCAGCGGATCCGGCCACCGGGAGCGGCGGCCGGATCCGGACCTCTTACGTCATCTCCCGGGCGGGGCGGGCGACTTGGCGCCGTCGTACCGGCCGCGGGGCGCCGGGAGATTTCCGTCACGGCCGCCCGGCCGGTCCGCCGCCGGCCGGCGCAGCAGCACGAGCCACGCCGTGAGCACGCCGGCCGCCGCGGTCCCGGCGAGCTGGATCCGGTAGTCGGCCAGCGCGACGAGCCCCGCACCCAGCCCGGTGGCCAGCGCGGTGGGCCCGAAGACCACCGTGCCCGCGGCGGCGGCCACCCGGCCGACGAGCGCGGGCTCGGTGTGCTGCTGGACGGCGGTGAAGGCCGCGACGATCACCCACGGCAGCCCGATCCCGATCGCCACCGCCCCGCAGCACACGGTCGGCACCGACGGCACCACCCGCATCCCGACACCCGCGCTGAACAGCAGCAGCCCGGCGGCGGCGAAGACCCGCTCCGGCAGCCGGCGCATGACGGCGCCCGCGGCGATCCCGGCGGCCACCGAGCCCGCGCCCTGCACCGCGTAGATCACGCCGACGAACGCGGGCGGGCGGTGCAGTCCGGCGTCCACCAGGGCGTAGGTCGCGGCGCTGCTGACCCCGGACAGCAGCAGCGCCACCCCGCCCGCGCCCACCAGCCGCACCAGCAGCGGGTTGCCGCGCAGCGCCCGTACGCCCGCCGCGGTCTGCTCGTACCAGGACTCGGCGGGCGGGACGGGCGGCTGCTCCCGCACCCGCAGGGCCGCGAAGGCGAGCGCGGCCAGCGCGAACGTGACGGCGTCCAGCACGGCGACCGCGCCGCCGCCCCAGCGGACGAACAGGCCCGCCCCGGCCAGCGGGGCGAGCAGCTTCATGCTCTCGTTGACGGTCATCCGCAGCCCGTTGAAGTCGCCGCGCAGCTCGGCCGGGATCGCGCTGACCACCAGGCCCGCCTGGGCGGCGTCGCACAGCACCGACCCGACGCCGACCGCGGTGAGCACCGCGAGCAGCAGCCACACGTCCCCGCCCGCGCGGACGGCGAGCAGCGCGGGCAGCAGCACGGCCAGCGCCGCGTTCACCGCGACCAGCAGCGGGCGTCTGCGGACGCGGTCGGCGGCGGTGCCGAGCAGCGGTCCGACCAGGGTCGGCGCCCACACGCACGCGTTCACCGCGGCGGCCAGGCTGCTGGAGCCGGTGAGCGTCTTCACCCACACCCCGGCGACCAGCATCATCGCGGAGTCGCCGAATCCGGAGACCAGGACCCCGCCCAGATACGTCGTCGCGCTGCGGTCGCGCAGCACCTTCCTTACGGACATGACCCCCAACCTATTGCTTGGGAGTCGCCGGGAACACCCCGCCCCCGCAAGCGGAAGCGGTGTAATGGGTGTATGAGCACCACGGACCCCCTGCTCCGCGCCCTCGCCCACCCCGTACGGCTGCGCATCGTGTCGCTGGTCTGGAACGTCCCGCTGTCCGCCGCCGAGCTGTCCCGCGAGCTGGGCATCTCGCACGCGCTCGCCAGCCAGCACCTGCGCCGGCTGGACGCGGTCGGGCTGGTCGAGCTGGCCGAGGTGCGGGAGAAGCGCGGCGGGCGCGAGCGCCGCTACCGCGCGGTGCACGGCTCCCCGCTGTCCGACCAGCGCCACGAGGGCACCCGGCTGATCGCCGAGGCCATGGCGCACAACCTGCGCGAGCGCGCGGGCCGGCGCGCGCCGGGCGCCGAGGGCGTGACCACGGACGCGGAGCTGTGGGTCGCCCCCGAGGTCTGGACGGGCTTCCGGCACCGGCTCGCCGCGCTGTTCGCGGAGCTGCACGACGCGGCGCGGGCCCCGCACGCGCCGGGCACGGTCGGCATCGGCGTGACGGCGATGGTCCTCCCCCTGGCAGAACCGGAGCCGGAACCGGAACCGGAGCCGGAGCCGGGGACGGGTACCGGGACCGGGACCGGGACCGAGTCCACGCCCTAGCGCTAGCCCCCGTCCGCCCGCTCCGACGCCCGCGCGGCGCGGGCCAGCCGGTCGGCCACCTCCCGCAGCCGCACGGTCAGTTCCGGCGGCTCGACCACCTCGAAGTCGACCCCCAGCATGCCGACGTACATCGCGATCGCCTCCAGCGTCTCGGCGCCGGTGCTCAGCTCGCACGTCCGGTCGTCCAGCACGGTGACCGTGCCGAAGCCGCCCCAGCCGCGGGTCCGGACGAACTCCGCGGTGGCGTGCAGCACGACGCGTGCCTGGTAGCGGTAGGCGCGCCGGGTGACGCCCTTGGCGACGTACGACGCGGCGTCCTCGGGCAGCTCGCGCGGGGTGAAGCGGGGGCCGGTGGGTGTCTTGGGCTCGATCCGGTCGGCGCGGAAGGTGCGCCAGTCGCCCCGCTCCACGTCGTAGGCGAGCAGGTACCAGCGCCGCCAGTGGTGCACCAGGCGGTAGGGCTCGACGGTCCGGCGGGTGGCGGAGCCGCCGTGGTCGCGGTAGTCGAAGCGCAGTCGCTCGTGGTCGCGGCAGGCGGCGCCGAGCGCGGTCAGCACGTCCTGGCCGACGGTCGGGCCGGGGCCGGGGGGCTGGACGGTGACGGCCTGCATCGCCTGGACGCGGTGCCGCAGCCGGGACGGCAGCACCTGTTCGAGCTTGGCCAGCGCGCGCTGCGAGGTCTCCTCGATGCCCTCGACGCTGCCGCCCGCGGCGGTGCGCAGGCTCAGCGCGACGACGACGGCCTCCTCGTCGTCCAGCAGCAGCGGCGGCAGCGCGGCCCCGGCGCCCAGCCGGTAGCCGCCGGCCGTGCCGGGGGCGGCGTGCACGGGGTAGCCGAGCGCCCGCAGCCGCTCGACGTCGCGCCGGACGGTCCGCGCGGTCACGTCGAGCCGCTGCGCCAGTTCGGGGCCGCTCCACTCGCGGCGGGACTGGAGCAGCGACAGCAGGCGCAGCAGCCGCGCGGAGGTTTCCAGCATGCCGCCAGTCTGCCAGCGCCCGCCGACAGGCCCGGGGCGGTACGGTCCCCGGGCAGCCGTACGCCCCCGCTGCCCAGGGAAACAGCGGGGGCGCGACTGGTGGCGCGCGGGGCGCTACCGGCGGGGCGTCAGTAGACGCTCACGCCGTACGCGCTGAGCGCCTCGGTGACCGGCTGGAAGAAGGTCGTACCGCCCGAGGTGCAGTTGCCGCTGCCGCCCGACGTCAGGCCGATGGCCTTGGTGCCGTCGTAGAGGGAGCCGCCGCTGTCGCCCGGCTCGGCGCAGACGTTGGTCTGGATCAGGCCGGAGACGATCTCGCCGTTGCCGTAGTTGACGGTGGCGTTCAGCGCCTGGACGGTGCCGCTGTGGATGCCGGTGGTGGAGCCGCGGCGCGTGACGTGCTCGCCGACGTAGGCGTTGGCGGCGCTGGTGATGTCCTGGCTGCCGACGGTGCCGTCGTGCGCGACGGAGGTGTCGTAGCGGACGATGCCGTAGTCGTTGCCGGGGAAGCTCGTCCCGACGGTCGGGCCGATGTACGAGCTGGAGCTGGTGTAGTAGTCGGGGTAGCCCTCGGTGCAGTGGCCCGCGGTCAGGAAGTAGTAGGTGCTGCCGCTGCGCACGTTGAAGCCGACCGAGCAGCGCCACTGCGTGGTGAGGATCGGGTCGCCGCCGGAGAGCAGCTTGCTGAAGCTGCCCGCCACGCGGTTGACGCGGACGGCGTCGCCGTAGCCCGCGGTGGCCTTGACCAGCGCGGACAACTGGGCGTCGGTCACCCGGCTGTCGGCGTTGACCTGGAGGGTGTCGGTACGCGGGTCGACCGCCCAGGAGGTGCCCGCGACGTCGGCGGTCTGCGCGGCGTTCGCGGCCTTCGCGAGCTGGGCGGAGCTGTGGGCGACCAGCCGCGGTGTGGCGCCCGCGGAGCGCACGGCGTCGGCCGCGGCCTTGCTGGTCACGTTGACGACCGAGGCGCCGGTCGCGGTGTCGTAGTACGACCCGGCGGTGCGGTCGGCACCGAGGGTGGCGGCCAGCGAGGCGGCCGCTCCGGGGGAGGCCTTCGCGGCGCCGGCAGCGGGGGTGAGGGCGCCGGCGGACGGGACGGCGAAGGCGGTCGCGGCGAGCATGCCGCTTGTGACGGCGAGGAGTTGTATGCGTCGGGTGGACTTCACTCGATCCTCCTGTGGGGATGGAGGTGGCTCCGGTCGGTGCTGGTCAGCGCCCGTCATTGTTGTCGGTGTACCGTCAAGAGCGCACGGATGAGCGGGCGCGCTCTCAGCCTGACGGGCACTCATGGGAGTATTCAGGGCTCACAGGGAACACACAAGAGGGCCTCGACCCCGGAAACCCCGATGTAACGCATGCACACCGGCGGCCCCAGAAGCGCCCAGCGCACCAGGAGTTGACACGTCCCCCAGGCGCGCGCCCCCGCACTCCTCCCGTACCCCCGGCGCACTCCCCCGCCTTCGCACCTCGGCCCCGGCCCCACGCCGTGACCGGACCCGCGCCGCCCCCGCCCCTCACCCCACCGGCCGCGGCAGCCCCAGGTGTTCGCGCAGCGTCGTCCCGGTGTACGCGGCGCGCAGCGACCCGCGCTCGCGCAGCAGTGGCGCCACCCGTGCCGCGAACGCGTCCAGGCCCGCGCCGCCCGCCGCCGGGTCCGGGGTCAGCACGAAGCCGTCGGTCGCGGCGCTCTGCACCTGCGTGTGCAGCCGCTCCGCGAGTTCACGCGCGCCGGACGCGTCCGCCAGGTCCAGCGCCGCGAGGTCCAGCCGGGAGAGCACCCGCACCCGCCGACCGCGGCGCCGCACACCGGGCACCCGGGCGGTGAGCAGCACCTCGGGGGAGCCGCCGAAGTCCACCGCCACCGGCCGCCCCTGGGGCCCGGCGGGCTCGCCGGAGGAGGCGGGCGGGCCGCCCGCGCGCCCGCCGCTGAGCCGGTCGAGCACGGCGATCCGGCGCGCCAGGTCGTACGGCGCCCGGGCCCCCGTCCCCGCCGGGAAGGCGACGGCCAGCCCGATCCGCTCGGTCAGCGCGGCCAGCGCGTGCAGCACCGTGACCGGCTCGGGCCCGCCACCGCCGCCGTCGAGCAGCACGAAGTCGAACCGGGCGCGCTCGGCGGCCCCGGCGAGCGCCGCGCACACGGCGAAGTCCGGCGGCGCCCCTGCCCCGCCGCCGCACCCGGCGGGCAGCAGCACGCCCAGGTGCACGGGCCGCACCCCGCCGTGCCGCCCGGTCACGACCCCGCCCCGGTACGGGCGCCCGCGCGGCCCCCGGGTGACGGCGCTCTCCCGGTCCGGGACAGGCCCAGGTGCTCGCGCAGCGTCGAACCGGGGTGGAAGGAGCGGAAGAGCCCGCGGTGCTGGAGCAGCGCGGCGGTGCCGTTGACGAAGCGCTCCAGGTCGCGGCGGGGTTCCACCGGGCGGACGTGGAAGCCGTCGACCGCGCCCTGCCGCTGCCAGTCGGCGATGAGGTCGGCGAGGTCGACCGGGCCGCCGCGGAAGAGCACACCGCCCGACGTGTCCTGCGCGAGGGCGATCTCGGCGCCCGGCTCCGGGCCGCGCTCGCCGCCGCAGAGGTCCACCGTGAGGTCGGCGAGCACCGGCAGCGGTTCCGGGCCGCGCCCGGCCTCGGCGGCGAGCGCCTGCACCTCGGCCCTGGCCCGCCCGGCGTCCTCGGGTCCGGCGGCGCGGACGAAGGCCAGGTCGGCGTGCCGCGCGGCGATCCGGCGGGCAGCGGGCTCGGTGGCGTCCAGCACGGTCACGGGCGCGGCCCGCGGTGGCAGCGGCCCGCCGGGGTCGCCGCACATCCGCCGGACGGCCTCGGCGGTGTCGCCCGCCGCCCGCCAGAGCGCCTCGGGCCGCTGCGGCCGGACCCGCCCCCTGGTCCGCGGGCCGGGCGCGGCCGGGACCTCCACCGTCCAGCCCGCCCGGCCGCGGCTGACCCAGTCCAGGGCGGCCAGCGCGGGGGCGATGGCCCGCGGGTCGGCGGGTTCGGCGCCGGAGGCGAGGACGGCGGGCACCACGCCGATCCGGTCGGTGACGGGCGCGACCCCGGCGAGCAGCGCGACGGCGTCCAGCAGCCCGCCGCCGCCCGCCGCCGCGGGGCCGAGCGTCACGAAGTCCAGCCCGCCGGCCTCGGCGAGCCGGGCCAGCTCCCGGTAGTGGGCGGCCTCCCGCGGGGGGCCGCCGCCTATCGCGGCGGCCAGGTGCAGGGTGCGGCCGCGGACGAAGGGGGCGGCGGGCGGCGGCGCGGGGAACACCGGGCGCGGGGCCGGGGGCGCGGAGGTCCCGGGGCCGCGGGAGTTGCCGGGCGGAAAGGAGCGGAAGGAGGGAAGCGGGGTGTGGGCAGGCATGCGAAGGCTCCGTCGACACGCGGAAGAGGCACGGGCGGGTGCCTTCACACAGAGCCGTCGCGTCCCTCAACGCGACTGGGCCACCAGGGCTTCCCGAAAGGCTATGCCGCCGAAGTGACCCGCTGTCAAGCATGTCCAGCTTGTGGACACGGCGTCTCGGCACGTTGACGGATCGTGCCGGCGGCTGCTGCACTGTGGCCATGCGCAGCTGCCGGCTCGTCACCCGCGGCCACATCGACCTGTGTCGAGTGTGGTCGGCCTCGTGTTGCGGTCGCTGACCCGCCTCGACGGATCACCCGCCTTCACACAGCCGGTCTCGCTCCACTCCCGCCCCTCCCTCGGGCGATCCCGCGGGACGCGACGCCACCGCGGACACCGCCCGCCCCGCCCGTGAACCCGTGGGCGGCCGGTGTCAGCAGTCGCACCCGCAGTCGCAACCGTCACAACCATCGCAGCAGTTACAACAGTTGCAGCAATCGCAGCACCCGTCGCAGCCGTCGCAGTCGCAGTCGTCGCACCACGGCTCCTTGCGCTCCCGGCTCCACGGGTTCTCGTGCGTGGCGCAGCACATCTGGCAGGTGCAGAAGAGCCCGGTGAAGACCAGGCACCCCGCCAGCAGCCCGCGGCGCCGCGGCGGGCCGGGCGGCGGCGGGAAGCCGCCGGGGATCCCGGGACCGCCCGGGGCGTACGGGCTCTGGCCCGGATCGGCCGGGCTGCCCGGCGGGTTCGGCGCGTACGGGTTCGGCCCGAAGGGATTGCCACTGGCCTCGGCGCCGCCCGGCTGGGCACCGCCGGGCCGGATGCCGCCGTCGTGCACGGCGATCCCGGCCGCGGGGCCGCCCGCGGCCTGCTCCGCGCGGTGCGAGGAGTGGCCGCAGCTGCCGCCGCCGAAGACCCGGTCCACCGAGCGTCCCAGCTCGTGGACGAGCAGCACATGGGTGAGCCGCCCGGAGGCGGAGCCCGCGAAGTCGGTGTCGCGCAGCGCGAGCCGGATGCCGTGCAGCGCGTCGTCGCACAGCCGGCGGGCCTCGGCGAGGTCGGTGCCGGTCGCGGTGAGCGGGTTCCAGGCACCGGTGCGGGTGTCCTCGGCGAGGTCCTCGACGGCGTCCAGCAGGTGGGCGAGCCGCCCGAAGAGCCGTCCCGCCTCCTCCAGCGGCGCCTTGTTGCCGGGGCGCCCGGCCAGGACGGCGGTGTGCGCGAAGGCCGCGGCCGTCGCCGTCTCGGTGGGCTCGGTGACGGCGAGCAGCGGGGTGCCGGGGCCGACGGCGGCCTCGATCGCGCCCTGCCGGCCGATCGCGTCGACCAGCACGGCCGTGTCGAAGCCCAGGTCCTCGCCGGTACGGGCGCCGGCCTTGTCCCAGCGGCGGGCGACCCCGCGGGCCGCGGCGGCGACCGGGCGCCGGGCGTAGGCGCCGTCCCGGTCCTCGACGTGGTCGCGCATCTTGGCCGACGCCAGCACCAGCGAGACGGCGGCGGCGAGCCGGGCGCCCTCGCCGGTGGCGACCGGGGCGGTGCGCATGCCGCGCAGCGGGCACGGTCCGGCGGTGCGGCGCTGCTGCCCGGCGTCCGCGGCCGTCTGCGCCTCGACGAGGACGGAGACGATCAGACCGTCGTAGTTGGTGGCTATTCGCGCCACCTGGCCGTGGCCGTCCCGCAGCGCCAGGCACAGCCCGCACAGGTGGGCGACCCACGAGGCGGCCATTCCCTCGGACATTCGGTGGCGGCACGGCCTGATGATGCCGAACATGCATTCCCCCCGCTGACCCCGTGTGCCCCGCATTTCCCGCGTGACACATCGAAACTCGGTTCATGCTCGTTGACGCCCGTTCAGGGGCAACCGAAGTGAGCGCTGGTCATGTTAACGCCTGTCGGATCATCGGCCGGGAATGCATCATGGTGGTCCGCCCGGAACGCGGGCCGCGCCGTCGCCGACGTCCCGTCAGCAGGGACATCGGCATCCCGGCCGGTCAGCGCCGCGCGGGGCCGTACGGCCGCACGCGTCACCCGGACGTGAAATGCGTTCCCATCGGATCGTCACCTTCCCTACACCTTCGGCAGCCTGACGGTACGCCACTATCGTGTGTGCCAGTACCGTCACAACTCGCCCGAGTGGCGGCTATCCGCTTGGCGGACTATCCACATCATGGACGACGATAGGACCTGCGGACGGACGGTACTGACCGCGTGCGAGAGAGGAGGCGTCCATGGGATCGGTTCGACGGGCGAGTGCCTGGCTGGGCCTCGTCGACGACAACGGCGGCGAGGGTTACTACGACGAGGAGTACGCCGACTACGGCGAGGGCTCCCAGTCCCAGCGTGTCGACACCTGGGTGACCGATCCGCGGGTGCGGATCGCCGGTGAGGCCGCGCAGGAGCAGGGCCGGCGGATCGCCACCGTCACCCCCGACGGCTTCCGGGACGCTCGCGGCATCGGCGAGCTGTTCCGGGAGGGCGTCCCGGTGATCGTCAACCTCACCGCCATGGAGTCCGCCGACGCCAAGCGCGTCGTCGACTTCGCCGCGGGCCTCACCTTCGGTCTGCGCGGCTCCATCGAGCGCGTCGCCAACCGGGTCTTCCTGCTGACCCCCGCCGACTACTCGGTGCTCGACGCCGACGACCGCCGCGGCGGCGACGGCTTCTTCAACCAGAGCTGAGCAGGGCTCTCACCGGACCGCGCGGCGCGCGTCCGGTGGGAGTCCTGCCGTGCGCCCGCGCGCCCGGGCCCGTGCGCCCGACCGGGTGCGCCCGCTCCCCGGTGCTGCGGCCTGTCGCCCGGGAGACCGCGGCCGCCTCGGTGAGAATCGGCACAATTCCCGCCCTCGTGACGGAGGCGTCGTGCCGACCGCTCCTCCCCCGGCCCCGGCCGGTGCCTCTCCCGCCCCCGTCCCCGGCCCGCACCCGCCCGCCGGCCGACTGGCCCGGCTGGGCGGCTTCTGCGCCCGGCACGCCGGCTGGGTCGTCCTGGTGTGGCTGGCGGTCATGGCCGCCGCGCTCGCCGGACGGCACGTGGTGGCCCCGACGTTCAGCGACCAGATCACCCTGCCGGGCACACAGTCCGACACCGGCGCCGATCTGCTCACGGCCTCCGACCCGGCGGCCGCCGCCCCGAACGGCCTGGTCGTCTTCCACACCCCGTCCGGGACCGTCTCCGGCCACCAGCAGGCCGTGCAGCAGGCCGTCGGCAACCTCGCGGCGATGCCGCACGCGACCGCCGCCTCCGCACTGGTCACCAGCTCCGACGGCGCGACCGCGTACAGCACGGTCTCCTTCGACGAGCCGCTCAAGGAACTGGGCCACGGCTACGTCGACCGGCTCGACACGGCGACCGCGCCCGCGCGTTCCGACGGTGTCCAGGTGGCGTACGGCGGCGGTCTGGACCAGGTGACCACCGCGCCCGCGAACGACCTGGGGAGCGAGGTCGTCGGCATCGCCGTGGCCCTGGTCATCCTGCTGCTGGTCTTCGGCAGCGTGCTGGCCGCCGTGCTGCCGCTGGCGTGCGCGCTGGTGAGCGTGCTCGCGGGCATCGGCGTGGTCGGCATCGTGGCGGGTGCGGTCACCTTCGCCACCGCCGCCCCGACGCTCGCCACGATGATCGGCCTCGGTGTCGGCATCGACTACGCGCTCTTCCTGACCACCCGCTTCCGGCAGGACCTCATCGACGGCCGCTCCCCCGCCGACGGTGTCATCCGCACCTGCGCGACCAGCGGCCACGCCGTCCTGGTGGCCGCGACGACGGTGGCGGTGGCGTTGCTGAGCCTGTACGCGTGCGGGCTGACCTTCATCGGCAAGCTGGGCCTGGCGGCGACGATCGCCGTGGTGGTGACGGCGAGCGCGTCGCTGACGCTGGTGCCCGCGGCGCTCGCGCTCGCCGGGCGGCACATCGACCGCTGGACGCTGCGCCGCCGCCCGGTGGCCGAGACTGCGGGCGACAGCGACGCCTGGCACCGCTGGGCGGCGCTGATCTCCCGGCACGCCGCGGTCTTCCTGTGCTGCGGGGTGGCGCTGCTCGCGGTGCTGGCGGTGCCGCTGTTCTCGATGCGGCTGGGGCATGTCGACGACGGCGCCGCGAAGTCCGGCACGACCAGCAGGACGGCCTTCGACTGGATCTCCGACGCGCGGGGCCCCGGCTTCGGCCCCGGTGCCAACGCGCCCTTCACCGTCGTGGTGGACGTCAGCCACGCCACGGTACCGGCGAGCCAGGTGGCCGACGACGTGGACAAGGCGCTCTCCGGCACCCCGGACGTGGCCGCCACGACACCGCTCCGGCAGACCTCGGACGGCAGGCTGCTGGTCGGCTCGCTCACCCCGGACGGCGACCCGCAGTCGGCCGCGACCGGCGGCCTGTTCAACGCGCTGACCGGGCACGTCCTGCCCGACGCGCTGCACGGCACGGGCGCCCGGGGCTGTCTGACCGGCACCGCGCCCAGCCAGTTCGACTTCCGCGACACGGTCAGGGACCGGCTGCCCGTCATCATCGGCATCGTGCTGATCGCCGCCTTCGTACTGCTCATGACCGTTTTCCGCAGCCTGGTCGTCCCGGTCAAGGCGGTGGTCCTCAATCTGCTGACGACCGGCGCCTCGTACGGCGTGCTGACCGCCGCCTTCCAGTGGGGCTGGGCGACGGGGGCGCTGGGGCTGCCGGAGGCCGTGCCGATCGAGTCGTACGTGCCGATGATGATGTTCGCGATCGTCTTCGGGCTGTCGATGGACTACGAGATCTTCCTGCTGTCGCGGATCTCCGGCGCCTGGCACCGCACGGCGGACAACACCCGGTCGGTCGGCGCGGGGCTGTCCGCGACCGGCCGGGTGATCTCCAGCGCCGCCTTCATCATGACCGCGGTCTTCCTGTCCTTCACCGTCTCGCCGACCGTCGTGGTCAAGATGCTCGCGCTGGGCCTCGCGGTGAGCGTGGTGCTGGACGCCACCGTGGTCCGGCTGCTGCTGGTGCCGTCCACGATGTTCCTCATGGGCCGGGCCAACTGGTGGTTCCCGCGGCGGCTGGACCGCGTACTGCCGCATGTCCACATGTAGACCTAAGGCGGTAGGGCGGTACGGCGGTGCGGGCGGGCGTCAGCCGCGGAAGGCGTCGAGTCCGGTGAGGGCCTTGCCCAGCACGAGCTGGTGCATCTCGACGGTGCCCTCGTAGGTGAGCACCGACTCCAGGTTGGTGGCGTGCCGCATGACCGGGTACTCCAGCGAGATGCCGTTGGCTCCGAGAACCGTGCGGGCCGTGCGGCAGATCTCGATCGCCTCGCGGACGTTGGTCAGCTTGCCGAAGCTGATCTGCTCGGGTCGCAGCCGCCCCGCGTCCATCCGGCGGCCCAGGTGGTGGGCCAGCAGGATGCCCTTGTGGAGTTCGACGGCCATGTCGGCGAGCTTGGCCTGGGTGAGCTGGAAGCCGGCGATCGGGCGGCCGAACTGCTCGCGCTCGCGGGCGTAGGCCAGCGCCGCCTCGAAGCTCGCGCGGGCGGCGCCCATCGCTCCCCAGACGATGCCGTAGCGGGCGTGGCTGAGGCAGCTGAGCGGGCCGCGCAGCCCGGTGACCTCCGGGAGCACCGCGGAGCCGGGCAGCCGGACGCCGTCCAGGACCAGCTCGCTGGTGACGGACGCGCGCAGGCTCCACTTGTGGTGGATCTCCGGGGCGCTGAAGCCGGGGGTGCCGGCCGGGACGAGGAAGCCGCGGACGCCGTCCTCGGTCTGCGCCCACACCACGGCGACACCGGCGACCGACCCGTTGGTGATCCACATCTTGCGGCCGTCGAGCACCCAGTCGGTGCCGTCCCGGCGGGCCCGGGTGCGCATCCCGGCGGGGTCCGAGCCGTGGTCGGGCTCGGTGAGGCCGAAGCAGCCGATGACCTCGCCCGCGGCCATCCGCGGCAGCCACTCCTGCTTGTGCTCCTCGGAGCCGAAGCGGTGGATCGCGTACATGGCGAGCGAGCCCTGCACCGAGACCAGCGAGCGGATGCCGGAGTCGGCCGCCTCCAGTTCCAGGCACGTCAGCCCGTACTGCACGGCGCCGGCGCCCGCGCAGCCGTATCCGGTGAGCTGCATACCGAGCGCCCCGAGCGCGCCCAGCTCGCGCGCGAGGTCGCGGACGCCCGGCAGCTCGCCGCGCTCGTACCAGTCGGCGACGTGCGGCAGCACGCGGTCGGCGGCCCAGGCCCGTACGGTGTCGCGGATCGCGCGGTCCTCGTCGCTCAGCAGGTCGTCCAGACCCAGCGGGTCGTACGGGTCGAAGGGCGGCAGGGCGGGAGCGGGCGGCATGGCAGGGACCTCCGGCCGGAAAACTAGCAGCGGTAATGAGGGCGGGGCCGACGTTACGGACCGGTACCGCGCGCGTCCAGAGCCCCCGGCACGGCGGCGCGGCGGGCCTGGCCGCGGGCACTCCCGGTCACCGGTGTCCGCTCAGCGGACGGGAAACCCGGGAGAAAGGTGAGGGAAATAAGCAATAAATAAGAAGACGCTCATGTGAGTATCGCCACCCATGGGTTAACTCACCGCCGCGGACCGCATTCCCCCGAAACCCGGTGCGCCAAAGGGGTGGTGAGACGCAGTCCACATCACATCGGCATTACAAAGCAGCCCCATCGGCCGACCTGTGCCATCACACGCTGTAACGTCAATTGGGTGCGTACCGATGACAGGCTCCACCGCGCCGCGGAGCGCCCGACCCGCCGCGTCCTGGGCCGGATGAGTCGAACACGCGTATGGCTGTTCGGTGCGACGCTGGCTGTGTACGTGGCCATCGTCGTGGGCGTCCTCACCACCTCCAAGCTGGTGACGCTCGACTGGCAGGTCATGCTCTGGCGTCCGTACAAGCAGTGGCCGCAGATCCACGCCTTCCTGGACTACTTCGTGGTCCTCGGCCAGCGCGGACCGACGGCCGTGATGGTGCTCGCGTGGCTGAGCTGGCGGGCCTGGCGCCGCCGGACGCTGTACCCGCTGCTGGTGCTGGGCACCTCCCTGCTGCTGCTGAACATCACCGTGGGGGCCGTGAAGTACGGCCTCGGACGGCTCGGCCCGCATTACGCGACGACCGTCGGATCGGCCGAGATGTTCGCCGGCGGCGACATATTCCCCTCGGGTCACACCGCCAACGCGGTGGTGACCTGGGGCGTCCTGGCCTATCTGGGCACCACGCCGCGCGCGCGGCGCTGGGGCTCGATCGGAAGCGCCCTGCTGGCGCTCGGCGTGGGCGCGACGACGGTCTACCTCGGCACGCACTGGGTGAGCGACGTCCTGCTCGGCTGGGCGGCCGGCCTCCTCATCCTGCTGGCACTGCCCTGGTTCGAACCGGCGATGGCCTCGGCCGAGGTCTACCTGACCGCCGGCTGGGCCCGACTGTTCCACCGCCGCGGCGGCCGTACGGCCCGGTCGCTCACCGCGATCCCGGCGGGCGCCCTCGCCCGCGCGGACGGCAACGACGCCGCCCCGGACGGCACCTCGGCGAGCCGCCTGCCGGTCACCGCGGCCAAGAGCCAGGCGGGCGGCGGACCGCACACCGCGACCCGTCCCGCCGCGGGCCGGCAGACCGCCGGACGGCACGAGCGCACCACGACGACACCCGCGGGCAGCCGCCGCCCGCAGAGCGAGCACCCGCGCCCGGCGAGCCCGCTGGTCCACCAGCAGGCCCGCGGCCGCGGCGTCGCCGGCTGACCGCTTCCGCCCGCTTCCCGCTGTTTCCGCCCGCTTCCACCGACTCCGGGCCGGGTGCCCCGCCACCGTGCGGCGCGGCACCCGGCCCGGAGCCGTGTACGGGGTCCTCTCCCGGACGCAGCCGGGTCAGCCGGGTCAGCCGGTCCAGCAGCGCAGGACGCGGCCGCCGTCGAGCGTGAAGTTGAGCCGCCCGGCGACGTACTCCATCGTCACGACCGCGTCCCGCGGCAGGCTGCGGACCGGCCGCCAGCCGCGCGCGTACGCCCGCTGCTCGGCCTCCTGCTGCGGCAGGCCGACGTAGGCGTCCAGGTCGTCGTCAGGGATGCCGCCCGGGAAGGGCTGCGCGGGGGTGCCCGGCCGGGACGGCCCGGAGGACTCACCCGGACGGCCGTCCTCGGGGCGGGGGTCTTCTGAACGGGGGTCTTCGGGGCGGGGGTCTTCGGGGTGCGATGCGGGGGCCATGCCTGCCACCGTAGGCCGTCACCGGGCCATATGCCGACCCGTGCCGCGCGGCGCCCGTCCGGCCCACGGGATTCCGCCGTGTCCGCGTCACGGATAGTGCATCGGGGACATTGCGCCAGGGTGAATAACGATGGGCCGGAAATTCCGGTGCACACGATTTACACACAACTCGCGGCATTGCCCGCCGTCCGCGGACGGCAGCTATAGGGGACGGATTACCATTCCGGCACCCCGCCCGCTCCCCCGCGGCCGGAGGCTTCCGGGCCGTTCAGCCCGGCCGGACGGGGTCCCGCGCGGGGTATCGGAGGGGGCGAATTCCGCGCTGCGCCGGGGCCGCCGGGGCCCGTCCGGGCGGGCGGCCGGGCCCCGGAACCCGGCCGCACCGGGCGTTCAGCCGGGGTTCAGGGCGCGGACCGGAGGCGGGCGCGGAGCGGGCGGAGCGCCCGGCATTCCGCGCCCGTCCGGAGACGCGCCGCGGAATTCAGCGCAGGCTGAGAAGAGTCCCGGGCATCAGCTTGTCGGGGTCGGCGCCGATCGCCTTCTTGTTCAGCGTCCAGAGCTTCTGCCAGCCGCCCGTGACACCCTCGGCGCTCGCGATACCCGCGAGCGTCTCCCCGGCCTCGACGGTGTGCACCGAGGTCGCCCCGCCGCTGAGCCCGAGCCGCTTGGAGCACACCGGCCAGGCGCCCCAACCCTGGACCCGCAGCACGGCCTCGGCGATCGCGATCTGCTGCGCGGGGGTGGCGAGGTCGGCCCGCCGGGCGTACGCCAGGCCGCCGAACGCCTCCCAGGTGGGCTGCCAGAACTGGAGACCGCCGTAGAAGCCGTTGCCGCTGTTGATGTGCCAGTCGCCGCTGCTCTCGCACAGGGCCAGGTCGTCCCAGACGGAGCGGGCGCGCGGCACCGCTCCGGGGGTGCCGGGCACGCCCCCGACGGCCGCCGCGACGGAGGTGACGCCCGCGGTCGCGGCCGCCAGCGGGGCAACGGCCGGAAGGCCGATCGCCGTAAGTCCGGTGGCCGGGACACCGCCGAGCGCGGCCGGCGGGCGCGCGGGGGCGGGCACCTGCGCGGCCGCCGCGGGCTGCGCGGCCAGCGGCAGGACGGCCACCGCGCCGAACCCGGCGACGGCGGCGGCGCGTTGACACCTCGACACATGACGATAAGACGATTTCTCGCTCATCGCCCCACGCTAAGCACGCGTTCCCCCGCCTCCGCGGGAGCCGCGCCCCGGCCCGCACCCCGGCGCACCCGTTCGGCCCAGCCCGGCGTGCGCGTCGCAAGCGACGGGAGCGCAAACCGTGACTCCCGGCACAGACCGTCCGTTGTCACAGTGCGCCGGGGCAGGCCCGGCCAAACGGACCAAGGAGACTCCCGTGGCGCCCCTGCTCGACGTGAGCGACGAGGTACGAGCCGAGATCGGCGAGGAGGAGACCAGGCGTCTCCTCGCCGGCGAGAACGCCCCGGGCACGTACGACTGCACGTCCTGCCGCACCCCCGGGGACAGCACGCAGGAGCGGACCAGCACGGTGCTCTTCGTCGGCGACGAGACCGCGGTGCTCGCCTTCGCGCACGCCGCCTGCATCCCGTCGCAGGTCGTGCCCGTCGCGGAGGAGCAGCTCCAGGGTGCGGTACGCAGCATCGCCGGCGACGACGCCGCGCCGCCCGCACCTGCCGTACCGTTTCGCTCGCCGCTACGGCCCGCCCCCGTACCCGCCCCGGCGCCCGCTCCCGATGCCGCGCCGCGGCAGGCCGTGCTCGGCATCACCTGCGGGCTGATCATCGTCGAGGACGCGCTGCACCCCGCGCTGGTGATCGAACCGACCGGACCCGTCGCCCGGGCCGGCGCGACCGGCGGCGGCGACGACTTCCTGCCGCTGCTCATCGAGCAGGGCTTCATGCCGCAGCTCGACCTCTCGGCGCCGCCGTCGCCGCTCACGGGCTGGTCGGTGCTGCTGGCCATGGGCAAGCTGCACGCGGTGCTCCAGCCCCCGGTGGGCGGCGCGCCCGCCGCCGCGTGGTGGCAGGCGCACCAGCCGCTCCAGGTGAGCGACGGCTGGCGGGCCGCCGTGCAGCGCACGAACGCGGTGTACGTCTACGCGGGGCCCGCCGGGGCGATCGGGCGGCAGCCCCGGGAGGACCTCCTGCGCGAAGCGCTCGAGCGCGCCTGCGCGAGGGGGCAGCTCGTCGCTGCGACCATGCCCTTGTCCGGAACCTGACCCCGCGCATGCCCCGCGGGGCACCCGCTTTTCCGGCCGCGCCGGGCCCTCGTTTTCCAGACCGCGCCGGGCGCCCGTTTTTCAGGGGCGCGGGGAACTGCGCTCCCCCAGAGCTTCGCCTGGGAGGTGCCCCCAGCCCCCACCGGGGTGCGGGTCGTCACCGACCCAAAGGGTCACTTCGGTCCGCTCCGGACCACCGGCCGGTGGTGGGTTGCCCGCGCAGTTCCCCGCGCCCCTAAAAACGAGTGCCCCGCAGCGCAGCCGCAGCCCCGAAAACGGGCGCCCCGCAGGGCAGCCGCAGCCTCAGAACGGGTGCCCCGCAGGGCAAGTGCGAGCTCACGGCGCGGCAGCGCAAGGCGCGCGCCCCCGGCGTAAGGGGCAGGTCAGCCCGCCGGACGCGGCGGAGAGGCTCACCGCCCGGCGGAAAGTTCAGCCGGGCGGACCGCATCCCGCGGGGAATGCGGGTCGTTGGGCGGTACGTGCAGATCTTTGACGCTTCCTCCCGGTCCCCGTTCCAGCGCTACATCCCGCCCATGCGCAGCGCGCAGGACACCGACGGAAGCGGTGGCTCTGCCACGCCCATCTACGACGCGCTCTACCGCGAGTACCGGCGGCTCTTCCGTACGCTGCCCGGGGACCGGACGGGTGAGGAGTCGTTGCAGTTCAACGGCTTCGGGATGTGGCACCCGGAGGTGCCGCCAGCCGCGCCGGGGCGGCATCGGGGGAACGGGCCGGCCGCGCTGCCGCCGGGGCAGGGCGACAACCGGCTGCACGACCTGTGAGAGCGGAGCGCCCGGGGGCGGAACCCCCGGGCGGCCGGCTCACTTCTTGCGGCCGCGCTTCTCGCGGACCCGCACGGAGACCTGGATGGGCGTGCCCTCGAAGCCGAACTCCTCGCGCAGCCGGCGTTCGATGAAGCGCCGGTAGCCGGCCTCCAGGAAGCCGGAGGCGAAGAGCACGAAGCGCGGCGGCCTGGTGCCGGCCTGGGTGCCGAAGAGGATACGGGGCTGCTTGCCGCCGCGGATCGGGTGCGGGTGGGCGGCGACCAGCTCGCCGAGGAAGGCGTTGAGCCTGCCGGTGGGCACCCGGGTCTCCCAGCCGGCGAGCGCGGTCTCGATCGCCGGGACGAGCTTCTCGACGTGCCGCCCGGTGCGGGCGGAGACGTTGACGCGCGGCGCCCACTGCACCTGCACGAGGTCGCGCTCGATCTCCCGCTCCAGGTAGAAGCGGCGTTCCTCGTCCAGCAGGTCCCACTTGTTGTAGGCGATGACGACCGCGCGGCCCGCCTCGACGGCCATCGAGATGATGCGCATGTCCTGCTCGGCGAGCGTCTCGGCGACGTCGACGAGGATGACGGCCACCTCGGCCTTCTCCAGCGCGGCCGCGGTGCGCAGGCTCGCGTAGTAGTCGGCGCCCTCGGTGAGGTGGACGCGGCGCCGGATGCCGGCCGTGTCGATGAATTTCCATGTCTTGCCGCCGAGCTCGATCAGCTCGTCGACCGGGTCGCGGGTGGTGCCGGCCAGCTCGTTGACGACGACCCGCTCCTCCCCGGCGATCTTGTTGAGCATCGACGACTTGCCGACATTCGGGCGGCCGATGAGCGCGATGCGCCGCGGGCCGCCGACCGTGTCGCCGAAGGTCATCTCGGGCGCCTCGGGGAGCGCCTCCAGGATGGCGTCCAGCAGGTCGCCGGTGCCGCGGCCGTGCAGCGAGGAGACCGGGAAGGGCTCGCCGAGGCCGAGGTTCCACAGCGCGGCCGCGTCGGCCTCGCCGGAGGGGCCGTCGACCTTGTTGGCGGCGAGCACGACGGGCTTGCCCGCGCGGCGCAGCAGCTTGACGACGGCCTCGTCGGTGTCGGTGGCGCCGACCGTGGCGTCCACGACGAAGACGACCGCGTCGGACGCCTCGATCGCGAACTCGGCCTGCGCGGCCACCGAGGCGTCGATGCCGAGTACGTCCTGCTCCCAGCCGCCGGTGTCGACGATCTTGAAGCGGCGGCCGTTCCAGTTCGCCTCGTACGTCACGCGGTCGCGGGTGACACCCGGCCGGTCCTCGACGACCGCTTCGCGGCGGCCGATGATCCGGTTGACCAGGGTCGACTTGCCGACGTTCGGCCGGCCGACGACGGCGAGCACCGGCAGCGGGCCGTGACCCGCCGCGGCGACGTCGTCGGCGACGTCCTCCAGGTCGAAGCCCTCCTCGGCGGCGAGTTCCATGAACTCGGCGTACTCGGCGTCGCCGAGCGCGCCGGTGTCGCCGTGCTGGTCGTGCTGGTCCATCGGTCTCTCCGTCGGTCAACAAGTGGTGCGCGCGGCACCGTCCGGCCCCGGGGGGGCCGGCCGCGGTGCGCGGCGGTGGTTCAGCGGCCGGTGGCCCGCCGGGCCTCGGTCATGTGCGCGGTCAGCCGCTCCTGGATGTACGAGGTCGCGGCGTCCATCGCGGCCCGCGTGCGCCGCCCGCCCTCCGTGACGGCCGTGAACGGCTCCCCGTACACGACGTCGATACGGCTGCGCAGCGGCGGGAGCTGCGGCACCAGCCGGCCCTTGCGGGCGCTGCCGAGCACCGCGACCGGGACGACCGGCGCACCCGAGCGTACGGCGAAATACGCCAGCCCGGCGCGCAGCTGGGCGAAGTCGCCGCCCGCGCCGCGCGTGCCCTCGGGGAAGATGCCCAGCACACCGCCGTTCTCCAGCACCTTCAGGGCGGTGGTGATCGCGGTGCGGTCGGCACTCGTACGGTCGACCTCGATCTGGCCGATGGCCCGCAGGAACGGGTCCAGCGGCCCGATGAAGGCCTCTTTCTTGACCAGGAAGTGCAGCGGGCGCGGGCTCGTGCCGATCAGCATGGGGCCGTCGACGTTGTGCGCGTGGTTCCCGGCGAGGATCAGCGGGCCCTGCGCGGGGACGCGCCAGGTGCCGAGCACCCGGGGGCGCCACAGGCCGTTCATCAGGCCGATGCCGATGCCGCGGGCGACGGCGGCGCCGCGCGGGCTGGGCAGGGCGGTGGTCACCTCGCGGTCGCCTTCTTCTCCCCGACCAGGGCGACGACGCGGTCGACGACCTCGTCCAGGGTCAGGTCCGAGGTGTCGACCTCTATCGCGTCCGCGGCCTTCGCCAGCGGCGAGGTCTTCCGGCCGGAGTCGGCGGCGTCCCGCTTGACCAGGGCCTCCTGCGTCGCGGCGACGCTCACCGCGCCCCTCAGCTCACCGCTGCGGCGGGCGGCGCGGACCTCCGCGGAAGCGGTCAGGTAGATCTTCGCCGTCGCGTCGGGCAGCACGGTGGTGCCGATGTCCCGGCCCTCCACCACGATGCCGGCCGGGGCAGCCGTGGCGGCGGCCCGCTGGTAGTCGACCATCCGGGCGCGCACCTCGGGCACCGCGCTGACCGCGCTCACCGCGGCGGTGACCTCCTGCGAACGGATCGGGCCGGAGGCGTCCACACCGTCCACGGTGATCCGCGGGTCGAGCGGGTCCGTGCCGGACACGATGACGGGCTTGCCGCTCGCGTCCGCGATGGCGGCGGGGTCGGCGACGTCCACCCCGTTCGTCAGCATCCACCAGGTGATGGCCCGGTACTGCGCGCCGGTGTCGAGGTAGCTGAGCCCCAGCTTGACGGCGACCGCCTTGGACGTGCTGGACTTGCCTGTGCCGGAGGGGCCGTCGATCGCGACGATCACCGGGTTCTCCACGGTGGGGGCCTTTCCTTTGTCGTGCCAACCGGCTCGCCGCCGGGCCGTTCCCCCAAGGTTACCGGCCTCCCGGCGCCCCCTCCGCCGCCCCGGGCTGTTCCCCGCGCCCCCCGGGTTCAGGGCCGCAGGGACCACGCGCGGTCGCGGAGGGCCGCGGAGAGGACCGGGGCCGAGCGGGGCTCGACGAAGAGCTGGGCGAGGCCCGCCTGCTGGCCGGCGCTGTGCTCGATGCGCACGTCCTCGATGTTGACCCCGGCCGCGCCCGCGTCGGCGAACAGGCGGGCCAGCTCGCCGGGCTGGTCCCCGATGAGGACGGCCACGACCTCGTACGCCTTGGGCGCCGTCCCGTGCTTGCCGGGGACCCGGGCGCGGCCCGCGTTGCCGCGCCGCAGTATGTCCGCGATGCCGTCGGCGCCCCCGCGCCGCTTCTCCTCGTCCGCGCTCTGCAGCGCCCGCAGCGACTCGACGGTCGCGTCGAGGTCCGCGGAGATGCCGGCGAGGACGTCGGCAACGGGGCCGGGGTTGGCGGCGAGGATGTCCATCCACATCGCGGGTTCGGAACCGGCGATGCGGGTGACGTCGAGGATGCCCTGCCCGCACAGCCGCACCGTGCTGTCCTCGGCGTGCTGGAGCCGGGCGGCGACCATGCTGGAGACGAGCTGCGGGGTGTGCGAGACGAGCGCGACGGCCCGGTCGTGCGCGTCGGCGTCCATCACGACGGGGACGGCCCCGCACAGCGCGACCAGCTCCAGCGCGAGGTTGAGCACCTCGGTGTCGGTGCCGGGGGTCGGGGTGAGGATCCAGGGGCGGCCGTCGAAGAGGTCGGCGCTGGCGGCGAGGGGGCCGGAGCGTTCCCGGCCGGCCATCGGGTGGGTGCCGATGTAGCGGGTGAGGTCGCCGCCGAGGGATTCCAGGTCGCGGCGCGGGCCGCCCTTGACGCTGGCGACGTCGAGGTAGCCGCGGCCGAGACCGCGGGCCATGGCGTCGGCGAGGGCGGCCGGTACGTGCGCGGGCGGCACGGCGACGATCACCAGGTCGACGGGCCCGGAGGCCGTGGCCGCCGGGTCGTACAGGCTTCCCGCGCCGAGGGCCGCCGCGGTGCGGGCGCTGGATTCGTCGTGGTCGCTGAGCCGGACGTCGACATCGCGCGCGCTGAGGGCGAGCGCGGCGGACGTGCCGATGAGGCCTGCGCCGATGACCAGTGCGGTTCTCACGTGGGGGTGTCCTGGGGTACGGGAGCGGGGGTGCCTGGGCGTCCAGCGTAGCCAGCGGCGGCCCCTCGCGAGACCGGGGACCGTACTGCGAGACGTGCCGCCCGCGGGCGTCGGCCCCAGCGGTCCCGTACTCCCCGTCGACCACCCGCTCACCGTCCGAAGCAGGAATTCCCCGGCGGATCGGGGAAGCGGTGGCGATAATCGCCGTCATGCGCGAATCGCTGGGGCACGATCTGGTCCGGGAGCACACGGTCTACGCGTGTGTCATGGGCTCGCGGGCGTTCGGCCTGGCGACGGACGGCAGCGACACCGACCGGCGCGGGGTGTTCGTGGCGCCCACCCCACTCTTCTGGCGGCTGGACAAGCCGCCGACGCATGTCACCGGGCCGCGCGAGGAGGAGTTCTCCTGGGAGATCGAGCGCTTCTGCTCGCTCGCCCTGCGCGCCAACCCCAATCTGCTGGAGTGCCTGCACTCGCCGCTCGTGGAGCACGCCGACGCGACCGGCCGGGAGCTGCGGGAGCTGCGCGACGCGTTCTTGTCCCGCCGGGTCGAGGCGTCCTTCCGCGGCTACGCCGAGCAGCAGCTCGGCAAGCTGGAGGCGGACATCCGGCGGGACGGCACTCCGCGCTGGAAGCACGCGATGCACCTGCTGCGGCTGCTGACCAGCTGCCGCGACCTGCTGCGTACGGGCACGCTCACCGTCGATGTCGGCGACCGCCGGGAGGACCTGCTGGCGGTGCGCCGCGGCGAGGTCGGCTGGGAGGAGGTGCGCGGCCGGATGCGGACGCTGCACGAGGAGGTGGACGCCGCCGCGGCTCGTACCCCGCTGCCCGCCGAACCGGACCGGGCGCGGGTGGAGGACTTCCTGGTACGGGTCCGGCGCGCCTCCGCGGAGAGCGCGCCGGACCCGGCACCCGTGCTCTAGAGGTCCACCTCGCGCATGAGCATGCCGACCTCGGTGTTGGTCAGCCGGCGCAGCCAGCCGGACTTCTGGTCGCCCAGCGGGATCGGGCCGAAGCTGGTGCGCACGAGCTTGTCGACGGGGAAGCCGGCCTCGGCGAGCATGCGCCGCACGATGTGCTTGCGGCCCTCGTGCAGCGTGACCTCGACCAGGTAGTTCTTGCCGGTGTTCTGCACGATGCGGAAGTGGTCGGCGCGCGCCCAGCCGTCCTCCAGCTCGATACCGCTCTTGAGCTGCTTGCCCAGGTCGCGCGGCAGCGGGCCCTGGATCGCGGCGAGGTAGGTCTTCTGCACGCCGTACCGGGGGTGGGTCAGCCGGTGGGCCAGCTCGCCGTGGTTGGTGAGCAGGATCAGGCCCTCGGTGTCGGTGTCGAGCCGGCCGACGTGGAAGAGCCGGGTCTCCCGGTTGGTGACGTAGTCGCCGAGGCACTGCCGTCCGTCCGGGTCCTCCATGGTGGAGACGACGCCCGCGGGCTTGTTCAGCGCGAAGAACAGGTACGACTGGGTCGCGACGGTCAGGCCGTCCACCTTGACCTCGTCGTGCTCGGGGTCGACGCGCAGGCCCTGCTCGGTGACGATCCGGCCGTTGACCTCGACCCGGTGCTGCTCGATCAGCTCCTCGCACGCCCGCCGCGAGCCCATGCCCGCCCTGGCCAGCACCTTCTGCAACCGCTCGCCCTCCTGCTCGGCGCCGGGGAAGGTCTTGGGCAGGTTGAGCTTGGGCTTGCTGTGCCGCTCCCGGTTGCGCTCCTCGATCTGGGCGTCCAGCTCGCGGGGGCGGGCCGGGACGCTGCCGCGCGCCCGGCCGCGGTTGCCGGCCGGGCCGGGGCCGCCGGGCTTGGTGCGGGGCATGCCGCCGGGCTTGTTCGCGCCGGACTGGCCGGTGTCGCCGACGTCGTAGCGGCGCTCCTCGGGACGCGGCTTGCGGGGGCGCTGCGGGGCGCCGTCGTTGCGACGCGGGGCGTCGGCACGGCCACCGCCCTCACCACGGCGCGGGGCGTCACCACGGCGGGGCGCGTCGCCGCGGCGCGGGGCGTCACCGCGGCGGTCGGAGCCTCCGCTGCCGCCCCGGCCGCCCGTGCCGGTGCCCCGCCGGGGGGCGCCCCCGCCGCTTCGGGGGGTCCGGTCGGAGCCGCTGTTCCTGTCGCTGCTTCGCATCAGTCGTCCGTCTTCGCAAGTGTCGGGGGTTCGTCCGGCGCATCCGGATCGAACGACGGCAGCCCCTCCTGGGACTCCGCCTCGACCGCGTCCGCCTCCGGCAGGAACGGGGCGAGCTCGGGCAGCTCGTCGAGGCTGCGCAGGCCCATGCGTTCCAGGAAGTAGTTCGTCGTCCTGTACAGGATCGCACCTGTCTCGGGTTCCGTCCCACCTTCGACGATCAGCCCGCGCTGGAGCAGGGTGCGCATGACCCCGTCGCAGTTGACCCCGCGCACCGCCGAGACCCGTGAGCGGCTGACCGGCTGGCGGTAGGCGACGACCGCGAGCGTCTCCAGCGCGGCCTGCGTGAGCCGGGCGTGCTGGCCGTCCAGGACGAACTTCTCCACCGCGGGCGCGAAGTCCGGCCGGGTGTAGAAACGCCAGCCGCCGGCGACCAGCCGCAGGTCGAAGCCCCTGCCCTCGCGCGTGTAGTCGTCGGACAGCTCGCGCAGCGCCGCGCCGATCGCGCGCCGCGGCCGCTCCAGGACCTTCGCGAGCTGCTCCTCGGTCGCGGGCTCGTCCACGACCATGAGGACGGCTTCCAGCGCGGGCTTCAGCTCCAGCCCGGCGGTGGCCGCGGAGAGCAGCCCGGCGGGTGCGGGCTGCTCCTCGGGCACCTCCAGCCCCGCGGTGAGATCCGTCACCTCGGTCATCCCTGTGCTCCGTTCCCGGCCGCCGCCGGTGCGGCGGCGGCCCCCTCGGCCTGCTCCCTGCCCTGCCTGCTCTGCTTCCCCGGCCTGCGCGGCGCCGCCTCCTGGTCGAACTCGTCGGTCACCAGCGGGGCGTCCGGTGCCTGCTCGCCGCCCGTCCAGCGGACCTGGAGGGCGCCCAGCGCCTCCTCCTGGTCGAGCCCGACCGCCTTCTCCCGGTAGAGCTCCAGCAGCGCGAGGAAGCGGGCCACGACCGTGAGCGTGTCGGGCGCGTCCGCGGTCAGCTCGCCGAAGCTGGCGCTGCCGCGCTCGCGCAGCAGCGCGATCACGTGCTCGGCCTGCTCGCGCACGCTGACCAGCGGGGCGTGGATGTGGTCGACGTAGACCTGCGGCCGCGGTTTGGGCTGCATGGCCTTGACGGCGAGCTGCGCGAAGCGCTCGGGGCCGATGCTCAGCACGACCTCGGGCAGCAGCTCGGCGTGCTGCGGCTCCAGGCCGACCGTGCGCGGGCGGCGCAGCGCCTCGTGCTCCAGCCGCTCGGCGAAGATCGCGGCGATCTGCTTGTAGGCCCGGTACTGCAGCAGCCGGGCGAAGAGCAGGTCGCGGGCCTCCAGCAGCGCGAGGTCGGCCTCGTCCTCGACCTCCGCGGCGGGCAGCAGCCGCGCGGCCTTGAGGTCCAGCAGGGTGGCGGCGACGACCAGGAACTCGGTGGTCTGGTCGAGGTCCCAGTCCGGGCCCATGGCGTGCAGATGCGCCATGAACTCGTTGGTGACCTTCGACAGCGCGACCTCGGTGACGTCCAGCTTGTGCTTGGCGATCAGCTGGAGCAGCAGGTCGAAGGGTCCCTCGAAATTGTGCAGCCGTACGGTGAAGCGCCCGTCGTCGGCCTCGTCCCCGGGCTCTTCTCCGGCCTCTTCTGCGGCCTCTTCTGCGGTCACGGGCTCCGGTTCGTCCCGCGGTACGCCACCGGGTCCGGGTACGTCCTCGGCCGCCTCCAGGACCACCGCCTCCGGTACCACCGCTTCCGGGACCGCTTCCCCGGCTGACAGCTCCGCCGGGACCGGCTCCTCCGCGTGCGTCGGGACGCCGCGGCCGAGGCGGCGGCGAGGGCGGTCGGCGGGGTCGGTCGTGGTGGTCGGCATCGAGGTCCAGTGTGCGGGGGCGGGAATCGGCAGGTTACCTCCCCCGGAGCGGCCGCGGCGCGGCTCAGCGCCCGCGCAGCCGCCGTACGAGGATGCTGGCGTCGCCGCGCGACTCCAGGTCCGCGAGCACCACGGCGACGGCCTCGCGGACGATCCGGCCGCGGTCGATGGCCAGGCCGTGCTCGCCGCGGAGCACCAGCCGGGCGTGCTCCAGGTCCATCAGTTCCTCGGCGGAAACGTAGACGGTGATCTTCTCGTCGTGCCGCTCGCGCCCACTGGGGCGGCGGTTCTGCCGCGGTGCCTTGCGGCGGGCGGCGGGTGCCGCGGGCCCCTGCGGCGCGGCGGGCGGCGCCGGGTGCTGGGCCGCCGCGGGGCCGCCGGGCTGCTGGACGGGCACCTGCGGCTGCGGCGGGGCCGCGGGCGCGGTGCCGTTGACGGGCCCGATCGGGGTGCCCTGCGTGCGGCGGCCCGCCGGGACGTCCCGGCCGCCGTGCTCGGTGCCGCCGGAGCCGTTGCGGTCCTGCCGGTCGCGCTCGCCGCGGTCGCGGCCCTGCCCGTGGCCGGGGTCGCGGGTCTCGGTGCCGCCCCGGCTCTCGCCGTCCTGCTCGCCGCCGGCCGTCCCGCCCGTCTGTTCCTGGGCCGGACGCGGCCGGGTGTCGCCCTGCGAATCGCCCCCGGAGTGCTGCTGCTGCGGCTGCTGCCGGGGCTGCGGGGCCTGGAGCGCCGCACCCCCGGTGGTCCGGAACAGCTCGTCGGCGCCCGGCAGGGTCACTCGGCGTGGCACCGGGCGAGCACCTCCCTGGCGAGTTGGCGATAGGCGGCGGCGCCGACGGAGTTGGAGGCGTAGGTGGTGATGGGCTCGCCCGCGACGGTGGTCTCGGGGAAACGCACGGTGCGGCCGATGACGGTGTGGAAGACGTGGTCGTCGAAGGCCTCGACGACCCGCGCCAGCACCTCCCGGCTGTGCACGGTCCGCGAGTCGTACATGGTGGCGAGGATGCCGTCGAGCTCCAGCTCGGGGTTGAGCCGCTCGCGGACCTTCTCGATCGTCTCGGTGAGCAGCGCGACACCGCGCAGCGCGAAGAACTCGCACTCCAGCGGCACGATCACGGAGTGCGCGGCGGTGAGCGCGTTGACCGTGAGCAGGCCGAGTGAGGGCTGGCAGTCGATCACGATGTAGTCGTAGTCGGGCAGCAGCGGCTTGAGGGCGCGCGCCAGCGCCGACTCGCGGGCGACCTCGCTGACGAGCTGCACCTCGGCGGCGGACAGGTCGATGTTGCTCGGCAGCAGGTCCATGCCGGGCACGGCGGTCTTCAGCAGCACCTCGTCGGCCGCGAGCCCGCGTTCCATCAGCAGGTTGTAGACCGTGATGTCAAGTTCCATCGGGTTGACCCCGAGCCCGACGGACAGCGCGCCCTGCGGGTCGAAGTCGACCAGCAGCACCCGGCGGCCGTACTCGGCGAGCGCGGCACCCAGGTTGATGGTCGAGGTGGTCTTGCCGACCCCGCCCTTCTGGTTGCACATCGCGACGATCTTCGCCGGACCGTGGTCGGTGAGCGGGTTGGGGATCGGGAAGTACGGCAGCGGACGGCCGGTCGGCCCGACGCGCTCACGGCGCTGGCGGGCGGCGTCCGGCGCGAGCGTCGCCGCGTACTCGGGGTCGGGCTCGTATTCGGCGTCGGGGTCGTAGAACTGACCGTCTTGCAGGTCGTCGTTGTCGTCGTAAGGGCCCATGGCGTATGCGCTTTGTGGGTCGGCGGGTTCGGCTCTGCGTGACTCGAAGGTGTGCACCGCGACGGAGCCGACGGTCATTGCTGGTTGGCCACTCCCGGGAGCAAATGTCGACTCATTCACAAGTCGTCTTACCTCCTTGGGGACCAGGAAACTTCTCAACAGGTCAGCGTGACTACAGCCGACGTTTCGCGACTCTATGGCGTGTCGGTGGTTCACAGCAACACAATCCGCCGGACACGGCACGATGTGTCGGCAACCGAACACCCCTCTGTCAAGGGCGTAACGACATGAACGGCCGGGTCCTGCGTGCGCAAGACCCGGCCGTAGGTGCACAGTTGGCACTTCGGGGCGTCCACCGCCCCGGCGGATGTCCCGGTCAGCCCAGCAGGGTGCGCAGTTCGACCGAATCGAGTCCGTGTGCTTCGGCCACCGGACCGTAAACGACCTGCCCCTCATGGGTGTTGAGCCCCAGCGCCAGCGCCGGGTCGCGGCGCAGCGCCTCCTGCCAGCCGCGGCCGGCGATCTCCAGGACGTACGGCAGCGTGGCGTTGGTCAGCGCGTACGTCGAGGTGTTCGGCACCGCGCCGGGCATGTTGGCGACGCAGTAGAAGACCGAGTCGTGGACGGTGAAGGTCGGCTCGGCGTGCGTGGTGGGGCGCGAGTCCTCGAAACAGCCGCCCTGGTCGATCGCGATGTCGACAAGGACGGATCCCTGCTTCATGCGCGAGACCAGCTCGTTGGTGACGAGCTTGGGCGCCTTGGCGCCCGGGATCAGGACCGCGCCGACCACCAGGTCGGCCTCCAGTACGGCCTGTTCGAGCGCGAGCGCGTTGGACGCGACGGTCTGCACGCGGTTGCCGAACACCTTGTCGGCCTCCCGCAGCTTGTTCACGTCCTTGTCCAGCAGCGTGACGTGGAAGCCGAGGCCCAGCGCGATCGTGGTGGCGTGCCAGCCGGACACGCCCGCGCCGATGACGACCGCGCGGCCGGACTGCACACCGGGCACCCCGCCGGGCAGCACCCCGCGGCCGCCCGCCGAGCGCATCAGGTGGTAGGCGCCGACCTGCGGGGCGAGCCGGCCCGCCACCTCGGACATGGGGGCGAGCAGCGGCAGCCGGCGGTCGGGCGTCTCGACCGTCTCGTAGGCGATGGCGGTGGTGCCGGACTCCAGCAGCGCGTCCGTGCACGCCCGGGAGGCCGCGAGGTGCAGGTAGGTGAAGAGCGTCTGGTCCTTGCGCAGCCGGTGGTACTCCTCGGCGACCGGCTCCTTGACCTTGAGCAGCAGATCGGCCTCGGCCCACACCTCGTCGGCGGTGCCGAGGACGGCGGCACCGGCCGCCGTGAACTCCTCGTCCGGGATGGACGAGCCCGCGCCCGCACCCTCCTCGACGACGACCCGGTGCCCGCCTCGCACCAGCTCGTGCACGCCGGCCGGGGTGATGGCCACGCGGAACTCGTTGTTCTTGACCTCGCGGGGGATGCCCACCTTCACGTCGATCACGGTCCTTGCGCTCAGGGTTGCCCAGGGGTGGTTGGGTGAGATTGTCCTGACATGGTGCAGGTTGGCACGACACGTCGGACCTGACCGCGTTGTGCGCGGCATGGCCCAGTCTAGTGAAGGAGGAGCTGCTGTCCAGCCTTACAAAGTGGTTGATTTTCTGAGCAGTATTGGCATTTTCGTAGGCCGACGACGGGACACGCCTGATCGGAATCGCATCATGACCCCGTCACCGAGGCGTTGCTCCCCGATCACGGCCGCGCGACATCCGGGGCGCCGGAGGCGTCCGGGGCGGGCGCGGCCTCCGGGTCGGGCGCGGTGCGCGGAGCCGGTGGGCTGTCCGGAGCCGGTGCGCTGTCGGGAGCAGGTGCGCTGCCCACAGCGGGTGCGGCCTGCGGGCCGGGTACGGGGGCGGGTCCCGGTTCGGGTGCGGGTCCGGCGGCGGAGCCGGGCCGGGCGGCCGCGGCCCGCTCGGACATCCGCTGCACGCTCTCCCGCTGCAACCGGGCGCCCTCCGGGTCGCCCAGCCGGTCCAGCAGGTCCGCCAGCCGCAGCAGCAGCGCGGCCTCCAGCCGCCGGTCGCCCGCCTGCCGGGCCCAGTACAGGGCGTCCCGGCAGCTGCGCATCGCGTCCTCCGGGCGGCCCGCCGTCTCCTGCACCCGCGCGGCCTCCGCGAGCGCGCGGGCCTGGCCGCTCAGATCGCCGAGCCGCTTGTACAGCCCCGCCACCTTGCGCCACTCGCGCAGCGCGGGCCCGAAACGCCCGCCGTGCGCCAGCAGGGCGGCGATCCGGCCGCGCAGCCGCGCCTGGTCGGCCTGCTCGCCGGTGCCCTGGCGCAGCGAGAGGGCGCGGCCGTACCAGTCCAGGGCCCGGCCCGGGTCGCGCCGCTCCAGGTACGTGCCGCCCAGCGCCTCCAGGGCCCGGCCCTCGGCCTGCCGGTCGTCGGCGCCGCGGGCGGCGTCCAGGGCGATCCGGTAGCGGTCCAGCGCACGGTCGGTACGGCCCGCGCGAGCGTCCAGGTCGCCGAGGTTGATGAGCGCGGCCGCCTGCTCCCGGCGCAGCCCGCGCCGCTCGGCCACCCCCAGCACCAGGAAGTGCAGTTCGTAGCGCTCGGCGGCCATCGCGTCACCGCCGGGGAAGGCGGCGAGCGCCCGCACCAGCGCGGCGACCAGGCGGCGCGCCAGCGTGTCCAGCTCGCCGTCCGCCACCGCCGAGCGCGCCGCCGCGAGCAGCGCCGGCAGCCGCGAGTCCAGCCACCCGGCGGCCGTACGGGCCGAGTCGAAGCGCTGCGCGCGGGGCACCGCCTCGTCCAGCGGCTCCCCCGCCAGCGCCGCCCGGCACGACAGCAGCAGCCGCACGGTCCGCTCCAGCATCCGCGCCCGCGCCAGGGTCACGTCGGCGGGCGTCTCGCGCGCCGCCAGCAGCGCGCCGAGCAGCGCCTCCAGACACCCCGGCACCACGTACCGCTGCGGCCCGCCCGCGAGCAGACCGCCGCGCACGAAGTCCTCCAGCGTCCCTTCCGCGACCTCCACCGGGCACCCGGCGAGCGCGGACGCCCCCTGCGCGTCCACCACCCCCGCCGGTGCCAGCACCAGCAGCCGCAGCATCCGCGCCGCGACGGCCGGCAGCCCCTCGTACACCATCCGGAAGGCCCGCACGAGCTCCCCGGGCACGGGCACGGGCCCGCTCCCCGCCGGGACCGCCGGAGGCGCGGACGGACGGGGCGGGGCGGGGGCGTCCTTCCGGGCCGCCGGGTCGGCGGGAGGGGACGGCGCGGACGGCGGGGACGGCGGGGTCGGCGGGATGTCGCGCAGCCTCAGGGCCGCGTCGGCGACCGACACACCGGGGCGGGCGGCCAGCCACGCCGCCGTCAGCCGCAGCGCGGTGGGATGCCCGGCGAGCACGTGCACGAGCGACTCGGCGCCACGCGGGTCGCACGTCACCCGGGTCTCGCCGACCGCCCGCGCCAGCAGCTCGACCGCGGCGGGCGTGTCCAGCCCGCCCAGCGTGCACGGGCGCACGTCGCGCACTCCGGGCAGCGGGCCGCCCGACGTGGCCACGACCAGGCTCCCCGCGCTCGCCGGCAGCAGCGCGGCGAGCTGGTCGGGGGACGCGACGTCGTCCAGCACGAGCAGCAGCCGCCGCCCCGCGGTGACCTCCCGCAGATCCGCGTCCTCGCCCGCGTCCAGCGCCCGCAGCAGCCCGCGGACCGCCTGCCCGGCGGGCACGGGGACGCCCGCGGGGCCCGTGAGCCGTACGTGCCACTGCCCGTCGGGGTAGCGGTCGGCGACCCGTGCGGCGAGGGACAGCGCGAGCGCGGTACGGCCCGTGCCGGGGCGGCCCGCGACGAGCAGGACGCGGGCGGTGTCCGGGCGCCCGCCGCCCAGGCCGGGGCGGTCGATCTCCCCCGCGAGTTCGGCGAGTTCGCGGGTGCGCCCGCAGAACCCCGCCGGAGGCGGTGGGAGGGGGGTGACCTGCGCGTCCCCGCGCCCCTGCGGGAGGGTGCCGTCGTCCACGCTGGCCACTCCTTACCCTGCGGGTGAGCTTTGGCGTGAGCGTAGTTGACGTCTTCCCTGCCGCGCAGGGCGAGCGCCTTACCGCTGCGCGGGGCACCCCGTTTTGGGGGCGCGCGGAACTGCGCCGCCCGCCCCCACCGGGGCGCGGGTCGGACACCGACCCGGAGGGTCTCTTCGGTCCGATCCGGACCACCGGCCGGTGGGTGGTTGCTCGCGCAGTTCCCCGCGCCCCTGATGGTTGCCCGGCGGCGCAGCCGCGTCCCAAAAACGGGTGCCCGGCGGTGCAGGCGGGGGCTCAGGAATCGAAGGGGCGGGCCGGCCAGGGGGAGTCGGCGGGGCGGAGTGCGGCGGAACCGCCGGAGGCGAGCGCGGCCTGCGCGGCGAGGACACCCACCACGAGGCAGTTGTTGTGGAGGTCCCCCGCGAGCACGCCGGTGAGGAGTTCCGCCAGCGGGACGCGGGCGAGCTCCATGTCGGCCTCCTCCTCCGAGACCGCGAAGCGCTCCCCCTCCGCCTCGGAGACGCCTCGCGCGAGGAAGATGCGCACGGCCTCGTCGCAGCCGCCCGGCGTCGTGTAGACGTCGGCGAGCACGTGCCACTCCTCCGCCTTGACGTGCGCCTCCTCGTACAGCTCGCGCTGCGCCGCGTGGAGCGGGTTCTCGCCGGGGACGTCGAGCAGGCCGGCCGGGATCTCCCAGAGGCGGTGGCGCACCGGGTGCCGGTACTGGCGCAGCACCAGCACCCGGTCGTCGTCGTCGAGGGCGAGGACGGCCACCGAGCCGGGGTGGACCTGGTAGTCGCGGGTCGCCGTGCTGCCGTCCGGCATGACGACCTGGTCGCTGCGGACGCTGGTCTTCTTGCCGGTGAAGGGCGTGGCGGTGGCCGTGACCCGCCATTCCTCCGGGGTGTCCTTGAGCATGCTGCGCCTTCCGGGAAGGGAAATGTGCTCGGTCAGCCGGACTTGCGGGCGACGGCCGCCTTGACCAGGCCCGCGAAGAGCGGGTGCGGCCGGGTCGGACGGGACTTCAGCTCGGGGTGCGCCTGCGTCGCCACGAGGTAGGGGTGGACGTCGCGCGGGTACTCGACGTACTCGACGAGCTTGTTGTCCGGGGAGGTGCCGGAGAAGACGATACCGGCGGTCTTCTCCAGGTCGGCGCGGTAGGCGTTGTTGACCTCGTAGCGGTGCCGGTGGCGTTCCTCGACGTACGGCTGGTCGCCGTAGACCTCGCGGACGATGGAGCCCTCGGCGAGCTTGGCGGGGTAGGTGCCCAGGCGCATGGTGCCGCCGAGGTCGCCCTTGCCGCCGACGATGTCGAGCTGCTCGGCCATGGTGGAGATCACCGGGTGGGCGGTGGCGGGGTCGAACTCGGTGGAGTTGGCCTCGGCGATGCCGACGAGGTTGCGGGCCGCCTCGATGACGACGCACTGCAGGCCCAGGCACAGGCCGAGCAGCGGGATGCGGTTCTCCCGGGCGTAGGTGATCGCGGCGACCTTGCCCTCGATGCCGCGCTCGCCGAAGCCGCCGGGTACGCAGATGGCGTCGACGTCGCGGAGCTGCTCGGCGGCGCCCGCCGGGCTCTTGCAGGTGTCGGACAGCACCCACTTGATGTGGACCTTGGCGTTGTTGGCGAAGCCGCCGGCCCGCAGCGCCTCGGTCACCGACAGGTAGGCGTCGGGCAGGTCGATGTACTTGCCGACGAGCGCGACGGTGACCTCGTGCGCGGGCTCGTGGACGCGGCGCAGCAGGTCGTCCCACTGCGTCCAGTCGACGTCGCGGAAGGGCAGGTCGAGGCGGCGCACGACGTACGCGTCCAGGCCCTCGGTGTGCAGGACCTTGGGGATGTCGTAGATGGAGGGCGCGTCGATCGCGGCCACCACCGCGTCCTCGTCGACGTCGCACATCAGCGAGACCTTGCGCTTGATCGCGGTCGGCACCTCGCGGTCGGCGCGCAGCACGATCGCGTCGGGCTGGATGCCGATGTTGCGCAGCGCGGCCACCGAGTGCTGGGTGGGCTTGGTCTTCAGCTCGCCGGACGGGCCGATGTAGGGCAGCAGCGAGATGTGCACGACGAAGACGTTGTCGCGGCCGACCTCGTGCCGGACCTGGCGCACGGACTCCAGGAAGGGCAGCGACTCGATGTCGCCGACGGTGCCGCCGACCTCGGTGATGACCACGTCGACGTCGTCGGTGGCCATCCGCCGGATGCGGGACTTGATCTCGTTGGTGATGTGCGGGATGACCTGGACGGTGTCGCCGAGGTACTCGCCGCGCCGCTCCTTGGCGATCACCGTGGAGTAGACCTGGCCGGTCGTGACGTTGGCCGAGCCGGCGAGGTTGACGTCGAGGAAGCGCTCGTAGTGGCCGATGTCGAGGTCGGTCTCGGCGCCGTCGTCGGTGACGAAGACCTCACCGTGCTGGAACGGGTTCATGGTGCCGGGGTCGACGTTCAGGTAAGGGTCGAGCTTCTGCATCGTGACCCGCAGGCCCCGCGCCTTCAGCAGTGCGCCGAGACTCGACGCCGTGAGCCCCTTGCCGAGCGAGGAGGCCACACCGCCGGTGACGAAGATGTGCTTGGTCATCGTGGATTTCGGCGCAATAGCCAAAGGGGGCTCCCGTGGTCGCGAGGTGAGGTCGGGACGGTGCTCGCTCGCGGAGCGCCGTCGGGCGGTTCAGTGGTTCAGCCCACCGGCCCACGGGCTACCAGGGTATCAGCGGTGCAGGGCAGCGACGGTGCGCGGCACCCCGTCGGGTCACCGTTGCCCCTCGAACACGGCATCGCCCCGGCCCCCGTACGGGCCACCCTTGCCCCGCCGGAAGGGCGCCCGAACCGTATACGACGGCACCGGACCACCGTTGCCCCCCGGCCAGACCACCACCGGGGTCCGGCCGGACCACCGGCACACCTCGGCCACACAACCGCCACACCCCGGCCATGTGGCCGTTCGCCTGCGCATATGCCGGAGTGCGCCCCGCAGTGCACCCGTGCGGCCCAGCGAAGATCGCAGGAGACGCACACCGGCACCCCGCGACGACGTATTCTGCACGGACGCACCTGTGCGAGCCGGCCGGCACACGGCATCATCCCCGCCCGCTCCCGGATCACGAGCTCGTCGAATATCCCCAGACCGCAAGACCGCCCCCAGTCCGTGGGGCGGCGGTGTCGTTTCGACTGGAGAAGCACGTGGCCGGGCGTATCGAGGATTACGCACTCATCGGAGACATGCAGACCGCCGCACTGGTCTGCCATGACGGCACGGTCGACTGGCTGTGCCTGCCGCGCTTCGACTCACCGGCCGTCTTCGCCGGGTTGCTGGGCACCGACGAGCACGGCTTCTGGCGGCTCGGCCCCGCCCACCACGGCGGCCCGCCACCGGCCGCGACACGCCGCCGCTACCGCGGCGACTCGCTCGTACTGGAGTCCGAGTGGGACACCCCGCGCGGCACGGTCCGGGTGATCGACTTCATGCCGCCGCGGGACGGCGCGCCGCAGGTGATCCGGATCGTGGAGGGCGTCAGCGGCCGCGTCCCGATGTCCTCGGCGCTGCGCATGCGCTTCGCCTACGGCCAGGTGGTGCCGTGGGTGCACAAGGTCGGCGACCGCACGGTGGCGGTGGCCGGGCCCGACTCCGTCTGGTACGACGCCGAGGTCGACACGTACGGCAAGGACCTGACGACGTACTCGGAGTTCTCCGTCGGGCCCGGCGACCGCATCGCCTTCGCCGTGAGCTGGGAGCCCTCCCACAAGCCGCAGCCGGCGCTGCCGGACCCGGAGGGCTCGCTCACCGCGACCGAGGACTTCTGGCGCGAGTGGGTCGCGCAGTGTACGTACACCGGGCCCTACCGCGAGGCGGTGGTCCGGTCGCTCATCACGCTCAAGGCGCTCACCTACGGCCCCACCGGCGGGATCGTGGCCGCCCCGACGACATCGTTGCCGGAGGACATCGGCGGGGTCCGCAACTGGGACTACCGCTTCACCTGGCTGCGGGACGCCGCGATCACCCTGTCCTCGCTGCTGCGCACCGGCTACCGCGAGGAGGCGCAGGCCTGGCGCGAGTGGCTGCTGCGGGCGGTCGCCGGCGACCCGGAGAACCTGCAGATCATGTACGGCATCGCGGGCGAGCGCGAGCTGGGCGAGAACGAGCTGCACTGGCTGCCCGGCTACGAGGGCTCCACCCCCGTCCGGATCGGCAACGGCGCCGCCCACCAGCTCCAGCTGGACGTCTACGGCGAGGTCACCGAGGCGCTGCACCTGGGCCACATGACGGGCCTGGCCCGCAACGACTACGCCAGCGTGCTCCAGCTCAAGCTCATCCGCTACCTGGAGAAGCACTGGAACGAGCCCGACGAGGGCATCTGGGAGGTGCGCGGCCCGCGCCGGCACTTCGTGCACTCCAAGGTCATGGCGTGGGTCGCCGTCGACCGCACGGTCAAGCTCATCGAGTCCGGCGAGGTCGACGGGCCGCTGGAGCGGCTCAAGGACCTGCGCGACGAGATCCACTACGACGTGTGCGAGAAGGGGTACGACAAGGAGCGCAACACCTTCACGCAGTCCTACGGCTCCAAGGAGCTGGACGCGTCGCTGCTGCTCATCCCGCAGATGGGCTTCCTGCCGCCGGACGACAAGCGGGTCATCGGCACGATCGAGGCGATCCAGCGCGAGCTGTCCACCGAGGACGGCTTCGTGCTGCGCTACCCCACCTCCAGCACCGACACCAGCGGCGACGACAACCTCGACGGCCTGCCCGGCGACGAGGGCGCCTTCCTCGCGTGCTCCTTCTGGCTCGCGGACGACCTCGCGATGATCGGCCGGGTCGAGGAGGCGCGGCGGCTGTTCGAGAAGCTGCTCTCGCTGCGCAACGACCTCGGGCTGCTCGCCGAGGAGTGGGACCCGCGCCGCCAGCGCCAGGTCGGCAACTTCCCGCAGGCCTTCAGCCACGTGCCGCTCATCGACACCGCGCTGCGGCTCACCGCGGTCGGCGCCTTCCGCGCCTGAACGCCCGCACCGCCTCTACGCGCGGTGCGGAACCGGTTACGGGAGGGGCCGGGCACCGTCGGAGGGCCCGGCGGGTTCACACCCGCTGGGTCAGCTCGTCGTAGACGCTGAGCACCTGGGCCACCGTGTCGTCCTCGGAGGGCCAGGTCGCCGCCTGGGCGCGGCCCGCCACCGACAGGGCGGTACGGCGCGCCGGGTCCGCCATCAGGTCGGCGACCGCGCGGGCCAGGCCCAGCGGATCCCCGTACGGCACCAGGACGGCCGCGTCGCCGACCAGCTCGCGCACCCCGCCGACGTCCGTGGCCACCAGCGGCACCCCGGCGTGCAGCGCCTCCTGCGCCATCAGCGGGCGGGCCTCCCAGCGGCTGGGCAGCACCACGAGATCGGCGGCGGCCAGCAGGTCGGGGACGTCGTCGCGGGCACCGAGCAGCACGACCGGCAGCCGCTCGGCCTCGATCCGCCGCTCCAGCTCCGTGCGCCGGCCACCCTCACCGGCGATCGCCACGAGCGGCGCCGGATCCTGCCCCGCCCACAGCCCGGCCGCGTCCAGCAGCAGGTCGTGACCCTGCTGCGGCTCCAGCATGCCGACGGAGAGCAGCAGCGGGCGGTCCACGGCGCCGTGGTCGGCGCGGGTCTTCTGCCGCAGCCGCTCCCCCTCCTCCGGGGGCCGCGGCGGCCTGCCCGGCGGACGCGGCACCGCGGCGGGCGCGAAGCGCGCGTCCTTCGCGCCGAGCGCGCGGGCGCGGTCCACCAGCTCCGAGGACACGCCGAGCACGACTGTCGCCGTCCGCAGCGCCCGGCGCTCCAGCCAGCGCAGCACCACCCCGCGACCGCCCTTCGCGGGGGCGCCGCCGTGCCACGTCACCACCAGCGGGACGCGCCGCCCGCCGAGCGCGAGCGCGGCGAGGAAGCCCGCCCACAGGCCGTGCGCGTGCACCACGCCCGCGCCGTGGAAGGCGGCGCGCAGTGCCCCGACCACGGGCGCGTCGGCGCGCGCCCGGCGCACGCCCATGTCGACGGGCACAAAACGGGCGCCGGTCGCGCCGAACCCGTAGTCCGCCTCCGCGCCCGCCGGCCCGCACACCGTGACCTCCACCCCGCGCGCGACCAGCCCGCCCACGAGCGAGCTGACATGCGCGCCGGCGCCTGCCCCCGCCGCCGTGCCCAGCACGTGCACGGCGTGCAGCTGCCCGGCGAAGGGCTCCGAGGTGCGAGTCACGCGGCCTACCGCTCCTTGAGATGAGGACGACGCCCTCCAGCATGCCAGCCCCCGCAAGAGCGGGCCCTTGCGCGGGGCCCTTTCCCCACGGACCCCCACCCCCCGAACCACCCGTACGGGTGACGCCGGTTGCCCCCGCGGGGGCTGCGCCTGGCACGCGCCCCTGGGGTTGCCCCGCGAGGCAGCGGCAAGCGCCCGCCCGGCAGGGCAACAGCCCCCGCCGGGGAAGGTCAGAGGGAGGCGCGGGCGGCGGCCAGGAGTTCTTCGGCGTGGGCTCGGGCCAGTTCGGAATCGGACTGGCCCGCGAGCATGCGGGACAGCTCACGGACGCGGGCCTCGCCGTCGAGCGCGGTGACGCCCGACCGTGTGACGGAGCCGTCGTTCGTCTTCTCGACCAGCAGTTGGCGGTCGGCGAACGCGGCCACCTGCGGAAGGTGGGTGACGACCACGACCTGGGCCGTCCGCGCGAGGCGCGCGAGGCGGCGGCCGACCTCGACCGCGGCGGCCCCGCCGACCCCCGCGTCGACCTCGTCGAAGAGGTACGTCGGGACGGGGTCGGACCCGGCGAAGACGACCTCGACGGCAAGCATGACGCGGGACAGCTCACCGCCGGACGCGCCCTTGGCGATGGGCCGCGCGGGGCTGCCGGGGTGCGGGGCGAGCAGCAGCTCGACCTCGTCCGCGCCGCTGGGCCCGTAGCCGACGGAGCGGCCGTCGATCTCGATGCCGGACTCCTCCTCACCGGCGGGCATGTCGTTCTGCCGGATGGCGAAGCTGACGCGGGCGTGCGGCATGGCCAGCGAGGCCAGTTCGGCGGTGACGTCGGTGGCGAACCGCTCGGCGGCCTCGGTGCGCAGGTCGGTGAGGTGCTGGCCGAGTCCGCCGAGTTCGGCCCGCAGGGCGTCGCGCTCGGCGGTCAGCTCGGCGATGCGGTCGTCGTCGCCGTCGAGTTCGGCGAGCCGGGCGGCGCTCTGCCCGGCCCACGCGAGGACGTCGTCGATGTCGGTGCCGTACTTGCGGACGAGGTGGGCGAGGACGGCCCGGCGCTCCTCGACGGCGGCGAGCCGCAGCGGGTCGGCGTCCAGGTTGTCGGCGTATCCGGCCAGTTCACCGGCGACGTCGGCGAGCAGGATGCCCAGTTCGCCGAGCCGTCCGGCGAGCCCGGCGAGGGCCGGGTCGTGCGCGGCGACGGCGTCGAGCGCGCGCTGGGCGCCCGCGACGAGGCTGCCGGCCTCGACGCTCTCGGGGTCCTCGGGGTTGCCGGCGAGCGCGGCGTGCGCGAGCGTCGCGGCGGAGGCGAGCGCCTCGGCGTGCCCGAGCCGCTCGGCCTCGGCGGCGAGTTCGGCGTCCTCGCCGGGCTGGGGTTCGGCGGCGGAGATCTCCTCGACGCCGAACCGCAGCAGGTCGGCCTCCTGGGCGCGTTCCCTGGCCCGGGTGGTGAGTTCGGTCAGCTCCGCGGCGACCTCCCGCAGCCGCCGGTAGGCGGCCCCGTACTTCTCCAGGGCCGCGCCGAGCGCGGCCCCGGCGTAGCGGTCGAGGGCCTCGCGCTGCCGCGCGGGCCGCAGCAGGCCCTGCTGGTCGGTCTGGCCGTGGACGGCCACGAGGTCGTCGGCGAGGTCGCCGAGCAGCCCCACGGGGACGCTGCGCCCGCCGAGGTGGGCGCGCGAGCGCCCTTCCGCGGACACCGTCCGGCTGATGAGCAGCGCGCCGTCGTCGAGTTCCGCACCGGCCTCGGCGGCGCGTACGGCGGCGCGGTCGCCCGGCGCCATCGTCACACGGCCCTCGACGACCGCCGAGCCCGCGCCGATCCGCACGAGGGCGGGGTCGGCGCGCCCGCCGAGCAGCAGGCCGAGGCTCGTGACGACCATGGTCTTGCCCGCACCGGTCTCGCCGGTCACCGCGGTGAAGCCGGGTGAGAGTTCCACCACGGCGTCCTCGATGACACCCAGCGACCGGATCCGCATTTCCTCCAACACGGATACGACCATACGAGGTTTTCCGTGCCCGGCGCGACGCCCGCCGGGCAGTGGGCTCCCTGCCGGTTACGACGGGGCGCCGCGCCAGCCCGCGACGGGCAGCGCGAACTTGGCCACCAGCCGGTCGGTGAACGACGCGTGGTGCAGCCGCGCGAGCCGCACCGGCACGGCGCCGCGGCGGACCTCGACGCGGGCCCCGGCGGGCAGTTCGACGGTGCGCCGCCCGTCGCACCACAGCACGCCGTTGGGCGTCTCCGGCTGCACCTCGACGGCCAGCACCGACCGCGGGGAGGTGACGAGCGGCTTGGCGAAGAGCGCGTGCGCGCTGATCGGCACCATGAGCAGCGCCTCGACCTCGGGCCACACCACGGGGCCGCCGGCAGAGAAGGCGTAGGCGGTGGAGCCGGTCGGGGTCGCGCAGACCACGCCGTCGCCGCCGAAGCGGGAGACGGGGCGGCCGTCGACCTCGGTGACGACCTCCAGCAGCCGCTCACGGGAGGCCTTCTCCACCGACGCCTCGTTGAGCGCCCAGTCGGTGTGGACGACCGATCCGTCGTTGCGCACGAGCACGTCGAGGGTCATACGCTCCTCGACCTCGTAGTCGCGGGTGACGACGCGGTCCACGACCTTGTCCAGGTCGTCCCGCTCGGCCTCGGCGAGGAAGCCCACCCGTCCGAGGTTGACGCCGAGCAGCGGCACCCCCGAGGCGCGGGAGAACTCGGCGCCGCGCAGCAGCGTCCCGTCGCCGCCCAGGACGACGATCAGCTCGCAGCCCTCGACGGCCTCCGGCCCCGCCTCCGCGACCAGCTCCACCGCCTCGGGCAGCGGCAGGTCCACGGCCTCGTCGGCGAGCAGCCGCACGCCGATGCCGCAGCGCAGCAGGGCCTGCACGACCCGTTCGGCGCTGCGGATCGCGGCCGCTCTGCCGGTGTGGGTCAGCAGGAAGACGGTTCGGTTCTGTGTCTCGCTCATGATGGTCACGGGTTCGGCCCCTCCGCCACGGCACGGTCGACATCGGCCGGGTCCAGCGCGGGCGCACCGGCGCGCAGCCACAGGAAATACTCCACGTTGCCCGAGGGCCCTGGCAAAGGACTTGCTGTGACGCCGAGCACCCCCAGCCCGAGTCCGGCCGCCTGCCCGGCGACCGTACGCACCGTCTCGGCCCGAAGGTGCGGGCTGCGCACCACTCCCCCGCTGCCCAGCCGCTCGCGGCCCACCTCGAACTGCGGCTTGACCATCAGCACCAGGTCGGCGCCGGGCGCGGCGCAGCGCACCAGGGCGGGCAGCACCAGGCCGAGCGGGATGAACGACAGGTCGCCGACGACCAGGTCGACGCCTTCGCCGTCGATGTGGTCGAGCGTCAGCTCCCGCACGTTCGTGCGATCCTTCACAACCACCCGCGGATCGCTCTGCAACGACCACGCGAGCTGCCCGTAGCCGACGTCGACGGCGACGACCTGCCGGGCACCGGCCCGCAGCAGGACGTCGGTGAAGCCGCCGGTGGACGCGCCCGCGTCCAGCGCCCGGCGGCCCGTGACGGCCAGCCCGCGAGGCTGGAAGGCGGTGAGCGCCCCGGCCAGCTTGTGGCCGCCGCGCGAGACGTACTCCGGGTCGTCCGCGTTCTCGGCGACCACCAGCGCGGCCGAGGTCTCCACCTGCGTGGCGGGCTTGGTCGCGGTGGCGCCGCCCACCGTCACCCGGCCCGCGGCGATCAGCTGGCTGGCGTGCTCACGCGAGCGCGCGAGTTTGCGCCGCACCAGCTCGGCGTCCAGGCGGCGTCGTGCCACTGCCACGTACGGTTCAGCTCCTGTTCTCGTCCAGCGCTGCGAGCGCGTCGCGCAGCCCGTGGTGCACATCCTCGTACACCTCGATGTGGGAGTGCGTGGGGAGTTCGTCGGCGTCGGCGAGCCGCGCGAGGGCCGCGTCCACGTCGGCGTTGCCGGTCGGCGGGACGGCCACGCCCAGCGGCTCGGGCCGCGCGGGGGCGTCCTCGTGGGCCGCCGCCCCGTCCTCGTCGGCGGCCCGCTGCCCGGGTACGGCCCCGGGCAGGTCGGCGGGCGGCTCGCCGTGACCGCCCCGCCCGGCGTACGCGCCCGGCTCGACGCCCTGCCCCGGCACACCGACCGGCAGATCCGCGACCGGCTCGCCGTAACCGGCGCGCCCGGCGTACGCGCCCGGCTCGACGCCCTGCCCCGGCACACCGACCGGCAGATCCGCGACCGGCTCGCCGTGACCGGGCCGCCCCGCGGACGGGCCCGGCTCGGCGGCGGGCTCACTCATCACCGGATCCGGCGGAGGGCGCGGGGGCGGTCTTCTTCGCCGCGGGGGCGGGCGTGTCGGCGGCGGGCTTCCCGGCCGCCGCCTTCTTCGCCGCCGTCTTCTTCGCCGCCGTCTTCTTGGCCGCGGGCCGGTCGGCCGCGGGCTGGTTGGCGGGCGTGGCGCCGGTGAAGTCCGCGGCGGGAGGCGTCTTCGCGGAGGCCGGGGTCGCCGTCTTCTTCGCCGGGGGAGCCTTCTTCGCCGCGGTCTTCTTGGTCGCCGCCGTCTTCTTGGCCGCGGCCTTCTTCGCGGGCGCCGGGCCGCCGGAGGCCGGGGCGGCGGACTTCTTCGCGGTCTGCTTCTTCGCCGGGGCCTTCTTCGCGGGCGCGGCGCCACCGGAGGCCGGGGCGGCGGTCTCCTGCGCGCCGGCCGCGGTCGTACGGCGCGGGTTCGCCGTCGTCTTCGGGGTGGCGGCGACCTTGTGGCCCGCAGCGGCGGAGGCCCGCGCCGCGGTCTTCTTCGCCGCGGTCTTCGTGGCGGCCGTCGTCTGGTGGGCGGCGGCCGACTTGGCCGTGGTGGCCCGCTTGGCGGCGGCGGTCTTGCGGGCCGCGGGCGCGGCCTTCTTCGCGGGGGCGGCGGCCTTCTTCGCCGCCGGTTCCGTCTTCCTGCCCGGCGCGGGCGGCTCGGTCGCAACAGGCACGTGCTCCACCGTGGGCGCGGGGGCGGGCTCGGGCCGGGCGGCGGGCGCGCGGCCGGGCTCCTCCTGCGCGGTGTCCGACTCCAGGTTGCGGATCCGGCGCTCCAGCGTCTCCAGCACGACGCCGACCTTCGTGACCTCGTCGGCGAGCCGGCCGACCCGGCTCATCGTCTTGTCGACCTCCTCTCGGACGATGGCGAGCAGCAGGTCGCGGTTGGCGCGCCCGGCGGCCATCAGCTCGTCGGCGAGGGTCTGTACCTCCGCCGGGATGGCGGAGTTGATCCGCCGCTGCACGGCGTCCACGTCGATGCCGGTCTGGTCCAGCATGTCCCTGGCCGCGTCGACCGCACGGCGGCGGGTGGCCTCGGTCAGGCCGCCCGCGATCTGCAGACAGGTACGCAGCGCGTCCCGCATCGCTCTCACTCCTCGCCTCGCCCGTTGACACATCGTCCGGCCGGGGCCCTCGTGCGGGCACCCGTGGTCAAGACGCTACCGCCTCGGGCCGCGTCGGCCCGCCGACGGTGCCCTGCGGTACGGTCGTGGCGACGTAACCCCGACCGGGAGACACCGCGCCGATGGCCACCCTCGAGGAGTGCCGGGCCGCACTCGACCAGCTGGCGCGGAACATGGCGCGGGCCGAGGGCGACGTCCGCTCGGCCGCCGCCCTGGACCGCTCGCTGAGCTGCCGGATCACCGACCTGGACACGACCTTCACCGGACGGCTCGCGGGCGGCACGATCACCGGTGTGACCGCCGTGCCGGGCGTCCCGGCGGACAAGGCGCAGATCCGGCTGACGACGACCGGGGACGACCTGGTCGCGATGGTCGGCGGCGAGCTGAGCTTCGCCAAGGCGTGGGGCAGCGGCCGGATCAGGGTGCAGGCTTCGCTGCGGGACGTGCTGCGGCTGCGCTCCCTGCTGTGACGGCGGCGGAGGCCGCGGCCGTGCCCGTACGGCGGCGGGCCGCGGGGATCACCAGCGGGGTGCCGCTCTCCGGGTCCTCGATGATCCGACAGGGCACCCCGAAGACGCGCTCGACCAGCTCGGCGGTGATGATCTCGGCGGGCGGCCCCTGCGCCTCGATCCGCCCGTCGCGCATCGCGATCAGGTGGGTGGCGTAGCGGGCGGCCTGGTTGAGGTCGTGCAGCACGGCGACGAGGGTGCGCCCGCCCTCCTCGTGCAGCCGCGCACACAGGTCGAGGACGTCGATCTGGTGCTGGATGTCGAGGTACGTGGTGGGCTCGTCGAGCAGCAGCAGCGGTGTCTCCTGCGCCAGGGCCATCGCGATCCACACCCGCTGCCGCTGGCCGCCGGACAGCTCGTCCACCCGGCGTTCGGCGAGCGCGCCGACGCCGGTGGCGGCCATGGACTCCACGACGATCCGCTCGTCCTCGGCCGACCACTGCCGCAGCAGGCCCTGGTGCGGGTAGCGGCCGCGGGCCACGAGCGAGGCGACGGTGATGCCGTCGGGCGCCACCGAGGTCTGCGGCAGCAACCCGAGGGTGCGCGCCACGGACTTGGCGGGCAGGCCGCCGATCGCCCGGCCGTCCAGCAGCACCCTGCCCTCGGCGGGCTTGAGCAACCGGGCCAGCGCGCGCAGCAATGTCGACTTGCCGCACGCGTTGGGACCGACCACCACGGTGAACGAGTGGTCGGGTATGTCGACACTGAGCCCCTCGGTGATGACCCGCCGGTCGTACCGGAGCGTCACGGCGTCGGCCCGCAGCCGCGGCGTCACGCCGCCGTCCGTCGATGTGTCGGCATGGCGACTGGTCATACTGCTGCTCCCGTGGCGGTGGTACGGCGGTGTTCGGCGGCGGTCGGTGTGCCCGCCGCGCGATGCGGCCGGTGGTGGTCGGCGGTCCGTGCGTGCGCCGCGCGATGCGGCCGGTGTTCGGCGGCGGTCCGTGCCTGCGCCGCGCGATGCGGCCGGTGTTCGGCGGCGGTCCGTGCGTGCGCCGCGCGATGCGGCCGGTGTTCGGCGGCGGTCCGTGCCTGCGCCGCGTGATGCGGCCGGTGGTGGTCGGGGCGGGTCATATCCGGCCCGCCCGGCGCTCCTCGACGAGCAGCCACAGCAGGTACCCGCCGCCGAGCACCCCGGTGGCGACGCCGACCGGCACCTGCCCGGAGCCGAACGCGCGCTGCGCCGCGAGGTCGGCGAGCACCAGCAGCGTGGCGCCCATGAGCGCGGACGGCAGCAGGCTGACGCCGGGGGTGCGGGTGAGCCGCCGGGCGAGCTGGGGCGCGGTGAGCGCGACGAAGGCGATGGGTCCGGCGGCGGCGGTCGCGGCGGCGGTCAGCAGCACCGCGCTGAGCACGGCGGTCAGCCGCACCCGCTCGACCCGCACGCCCAGCGCGCGGGCCGCGTCGTCGCCCATCTCGGTGATCCGCAGCGCCGGTCCTTGCGCGAGCAGCAGCGGCATCAGGACGGCGCAGCAGCCCAGCAGCGGCCACACCTGCTCCCAGTCGCGCCCGTCCAGCGAGCCGCTGATCCAGATGACGGCGCGGGCGACGTCCACGAAGTTGGCCTTGACCAGCAGGTAGCTGTTGACGGCGGCGAGGATCGCGGAGCCGCCGATGCCGACGAGGACCAGCCGGTAGCCGTGCACCCCGCGCTGCCAGGCGAGCGCGTAGACGGCGAGGCCGGTGAGCAGGCCGCCGGCGATCGCGCCCGCGGAGACCTCCAGCGAGGAGCCGTGCGCGACCACGATGACCAGCAGCGCACCGGCCGCCGAGCCCTGGCCGAAGCCGATGACGTCGGGGCTGCCCAGCGGGTTGCGCGACACGCTCTGGAAGGCGGCGCCCGCCATCCCGAGTGCGGCGCCCACCAGCAGCGCCACCAGGACGCGTGGCAGCCGCAGCTGACGGACGATGAAGTCCTGTCCCGCGGTGCCGTGTCCGGCCAGGGTGCGCAGGACGTCGGCGGGCGCGATGGCGAAGTCGCCGGTGCCGACCAGCACGACGGCGGCGGCGAGCGCGACGCCCAGCAGGCCCGTACCGGCCAGGGCGGCACGCCGGTCGAGGCGCAGCGACAGTCCGCCGCGCGGGGTGCGCAGCACGCTGCCGCGCCAGGCGCGGGCGTCGCCGGGGGTACGGCCCCCGGTCCGCGCGCGGCTCACAGCTCCGCCGTCCGGTGGCGCCGGACCAGGGCGATGAAGACGGGTCCGCCGACGACCGCGGTGACGATGCCCACCTGGAGCTCGGCGGGGCGGACGAGCAGTCGTCCCAGCACGTCGGAGCCCAGCAGCAGCACTGGCGACAGGACGGCCGCGTAGGGCAGGGTCCAGCGCATGTCGGGGCCGGTGATGCCGCGCACCATGTGCGGGACCGTCAGGCCGATGAAGACGATGGGCCCGCAGGCCGCGGTGGCCGCCCCGCACAGCAGGGTGATCGCCGCCATCACGGCGATCCGGGTGCCGGTGAGCCGGGCGCCGAGGGCCCGCGCGGTGTCGTCGCCGAGCGCGATGGCGTTGAGCGGGCGGGCGGAGGCGAAGGCCAGCACCGCGCCGACGACGAGGAAGGGCGCGATGCGCCGGACGGTCGCCATGTCGGCGGAGGCCAGCGAGCCGACCTGCCAGAAGCGCATGCGGTCCAGGGCGACACTGTCGGTGAGCTGCACCGCGTTGCTCCAGCCCTGGAGCAACGCGGTCACCGCCGTTCCGGCGAGCGCGAGCCGTACCGGGGTCGCGGAGCGGCTGCCGCCGATCGCGTAGACCAGCACGGACACGGCGGCGGCGCCGCCGAGCGCGCACCACACGTACGCGCTCGGCGAGGTGATGCCGAAGAAGCTGATGCCGGTGACGACCGCTGCGGCCGCGCCCGCGTTGACGCCGAGCAGACCGGGGTCGGCGAGCGGGTTGCGGGTGAGGGCCTGCATCGCGGCCCCGGCCAGGCCGAGGGCCGCACCGACCATCAGGCCCAGCACCGTACGCGGCAGCCGGAGTTTGCGGACGACCACGTCGTCGTCGGTGCCGGCGTAGTGGAAGAGCCCGTGCCAGACCTGGTCGAGCGGGATGTCCTTGGCACCGATCGCGATGCTCGCCGCCGTCACGGCGAGCAGCAGCACGAGGGCCGCGAGCAGCCCGGCGCCGCGGGCGGCCCCGGATCGGGCGGTGGCGCCGGCGCCGGGGGCGGCGGGGGCGCGTGGCGGGGAGTCCTGGTCAACCAACACGCGGCTTAGGTTAGCCTAACCTCGCTAACGTATCCCGAGCAGAGCGGCACCTTCCCATGACCTCGTCCCGTACTCCCTCCCGCATGTCCGGAATGTCCCGCCGGGGTGTGCTCGCCGCCGGTGGCGCGCTGGGCGCCGGTGCGCTGCTGGCCGCCTGCGGCGGATCCGACTCCGACTCCGGCGCCGATTCCGGCTCGGGCTCCGGTTCCGGTTCCGGTACGTCGTCGGCGGGCGCGGGCGATGACGCCAAGGCGTCTGGACCCTTCCGCTTCACCGACGACCGCAAGAAGGCCGTCTCCCTCGGCAAGGTCCCGGCGAACCTGGTGGCGTACGTCGGTTCCGCCGCCGCCCTGCACGACTACGGCGTCGAGTGCACCGGCGTCTTCGGCCCCACCACCCTCAAGGACGGCTCCCCCGACCCGCAGGCCGGCGACCTCGACGTCACGAAGGTCACCGTCATCGGCAACGTCTGGGGCGAGTTCAACATCGAGAAGTACGCCGCCCTCAGCCCCGGCCTGCTCGTCAGCCACACCTACGACGGCAAGACCCTCTGGTACGTGCCCGAGCAGAGCAGCGCCAAGATCCTCGCCCTCGCGCCCAGCGTCGGGATCAACGTCACCGGGGTCCCCCTCACCACCCCGCTCCAGCGCTACGCCGAACTCGCCGCCGCCCTCGGCGCGGACCTCGGCTCCGCCGCCAACGCCGCCGCCAAGACCCGCTTCGAGACCGCCTCGGCGAACCTGCGCGCCGCCACGAAGGCCGCCGGTGGCATCACCGTCATGGCGTGCTCGGCGAGCGCCGACTCCTTCTACGTCTCCACGCCCTCCTCGGCGGCCGACCTGACGTACTACAAGAGCCTCGGGGTGAACTTCATCGTCCCGAACAAGGTCGAGGGCGGCTTCTTCGAGACGCTCAGCTGGGAGAACGCCGACAAGTACAAGGCCGACATCCTCATGCTCGACAGCCGCTCCGCGACCCTCCAGCCCAAGGACCTCACCGGCCGCCCCACCTGGCAGCAGATGCCCGCCGTCAAGGCCGGGCAGATCTTCCCCTGGCCCAGCGAGCCGATCTTCTCCTACGCGAAATGCGCCGACCAGCTGGAAGCCCTGACCAAGGCGGTCACCGGCTCGAAGAAGGTGAGCTGACGCCATGGCCGAACCCCAGCCCACGTACCGCTTCTTCGACACGCAGGTGCTGCGCACGTATCCGCTCTCGCGGTCGCTGCGGCGGATCGTGCTCGGCACGACCGGGCGGGGCCCGGACGCCCGACTCGGCGCGAACGCCGGGCTCGGTGCGAACGCCGGGCTCGGTGCGAACGCCGGGCTCGGCGACATCGTCAGCGGCGGGCGCGACCAGCGGCTCAAGCTCTTCCTGCCGCAGGCCGGGCAGGACGCGCCCGTCCTCCCCGACGTCCTCGACACCGGCTGGTACGCGCGGTGGCGCGCCCTCGACCCCGGCGTACGCGGCATCATGCGCACGTACACCGTCCGCGACGTGCGGCGCGAACCCGACGAGCTGGACATCGACTTCGCCCTCCACGGAGACCTCGGACCCGCCTCCCGGTGGGCCGCCGCCGCGGCACCCGGCGACCGGCTCACGCTCCTCGCGCCCGTCGTCACCGACAACGGCGGGGTCGACTTCCGGCCGCCGGAGGGGACGGACTGGATCCTGCTGTGCGCGGACGAGACCGCGGTGCCGGCTGTCGCCGGGATCCTGGAGTGGCTTCCGGCGGGGACGCCGGTCAAGGCGTGGATCTCGGTGGGCGATCCTGCTGATCGTGTCGAGCTGCCGACGAAGTGTGAGGCCGAGATCAGCTGGCTGACCCGGCCCGCGTCGGTGGCCGAGGCCGTCGCGGCCTCGGCGCTCCCCGCCGGACGCCCGTACGCCTGGCTCGCCGGCGAGTCCTCCCTCGTCCGCGAACTCCGCCGCCACCTCGTGGGCCCGCGCGCCTTCCCGCGCGCGGACGTGACGTTCACGGGTTACTGGCGTGCGGGCACGACGGAGGACGCGCTGCTGGAGGAGTCGGCGTAGGCGCGGCGGGAGTGGTCGTTGCGGTTCGCCGCGCGACCTTCTGCCGGTGGTGGGTTGCTCGCGCAGTTCCCCGCGCCCCTGTCGCGGCGCCGCCGTGGCTGGGTCGGGGGCCGCCACGGGGCACCTCCTCGGAATGCGCCTTCACCCTCCTACCTGGTCGGTAAGCCACCGACAGCGCATTCCTGCGGGGGCACCCCGCACCGTCCCCCTCCACGCCGGTCTGGCGGCTGCCCGCCGGTGGTGGGTTCTCGTTTTTGGGCACGGCTGCGCGCGCCAGCACCCGTTTTTCCGGGGCCCGGGGCAAGGGCGCGTGGGAGAGCACCCGCTTTCCCGGGGCCCGGGGCAGGGGCGGGTGGGAAAACACCCGTTTTCCCGGGCCCGGGGCACAGCTGCGTGGGAGAGCACCCGTTTTTAGGGGCTGCGTGGGGGTACCCCCAGGCGAAGCCCCGGGGGAGAACGGAGCGACAAGCCCCCCACGTAGGGAAGATCGCGACGCCTACCGCAACAGGCACCCCGGGGCGAAGAGGGCGCACCGCAGGGCGCGAGCGGGCTCTCAGAGGGGAAGCGTGCCCAGCGCAGCGGAAGCGTCGAGGTCGGGGTGGGTCCAGGCGGCGGCGCACAGCGCGCGGAGGCCGTCGAGGGGGTCGCCCTCGCCCGTGAGGGAGAGGGCGGACGAGGAGGCCGCGGCGGTCCAGCCGCCGCAGTGGGCCTGGTCCGAGGACCACGTGACCTCGGGGTGCGGCACGAGCAGCCCCCGCAGGTCACGGGCGACATACGTCGGACGATGCCTCGGCTCCGCGGCGAGCAGAGCGGAAGCCGTGGTGACGCCCGTGAGGACGAGCAGGGAGTCGACACCCCCCGCGTACGCCCCCTCGATGTCCGTGTCGAGCCGGTCGCCGACCACGAGCGGCCGCCGCGCCCCCGTCCTGATCACCGTCTCCCGGTGCATGGGCGGCAGTGGTTTGCCGGCGACGCGGGGGGTGCCGCCGGTGGCGATGCGGACGACTTCGACGGCCGCGCCGTTGCCGGGGGCGATCCCGCGGGCGCTGGGGATGGTGAGGTCGGTGTTGGAGGCGAACCACGGCACTCCGGCGTTGACCGCGTACGCCATCTCCGCGAGCTGCGACCAGCGCAGCTCGGGCCCGTATCCCTGGACGGCGGCGACCGGGTCGTCCGCGGCGGACTCGACGGGTTCCAGCCCGCGTTCGCGCAGGGCGGCGAAGAGCCCTTCGCCGCCGACGGCGAGGACCTTGGAGCCGGCGGGCACCTCGTCGGCGATGAGCCGGGCGACGGCCTGGGCGGAGGTGATGACGTCCTCGGCGGCGGCGGGCACGCCGAGGTCCGTGAGGTGGTCGGCGACGGTCGCGGGTGTACGGGCGGCGTTGTTGGTGACGTAGGCGAGCCGCATCCCGTCCTTGCGGGCGGCGGTGAGGGATTCGACGGCGTGCGCGATGGCGTCGCCGCCCTTGTAGACGACCCCGTCGAGGTCGAGCAGCGCCGTGTCGTACGCGGTGTCGAGCGGCTGGGTGCTGCCGCTCGGACTGGTCCGGTCAGTCATGGCTGGGCTCGCTCCTCGTCGTCCGGCCGTGCGCGGCCGCGCGTCCGTCGTGTCGTGTCGTGTACCTCGACGATCATCCCCCATGCCGGCGGCGGACGTAGCATGCGCTGATGACCCACCCCGGACCCGACGACGGACCCCACCCCGGTCCCCCTCCTGCGCGGGGCCTCGACCTGGCCCCCTTCCGCGGTCTGCGGTACGCCGCCGCACGTGTCGGCAGCCTCGCCGCGGTCACTTCGCCGCCGTACGACGTGGTCGTCCGCCCGGACGGGCAGCGGCATCTGGAGACGGCCGACCCGTACAACGTCGTCCGCCTCATCCTGCCGGACGCGGAGACGCCCGCGGAGCAGCACCGCCGGGCCGCCCGGACGCTGGCCGCCTGGCGGGCGGCGGGTGTGCTCACCGCGGACCCGCTGCCCGCGCTGTACGTCTACGAGCAGCACGACGGCGACCACATGCAACGCGGTGTCATCGGCGCGCTGCGGCTGACCCCGCCGGAGGCGGGCGTGGTCCTGCCGCACGAGGACGTGATGCCGGGCCCGGTCGCCGACCGCGCCGCGCTCATGCGGGCCACCGGCGCCAATCTGGAACCCCTGCTGCTCGCCTACCGCGACGGCGACGCGACCGCCTCCGTCGTCGACGCGACCGCGGGCGCGCGTGAGCCGCTGCTCGCCACGACGACCGAGGACGGCGTCCGGCACCGCCTGTGGGCGCTCACCGATCCGGCCGAGCACGCGGTGATCCGTGCCGACCTCGGCCTGCGCCAGGCCCTCATCGCCGACGGCCACCACCGCTGGGCCACGTACCGCAGGCTCCAGGCGGACCACCCGCCGGGCACCGCGTGGGACTACGGCCTCGTGCTGCTCGTCGACACCGCCCGCCATCCGCTGCGGGTCCGCGCCATCCACCGCGTCCTGCACCAACTGCCGTTGGCGCAGGCCCTGGACGCCGCCCGGCCCTACTTCCGGGTACGCCCGCTGCCGGGGCACGACCTGGACGCGGCGCTCGGCGTCCTCGCGCAGGCCGCGGCGGACGGCACCGCCTTCCTGCTGGCGGGCGAGGCGGGCTTCCACCTGCTCGACCGGCCGGACCTCGCGCGGCTGGACCGCTGGGTGCCCGCCGACCGGCCCGAGGCCTGGCGCCGGCTGGACGCCACCGTGCTGCACTCCGCGCTGCTCGACCACGTCTGGCGGATCCCCGACTCCCCCGAGCGCATCGGCTACCTCCACACCGCGGAGGCCGCCGTGCAGCAGGCCCTCCGCCACGCGGGCACCGCCGTGCTGATGCACCCGGTACGGGAGAGCGTCGTCCTGGACCTGGCCCGGCAGGGCGTGATGATGCCGCGCAAGTCCACGTCCTTCGGCCCGAAACCCGCGAGCGGGCTCGTCATGCGGAGCCTGGACCTGGGGTGAGCAGCGAAGGAGGGAGGGGCGGCAGGCCGTGGCCCGCCGCCCCTCCCTCCGGAGGTGCTGTCGCTGCCGGTCAGTCCCGGTCGCTGCCCGGCGCCGGGGCGCGGAAGGGCGAGTCCAGGAAGGACGACGGCTCGTCCTCGTCGGTGGCGTCGGTGGCGTCCGTGACGGGCTCGGGTGCGGGGGCGGGGGACTCGGCGGGCGCCTCGTCGTCCTCGTCCTCGTCCTCCTCGTCCTCGTCGTCCTCGTCGTCCTCGTCGTCCTCGTCGCTGACCGCGTCATCGGCCGTGCCGGTGTCGTCGGCCTCGTCGGCGTCCGCGAAACCGTCCTCCGCCGTGTCGGACGACTCGGCCGATTCGTCGGCGTCCGCGCCGTCGAAGGCGTCCACGAACTCGACACCGTCGAGCTGCGCGAGCCGGTCGGAGGCGTCCGTGGTGCCGTTGTGGTCGGCCTCCGCCGCCTTCGCGAACCAGTCGCGGGCCTCGTTCTCCCGGCCGACGGCAAGCAGCGCGTCCGCGTACGCGTAGCGCAGCCGCGCCGTCCACGGGTGCACCGCGTGCGACGCCAGCTCCGAGCTCTGGAGCGTGACGACCGCCGCCTCCGCCTGCCCCATGTCCTGCCGGGCACCGGCGGCGACCAGCCGCATCTCGACCTGCCCGGCCTTGTCGAGCTTCTGCACCTCGGGCGCACCGGCCATCTCCAGTGCCCGCTCCGGACGCCCGAGCCCGCGCTCGCAGTCGGCCATGACCGGCCACAGGTCGACCGTCCCGGTCATCCGCCGTGTGGCACGGAACTCGGCGAGTGCCTCGGCGTACCGCTCACTGGCGTACGACGCGAAGCCTGCCGCCTCCCGTACGGCCGCGACGCGCGACGCCAGGCGCAGCGCGACCCGCGAGTACGCGTAGGCCCGCTCGGGCTCCTCGTCCAGCAACTGGGCCACCATGACCAGGTTGCGGGCGACGTCGTCGGCGAGCGTCTTCGGCAGGCTCATCAGCTCCTGACGCACGCTCGGGTCGATCTCGTTGCCGGTGACCTCGTCCGGGATCGGCAGCCGGCGTACCGGCTCGCGGTCCTCGCGCCGGTCGTCCCGGCCGCCGCCACGGTTCTCGAACCGGCCGCGCCGCTCGACGGTCGGCCGCCGGGCGCCGAAGCCCCGGTCGCGGTCGCCGCTGCCGCCGTCACGGCGCGGGCCGCGCGGGCGGTCGTCACGCCGGTCGTCGAAGCGGGGACGGTCGTCCCGGCCGCGGTCACGGTCACGGTCACGGTCGAAGCGCGGACGGTCCTCACGCCGGTCGTCACGGCGGAAGCCGCCGCGGTCGTCCTCACGGCGCGGGCCACGGGGACGGTCGTCACGAGGACGGTCGTAGCGGGGCCGGTCCTCACGCGGGCCGTCGTGGCGGGGGCGGTCGTCACGCCGGTCGTCGTAGCGCGGACGGTCGTCACGGGGACGGTCGTCCCGGGGACGGTCGTAGCGAGGCCTGTCGTCGCGGGGACGGTCGTCCCTACGGAAGCCACCGCCGCCACCACCGGGACGGTCACCGTCACGGCGGGGACCGCGGGGGCGGTCGTCACGCCGGTCGTCGAACCGCGGACGGTCGTCACGGGGACGGTCGTCACGAGGGCGGTCGTAGCGGGGCCGGTCGTCACGGGGACGGTCGTCCCTG
>NZ_JBIRPW010000014.1:0-783 GCF_044332905.1 Streptomyces sp. NPDC021224 | reverse complement strand
TGCGGTCGTCACGCCGGTCGTCACGGCGGAAACCGCCGCCACCGCCACCGTACGGACGGTCCGAACGCGGACGGTCGTCCCTGCGGAAGCCACCGCCGCCACCACCGGGACGGTCACCGTCACGACGCGGGCCGCGGGGGCGGTCGTCACGCCGGTCGTCGAACCGCGGACGGTCGTCGCGGGGACGGTCGTCGCGAGGGCGGTCGTAGCGGGGCCGGTCGTCACGGGGACGGTCGTCCCTGCGGTCGTCACGCCGGTCGTCACGGCGGAAACCGCCGCCACCGCCACCGTACGGACGGTCCGAACGCGGACGGTCGTCCCTGCGGAAGCCACCGCCACCACCGGGACGGTCACCGTCACGACGCGGGCCGCGCGGGCGGTCGTCACGGTCACGGGGACGGTCGTCACGGCGGTCGTCGCGGCGGTACCCACCACCGCTCGGGCGGTCGCCGTCCCGCCGCGGGCCGCCGCTGCGGTAACCCCCACGGTCGCCACCGCCGTTCGGGCGCGAGTCCCGGCGTTCGGGACGCTCGGGCCGGTCTTCAGGCGAGTTGGACATCGACGTGACTCCTCGAATCGTGACGCTGTAGTACAAGTCTCCCGTATTCACGGGGACACCGCGCTGCGTGAGTGCATGCAAAAGACCCCTGGTCCCAGCACGTAGGCCAGGACCAGGGGTCTGGAAAGATTGTTCGGCGGTGTCCTACTCTCCCACAGGGTCCCCCCTGCAGTACCATCGGCGCTGAAAGGCTTAGCTTCCGGGTTCGGAATGTAACCGGGCGT
>NZ_JBIRPW010000013.1:0-217287 GCF_044332905.1 Streptomyces sp. NPDC021224 | reverse complement strand
CCACACCACCGGACTCACCCCCACCTACACCACAGGACCAACAACACCCACCACCGACCTCCCCACCTACCCCTTCCAACACCACCACTACTGGCCGCGTACCGCCCCCGCGGCCGGTGACGTCGGAGCGGCGGGGCTGCGGGCGGTCGCACACCCGCACCTGTCGGCGGCGACCGGGCTCGCGGACGGCGGGCTGCTCGTGACCGGGCTGCTCACGGCCACCGACGCCGCCGGGCTGCCGGCCGGAACAGCCCTCGTGGAGTGGGCACTTCGCGCCGCCGACGAAGCCGGAGCGGGCGGCATCGACGAACTCGCCCTGCACACCCCCCTCGTGCCCCCGTCCGGCGGTGCGCTGCGCCTGCAGATCACCCTCGACACCCCCGGCCCCGAGGGACGGCGCGCCTTCCGCGTCGCCGCGCAGCCGGCCGGGGACGGGCCGGACGACCCCTGGACGGTGCACGCGACGGGCACGCTGACCCCGCACGCCACGGCGGATCCGGAGCCCGACACCGTGACCGGCGCGCAGCCCTGGCCGCCCGCCGGGGCCGAGCCGGTGGACCTCGCCGCACCGCACGCCTCCCCCGAGGCCGACCACGGCGCCCTGCCCCGCCTGGTGCGGGCGATGTGGCGGTACGACGGCGAGCTGCTCGCCGAGGTGGAACTGCCGGAGCCGGACGGCGGGGACGCGGAGGACGGTTTCGGCCTCCACCCGACCCTGCTCGACGCGGCCCTGCACCCCCTCGCCCTCGACGGTGACGGGCCGGTGCTGCTGCCCTTCGCCTGGACCGGCGTCACCCTGCACGCCACCGGCGCCACGTCCGCCCGGGTGCGCGTCCTGGCAGGAGAGCAGGACGCGGACGGCGGCCGCACGGTGGGCCTGGTCGTCGCCGACCCGGACGGCGCGCCCGTCCTCACCGCGGACGCGGTCGCGCTGCGCCCCGCGGCGGAGGACGCCGCCCCGGAGACCGCAGGGTCCGCGCCCGCGGCGACGCCCAGGCCCGTACGCGCCGCGCGCCGCCGGGCCGCGGCGCGGCAGCCCGCGGAAGGGGCGCTGGGCGCGCGGCTGGCCGGGCTGGACACGGCCGGGCAGCACGAGGAGCTGCTCGGGCTGGTGCGGCAGGCGGCCGCCGCGGTGCTGGGGCACGCGTCGCAGGCGGAGGTGCGGCCGGAGGCGGCGTTCAAGGAACTGGGCGTCGACTCGCTGACAGCGGTGAAGCTGCGCGACCGGATCGCCGCCGTGACCGGGCTGCGGCTGCCCGCGACCCTGGTCTTCGACCACCCCACCCCGCAGGCCCTCGCCGCCCATCTGCGCGCCCTGGTGACCGGCGAGGCGGACGGCTCGCCCGCGTCCGCGCGCCGCTTCCGGCCGCGCCGTGGCGCGGACGACGACCCGATCGTGGTGGTGGCGATGGCCTGCCGCTTCCCCGGCGGCCTGACCTCGCCGGAGAAGCTGTGGGAGCTGGTGGAGGCGGGCGGCAGCGTGCTCGGACCCTTCCCGACGAACCGCGGCTGGGACCTCGACAACCTCTTCCACCCCGACCGCGAGCACCCCGGCACCACGTACGCCTCGCAGGGCGCCTTCCTCTACGACGCCGACGGTTTCGACGCCGCCTTCTTCGGCATCAACCCGCGCGAGGCCCTGGCCATGGACCCGCAGCAGCGGATCGTCCTGGAGACCGCGTGGGAGGCCCTGGAGCGTGCCCGCATCAACCCGCACACGCTCAAGGACAGCCTGACCGGCGTCTACACGGGCGTCATCTACCACGACTACGCGGCGGGCCTGGCGCCCGGCGACCCGCGGCTGGACGGCTACACGATGCTCTCCGGCATCGGCAGCATGATCTCCGGCCGGGTCGCGTACACCCTCGGGCTCCAGGGCCCGGCGGTCACCGTCGACACCGCGTGCTCGTCCTCACTGGTCTCGATGCACCTGGCCGCGCAGGCGCTGCGGCAGGGCGAGTGCGACCTCGCACTCGCGGGCGGCGTGACCGTCATGTCCACCCCCGACGCCTTCACCGGCTTCTCCCGGCAGGGCGGCCTCGCACCGGACGGCCGCTGCAAGCCCTTCGCCGCGGCGGCGGACGGTACGGGGCTGAGCGACGGGGCCGGGCTCGTCGTCCTGGAGCGGCTGTCGGACGCCCGGCGCAACGGCCACCGCGTGCACGCCGTCATCCGCGGCTCGGCCGTCAACCAGGACGGCGCCAGCAACGGCCTGACCGCCCCCAACGGCCCCTCCCAGCAACGCGTCATCGCCCAGGCCCTGGCCACCGCGGGCCTGACCGCCGCCGACGTGGACGCCGTCGAGGCGCACGGCACCGGCACGCGGCTCGGCGACCCGATCGAGGCGCAGGCGATCCTCGCGACCTACGGCCAGGACCGGCCGGACGAGCGGCCGCTGCTGCTCGGCTCGGTCAAGTCCAACATCGGCCACACGCAGGCCGCCGCGGGCATCGCGGGCGTCATCAAGATGATCATGGCCATGCGGCACGGACGCCTCCCCGCGAGCCTGCACATCGACGCGCCCAGCCCGCACATCGACTGGAGCAGCGGAGCCGTGGAGCTGCTCACGGACACGATCGACTGGCCGGAGACCGGCCGCCCGCGGCGCGTCGGCGTCTCGTCCTTCGGCGCCTCGGGCACCAACGCCCACCTCGTCCTCGAACAGGCCCCCGCCGAAGCGGAGTTCACGCCCGGGGCGGACGACACCGGGGAACTCGTACCGTGGGTGCTGTCGGGCCGCGACCCGCAGGCACTGCGGGACCAGGCGACCTCGCTCGGCGGGTGGCTGGAGGCGGCCGGCGCGCAGGCGCCGGTGGCGGACGTAGGGCGGGCGCTGGCCACCACACGGGCCACCTTCGAACAGCGGGCCGTGCTGCTCGGGCGGGACCGTGCGGACTTCGCCGCCGCGCTGGAGGCACTGGCGGACGGGTCCCCGCACGCGGGGCTGGTGACGGCGGCGGGTGCTGTGACGTCCGGGCAGTCAGTGTGGCTGTTCTCCGGACAGGGCAGCCAGCGCAGCGGCATGGGAGCCGAACTCCACGCCCGCTTCCCCGTCTTCGCCGACGCCTTCGACGAGGTCTGCGCCCTCCTCGACCCCCACCTCCACCACCCCCTGCGCGACGTCGTGTTCCAGCCCGAGCACGCCGAACTCCTCGACCACACCACCTACACCCAGGCCGGACTCTTCGCCCTCCAGATCGCCCTCGCCAAACTCCTCACCACCATGGGACTGAGGCCCGACGCCGTCGCCGGACACTCCATCGGCGAAGTCACCGCCGCCCACATCGCAGGCGTCCTCACCCTGGAACACGCCGCCCACCTCGTCGCCACCCGCGCCACCCTCATGGGCGACCTACCCCCCGGCGGCGCCATGGCGACCGTCAACGCGGGGGCGGAGGAGCTCGCCGCGACGCTCGCGGATCACCCCGGGCTGTCCGTCGCCGCGTTCAACACCCCGATCAACACCGTGCTCTCCGGCCCCGCCGAGCAGATCGCCGCCGCCGTCGCAGAGTGGAAGGAGCGGGGGCGCAAAGCGCGTGTCCTCCAGGTCTCGCACGCCTTCCACTCCCCCCTCATGGACCCCGTCCTCGAACCCTTCACCCAGGCCATCACCCACCTGGACTTCCACACCCCCCGCATCCCCCTCATCAGCAACCTCACCGGCCAACCCGCCGGACAAGACATCACCACCCCTGCCTACTGGGCCCACCACATCCGCCAACCCGTCCACTTCCACCAGACCCTCACCCACCTCGCCCCCCACACCACCCTCTTCCTCGAAATCGGACCCACCCCCGTCCTCACCACAGCCGTCCACCACACACTCCCCGACACCACCGCACACCCCACCCTCACCGGCAAACAACCCGACACCCACACCCTCGCCCACACCCTCGCCACCCTCCACACCACCCACCACCCCCTCAACTGGACACCCTGGCACCCCACAAACACCAACACCCCGGTCGACCTCCCCACCTACCCCTTCCAACACCACCCCTACTGGCTCACCCCCGACCGCAGCGCGCCCGCCGCCCCAGGTGGCGGGACGGGGATCGACCACCCGGTGCTCTCGTCCGTGGCCGCGCTCGCGGACGGCGGGATGGTGCTGAGCGGGCGCGTCCCGCCCGCCGGGCAGGGTGGCTGGCTCAGCGAGCACGTCATCGCGGGGACGGTCCTGCTGCCGGGCACCGCACTGCTCGAACTCGCCCTCCAGGCCGCCGAGCACACGGGCGGCGCGCGTGTCGAGGAACTGCTGCTGGAGCAGCCGCTCACGCTGCACGAGTCCGCGTCGCTGGACGTGCAGGTCGTCGTCGGCGCCCCCGAGGACGACGCCGCCCGCAGCGTGCACGTCTACACCCGCCCGGCGTCCGGCCAAGCGGCGGAATGGGTACGGCACGCCACCGCGACCCTCACCGCGGCGCCGCTCGACGAACCCGAGCCCGACAGCGCCGCCTGGCCACCCCCCGGCGCCCAGCCCGTCGACCTCACCGGCTTCTACGATCGCGCCACCACCGACGGCTACCACTACGGCCCCACCTTCCAAGGCCTGCACACCCTCTGGCGACACGGCCACGACCTCCTCGCCGAGGTCACCCTGCCCAGGACCGACGCCGACACGGACACCCACACCCTCCATCCGGCGCTTCTCGACGCCGCCCTCCACCCCCTCGTCGCCGTCACGGACACCGCCCAGGAGGGCGTGTGGCTGCCGTTCTCCTGGAACGGGGTCACCCTGCACGCCACGGGCGCCACACAGGCGCGGGTCCGGATCAGCCGGCAGGGCGACGGCGGGCGCGGTGTCGTCCTGACCGACGGCGCCGGGCGGCCGATCCTCACCGCCGAGGCCGTCACCACCCGCCCCGCCCGCCTCGCGGCGCCCCGGCAGGCCGTACCCGACGGGCTGTTCGCCCTCCGCTGGACGCCCGCGGCGCCGCTCGCCGATCGCACGCCGGACGCGGACATCTCCCTGGTCCACGCGGTCGCGGCGACGCACGGGAGCGACGAACTGGCCTGCGTGCAAGGAGTGTTGACGCTGCTCCAGGAGTGGCTCGCCGAGCCGAGGGCCGAGCACGAGCGGCTGGTGGTGCTGACGCGCGGCGCGGCCGCCGTGGACGAGGAGTCGGCGGCCGAACCGGTCGCCGCGGCCGTCGCCGGTCTGGTGCGCAGCGCCCAGACGGAGCACCCGGGCCGTTTCGTCCTGCTCGACCTGGACACCGGCGCCGACCTGCCCGCCGATCCCGGGGCGGACCCGCTGATCGCCGACGCGGTGCGCCGCTCGGTCGTCCTCGACGAGCCGCAACTCGCCCTGCGCGACGGGCGGATCCTCGTACCCCGGCTGGTCCGCGCTCCCGCCTCGCACGCGCTCGTGCCGCTGCTCGGCCGGGAGGCGTGGCGGCTGGACGCAGCGGGGACGGGCGGCACGGCGACGCTCGACGGGGTGGCGCCGGTGCCCTTCCCGGAGGCGGAGCAGCCGCTCGCACCCGGACGGGTGCGGATCGCCGTACGGGCCGCGGGCGTCAACTTCCGTGACGTGCTGATCAGTCTGGGCATGGTGCCGGACCAGACGCGGATCGGCGGCGAGGGCGCGGGCGTCGTCCTGGAGGTGGCTCCGGACGTGACGACGGTGGCGCCGGGCGACCGGGTGATGGGTGTCTTCGACGGTGCCTTCGCACCGGTCACGGTCGCCGACGCGCACATGGTGACGCGGATGCCGCAGGAGTGGGACTTCGCCCGCGCCGCGGCCGTCCCGGTGGCCTTCCTGACGGCGTGGTACGGCCTGGTGGAGCTGGGCGGCCTCACCGCGGGCGAGCGCGTCCTCATCCACGCGGCGGCGGGCGGCGTCGGCACGGCGGCCGTGCAGATCGCCCGGCACCTCGGCGCCGAGGTCTACGCGACCGCAGGTCCCGCCAAGCACGCGGCCCTTGAGGCGATGGGCATCGACGCCGCCCACCGCGCCTCCTCCCGCGACCTCGACTTCGAAGCGGCCTTCCGGGAGAGCGCCGGAAGCATGGACGTCGTCCTCAACAGCCTCGCGGACGCGTACATCGACGCGTCGCTGCGGCTGCTCGGCGAGGGCGGACGCTTCCTGGAGATGGGCAAGACCGACATCCGCGACCCCGAGCAGGTGGCCAAGGACTTCGGGGCGGTGGACTACCGGGTGTACGACCTGGTCTCGGACGCGGGTCCGGAGCGGGTGGCACGCATGCTCGGCACGCTGGTGGAGCTGTTCGAGCGCGGGGCGCTGACGCTCCCGCCGGTCACGACCTGGCCGCTGGCCCAGGCCCGGCACGCGCTGCGGCACATGAGCCAGGCCAAGCACACCGGCAAGATCGTCCTCACCGTCCCGCCCGCGCTGAACCCGGACGGCACCGTCCTGATCACCGGCGGCACCGGCACTCTCGGCGCGCTGCTGGCCGAACACCTCGTCACCACCTGGAACATCACCCACCTCCACCTCACCAGCCGACGCGGACCCGACGCACCCGGAGCCCACGAACTCACCGCACGACTCCGCGACCTCGGCGCCACCGTCCACATCACCGCCACCGACGCCACCGACCCCCACGCCGTACGCGCACTCGTCGAAGGCATCGACCCCGACCACCCCCTCACCGGCGTCATCCACGCCGCGGGCACGACCCACGACGCCGTCCTCACCGCCCAGACCCCGCAGACCCTCGCCGAGGTCTGGACGGCCAAGGCCACCACCGCCGCCACCGTCCACCGCGCCACGCGGCACCTCCCGCTGGCCTTCGTCGCCCACTTCTCGTCCGTCTCGGCCACCCTCGGCAATCCGGGGCAGGCCAACTACGCCGCCGCCAACGCCTACCTCGACGCCCTCGCCACCGACCCCGCCGGCCACCCCACCACCTCGATCGCCTGGGGCCTGTGGGCCGCGGCGAGCAGCATCACCGGCAAGCTCGGCGAGGCGGACCTCGCCCGTATGGCCCGCACCGGGGTCACACCGCTGTCCGCCGAGAAGGCCCTCGCGCTCTTCGACGCCGCCCTGGAGCACGGCAGCCCGCAGCTCGCGGCCGTCGGCCTGGACGTCCCCGCGCTCGCCGCGCAGCCCGCGGGCACGCTGCCCGCGGCGATGCGCGGACTGGCCGCGCGGCCGGGCGGGGCCACCCGGCGGGCGGCCGCGGCGCAGCAGCAGCCCGACGACTGGGCGGGGCGGCTGGCCGGGCTCCCGGCGGCCGACCGGCGTCAGCAGCTGCTGGCGCTGGTGCGCACCAACGTCGCGACGGTGCTCGGGCACGCCGACGCCGAAGGGGTGCTGGAGCAGACGCCGTTCACGGATCTCGGCTTCGACTCGCTGACGGGTGTGGAGCTGCGCAACCGGATCTCGGCGGCGACCGGGCTGCGGCTGCCGGCGGCGCTCGTCTTCGACTTCCCCTCGGCGGGGGCGCTGGCCGACCACCTGCTCGAACGGCTTCTGCCGGACGCCTCCTCCGCCGCGCGGAGCGGTGCGGACGCGGTGCTCGGCGAGCTGGCGCGGCTGGAGGGCGCGCTCGCGGCGCTGGAGCTGCCCGAGGCGGACGCGCGGGCGGTGACAGGTCGGCTTGAGGGGCTGCTGGCGCAATGGAAGGCGGCGTCCGCGCCGCCGGCCGAGGACAGCGCGGCCGACCGGCTCGCGCTGGCCGGCACCGACGAGGTGCTGGCGTTCATCGACCGGGAGCTGGGCGCCTCCTGACGCCCGGCTCACAGCACCAGCGACCAGGACCAGGAGCAGGACCGCGGCGCGGGGGGCCGAGCACCGCACCGCCGCTGCCGCGGCACCCGCACCGACACCGCCCGCCCCGACACGTGTGGAGGCCGTGACCGACCATGCCCGACGACCAGAGGCTTGTCGACTACCTCAAGCGTGTGGCGACGGATCTGCACGACACGCGGCGGCGGCTGCGCGAGGTGGAGGACCGGGACCGCGAGCCGGTCGCGATCGTCGCGATGTCCTGCCGTTTCCCCGGCGGGGTGGCGTCGCCGGAGGAGCTGTGGGAGCTGGTGGCCGGCGGCGGGGACGCGGTCGGGCCCTTCCCCGCCGACCGCGGCTGGGACCTGGCGGGGCTGTACCACCCGGACCCGGACCACCCGGGGACGACGTACACCCGGGAGGGCGGCTTCCTGCACGACGCCGACCGGTTCGACGCGGGCTTCTTCGGGATCAGCCCGCGCGAGGCGCTGGCCGTCGATCCGCAGCAGCGCAAGCTGCTGGAGGTGGCCTGGGAGCTGTTCGAGCGCGCCGGCCTGGACGCGACGGGCCTGCGCGGCAGCCGTACCGGCGTCTTCGTCGGGGCGGCGACCATCGGCACGACGACGTCGGGCGCTCCCGTCCTCAAGGAGTCCGAGGGCTACGCGGGTGCGGCGCCGAGCATGCTGTCGGGGCGCCTGTCGTACACCTTCGGTCTGGAAGGCCCGGCGCTGACGGTGGAGACGGCGTGCTCCGCGTCGCTGGTGGCGATGCATCTGGGGATGCAGGCGCTGCGCCGCGGCGAGTGCTCGCTCGCGGTGGCGGGCGGGGTGACGATCATGGCGACGCCCGCGGTCTTCACCGGTTTCGCGCGGCAGCGCGCGCTGTCCGCGGACGGCCGCTGCAAGCCCTTCGCGGCGGCCGCCGACGGCACCGGCTGGGGCGAGGGCGCCGGGCTCGTCCTGCTCGAACGCCTCTCCGACGCCCGCCGCAACGGCCACCCGGTGCTCGCCGTCGTCCGCGGCTCCGCCGTCAACCAGGACGGCGCGAGCAACGGCATCACCGCGCCCAACGGCCCGTCCCAGCAGCGCGTCATCCGCCAGGCGCTGGTCTCCGCGGGCCTGTCGTCCGCCGAGGTGGACGCGGTGGAGGCGCACGGCACGGGCACCCGGCTCGGCGACCCGATCGAGGCGGACGCGCTGCACGCGACGTACGGGACGCAGCGGCCCGCGGACCGGCCGCTGCTGCTCGGCTCGGTCAAGTCCAACATCGGGCACACGCAGGCCGCCGCGGGCGTGGCGGGCGTCATCAAAACGGTGATGGCGATCCGGCACGGCGTCTTCCCGGCGACGCTGCACGTCGACGCTCCGACCCCGCACGTGGACTGGACGTCGGGGGCCGTGCGGCTGGTGACCGAGCCGGTGGAGTGGCCGCGCACCGACCACCCGCGGCGCGCCGGGGTGTCGTCGTTCGGCGTCTCGGGCACCAACGCGCATCTGATCGTGGAGGAGGCCCCCGAGCCGGCCGCGCCGGACGAGGACCCGGCCGGTGCGGACGCCGCCGCGGCCCCGGCGGCGGTGCGGAGCACGCTGGTGCCGTGGGTGCTGTCCGCGCGGGACGCGGCCGCGCTGACGGAGCAGGCGCGCAACCTCGCCGGGTGCGAGGAGGACGCGGCCGTGGCCGCCCGGGTGCTCGCCACCGGGCGGGCCCGGTTCGAACAGCGTGCCGTCGTGCTCGGCGCCGACCGGGCGGAACTGCTCGGTGGGCTCGCCCGGTTGGCCGCGGGCGAGCCCGACCCGGCGGTCGTGACGGGCACGGCAGGTGCCACCGGCCCCGGCCCGGTCCTCGTCTTCCCCGGCCAGGGCGCCCAGTGGCCCGGTATGGGCCGCGAACTCCTCGACTGCTCACCGGTCTTCGCCGCCCGGGTCGCGGAGTGCGAGCGGGCGCTCGCGCCGTACGTCGACTGGTCGCTGACCGATGTGCTGCGCGGCGCGGGCACGGCAGGGGCCCCGCACCGCGAGGACGTCATCCAGCCCGCGCTGTGGGCCATGCACGTCTCGCTGGCCGCGGTGTGGCAGAGCTTCGGCGTCACCCCGGCGGCCGTCGTCGGGCACTCCCAGGGCGAGGTCGCCGCGGCGTGCGTCGCCGGGGCGCTGGGCCTGGACGACGCGGCGCGGATCATCGCGCTGCGCGGCCGGGCGCTCGGCCCGCTCATCGGGCACGGCGCGATGGCGTCGCTCACGCTCGGCGCGCGGGACACCGGGGAGCTGATCGCCGCCCTGGGCCCGGCCGCCGCGGACGTCGCCGTCGCCGCCGTCAACGGGCCGCGCTCCACCGTGGTCTCCGGCCCGCCCGCGGGTGTGACCGCGGTGCTGGCCGCGGCGGAGGAGCGCGGCGCGCGCACCCGGACGATCGACGTCGAGTACGCCTCCCACGGCCCGCACGTGGACCGGGTCCGCGACGACATCATGACGGCGCTGGACGGCGTGACGCCCGCCGAGTCGGCTGTCGCCTTCTACTCCACCGTCACCGCGGAGCGGCTCGGCACCACCGCGCTGGACACCGGCTACTGGTTCGACAACCTGCGCCGCCCGGTCCGTTTCGCCGACACCGTGGCCCGGCTGCTGGCCGACGGCTACCGCACCTTCGTCCAGTGCAACCCGCACCCGGTGCTGGCGTCGAGCCTCCAGGAGATCTTCGAGGACGCCGGGACGGCCGCCACCGCGCTGGCCACCCTGCGGCGCGACAACGGCGGTGAACGGCAGCTCGCCGTCGCGCTCGCGCAGGCACACACCTCCGGGCTGGACGTCGACTGGCGCGCATGGCTGGGCGGGGACGCCCGGCCGGGGCGTCCCGTCGCCCTGCCCACCTATCCCTTCCAGGGGCGCCGCTACTGGGTGCCCGCCGGGACGGCCGGGACGGGGGACGTGTCCGCCGCCGGGGTCCGCACGGTGGACCACCCGCTGCTGCCCGCCGCGGTGCCGCTGCCGGACGGCGGGCTGGTGCTGACCGGACGGCTGCGCGGCGGCCCCGGCTCCGGCTGGCTCGCCGACCACGCGGTCGGCGGCACCGCCCTGCTCCCGGGCGCCGCGCTCGTCGAGTGGGCGCTCCAGGCCGCCCACGAGGCCGGGTGCGGCGGGGTCGAGGACCTCGCGCTCCAGGTGCCGGTCGTGCTGCCGGAGTCGGGTGCGCTGCGGGTACGCGTGACCGCGGGCCCCGCCGACACCGCGGGGCGGCGCACCGTCGAGGTGCACACCTGCCCGGACGGCGCCGACACGCCCGCGCCCGACGCCTGGGTGCGGCACGCCGAGGGCACCCTCACCCCCGCGGCCGAGCCCGCCCCCGCGCCGGACCCGGCGGGCGCGTGGCCGCCGCCGACCGCGGAGCCGCTGGACGTCGCAGGCCTCTACGGGCGGGCCGCTGCGGACGGTTACGGCTACGGTCCCGCCTTCCGCGGCCTGACGGCGGCCTGGCGGGACGGCGACGACCTGCTGGGCGAGGCCCTGCTCCCCGAGGCCGCCGGGGAGGGCGCCGACCGCTTCGGCATCCACCCTGCGCTGCTGGACGCGGCCCTGCACCCGGCGCTGCTCGACACGGAGGGCCGCCCGGCGGCCGGACCCGGCGAGGTGTGGCTGCCCTTCGCCTGGAGCGGCGTGACGGTGTGGGCGACGGGCGCGCGGCGCGTCCGCGTCCGCCTCTCCCCCGCCCCCGGCGGACGCCGCCTCACCCTCACCGACCCCACGGGCGCCCCGGTGCTGTCCGCCGAGTGCGTCGCCGTACGGCCCGCGCGGGCCGCGGAGTTGCGGGCGGCGGGCGAGCGGGCGGTGGAGGGGCTCTTCGCGGTGGAGTGGACGCCGCTGCCCGCGACGGCGGAGGAGACCGCACCGGAGGCGTCATGGGCCGAGGTGGGCGCTGCTGCCCACGGGCCGCTTCCGGCGGACCACGACGATCCGTGGACGGCGAACGCGGACGCCGCGGGCACGGCGAACGCGGACCCTGCGAGCACCGCGAACGGCGCCACCGGCCAGGACGCGGTGCGGGCCCCCCGGCCCGCGCGCACCCCCGCCACCCCCGGCGCGCCCGCACGCGCCGGCGCCACGGCCTCCGGCCCCGAACCCGACGCCACCGCCCCGGACGGCTACGCGCCGGGCCACGCGGGGCCCGGCACGGACGCTGCGGCCGGTGCGGACGCACACGCGGCGAACGACCCGGACGACACCGCGGGCCCCGGCACGGGCACCGCCGCCGGTACGCGCGCACAGGCGGTGCACGACCCGGGCGGTCACCGCGGCCTCGGCGCGGGCGCACCGCCGGTGAACGACCCGGACGACACCGCCGCCGGAACGCATGCTCCGGCGGTGCACGGCCCCGGCGTCCACCGCGACCTCGGTGCGCTGCTCGCCGCCGTGGACGCGGGCGCCGAGTTGCCGCGACTCGTCCTTCACCGTGTCCCGGAGGACGCGGACGGCAGGCCGGGGGCCGCGGAAGACGTGCTGGCCCTGGTCCAGGCGTGGCTGGCCGAGGACCGCTGGGAGGGCTCGCGGCTGGTGCTGGTGACCCGGGGGGCGGTCGCGACGGGTGAGGGCGACCCGGCCGCCGCGCCGGGCGGCGCCGCGGTGTGGGGTCTGGTGCGCGCGGTGCAGGCCGAACACCCGGGGCGCGTCGCCCTCGTGGACCTGGCGGCGGACGACGACGACCTGGCCGCCGCCGTACGGGCGTGCGCGCAGTCCGACGAGCCGCAGGCGGCCCTGCGCGCGGGCGGAACGCTCGTCCCGCGCCTGGTCCGTACGGCCGCCCCGGCGGCGGACGGCCCGGTGGACCTGTCCGGCGGCACCGTGGTGGTGTCGGGCGGAACCGGCGTGCTGGGCGGGGTGATCGCCGAGCACCTGGCGCGCACGTACGGCGCCCGGCACCTGCTGCTGCTCTCGCGGCGCGGCGCCGACGCGCCGGGGGCGGCCGAACTGCTGGCCCGTATCGCGGAGTCGGGGGCCGGGGCCGAGGCCGTGGCGGTCGATGTCGCCGACCGGGCCGCGCTCGCCCGCGTCCTCGGCGCGATCCCGGACGACCGTCCGCTGATCGGCGTCGTGCACGCCGCGGGCGTGATCGACGACGCCCTCGTGGAGTCCTGGGACGCCGCGCGCCTGGCCCGGGTGTGGGCGCCGAAGGCCACCGCGGCGCGGCATCTGGACGACCTGACCCGTACGGCGCCGCTGCGGCTCTTCGCGGTCTTCTCCTCGGCCTCCGGCGTCGTCGGCAACGCCGGGCAGGCCGGATACGCCGCCGCCAACGCGTGGACGGACGCCCTCGTGGAGCGGCGGCGCGCGGCGGGGCTGCCGGGCACGGGCATCGCGTGGTCGCTGTGGGAGCAGACCTCGGCCATGACCGGGCACCTCACGGGGGCGGGCATGTCCCGGCTCGGCTCGCTCGGCATGCGCCCGCTGGCGACCGCGCACGGGCTGCGGCTCTTCGACGCCGCGCTGCGCACCGCCCACCCCGTGGTGGTGGCCGCCGACCTCGACACAGGGCGGCTCGGACCGGACGGCCCGGCGGTGCTGCGCGCGCTTGCCCGGCCGGCCCGGCGCCGCGCCGCGGACCTCGACGGGACCGCGGGCCCCGCGCTGACCGGGCAACTGGCCGGTCTGGACGCGGCGGAGCAGCGGGCACTGCTGCTCTCGACGGTGCGCAGGACCGCGGCCGTCGTGCTGGGCCACTCCTCGGAGACCGCCGTGCCCGACGGCACCGCCTTCAAGGAGCTGGGCTTCGACTCGCTCACGGCGGTGGAGCTGCGCAACCGGCTCGCGACGGCGACGGGCCTGCGGCTGCCCGCGACCCTGGTCTTCGACCACCCCACCCCGCAGGCCCTCGCCGACGAACTGGCCGCGCGCCTGTCCGCCGGGACGGCCGCCGCGGTACGGGCCCCGGTCCGGCCCGCCGCCCGTACGGCCGAGGACCCGATCGCGGTGGTGGCGATGGCGTGCCGCTTCCCGGGCGGGGTGACCTCGCCGGAGGACCTGTGGGACCTGGTCGCGGCGGGCCGCGAGGTGCTGGGCCCCTTCCCGACGAACCGCGGCTGGGACCTGGACACCCTCTTCCACCCCGACCCCGACCACCCGGGGACGAGTTACGCGTCGCAGGGCTCGTTCCTCTACGACGCCGACGGTTTCGACGCGGCCTTCTTCGGCATCAACCCGCGTGAGGCCCTGGCCATGGACCCGCAGCAGCGGGTGATCCTGGAGACCGCGTGGGAGGTGCTGGAGCGCGCCCACATCGACCCGACGAGCCTCAAGGACAGCCTGACCGGCGTCTACACGGGCGTCATGTACCACGACTACGGCACCGGTCTGCCGCCCGGCGACCCGCGCCTGGACGGCTACGGCAACCTGGCCGGGACCAGCAGCATCATCGCGGGCCGGATCGCGTACACCCTCGGGCTCCAGGGCCCGGCGGTCACCGTCGACACCGCGTGCTCGTCCTCACTCGTCACCATCCACCTGGCCGCGCAGGCGCTGCGGCAGGGCGAGTGCGACCTCGCGCTCGCAGGCGGGGTGACCGTCCTCGCCACGCCGGACGTCTTCACGGGCTTCTCCCGGCAGCGCGGCCTCGCACCCGACGGGCGCTGCAAGCCCTTCGCGGCAGCCGCCGACGGCACCGGCTTCGGCGACGGCGCCGGACTCGTCCTGCTGGAGCGGCTGTCGGACGCACGGCGCAACGGCCACCGGGTCCTGGCGCTGCTGCGCGGCTCGGCCGTCAACCAGGACGGCGCCAGCAACGGCCTGACCGCGCCCAACGGCCCCTCCCAGCAGCGCGTCATCCGCCAGGCCCTCGCGGCGGCGGGTCTGCGACCCTCCGACGTGGACGCCGTCGAGGCGCACGGCACGGGCACGAAGCTCGGCGACCCGATCGAGGCGCAGGCGGTCATGGCGGCCTACGGGCAGGAGCGCGAACAGCCCCTGCTGCTGGGCTCGATCAAGTCCAACATCGGCCACACGCAGGCCGCCGCGGGTGTCGCCGGGGTCATCAAGATGGTCATGGCCATGCGGCACGGACGACTGCCCGCGAGTCTCCACGTCGACGAACCGACACCGCACGTGGAATGGACCGGCGGCGTCGAACTGCTCACGCAGGCCGTCGACTGGCCCGACACCGGCCGCCCCCGCCGCGCCGCCGTCTCCTCCTTCGGTGCCTCGGGCACCAACGCCCATCTCGTCCTCGAACAGGGGGACGCGGAGCCGGAGTTCGCGCCGGGAGCCGACGGAAGCGGGGAACTCGTCCCGTGGCCGCTCTCGGCCCGCACGGACGAGGCGCTGCACGCCACAGCCGCGGCGCTCGGCCGGCACCTCGCGGCGGACGGCACGTCACCGGACGCGGCAGCGGTCGGGCGGGCGCTCGCGACGACCCGGGCGGTCTTCGAACGCCGCGCCGTCGTCCTCGGGCGGAACCGTGCGGACTTCGCCGCCGCGCTGGAGGCACTGGCCGGTGGCCTGCCGCACGCGGGACTGGTGACCGGGACAGCCGTACCCGGGCGGACGGTGTGGCTGTTCTCCGGACAGGGCAGCCAGCGCAGCGGCATGGGCGCCGAACTCCACGCCCGCTTCCCCGTCTTCGCCGACGCCTTCGACGAGGTCTGCGCCCTCCTCGACCCCCACCTCCACCACCCCCTCCGCGACGTGGTGTTCGACCCCGCCCACGCCGAACTCCTCGACCGCACCACCTACACCCAGGCCGGACTCTTCGCCCTCCAGATCGCCCTCGCCAAACTCCTCACCACCATGGGACTGAGGCCCGACGCCGTCGCCGGACACTCCATCGGCGAAGTCACCGCCGCCCACATCGCAGGCGTCCTCACCCTGGAACACGCCGCCCACCTCGTCGCCACCCGCGCCACCCTCATGGGCGACCTACCCCCCGGCGGCGCCATGGCCGCGCTGGAGGCCACGCCCGAGGAAGCCGCCGCCCTCCTCTCCGCTCACGGGGGCGAGGTCGGCGTGGCCGCGTACAACACACCGACGAGCACGGTGATCTCAGGTCCGGCAGCCCTCGTGAAAGCCCTCGCGGCGGAATGGAAGGAGCGGGGGCGCAAGGCGCGTGTCCTCCAGGTCTCGCACGCCTTCCACTCCCCCCTCATGGACCCCGTCCTGGAACCCTTCACCCAGGCCATCACCCACCTGGACTTCCACACCCCCCGCATCCCCCTCATCAGCAACCTCACCGGCCAACCCGCCGGACAAGACATCACCACCCCTGCCTACTGGGCCCAGCACATCCGCCAACCCGTCCACTTCCACCAGACCCTCACCCACCTCGCCCCCCACACCACCCTCTTCCTCGAAATCGGACCCACCCCCGTCCTCACCACAGCCGTCCACCACACCCTCCCCGACACCACCGCACACCCCACCCTCACCGGCAAACAACCCGACACCCACACCCTCGCCCACACCCTCGCCACCCTCCACACCACCCACCACCCCCTCAACTGGACACCCTGGCACCCCACAAACACCAACACCCCGGTCGACCTCCCCACCTACCCCTTCCAACACCACCCCTACTGGCTCACCCCACGGACCGGCAGTGCGGCCGCCGCCCCAGGTGGCACCGCCCTCGGTCATCCCCTCCTCCGTGCCCTCGCCCCGCTCGCGGACGGCGGCCTGCTGCTGACCGGGCAGGTCCCCGCGGCCGACAGCGAGGGGTGGACCGGCGAGCACACGGTGGCCGGGGCCGCGCTGCTGCCGGGCACCGCACTCGTCGATCTCGCGCTGTCCGCGGCCCGGCACACCGCCTCGCCCCACCTGGCGGAACTCGTCCTCCAGCAGCCGCTGGTCCTGCACCCCGAGCAGGCGCTGCCGCTCCAGCTCATCGTGGGTCCCGCCGACGAGAACGGCCGCCGCACGCTGGACGTCTACACGCGCCCGGCGTCCGAGCCGGCGGCTCAGTGGACACGGCACGCCACCGCCACCCTCGCTGCCGTAGCCGACGAGCCCGAGCCCGACGACGCCACTTGGCCACCCCCCGGCGCCCAGCCCGTCGACCTCACCGGCTTCTACGACCGCGCCACCTCCCAGGGCTACCACTACGGCCCCACCTTCCAGGGCCTGCACACCCTCTGGCGACACGGCCACGACCTCCTCGCCGAGGTCACCCTCCCCCCGGCCGACGCCGACGCGCACACCGTCCACCCCGCACTCCTCGACGCCGCCCTCCACCCCCTCATCGCGACCGCGGGGAAGCCCGCGGGCGAGATCTGGCTCCCCTTCAGCTGGAGCGGGGTCGTCCTGCACGCCACGGGCGCCACCGATGTGCGGGTCCGCATCACGCCGCGCGGCGACGACGAGTACCGAGTCGTCCTCAGCGACGCCGCCGGCCGCCCGGTGCTCACCGCCGACGCCCTCACCAGCCGCCCGGTGGACACCGCCCGCCTGCACGTCCCCCGCGGCCGGGGCGACGGGCTCCATCGCGTGCACTGGACGCCCCTGCCGCTGCCGCCCGTAGCCGTGCCGGACACCGACTGGGCACTCGTCGGCGACGACGGTACGTACGCCGAGGCGCTTCCCGCAGCCGCCCGCCACCCCGACCTCGGGGCGCTCGTCGCGGCCCTCGACGGCGGCGCGCCCGTACCGTCCGTCGTGCTGCGCCACACGCCGCGGGCGGAGGGGGACGACGCCGGGCCGACGGCCGATGTGCTGGCGGCCGCCCAGGAGTGGCTGGCCGAGCCGCGCTTCGCCGGGTCGCGGCTCGTGGTCGTCACACGGCACGGCACCGCGGCGGTGGAGCCGGGCGCAGAGGGTCCGGGCGACGGGGTCGTCGATCCGCCGGCGGCGGCCGTGTGGGGGCTGGTGCGCAGCGCGCAGTCCGAGCACCCGGACCGCTTCGCCCTCCTCGACCTGGACGACACCGATCCGGCGCCCGGCCTCGTCGCCCTGCTGGGCGCGGCCTTCGCGGCGGACGAGGGGCAGGTGGCGCTGCGCGGCGGTACGGCCCTGGTGCCGCGGCTGGTGGAGACACGGGAGGCGGCCGGGATCGCGCTGCCCGTCAAGGCCCCGGCGTGGCAGCTCGTCGTGGCCGAGGAGCGGACGGGCACGGTAGACGACCTGGTGGCGGAGGAGCGCCCGGAGGCGCTGGAGCCGCTGGGCCCGGGTCAGGTGCGGGTCGGCGTGCGCGCGGCGGGTGTCAACTTCCGCGACGTGATGGTGACTCTCGGTGTCGTGCCCGACCGGCGCGGGCTGGGTGGCGAGGGCGCGGGGGTGGTGCTGGAGACCGCACCGGACGTGAGGTCGGTGGCGCCCGGCGACCGCGTACTCGGCCTGTTCGAGGGCGCGTTCGGGCCCGTCACGGTGGCCGACGCGCGCTCGCTCGTGCCCGTACCGTCCGGCTGGACGGACGCGCAGGCGGCCGCCGTGCCGATCGCGTTCCTGACGGCGTGGTACGGCCTGGTGGAGCTGGGCGGTCTCGCCGCGGGCGAGCGCGTCCTCGTCCACGCCGCCACCGGCGGCGTGGGCACGGCGGCCGTGCAGATCGCCCGGCACCTCGGCGCCGAGGTCTACGCGACCGCAAGTCCGGCCAAGCACGCGGTGCTTGAGGCCATGGGCATCGACGCCGCCCACCGCGCCTCCTCCCGCGACCTCGACTTCGAAGCGAGCTTCCAGGAGAGCGCCGGAAGCATGGACGTCGTCCTCAACTGCCTGGCCGGAGACTTCACCGACGCCTCGCTGCGGCTGCTCGGCGAGGGCGGGCGCTTCCTGGAGATGGGCAAGACCGACATCCGCGACCCCGAGCAGGTCACCGCGGCCCACCCCGGTATCCGGTACGAGGCCTACGACCTGGTGGGCCACGCGGGACCGGTCCGGATCGCCGCCATGCTCCGCACCCTCGCCGGGCTCTTCGCACAGGGCGCGCTGACGCCCCCGCCGGTCACGACCTGGCCGCTGGACCGGGCCCGGCAGGCACTTCGGCACATGAGCCAGGCCAAGCACACGGGCAAGATCGTCCTCACCGTCCCGCCCGCCCTGAACCCGGACGGCACCGTCCTGATCACCGGCGGCACCGGCACCCTCGGCGCACTGCTGGCCGAACACCTCGTCACCACCTGGAACATCACCCACCTCCACCTCACCAGCCGACGCGGACCCGACGCACCCGGAGCCACCGAACTCACCGCACGACTCCGCGACCTCGGCGCCACCGTCCACATCACCGCCACCGACGCCACCGACCCCCACGCCGTACGCGCACTCGTCGACGGCATCGACCCCAACCACCCCCTCACCGGCGTCGTGCACACCGCCGGGGTCACGGAGGACGGCGTGCTCACCGCCCAGACCGCCGAGGCCCTGGCCCGGGTCTGGGCACCCAAGGCCACCGCTGCGGCGGTCCTGCGGCAGGCCACCGCGCGGCTGCCGCTCGCCTTCTTCGCCGTCTACTCCTCCGTCGCCGGCACCCTCGGCAACCCGGGGCAGGCCAACTACGCCGCCGCCAACGCCTACCTCGACGCCCTCGCCGCCCGCCGCACCGGCGACCGCCCCGCCACCTCGGTCGCCTGGGGCCTGTGGGCGACCACCAGCGCCCTGACCGGCAAGCTCACCGCGACCGACCTCGCCCGGATGACCCGTACGGGCGTCACCCCGCTCGCCACGGGGAAGGCCCTCGCGCTCTTCGACGCGGCGCTCGTCGCGGGTGAACCGCACGTGGTCGCCGCCGAGTTCGACCTCGCGGCGGTGGCGGGCGGACCGGCCGAGGCGCTGCCGCCGATGGCCCGCGCGCTCGTGGCGGCGCGGGCCGGGGCGGCGGTCCGGCGGGGCGTGGCGGCCGCGCGGCCCGCGGACCTGTCGGGGCGGCTCGCCTCGATGGGGCGCGACGAGCGGCGCGCGCTGCTGCTGGACCTCGTCCGCACGCACGCGGCCACGGTGCTGGGGCACGCGGACGCCGACGCGCTCACGACGGACACCCCGTTCAAGGATCTGGGCTTCGACTCGCTGACGGCCGTGGAGCTGCGCAACCGGCTGGCGGCCGCGACGGGTGTGCGGCTGCCCGCGGCGGCGGTGTTCCGCCACCCGACACCCGGCGCCATGGCGGAGCACCTGGAGAGCGCGCTGGGTCCGGCGGACGACGACACGGCGGAGCCCGTCCTGCGCGAGCTGGAACGGCTGGAGGCGGCGGTCGCGCAGGAGCGTCCGGCGGGCGAGGCGGGCAGCCGGCTCGTCAAGCGGCTCCAGGACCTGCTGTGGCGGCTCGGCGACGGCGCCACGGCGGCCGAGGCGGACGGCGGCAGCGGCCAGGAGGCCCTGGAATCGGCGTCGGACGAGGAGATGTTCGCGCTCATCGACCAGCAACTGGGCTCGTCCTGAGGGAGATCGGGAACCGATGTCGACGACCACGGAAGACAAGCTGCGCCAGTACCTCAAGCGCGTCACTCTCGACCTCGGCCAGGCCAAGGAGCGGCTGCGGCAGGCCGAGGAGGAGCGGGCCGAGCCGATCGCGATCGTGGCCATGGCCTGCCGCTACCCCGGCGGGGTCGCCTCCCCCGAGGACCTGTGGGAGCTGGTGGCCGCGCGCGGCGACGCGATCGGCCCCTTCCCGGCCGACCGCGGCTGGGACCTCGGCACCCTCCACCACCCGGACCCCGACCACCCGGGCACGAGCTACGTCACCGAGGGCGGCTTCCTGCACGACGCCCCGACCTTCGACGCGGGCTTCTTCGGCATCAGCCCGCGCGAGGCGGCGGCGATGGACCCGCAGCAGCGCGTCCTGCTGGAGACCGCGTGGCAGGTCCTGGAGCGCGCGCACATCGACCCCACGAGCCTGAAGGGCACAGCGACCGGCGTCTACGCGGGGGTGTCGAGCCAGGACTACCTGTCGCGGATCCCGCGGATCCCCGACGGCTACGAGGGCTACACGGCCACCGGCGCGCTCACCAGCGTGATCTCCGGGCGTATCGCGTACACGCTGGGTCTGGAGGGGCCCGCGGTCACCCTGGACACCGCCTGCTCGGCGTCGCTCGTCGCGATCCACCTGGCCGCGCAGGCGCTGCGGTCGGGCGAGTGCACGCTCGCGCTCGCGGGCGGGGTCACGGTCTTCAGCACGCCCGCGGCCTACGTCGAGTTCTCCCGGCAGCGCGGGCTCGCCCCCGACGGACGCTGCAAGGCCTTCGCGGCGGCCGCGGACGGCACGGGCTTCTCCGAAGGCGCCGGACTGCTGCTGCTGGAGCGGCTGTCGGACGCGCGCCGCAACGGCCACCGCGTGCTGGCCGTCGTCCGCGGCTCGGCCGTCAACCAGGACGGCGCCAGCAACGGGCTGGCCGCGCCCAACGACGCGGCGCAGGAACGGGTCATCCGGCAGGCGCTGGTCAGCGCCCGGCTGGCCGCCGACCAGGTGGACGCGGTGGAGGCGCACGGCACGGGGACGACGCTGGGCGACCCGATCGAAGCGCAGGCGCTGCTCGCGACGTACGGCCGGGGCCGCCCGGCGGACCGGCCGCTGTGGCTGGGCTCGGTCAAGTCCAACATCGGTCACACGCACGCGGCGGCGGGCGTGGCGGGCGTCATCAAGATGGTCATGGCGATGCGCCACGGATCGCTGCCCGCGACCCTGCACGTGGACGAACCGACCCCGCACGTGGACTGGGCGGACGGCGGCGTGCGGCTGCTCACCGAGCCGGTCGACTGGCCGCGCGCGGAGCACCCGCGGCGGGCCGGGGTGTCGTCGTTCGGCATCTCCGGCACCAACGCGCACCTGGTCCTGGAGGAGGCGCCCGCCGAAACCCCGGCGGAGACGGCCGAGTTGCCGCCCGGCGGCCTCACGCCGTGGGTGCTGTCGGCGCGCGGGAGCGCCGCACTGCGGGCCCAGGCCGAGCTGCTGCTCGGTGCGCGGGCGGACCACGGCTCGGTCGGCTGGACGCTGGCCGGCACGCGGGCGGTCCTCGACCACCGGGCGGTGGTGATGGGCCGGGACGCCACCGCGCTGCGCGCCGGACTCGCGGCGCTCGCGGCCGGTGCGGAGCATCCGGCGGTGGTGCGCAGGACCGGCCCGGTGCGCGGCTCGGGCTGGCGGGTCTTCCTGTTCTCCGGGCAGGGCAGCCAGCGCGGCGGCATGGGCGCCGAACTCCACGCCCGCTTCCCCGTCTTCGCCGACGCCTTCGACGAGGTCTGCGCCCTCCTCGACCCGCACCTGCAACACCCCTTGCGGGACGTGGTGTTCGAGCCCGCCCACGCCGAACTCCTCGACCACACCACGTACACGCAGGCCGGGCTGTTCGCCCTCCAGGTGGCCCTCGCCCGGCTGCTGGACGCGCACGGCGTGCGGCCCGACGCCGTCACCGGCCACTCCGTCGGCGAGATCGCCGCCGCGCACGTCGCCGGGGTCCTGTCGCTCGCGGACGCCTCCCGGCTAATCGCGGCCCGGGCGACGCTGCTCGGCGCGCTGCCCGGCGGCGGGGCGATGAGCGCGCTGGAGGCGACGGCGGACGAGGCCGAGCAGGCGCTCGCCCCGTACGGCGGGGCCGTCTCCGTCGCCGCCTACAACACGCCCACCAGCACGGTCGTGTCCGGCCCCGCCGACCTCGTCGCGGAGCTGACCGCGGGTTGGAAGGAGCGCGGACGCAAGGCGAAGGCGCTCACCGTCAGCCACGCCTTCCACTCACCGCTCATGGAACCGGCGCTCGCGCCCTTCGCCGAGGCCGTCGCCGACCTGGACTTCCGCACCCCGCGCATCCCGCTCATCAGCAACCTCACCGGACGCCCCGCCGACGCCGCGATCACCGAACCCGGCTACTGGGTACGGCACGTCCGCGAGCCCGTCCGCTTCCACGACGCCATCGCGCACACCGCGGCGCGCACCCACACGTACCTGGAGATCGGCCCCACCTCCGTACTCGTCCCCGCCGCGCAGCAGACCCTCGACGCAGCCCGCGACGGCGCCGCCCCGGCCCCGCTGCTGGTCCCGACGCTCACCGCCCGCCAGGACGAGACCGAGGCCCTCGCGCACGCGCTCGCCCGGCTGCACACCACGCACCCCTCGCCCGTCGACTGGCGGCCCTGGTACCCGGCGGCCGCCCGCCGCACCACCGACCTGCCCGGCTACCCCTTCCAGCGGCAGCGCTACTGGCTCCCGGACGAGGTCACGGCGGCGCCCGCCGCTGCCGACGCGGAGGAGGCGCGGTTCTGGCAGGCCGTGGAGTCGCAGGACGTGGGCGCGCTGTCCGGCACGCTCGGCATCGGCGACGACGACGGGCGGCGCGCACCGCTCGGCGAGGTGCTCCCCGCGCTCGCCCACTGGCACCGCGAACGGCACGACCGGGCGGCCGTCGAGGCGTGGCGCCACCGCGTCGCATGGCGGCGGATCCCCGCCCCCGCCCCTTCCCCCGAACAGCCCGCCGGCTGCTGGCTGCTGGCCCTCCCGCCCGGGGGCGCCGCCCAGTGGGCCGACGCCTGCGAACGCGTCCTCACCGCGGACGGCGGCGCGGTCCGCCGCCTCACCGTACCGAACGGCACGGCGGAGGCGGCGGCGTCACTGCGCGCGGCATACGCGGACGGCCCGACGCCGACCGGTGTCCTCTCCCTGCTCCCCCTCGCCACGACCGGACCCGACGCACTGCACGCGGTGACGTCGACTCACGCCCTGCTGCGAGCCCTGCTGGAGGCGGACCTCGGCCTCCCCCTCTGGACGGCGACCCGCGGCGCGGCACGGGTGGTGGTCGAGGGTGAGCCGGGGGGCACGGTGGCGGCTGACGGCTACGCGCCGCGGAGCACGGCACCGGTGGTGGACGGAGCCGCGCCGCAGGCCACGGCACCGGTCGTGGACGGGCACGCGCCGCAGGCCACCGTGCCGGAGCCCGTGCGGGACCAGCACGGGCCACACACCGCAGCACCGGTGCCCGCGGCGGGCGAGCACGCGCCGCGCGCCACGACGCCCGTGGTGGACGGGGACGCGCCGCAGGCCGCAGCGCCGGAGCACGGCGAGCACACCGCGCCCGGCGCGACGCCCGTGCCGGAGGACGGGGACACGGCGCTCGACGCGGGGCAGGCCGCCGTGTGGGGGCTCGGACGGGTGGCCGCGCTGGAGCACCCGGAACTGTGGGGCGGTCTCCTCGACCTCCCGGCCGAGCCCGCCGACCTCTCCCCGGCCCTGCTGCGGGCAGCCCTGTCCGGCCGGGGCGGCGAGGACCAGGTGGCCCTGCGCCCCGCGGGCCTCTTCGCCCGCCGCCTGGTGCCCGCTGCCCCGGAGGAGGCGGCGCCTGCCCGTCCCTGGTCGCCGCGTGGCGGCGCCCTGGTGAGCGGTGGTGTGACGGGAGTGGCCGCGCACGTGGCGCGCTGGCTGGCCGGGGAGGGGGCCGAGCACATCGTGCTGCTGGCGCCGGAGGGCGCCGCGGCCCCGGGCGCGGAGGCGCTGCTCGGCGAACTGGCGGCCCTGGGCGCGAAGGCGACGGTGCTGGACGCGGCGGAAGCAGCGGCCACCGGTCCTCTCATGGCGGGCGGGGTACGCATCCGTACCGTCGTGCACACCGGGGCGTCCGGTGCGCGGGCGGGACTCGCGGAGTCGGAGCCGGAGGCATTCGCCGGGGCCGTGGCGGACGCGGTGGCGGGCGCGGACCGGCTCGCGGAGCTGTGCTGTCTCGGGGACGACGACCCGCTGGTGGTCTTCTCGTCGGTGGCCGCGGTGTGGGGCGGCGGCGGTCACGGGGCGGGGGCCGCGGCAGACGCGTACGTGGACGCGCTCGCGCAGCACCGCCAGGCCTCGGGCGGCCGGGCGGTACGGCTGGCCTGGGGCGTGTGGGACGACACCCACGGCCCCGACGCGGCCGGGCGCGCACAGCGGCTGGGCCTGCCGCTGCTGGCGCCCTCCCGGGCACTCGCGGCGCTGCGGGACGCGGTGGCCCGCAGCGCGGACGGCACGCGCATCGGGGCGGCGACGGTCGTCGCGAACGTGGACTGGCAGCGCTTCCTCCCGCTCTTCACGGACGGGCGCGCGAGCCGCCTGTTCGACGACGTCCCCGCGGCGGTGCGGGCCGCGCGGGCCGCGCTCGACGCCTCGGGCGGCGAGGAGGAGGCGCAGGCGCTCGCCGCCCTGCGGGAGCGGCTCGCGGCCCAGCCCCCCTCCGCGCGCACGGGCACGCTGCTCGCGCTCGTCCGCGCCCACGCGGCGGGTGCGCTGCACTACCCGGGGGCGGACGCGGTGGACCCGGAACAGCCCTTCAAGGAGCTGGGGTTCGACTCCCTCGCGGCCGTCGAGTTCCGCAACCGGCTGCGCACCGCGACGGGCCTGGAGCTGCCGGCGACGCTCGTCTTCGACTACCCGACACCGGCCGCCCTCGCGGGCTACCTGGTGGCGCAGGCGCTTCCCGCCGAGCCCGAGCAGGAGCCTGCCGCGGAGGCCCTCGACGCGGTCGAGGCCGCACTCGCCACGCTCCCGCCCGACGACCCGCGCCGGACCGGACTCACCCACCGCCTCCACGTCCTGCTGTGGCGCTACGGCGGCGCCACCGAGAACCCGGCAGCCACCCCGGCGGAGACCGGCACGGAAGACCTGGAGGACGCGTCGGCGGACGAGGTCTTCGCCCTCATCGACCGGGAGTTCGGCGAGGCATAGACCCGCACTCCCGACCGCCCGCCCAAGAACGCGGAGCGCGCCCCAAAAGGGGCGCGAGGAACCGTGCGCCCAACCCACCTCCCGCCGACAGACGCGGCCACCCACCGCAGACCGCACCCCGGGCGCGCCGGTACCCCCGCAACACGCGGGCCGAACCGGCGTGCCCCGCGGAGCAGTTCGCGGCGTCCGCACTCTTGACCTCAAGGCCTCGGCGGCTATGGTCTAGACCTAGGCCCTTGCGAGGTCCGGACCTTCCGGCGGCGACCGGCGACCGGCGCGCGAACGGTGAGCGGCCGCGGGCCGCGTACCGCTCATCGCCCGCACCCCGCGCGCAGCGCGCACCGCACACCTCACCGCCGACACCCCCGCGAGGGACGCCCCCACACGTCGACGGAAAGTGAAATGACATGCGCACGACACGTAAAGTCGCTCTCGCCCTCGGGACGCTCGCCGCTCCGCTCCTCGCGTTCGGGCTGTCCTCGGGCACGGCCAACGCCCACGGGTGGGTGACCCTTCCGACGAGCCGCCAGGAACAGTGCGCCGAGGGGATCGTCAGCTGCGGCGACATCAAGTACGAGCCGCAGAGCGTCGAGGGCCCGAAGGGCCTGCACAGCTGCTCGGGCGGCAACGCGCAGTTCGCCGAGCTCGACGACGACAGCAAGGGCTGGCAGGTCACCCCGGTGGGCTCGTCGGCGACCTTCACCTGGCACAACACGGCCCGGCACGCGACCCTCAACTGGCAGTACTACATCGGCAGCACGCTGCTCGCCGAGTTCCCCGGCAACAACCAGCAACCGCCCGCCGACCTCAGCCACCAGGTCAACTTCGGCAGCTTCACCGGCAAGCAGAAGGTGCTCGCCGTCTGGAACATCGGCGACACCGCCAACGCCTTCTACTCCTGCATCGACGTCAACATCGGCGGGACGGGCAGCACGACGGGCGGTACGACCACCGGAGGCACGACCACCGGCGGCACGACCACCGGCGGGACCACCACAGGTGGGACCACCACCGGAGGTACGACCGGCGGCACCGGCAGCTGCACCGCGGCCGCCTGGAGCGCCTCGACCGTCTACAACGGCGGCGAGACCGTCTCGCACAACGGCCACAACTGGAAGGCCAAGTGGTGGACGCAGGGCGAGGAGCCCGGCACCACCGGCGAGTGGGGCGTCTGGGACGACCTCGGCGCCTGCTGAGGCCCGCGCCCGCGGTGCGGCCCTTCCGCCCGGAAGGCCCGCACCGCGCTCAGGACTTGCCGAACTCCGTGGCGATGAGGTCGAAGATCTCCTGCGCCGTGGCCTCCTCCAGGTCGTCGTGCGCACCGGCCTCGCCGCTCTCCCCCGCCCACTTGTCGGCGAGCAGCCGCAGCCGCGCCGCGACCCGGTTGCGGGCGGCTTCACCGACCGCGTCCGGCGCGTTGGCGGCGTCCCAGCCGTCGAGTCCGGCCATGACGTGCTGCTCGCCGGTCGCGGCGTCGGCGACGAGCAGGCCGTGCAGGTGCCGGGCGAGGTCGTCGGCGGTGGGGTGGTCGAAGAGCACGGTGGTGGGCAGCCGCAGCCCCGTGCTGCCGCTCAGCTCGTTGCGCAACTGGACGGCGGTGAGCGAGTCGAAGCCGAGTTCCTGGAAGGGCTTGCCGGGCGGTACGGCGTCCGCGCCGCCGTGGCCGAGGATGCCGGCGGCGTGCCCCTGCACGTGCCGCACGAGGATCTCGTGCTGCTCGGCGACGGGCCTGCCGGTGAGCTTGCGCAGCAGCGGGCCCGCCTCCTGCGGCGCGGGTCCGGCCTCCTCGCCGCGTTCGGCGGCGGCTTCCGGGAGGTCGGCGAGCAGCGCGCTGGGGCGCAGGGCGGTGAAGCTCGGCAGGAAGCGGCGCCAGTCCACGGCGGCGACCACGGAGGCGGGCGCGGGCCGCCCGACCGCGTCCCGCAGGGCGGCGAGGGCGAGTGCGGGGTCCAGCGGCCGGATGCCGCGGCGGCGGAAGAAGTCGACCTCCTCGTCGGACGTCGCCATGCCGACCTCGCCCCACAGGCCCCAGGCCACGGAGGTGGCGGGCAGGCCGAGGCCGCGGCGGTGCTCGGCGAGCGCGTCGAGCTGGGCGTTGGCGGCGGCGTACGCGGCCTGCCCGCCGCTGCCCCACACCGCGCTGACGGAGGAGAACAGCACGAAGGCGGACAGCTCCAGATGCCGGGTCAGCTCGTGCAGGTGCCGGGCGGCGAGCGCCTTGGGCGCCAGCATGCGCTCCAGGTGGGCGTCGTCCGCGTCGGCGATCAGGGCCTGGTCGCTGACACCCGCGGCGTGCACGACGGCGGTGAGCGGCTGCCCGGCGGGGATCGCGGCGAGCACGTCCGCCATGGCGGCTCGGTCGGCGGCGTCGCACGCGGCGATCGTCACCTCGGCGCCGAGGCCGCGCAGTTCGGCGGCCAGCTCGGGCGCTCCGGGGGCGTCCGGGCCGCGGCGGCTGGTCAGGACGAGGCGGGCGGCCCCGTTGCCCGCCGCCCAGCGGGCGAGCAGGGCGCCGACACCGCCGGTGCCGCCGGTGACCAGGACGGTACCGGCCGGCTGCCAGGGGCGGGCGGGGCCGCGGTCGGGGGTCGCGTGGTCGAGGCGGCGGGCCAGCACGCCCGTGGCGCGGACGGCGGTCTGGTCCTCCGTGCCCTCCCCGCGCGGGAGTCCGGCGAGGACGGCCGCGAGGCGGGCGGCGGCGTCCGGCCCGGACCCGTCATCCGGGCCGGACGCGGCGTCCGGGCCGAGCCGGCCCGGCAGACCGAGTCCGCCCGGCAGATCGGGTTCGGCGGGCAGGTCGACGAGGCCGCCCCAGCGGTCGGGGTGCTCCAGCGCCGCCACCCGGCCCAGGCCCCACACCTGCGCCTGCACGGGGTGCGACAGCGGGTCGTCGGGGCCGGTCGCGACGGCGCCGCGGGTCACGCACCACAGCGGCGCGCCGATCCGGGCGTCACCCAGGGCCTGGAGGGCGGCCACGGTGGCGGACAGCCCCGCGGGCACGCCCGCACGGCCGGGCCGGGGGCGCTCGTCGAGCGCGAGCAGGCTCACGGCCCCGGCGACGTCCTCGCCGGCCGCGGCGAGTTCGGCGGCCAGCCCGGGGCGTTCGGCGGTGGCCGCGTCCACGGTCAGCCGCCGCACGGCGGCGCCGTGCGTCCGCAGCGCCTCGGCCGCGGTCCGCACCGCCGGGTCGTCCGCGTGACCGTCCGGGACGAGCAGCAGCCAGGTCCCGACGAGGACGGGCGGCGCGGTGTCGGGCACGGGCGTCCAGCGAACCCGGTGGCGCCAGGCGGCCAGCGTCCCGCGCTCGCGGTGACGGCGGCGCCAGGCGGCCAGCAGCGGCAGCGCGGGCCGCAGCGCCTCGGCGTCCGCGGCGCAGTCGCCGTCCGGCTCCAGCACCCCGGCGAGCGCCGCGGCGTCCTCCTCCTCGACGGCGCCCCACAGGTCGGCCTCGGCCGGGTCCTGCGGGCCGCCCGCGGCGCCGGGGCGGGCGGTGGGCAGCCAGTAGCGCTGCCGGTCGAAGGCGTAGGTGGGCAGGTCGACCGCCCGCGCGGCGGACGGGCCGCCGTACCAGGCACGGAAGTCGACCGGCGCGCCCGCGGTGAACGCCTGGCCCAGCGCGAGGGCGAGCTGCGCGGGGCCGCCCTCGCCGCGCCGCAGGGTGCCGGAGGCGTGCGCGTCAATCCCGGCGGCCTCGAAGCACTGCTGGAGCGCGGGCACGACCACCGGGTGCGTGCTGACCTCGACGAACACCCGGTGGCCCACGGCCAGCAGGGAGTCGACCGCCGCGGTGAGGCGTACCGGCTGCCGCAGGTTCGCCAGCCAGTAGCCGGCGTCCAGTTCCGCGGTGTCCAGCGCCCCGCCGGTCAGGGTGGAGTGGAAGGCGACGTCCGTGGACACGCCCTGGACGCCCGCGAGCCGGGCCCGTACGTCGTCGGCGATCGCGTCGACCTGCGGGCCGTGCGAGGCGTAGTCGACGTCGATGGTGCGGGCCCGCGCGCCGGTGGCCTCGCACGCGACGACGGCGGCGGCGACGGCGTCCGGCGGGCCCGAGATCACGGTGGACGACGGGCTGTTGCAGGCCGCGACGCCCACCCCCGCCGCCTTCTCGCCGAGGGCGGCGAGGAGTTGGCCGGTGTCGTCCGGGCCGATACCGAGGGAGGCCATCGCGCCCTTGCCCGCCAGCGCGCGCAGCGCCTGCGAGCGCAGCGCCACCACCCGGGCGCCCTCGCCCAGCGGGAGGGCTCCCGCGACGCACGCGGCCGCGATCTCGCCCTGCGAGTGGCCGACCACGGCCGCGGGCCGTACGCCGTGGTGGGCCCACTCGGCGGCGAGCGACACCATGAGCGCCCACAGCACGGGCTGGATCACGTCCACCCTGGCCGGATCCGGGGCGTCCTGCGCACCGCGCAGCACCGCGGTGAGCGACCAGCCGGTGTACGGGGCGAGGGCCGCCTCGCACTCCGCGATCCGGGCGGCGAACACCGGTGAGGCGTCCAGGAGTTCGCGCCCCATGCCGGGCCACTGCGAGCCCTGCCCCGGGAAGACCAGGACGACCCCGGGACCCGCCGTCCGCGCGGTTCCGGTGACCACGCCGGGCGCGGGCTCCCCCGCGGCGAGCGCGGCGAGCCGCTCGCGCAGCTCCACCGTGCCGCACCCGGTGACGGCGGCACGGTGCTCGAAAGCCGACCGCGTGGCGGCCAGTGACCACCCGACCGCGTCCGGCCCGGCCTCCGGCGCGGCGTCGAGCAACCGCCGCGCCTGCCCGCGCAGCGCGTCCCCGCTCCGCGCCGACAACGCCCACACGGCGACGTCCACACCGGAAGCCGGAGGCGCGGCCACGTCCACGTCCGCGCCGCACGACGCCACCACGCCCGCGCCAGGAGAAGCCTGCGCACCCACCCCCGTACCGGGAGAAGCCTGCGCCGCCACACCCGGGCCCGAAGACAACAGCCCCGCGTCCGCGCCGGGAGACGGCACCACCGTCACGCCCGTACCAGAAGACGATGGCGCGCCCGGGGCGGCGGTCGGCGCGGTCACACCTGAACCAGCGGTCGGCGCCACCCCGCCCGAGCCCGAGCCGGCGCTCGGCGCCGCCCCGTCCGAGTCGGTCCGGGGCGGCGCCCCGTCCGGAGTCGGGGGGGCCTCCTCCAGGATCAGGTGGGCGTTCGTTCCGGAGAAGCCGAAGGCCGAGACGCCCGCCCGGCGGGGGCGTGCGGGGTCGGGGGGCCAGGGGACGTCGGAGGTCAGCAGGCGTACGTGGCCGGAGTCCCAGGCGACGTGCGGGCTGGGCTCGTCGAGGTGGAGCAGCCGCGGGAGGGTGCCGTGGCGCAGGGCCATGACCGTCTTGATGACGCCCGCGGCGCCCGCGGCGATCTGGGTGTGGCCGATGTTGGCCTTGACCGAGCCGAGCCACAGCGGCCGCTCCTCCGGTCGGCCCTGGCCGTAGGAGGCGAGGAGGGCCTGCGCCTCGATGGGGTCGCCGAGCGCGGTGCCGGTGCCGTGCGCCTCGACGGCGTCCACGTCGCCCGGCGCGAGCCGGGCGCTGGCGAGGGCCTGTTCGATGACGCGCTGCTGGGAGGGGCCGTTGGGCGCGGTGAGCCCGTTGCTGGCGCCGTCCTCGTTGACGGCGGAGCCGCGGATGACGGCGAGCACGCGGTGGCCGTTGCGGTGGGCGTCGGAGAGCCGTTCCAGCAGGACGATCCCGGCGCCCTCGGCGAGCGTCATGCCGTCGGCGCCCGCGGCGAAGGGCTTGCAGCGGCCGTCGGGGGCGAGGGCGCGCAGTTCGCTGAAGCCGACGAGCGGGGCGGTGGAGGACATCACGTACACCCCGCCCGCCAGGGCCAGGCCCACTTCGCGCTGCCGCAGCGCCTGGCAGGCGAGGTGCATGGCGACGAGCGCGGAGGAGCACGCGGTGTCGAGGGTGACCGCGGCGCCCTCCAGGCCGAGGGCGTAGGCGACCCGGCCGGCCACCACGCTGGGCGAGTTGCCGGTGGTCAGGTGTCCGGCGGCGTTGTCGGGTACGTGGAAGGAGTTGAGGAAGTAGTCGATGCCGTCGCAGCCGAGGTAGGTGCCGGTGCGGCTGCCGCGCAGGGTGTGCGGGTCGATGCGGGCGTGCTCGATCGCCTCCCAGGCGACTTCGAGGGCGAGCCGCTGCTGCGGGGCCATGGTGACGGCTTCGTTGGGGCTGATGCCGAAGAAGGCGGCGTCGAAGCGGTCGGCGCCGGTGACGAAGCCGCCACGGCGGACGTAGGAGGTGCCGGGGTGGCCGGGCTCGGAGTCGTGGAGGGCGTCGAGGTCCCAGCCGCGGTCGGCGGGCAGGTCGCCGGTGGCGTCGCGGCCTGCGGCGGCCAGCTCCCACAGGTCGTCGGCGTTGTTCACCCCGCCGGGGAAGCGGCAGCCGATGCCGACGACGGCGACGGGTTCGTGGGCGGCGTACTCCGCGTCCTCGATACGGCGCCGGGCGTCGCGCAGGTCGCCGGTGACGCGCTTGAGGTAGTCGAGCAGTTTCTGCCGGTCGTCGGCCATGTCAGGACCGTCCCGGGGCCGGGGCGCCGGGGCGCCCGTCCGCGTGCTTGTCGACGGTGCGGGCCAGTTCCAGCACGTCGGCGGCCACCCGGTCGGGGTGGTCGGCGTGCAGGTTGTGGTCGGAGTCGGTGTACCAGCGCGACTCCGCGTGCGGGAGGGCGGCCTCGGCGTCGGCGACCCACTGCCGGGCCCAGGCGAGCCAGGCGGGCGGCGGGTTCGGGGGGACGGCCTTGAGGAGGACGACGGGCACGGTGACGTCCGGGTACCAGCGGGCGGGCGGGTCGTTCCACATGCTCTTCCACACCGAGCGGTAGTGCTCCAGCGGCAGCCGCGGCCCGAGCAGCCCGTCGGGCCCCTCGACCATGTCGGACAGGCTCGCGTCGACCGCGGCGGCCGACCAGCGGGGGTGGATGGCCCGCAGCACGGTGCGCATGGCCTCCCGGGGTGCCCGCGCGTCGGGGCCCCACCACCCGACGTCGTCGGTGTCGCGGGGCAGCGCGCCGCCCTGGAGGTCGACCGGGCCGCCGCCGTCCACGAGTGCGAGCCCCGCGGCGAGGTCGGGGCGTACGGCGGCGAGCCGCATCGCGATGTTGCCGCCCCACGAGTGCCCGACCAGCAGCAGGCCGCCGAGTCCCAGGGTGTCGCAGACCGCGGCCAGGTCGGCGACGGCGGTGGCGTTGTCGAAGCTCTCCCGGGGCAGGTCGGACGTGCCGTGCCCGCGCATGTCGACGGCGTGCACGGGGTGCCCGGCGGCGGCGAGCAGATCGGCGACCTCGTCCCACATCCGGGAGTTGGACCCCAGTCCGTGCACCAGCAGGACCGGCCGGCCCGCGCCGCCGGGCCGCTGCCGCACGTTCAGCCTCACCGAGTCGTCGACGGGAACGGACACATTCATGGCGGTTTCCCTTGCCCTGGAGGGGGATCGGAGCGGGGGACGCGAGGACCGGGGGGTGTCAGCCGGCCTCGGCCTCGTACGCCTCCGCGAGGTACTTGCCGAGCAGCGTGGGGGTGGGGTGCTCGACGATGGCGACGAGCGGGACCTCCAGGCCGGTGTCGTCCGTGAGGGTCTTGGACAGCCGGACGGCGGCCAGCGAACTCATGTTGTTCTGCAGGAAGTTGCTGTCCTCGTCCAGCTCCTGGCCGTCGAGGATCGCGCGTGCCCGGTGCAGCACCAGGTCGCCCAGCAGGTCCTGCCGCTCCTCCGGGGCCGCGGTGGCGAGCCGCGCCACCAGCGCGGCGGCCTGCTCGTCGGCCGGGCCGCCGGGCTGCCCGGCCTCCTCGGCGGCTGCTTCGTTGTGTCCTTCCATGGCTGCACCTTCCTCGGTGGGTGGCGGGGCGGTACGGGGGCGGGACGGGCGGGGTCAGTCCAGGACGCCGCGGGCGGCCGTGGCGCCGTAGGGGCGCAGCCCGACCGACTCCAGCTCGCCGTCGCGGAAGGGCGGCACGCGCAGCTCGTCCAGGGTGGTGTCGCTGTGCAGCAGCGACAGGAAGCGGGCCTCGCCCAGGGACTTCTGCGGGGCGTTCAGGCTGAGCACCTGCGTGGCGACCTCGCACACCTGCCGGGAGCGGATGGACTTGCCGGAGACGAAGTCGGAGAACTTCAGCCGTTCGGCGATGTCCGGCCCGGTCAGCCGCGGGTCGCTGGAGAGGTTGCGGCAGTTGACGTACTGGATGTCGTTGAGCCCGGCCATGATCCACGGGTCGTCGACGACCGCGGCGAGCGCCCGCTGCACCGGCCGGATGCCGCCCTCGGCGAGGGCGCCGCGGGCGAGTTCGGTGTCGAGGGCGTCCGCGGCGCGGGCGGCGGAGCTCATGCCGTGCCCGTAGACGGGGTTGAAGGCGGCCAGCGAGTCGCCGAGGATCAGCAGGCCCTCGGGCCACTGCGGCATGCGCTCGGGGTAGAGGCGGCGGTTGGCGCCCGAGTGCGACTGGAAGACGGGGCCGATCGGCTCGGCGACGCTCATCAGGTCGCTCACGACCTGGTGCCGCAGCCCCTTGGCGAAGGCCTCGAACTCGTCCTCGCGGCCGGGCAGCGGGGCGCCGCGGGTGCTGGTGAGGGTCACCAGCCAGCGGCCGTCCTCCTGCGGGTAGACGACGCCGAAGCGGCCGGGCTGCCGGGTCAGCGGGTCGGCGGCGACCTGGACGGCGGGGAAGGCGGCGCTCGCCCCCTCGGGGGCCTTGAACATCCGGGTGGCGTAGCCGATCCCGGCGTCCACCACGTCCTGCTCGACGCCGGGCAGCCCGAGGGCGCCCAGCCAGTGGCCCAGGCGCGAGGCGCGGCCGGTGGCGTCCACGACGAGGTCGGCCTCCAGCAGCCGCGGCTCGCCGCCGCCGGTGTCGCGCACCCGCACGCCGGTGACCCGGGTGCGGTCGCCGGCCAGCTCGACGACCTCGGTGCCCTGCTCGACGCGGACCCTGCCGCGCGCCAGGATGCCGCCGCGCACCACCCAGTCGAGCAGCGGGCGGGTGCACATCATGGCGTGCGCGGAGGCCGGGAAGCGGTACTGCCAGCCCCACGCGGTGAGCGTCACCAGGTCGCTCTGGAAGCCGATCCGGCGGGCGCCCGCGGCCAGCAGCCGGTCGGCGGTGCCCGGCAGCAGCCGTTCGACGATGCCGGCGCCGCTGGACCACAGGACGTGCACGTGGTGCGCCTGCGGCTGGCCCTTGCGGTGCTGCGGGCCGTCCGGCAGGACGTCGCGTTCCACGACGGTGACGGATTCCAGGTGCCGGGACAGCACATGGGCGGTCAGCATGCCGGCCCATCCACCGCCCAGCACGACAGCGCGTGTCGGTGTGGTCACGACGTCTCGTCCCTTCGCAGCGCGATCTCCGGTGGTGGCTCTCGGTCCTGCGGGTACGCGCGGTTCCTCGGTGGTCCGGTGTCCTCGCGCAGGGGTGGCCCGGCGCGGCCGGGCCGCCCTCACGAGGGTGTCCCCGGGCACTTAAGCGGGCCTTTCCGCGGGTTCTGGGGCGGTCCGGGGCGGGGCGGGCTCCATGGTGAGATCGCCGAGGCCCCAGTAGCCGCGGATGTGCACGCCGAACCCGGCGTCGTCGATCTCGCACACGGTGATCATGCGCATCCGCATCTTCGCGGGTACGAGGACGTGCGCGTCGCCGCGGATGACGACGAAGCGCCCGTCCATCGAGGACACCGGACGGCCCAGGACCTCGTGCACCTTGCCCGCCGAGCCGCGGAAGACGTGTTCGCGCAGGGCGTCCTTGCCGCGCAGCAGGATGCCCCCGACGGGGTCCTCGAAGACGACGTCCTCGGCGAAGAGCGCGACGGTGCCCTCCACGTCGCCGCCCGTCAGCCGGGTCAGGTACGTCTCGGGCAGCCGGCGCAGCGCCTCCTCGCGCGGCGACAGCACGGCCAGGCCGGTGAAGTTGGCGCCGTCCGCGGAGACTTCGAGGTCTGGACGGCCCCAGTACGCGCGCATGTCCTCGATCAGACCGGACGGCCCGACCCGCAGCTGGAGCGCGTAGTGGCGGCGCAGGAAGGCCGGTTCGGCGCCCAGCGGCGGTGCCAGCCAGCCGCGGGCGGCGTAACGCGGGCCGTGCGGGCGGTAGTCGCAGACCGAGGTGATCCGGGACAGGACGTGCACTCCGTCCTGCCCGGCGACGGTGTCCTCGACGCTCTCCGCGGGGCGCCCCTCGACGGCGGCCGTGAAGTGCGCCCGCAGCGCCTCGTGCCCCTGCCGGGCACCGGACCCGACCGGGTCCTCGAAGACGGCGTCCGGCGCGTAGAGGCCGAGCAGCCCGTCGACGTCACCTGCCCCGACCAGCCTGCTGTGCTCACGGGCGGCCTTCTTGCGCGCACGCTCCCCCGTCACCGGGCCCTCCTCTGCTCGCTGTCGGGTACGGGGCCGGGCGCCGTGTCCGGCGCGGGGCCGATACGGCTGAGGTCCGGGCGGTAGGCGGCGCGCCAGTAGCGGGTGCGGCGGAAGGCGTACGTGGGGAGGTCCACGCGGAGGGCGCCGCTTCCGGCGAAGACGGCGGGCCAGTCGACGGCGTGGCCCCGGACGTAGACCTCGGCCAGGGCGGCGAGCGCCGCGGCCGGTTCCGTGGCGCCGGGGCGCAGGGCGGCGACCGCGGTGCGGCCCGCGGCACGCAGCAGGCCGGACGTCTCGTGGCCGCCCAGCTCCAGGAAGACGGTGCCCTCCCGGGCCAGGGCGCCGACCGCCTCCGCGAAGTCCGCGGCCGAGAAAGGCGGTTCGGTGGACGCGAGCGCCTCGCGGGCCTGCGGCAGCGGGAGCCGTCCGCCGAGGTGCTCGGCGGCGAGGCGGCCGGTGCCGTGTCCGCGGACGGCGCGCGGTGTCACGCCCCAGGACGCGAAGAGCCGGTGCAGCCCGGCGTGCAGCGCGAACTCCCGCAACGGGCCGGGCAGTCCGGCCGGGTCTTCCGTGCCGGTGGCGCCGAGCCCGGCGCGGGCCGCGTCGTAGGCGGCGGCGAACTGCGGGAAGGCGTCGTACAGTTCCTTGCCGCCGCCGGGCGCACCGGGGCCGGGCGTGAGCAGCAGCACGAGGTGGCGGCGGCGTCCGGCCGCGCCCCGTACGGTGTGCGGCGCGGGCCGGTCCTCGGCGAGCGCCCGCAGGCCTTCGAGGAGTTCGTCGCGGGTGGTGGCGGCGACGACCGCGCGGTGGTCGAGGGCGGCGCGGGTGGTGGCCGCGGACAGCGCGACGTCGGCCGGGCGCAGCGCGGGACGTTCGGCGACGTGTGCGAGCAGCCGGGCGGCCTGCGCGCGCAGCGCGTCCGCGTCGCAGCCGGAGACGGGGCAGAGCAGCACACCGCCCGCGGCTCCTCGCGGGGGCTCGGCGACGGGGCCGGGCGGCGGCGGTGCCTGCTCCAGCAGGATGTGCGCATCGGTGCCGCCGAAGCCGAAGGAGGACACCCCGGCGCGGCGCGGGCGGCCGGTGCCGGGCCAGGGGACGGTGGCGGTCGCCAGCCGGAGGCGGCCCTGCTCCCAGGCGATGTGCGGGGAGGGCGTCTCGGAGTGCAGGGTGCGCGGGACGAGGCCGTGCCGCATCGCCTGCACGGTCTTGACGATGCCGGCCATGCCGCTCGCGGCCTGGCTGTGGCCGATGTTGGACTTGACCGAGCCGAGCAGCAGCGGCCGGTCGTCGGGGCGGCCCTCGCGGTAGACGGCGGCCAGCGCCTGCGCCTCGACGGCGTCGCCGAGCACGCCGCCCGCGCCCTGGCCCTCCACGACGTCGATCTCGTGCGGCCGCAGCCCGGCCGCGTCCAGCGCCCGCCGGATCAGGCGCTGCTGGGCTGCGCCGTGGGGGGCGTTGAGGCCGCCCTTGGCACCCTCCTGGCCGATCGCGCCGCCGCGCACCACGGCGAGCACGGGGCGGCCGTGCGCGCGGGCGGTGGACAGCCGCTCCACCAGCAGCACGCCCGCGCCCTCGGCGAAGGCGATGCCGGCGGCCCCGTCGGCGAAGGAGCGGCAGCGGGTCGCGACGGCGAGCCCGATGCCGCGTCCGGAACCGACGAAGCGGTTGGGGCTGGACATGACGGCGACGCCGCCGGCGAGGGCCATGGAGCACTCGCCGGAGCGCAGCGCCTGGCAGGCCAGGTGCAGTGCGACGAGCGAGCCGGAGCACGCGGTGTCCAGGGTGGCGGTGGGGCCTTCGAGGCCGAAGGCGTAGGCGACGCGGCCGGAGAGGACGGCGGCGGTGCTGCCGGATCCGGTGGCTTCGAGGAGTTCGTCGGGGACGTCCACCAGGTTGTCGGTGTAGTCCTGGCCGGTGGTGGCCATGAAGACGCCGATGTCGCGGCCGGACACCGACAGCGGGTCGATCCCGGCCCGTTCGAAGGCCTCCCACGAGGTCTCCAGCAGCAGCCGCTGCTGCGGGTCGGTCACCGAGGCCTCGCCGGGGGACATCCGGAAGGGCGCCGGGTCGAAGGCGGCGGCGTCCGTGAGGAAGCCCCCTTCGGCGACGCCGCTGCGGACGGCGGGGTGGGCGCGGGGGCCGGTGAGCGCGTCGAGGTCCCAGCCGCGGTCGCGGGGGAAGGGTCCGACGGCGTCGCGTTCCGCCGTCACCAGCTCCCACAGGTCCTCGGGAGAGGCGACGCCGCCGGGGTAGCGGCAGGCCATCGCGGTGACGGCGATCGGCTCGCGGGCGGCGGCGCGCAGGTCGGCGTTCTCCCGGCGCAGCCGCTCGGCCTCTCCCAGCGCGGCGCGCAGCGCGGCGACGACCTTGCTGTCCGGCTCGGTCATGGTGTCCTTCCGCGGGCGGGGAGCTGGGCGTGCGGGGTGCGGCGGGCCATGTCAGGAGCCGCCGTTGCGCAGGGCCATGTCCACCAGCTGGTCCAGGTCCATCCCGGCGAGGTCGTCGCCGCTCCCGGCGGGCTCCGCGGCGGCCGGTTCGTCGGCGTCGCCGAGCCGCAGCAGGGCGTCCAGCAGCCCCGACTCCTCCAGCCGGCGCAGCGGTACGGCCGCCAGCAGCTCCCGTACCCGGCGTTCGGTGGCGTCGTCCGCCGCCTCGGGCCGCGGGGCCTGCGGCGCGGCGGGGGCGGTCGCGGCGATCTGCTCGCGCAGGTGGCGGGCGAGGGCGACGGGGTGCGGGAAGTCGAAGACGAGGGTGGCCGGCAGCCGCAGGCCGGTCGCGGCGGAGAGCCGGTTGCGCAGTTCGACGGCGGTGAGCGAGTCGAAGCCCAGTTCCTTGAAGGTGCGTTCGGTGTGGATCTCGTCGGCCGAGTCGTGGCCGAGTACGGCGGCCATGTGCGCGCACACCGCCTCCAGCACCGCGCCCTCGCGCTCCTCCTCGGGCAGGGCGGCCACCTGCTCGGCCAGGACCGGCCCCGCGGCGGCGGCCGCGCCGCTGTCGGCGACGCGCCGGGTCCTGGCGCGGCTCGCGGCGGGGGCCGAGGCCTCCGCCGGGCGCCGCATCGGCACCAGCAGCGCGTCACCGCGGGCGTGCGCCCGGTCGAGCAGGGCGAGCGCCCGGCCGGTGGGCAGCGGGAGCATGCCGGCCTGCCGGATGCGCTGCCGCATGCCTTCGTCCAGCTCGCCGGTGAGGGTGCTGGTCTGCTCCCACATGCCCCAGGCCAGCGACTGGCCGGGGAGCCCGACGGCCTGCCGGTGCCGGGCCAGCGCGTCCAGGAAGCTGCTGGCGGCGGCGTAGTTGGCCTGCGAGGGGTTGCCGTGGACGCCGACGACGGAGGAGAAGAGGACGAAGAGGGCCAGGTCCGTGTCCCGGGTCAGCTCGTGCAGATGCCAGGCCGCGTCCGCCTTGGGTCGCAGCACCGCGGCGAGCCGGTCCGGGGTGAGCGTGTCGAGCATGCCGTCGTCGAGGACGCCCGCGCAGTGCACGACGCCTGTCAGCGGGTGCGCGGCGGGCACGGACGCGAGCAGGTCGCGCAGCGCGTCCCGGTCCCCGGCGTCGCAGGCGGTGAGGGTCGCCTCGGCGCCGAGGGCGGCGAGTTCGTCGCGCAGCGCGTCGGCGCCGGGTGCCTGGGCGCCCTGCCGGCTCGTCAGGAGCAGGTGCCGCACGCCGTGGGCGGTGACCAGGTGGCGGGCCACGAGGGCGCCCAGCGTACCGGTGCCGCCCGTGACCAGGACGGTGCCGTCGGGGTCGAGGGGGCGCGGGAGGGTCAGCACGAGCTTGCCGATGTGCGCGGCCCGGCTCATGGCCCGCAGGGCCTCGCGGGCCCGGCGGATGTCGTGGGCGCGCACGGGCGGGTGGGCCAGTTCGCCGCTGCGGAGCAGGTCCACGATCTCGGCGAGCATCCGCCCCGTGCCGTCCGGGCCGGGCGCGCCGAGGTCCAGGACGCGGTAGTCCACGCCCGGGTGGTCGGCGGCGAGCCGTGCCGGGTCGCGGACGTCGGTCAGGCCCATCTCGACGAAGCGGCCGCCCGGCGCGAGCAGCCGCAGCGAGGCGTCGGTGGCGGCGCCGGTCAGGCTGTTGAGGACGACGTCCACGCCGCGGCCCCCGGTGGCGTCCCGGAAGGCGGCCTCGAAGTCCAGGTCGCGGGAGGACGCGCGGTGGTCGGCGTCGACGCCCATGGCCGCCAGGACGTGCTGCTTGCCGGGCCCGGCGGTCGCGTACACCTCGGCGCCCAGGTGGCGGGCGATGTGCACGGCGGCGGTGCCGACCCCGCCGGTCGCGGCGTGGACGAGCACGCGCTCGCCCTTCCCGAGTCCGGCGAGGCCGCGCAGCCCGTGCCACGCGGTGACGTACGCGATGGGCACCGCGGCAGCCCGCCGGTCGGTCCAGTCCTCGGGTACGGGGACCAGGCCGCGCGCGTCGGCGACCGCGGTCGAGCCGAACGCGCCCTGGAAGAGGCCCATCACGCGCTCCCCGACCGCCGGGGAGGTGACGCCGGGCGCGGTCTCGACGACGGTGCCCGCGCCCTCGCTGCCGCGCAGGGCGGCGTCGCCGGGGTACATGCCCAGCGCGATGAGGGCGTCGCGGAAGTTGACGCCCGCCGCGCCGACCCGGATCCGCACCTCGCCGGGGCCCAGCGGCGCGGGCTCGGCCTCGGCGACCAGTTCCAGCGCGTCCAGGGTGCCGCCCGCCCCGGCGGCGAGCCGGTAGCCGGGGGCGTCGGGCAGGGCCAGGCCGGAGCCCTCGCCGGGGACGACACGGCAGACGCGTACGGTGCCGTCCCGTACGACGACCTGCCGCTCCCCCGCGGCCACGGCGGCGGCCACCGCCCCGGGGAGCCGCGGGCCGTCCAGGTCCAGCAGGACGAGCCGGTCGGGGTGTTCGGACTGCGCGGAGCGGATCAGGCCCCACACGCCCGCGTGGGCGAGGTCGGTGACGTCCTCGCCGTCGAGGGCGGCGACCGCGCCGCGGGTGGTGACGGCGAGCCGGGTGGCCGCGAAGCGCTCGTCGGCGAGCCAGCGCTGCACCGCGGCGAGCACGGCGGCCAGCCGCCGGTGCACGGTGCCGGGCAGGCCGGGGCCGTCGGCGTCCTGCGGGTCGCACACCAGCAGCGCGACGGGCGGGGCGGGCAGTCCGCCGTCCAGGGCGGCGGCGAGCGCGTCGAGGTCGCGGTGGCGGGGCAGTTCGGGGCACAGCGGCGAGCCGTCGGCGGCGACCGCGACCCAGGCCGCGGTGCTCTCCCCGGTGCCGTCGCCGGTCAGCGGCGGGTAGGTGACGCGCAGCAGCACGTCCTCGGCGCCGTCCCCGGCCGCGGACAGCGCGGCGGCGTCGACGGGCCGGGTGACGAGCGACCCGATCGCGACCACGGGGCGGCCCGCGGCGTCGAAGGCGTGCACGGACAGGCCGTCGTCACCCGCGGGCGCGAGCCGGACCCGGAGCATCTCGGCGCCGGACGCGGCGAGCGTGACGCCGTTCCAGGCGAAGGGGAGCGCCATACGGGTGCTGCCGCCGCGCAGCGCGCTGAGCCCGGTGGCGTGCAGGGCGCCGTCCAGCAGGGCGGGGTGGATGCCGAACTCGGCGGCCTGGCGGCGCTGCTCGTCGGGCAGCGCGACCTCGGCGAAGACCTCGTCGCCGCGCCGCCAGGCGGCCTTGAGCCCGCGGAAGCTCGGCCCGTAGCGGTAACCGGCCGCGGCGAGCTGGTCGTAGGCGCCCTCCACCGGCACCGCCTCGGCGCCCTCCGGCGGCCAGCGGTCGGGGCCGGGTGCGGCGGGGCCGGGTCCGGCGGCGAGGACGCCGGTGGCGTGCGGCACCCAGGGCCGGTCGGAGCCTGCCGGGCGCGCGTAGACGCTCAGCGTGCGGCGGCCCTCCCGGTCGGGGGCGGCCACCACGAGCTGGAGGTGCGCGGCGCCCTCGGCGGGCAGCACGAGCGGGCTGGCCAGGACCAGTTCCTCCAGGTGGCCGCAGCCGACCTCGTCCCCGGCCCGTACCGCCAGCTCCACGAAGACCGCGCCGGGCACGAGCACCGCGCCGGCCACCGCGTGGTCGGCGAGCCAGGGGTGGGTGTCCAGGCCGAGCCGCCCGGTGAGGACGACCTGCTCGCCCTCGGCCAGCACGGTGACGGCGCCCAGCAGCGGGTGGGCGGCCGGGGCGAGCCCGAGGCCGTCCGGGTCGCCGGCGGAGGTGCCGGTGGCGTCCAGCCAGTAGCGGCGGCGCTGGAAGGCGTACGTGGGCAGCTCGGCGGGCCGGGTCCCGGCGGGGAAGACCTGCCGCCAGTCGACGGGCGCGCCGTGCGCGTGGCCCTGCGCGAGCGCGGTCAGGAAGCGGTCCCAGCCGCCTTCGTTGCGGCGCAGCGTGCCGATTGCCGCGGCGTGCACGCCCGCCTGGTCCATCGTCTCCTGCATGCCGACGGTGAGCACGGGGTGCGGGCTGCACTCGACGAAGGTGCTGTGCCCGTCGGCCAGCAGCGCCCGGGTGACCTGCTCGAAGCGGACCTGCTCGCGCAGGTTGGTGTACCAGTAGCGGGCGTCCATGGCGGTGCCGTCGGCGGGTTCGCCGGTCACCGTGGAGTACAGCGGTACGGTCCCGGGCCGCGGCCGGACGTCCGCGAGGTCCCGCAGCAGCCGGTCGCGCAGCGCGTCGACGTGCGGGGAGTGCGAGGCGTAGTCGACGGGGATGCGCTTGGCGCGCACGTCGTCGGCCGCGTAGCCGTCGAGCAGTTCGTCCAGCGCGTCCGCGTCGCCCGACACGACCGTGGAGGAGGGGCCGTTGACGGCGGCGACGGACAGCCTCCCGGACCAGCGCTCCAGGTGCTCGGTGACCTCCGCGACGGGACGCGGCACCGACGCCATGCCGCCGCGGCCGGACAGCTCCGGCAGCGCCCGGGAGCGCAGGACGACGACGCGCGCGGCGTCCTCCACGCCGAGGATGCCCGCGACACAGGCGGCGGCGATCTCGCCCTGCGAGTGGCCGACCACGGCGGCGGGCTCCACGCCGTAGGAGCGCCACAGCTCGGCGAGCGCGACCATGACCGCCCACAGGACGGGCTGCACGACGTCCACACGTTCGAGGGAGGGCGCGTCCGGGTCGCCGCGCAGCACCGCCTCCACGCTGTAGTCGGCGAAGCGCTCGACCGCCGCGCAGCAGGTGCGGAAGTGCCCGGCGAAGACCGGGGAGGCGGCGGCGAGTTCGAGGGCCATGCCCGCCCACTGCGAGCCCTGGCCGGGGAAGACGAAGACCGTCGCCCCGGTGCCGGGCACCCCGGTGACGACGCGCCCGCCGGGCGCCCCCGCGGCGATCGAGCCGAGCCCGGCGAGCAGGGTGTCGCGGTCGGCGGCGACGACGGCGGCGCGGTGCGACTGCGCGGCCCGCGTGCACGCGAGCCCGTAGCCGACCCCGGCGGGATCGGCGTCGGGGCGCGCGGCCAGGAACTCCCGCAGCCGGGCGGCCTGGGCGCGCAGCGCCGCCTCGCCCCTGCCGGACACCAGCCAGGGCACCGCGGCCGGCCCGGTGGCCTCGGGTGCCTTCGCGGGTGCGGCGGGCTCGGCCGGCGGGGCCTGTTCGACGACGACGTGCGTGTTGGTGCCGCTCATGCCGAAGGAGGACACGCCCGCCCGGCGCGGGCGCCCGGCGTCGGGCCAGGGCCGGGCCTCGGACAGCACCCGTACGCTGCCCTGCGACCAGTCGACCTGGTGCGTGGGGTCGGACACGTGCAGGGTGCGCGGCAGCAGCCCGTGCCGCAGCGCGAACACCATCTTGATGAGGCCCGCCATGCCCGCGGCGGCCTGGGTGTGCCCGATGTTGGACTTGACCGACCCCAGCCACAGCGGCTCGGCGCCCTCGTCCCGCCGCCCCCCGTACGCGGCGATCAGCGCCTGCGCCTCGATGGGGTCGCCGAGCGAGGTGCCGGTGCCGTGGCCCTCGACGACGTCGATGTCGCGCGGGGAGAGCCGGGCGTCGGCGAGGGCCTGCCGGATGACGCGTTCCTGGGCGGGGCCGTGCGGCGCGGTGAGGCCGTTGGAGGCGCCGTCCTGGTTGATCGCGGAGCCGCGGACGACGGCGAGGACGGGGTGGCCGAGGCGCTGGGCGTCCGCCAGCCGCTCGACCAGCACGGTGCCGACGCCCTCGGAGGGGCCGAAGCCGTCGGCCGCGTCGGCGAAGGCCTTGCAGCGGCCGTCGCCCGCGAGGCCCTTGAGCTTGCTGAACTCCAGGAACGTGCCGGGCGTCGGCATCATCGCCACGCCCGCCGCGAGCGCCAGCGGGCAGTCGCCGCGGCGCAGCGCCTGCACCGCCAGGTGCAGGGCGACCAGCGACGACGAGCAGGCGGTGTCCACGGTGAAGGACGGGCCCTCGAAGCCGAAGGTGTAGGAGATGCGGCCCGACATGGAGCTGGCGGCCAGGCCCGTGGCGAGGTATCCGGCCAGCTCCTCGGGGGCGTGCGCGCCGGTCCCCCCGTAGTAGACGGTGCTGCCGCCGACGAAGACGCCGGTGCGCGAGCCGCGCAGCGAGGTCAGGTCGATCCCGGCGCGCTCGACGGCCTCCCACGCGGTCTCCAGCAGCAGCCGCTGCTGCGGGTCCATCGCGAGCGCCTCGCGCGGGTTGATGTCGAAGAAGTCGGCGTCGAAGTCCGCGATGGCGTCCAGGAAGCCGCCCTCGCGCACATAGCTCGTGCCGGTCTCGCCCGAGTCGTTGAAACGGCTGTGGTCCCAGCCGCGGTCGTCGGGGATCGCCGAGATGACGTCGCGTTCGGCGGCCACCAGCTCCCACAGGGCCTCCGGTGTGTCGGCCCCGCCGGGGTAGCGGCACGCCATGCCCACGATCGCGATCGGCTCGCTGTCGCGCGCCTCGCGGTCGCGCAGCTTCTGCTGCGCGGTGTGCAGGTCCGCGGCCACCCGTTTGAGGTAATCGACCAGCTGTTCCTGATTCGCCATGACGGTCCTCTTTCAGGTCCTGTTTCAGGACGTGCTCAGGTGGGAGTCGATGAATTGCAGGACTTCGTCGGCCGAGGCCGCCTGGAGCTGTTCGACGACGCCCTCGCCGTCCGCGGCGGCCGCCTCCGTGCCGGGGCGGCAGCGCGCCAGCAGCGCTTCGAGCCGGGCGGTGACCGCGTCGCGCTCCTCGTCCCCGGCGAGCCGGTCCACCTGGCTCTCCAGCCGGTCCAGCTCGCGCAGCAGCGCGTCGGGTCCGGTCGCCTCCCCGAGGGCGAGGCGGTCGCGCAGGTGGTCGGCGAGCAGCGCGGGGGTGGGGATGTCGAAGACGAGCGTGGCCGGCAGGGTGACGCCGGTACTGCGGCTGAGCCGGTTGCGCAGCTCGACCGCGGTCAGCGAGTCGAAGCCGATCTCCTTGAACGGGCGGGCCGGGTCGACCGCGAGGACGTCCCCGAGCCCGAGCACGGCCGCGACGTTGCGGCGGACCAGCTCCAGCAGGGTGCGGGCCCGCTCGGCGGGCGCCAGTCCGGCCAGCCGCTCGGCCAGCGGCGCCGGGTCCGCCGCCTCGGCCGTACTGGTGCGGCGGGCGGCCGGGCGGGTACGGACCAGGCCGCCGAGGATGCGCGGCAGGACGCCCGAGGCGGCCAGTTCGCGCAGCGCGCCCAGGTCCAGCCGGGCGGGCACCAGCAGCGCGTCGGGGTGCAGGGACGCCGCGTCGAGCAGGGCCAGGCCCTGTTCGGAGCTCATCGCGCGGATGCCGGAGCGCTCCATGCGGGCGATGTCCTGGTCGGCCAGCGCGCCCGTGATGCCGCTGCTCTGCTCCCAGTGGCCCCAGCCCAGCGACTGTCCGGGCAGTCCGGCCGCCCGGCGGTCCTGCGCGAGGGCGTCGAGGAAGGCGTTGGCGGCGGCGTAGTTGGCCTGGCCCGCGACACCCGCGACCCCTCCGGTGGAGGAGAACAGCACGAAGGCCGCAAGATTCTGATACTGCGTCAGTTCGTGCAGGTTGAGCGCCGCGTCGGCCTTGGGCCGCAGCACGGTGTGCACCTTGTCCGGGGTGAGCGAGGGAAGCGTGCCGTCGTCGGTCGCCCCGGCGGCGTGCACGACACCGGTGAGCGGGTGCTCCCCGGGTACCGCGGCGAGGAGCGCGGCGAGCGCTTCCCGGTCGGCGACGTCGCAGGCGGCGACGGTCACCTGGGCGCCCAGGGCGGCCAGTTCACCGCGCAGCGCGTCGGCGCCGGGGGCCTGCGGGCCCTGCCTGCTGGTGAGCAGCAGGTGCCGGACCCCGTGGGCGGTGACCAGGTGCCGGGCGACGAGGGCGCCGATGGTGCCGGTGCCGCCGGTGACCAGGACGGTGCCCTCGGGGTCGAGGGGCGGGGTTGCCGCGTCGCCTGGGGCCGCGCCCGCCGGGGCGAGCCGCGGGACGAGGAGTTCGCCGTTGCGTACGACGACCTGCGGCTCGCCCGCGCCGAGGGCGAGTGCCAGGGCGCCGGGCAGCGAGCGGGCCGCGTCGGGGTCGGCGGGGTCGAGGTCGACGAGGACGAGCCGGTCGATGTTCTCCAGCTGGGCGGAGCGCGTGAGACCCCACAGCGCCGAGTGCGCGAGGTCGGCGACGCGTTCGGCCCCCGTGGACTGCGCGCCGCGCGTCACCAGGGCGAGCCGCGCGCCCGCGTTGCGCTCGTCGCCGAGCCACTGCTGGAGCAGGCCCAGCAGCCGTACGGTCTCGGCGTGCACGGCGGCGGCGAGCCCCGCGGGGTCGTCGAGACCCGCGCCGGGCAGGGGCGCGACGGGCAGCACCTGGACGCGCTCGCGGTCTTCCGCGGCGCCGTGCCGGTCGTCGCCGGGGGCGGACTCGCCGTGGCCCGCGGTCTCCAGGGCCTGCGCCAGGCCGAGGCCGTCGGCGCCCAGCACCTCGCACAGGGCGGTGGCGAGTACGCCGTCCCGGGCGGTGGCGGGGGTCCATTCGACGCGGTAGAGGCCGTCGGGCCCGGCGTTCGCGGGACGCAGCTGGTCCAGGGCCACCGGGCGGGACCGGACGGCCTCGGCGGTGGCGACGGGCCGGCCCGTACCGTCGGCGGCGCCGAGCGCGACCCCGTCGGCGAGCGGGACCATGCGCACCCGCAGGGCGCTCGCGCCCGCCGCGTGCAGGGTGACGCCGTTCCAGGTGAAGGGCAGCAGCATCTGCCCTTCCGGTGTGCTGCCGCGGCCGATGCCACCGGCCTGGAGCGCGGCGTCCAGCAGGGCCGGGTGCAGGCCGAAGTCGGCGGCACCGGCCTGGAGTTCGGCGTCGAGCGCGGCCTCGGCGAAGACCTCGTCGCCGCGCCGCCAGGCGGCCTTGAGGCCGCGGAAGGCGGGACCGTAGCCGTATCCCGCGGCGGCGAGCCCGGCGTGCAGGCCGTCGAGCGGGAGTGCTTCGGCCCCGGGCGGGGGCCACTGCGTGAAGTCGAAGCCGTCCGGGCGGGCGCCGGTGGCGAGAGTGCCGCTGGCGTGCCGCGTCCAGGGGTCGTCGCCGCCGGGGCCGCCGCTGGTGTCGGGCCGGGAGTGGACGGTGAAGGTGCGCCTTCCGTCCGGGGCGGGCGCGGAGACGGCGAGCTGGAGCCGTACGGCGCCGTCCTCGGGGAGGATCAGCGGGGTCTCCAGGACGAGTTCCTCGACCTGGTCGCAGCCCGCCTCGTCGCCCGCGCGCACCGCGAGGTCGACGAAGGCCGTGCCGGGCAGCAGGACGGACCCGGCCACCGCATGGTCGGCGATCCAGGGGTGGGCGTCGAGCGCGATCCGGCCGGTGAGCAGGATCTCGTCGCTCCCGGCGAGGTGGACGGCGGCGTCCAGCAGCGGGTGCGCGGCGGCGGTGAGGCCGAAGCCGCGGGCGTCGCCGGGCCCGTCGAGCGTGGCGGGGTCGATCCAGTAGTGCCGCCGCTGGAAGGCGTACGTGGGCAGGTCGACGGTGGGCACGGCGGGGGCGCCGGCCGGGGCGCCGTACCAGGCCTTCCAGTCCACGGTCAGACCCGCGGTGAACGCCTGGGCCAGCGCCCGCAGCAGTTGTTCGGCGCCGCCCTTGTCGCGCAGCAGCGTCGGGACCGTCGCCACCGCGAGATCCAGTGCCTGGGCCGTCTCCTGAACCCCCGTGCTCAGCACCGGATGCGGACCCGACTCGACCAGCACCCGGTAGCCGTCGGCGAGCACGGCCTCGACGGCCTGCGCGAATTCGACCCGGTGGCGCAGGTTCTCCACCCAGTACCGCGCGTCCAGCGTCGCCGGGTCCACCTGTCGGCCGGTGAGGGAGGAGTAGAAGGCGGTAGCGGTGTCCACCGGGGCGATCCCGTCGAGCCGGGTGAGCAGCTCGGCGGCGATCTCGTCCACGTGCGGGCTGTGCGAGGCGTAGTCCACATCGACGAGCCGGGCCCGTACGCCGTCCGCCTCGACCTGGGCGACGACCTGGGCGACCTCCTCCGGCGGGCCCGAAACGACCGTGGAGGACGGGCCGTTGACGGCGGCGACCACCACGCCGGGCCGGTCGGCGAGCAGCGCCTCGGCCGCGTCGGGCCCGACGCCGAGCGAGGCCATCGCGCCGCGTCCGGCGAGGGCCCGCAGCGCCTGGGCCCTGACCGCCACGACACGGGCGCCGTCTTCGAGGGTGAGCGCGCCCGCGACGACGGCGGCGGCGATCTCGCCCTGCGAGTGACCGACGACGGCCGCCGCACGCACCCCGTACGCCTCCCACACCGCGGCCAGCGACACCATGACCGCCCACAGCGCGGGCTGGACGACATCCACCCGGTCCACGTCCACGTCAGGGGCGGTGCCGCGCAGCACCCCCTCCAGCGACCAGTCGACGTACGGCGCGAGCGCCCGCTCGCACTCACCGATCCGCGCCGCGAACACCGGCGAGACGTCCAGGAGTTCGGCGCCCATCCCCCGCCACTGACCGCCCTGCCCCGGGAAGACGAGCACCGCGCCCGCGCTGCCCGCCACCGGTTCGCCGCCCACCACCGCGCCGGACGGCTCGTCCTCGGCCAAGGCCCGCAGTCCCGCGAGCAGTTGGCCGGCGTCCTCGCCGACGACCACGGCACGGTGCTCCAGCACGGCCCGGCCGGACACCAGCGACCAGCCAACGTCCACCGCCCCGGGCCCCGCCGCTTCGGCGAAGTCCGCCAGCCGCGCGGCCTGCGCGCGCAGCGCGGCGGGCGAGGCGGCGGAGACCACCCACGGCAGCGCGCCGCCGAGCGGCGCGGCGGCCGTGAACACCGGCTGGTCCGCCTCCGGTCCGTCCGCGGGCTCGGGCGGTGCGGCCTCGACGATGACATGGGCGTTGGTGCCGGAGATGCCGAAGGCGGAGATGCCCGCGCGGCGCGGCCGGTCCACGTCCTCGGGCCACTCCACGGCGCGGGTCAGCAGCTCGACGGAACCGCTGCTCCAGTCGACGTGCGGGGTCGGCGCGTCGATGTGCAGGCTCGCGGGGAGGACGCCGTGCTGCATGGCCATGACCATTTTGATCAGGCCCGCCATACCGGCCGCGGCCTGGGTGTGACCGATATTGGATTTCACCGACCCCAGCCACAGAGGCTTTTCCGCAGCACGCCCCTGACCGTATGTGGCGATCAGCGCCTGCGCCTCGATCGGATCACCCAACCGCGTCCCCGTACCATGCGCCTCCACCACATCCACATCAGCACCCGACAACCGCGCATTCGCCAACGCCTGCCGAATCACCCGCTGCTGCGACGGACCATTCGGCGCCGTCAACCCATTACTCGCACCATCCTGATTAATCGCAGAACCCCGCACCACACCCCACACCCGATGCCCACGACGCCGAGCATCCGACAACCGCTCCAACAACACCAACCCCACACCCTCACCCCACCCCGTACCATCCGCCCCCGCACCGAACGACTTGCAACGACCATCCACCGCCAACCCACGCTGCCGCGAAAACTCCACAAACGCACCCGGCGTCGCCATCACCGTCACACCACCGGCCAACGCCAAAGAACACTCACCACCCCGCAACGCACCCACCGCAGAATGCAACGCCACCAACGACGACGAACACCCCGTATCAACCGTCACCGCAGGACCCTCAAGACCCAGCACATACGACACCCGACCCGACACCACACACCCCAGATTCCCGGTGCCGGTGTAGCCCTCCATGTCGGCGCTGGAGAGCCCGATGATCGACAGGTAGTCGAAGATGGTCGCGCCGACGTAGACGCCGGTGTCGGTGCCCTTCAGCGAGCCGTGGTCGATGCCGGCGCGTTCGAAGGTCTCCCACGCGGTCTCCAGCAGCAGCCGCTGCTGCGGGTCCATGCCGACCGCCTCGCGCGGTGAGATGCCGAAGAAGTCCGCGTCGAACTCGCCCGCGTCCGGGAGGAATCCGCCCTCCAGGACGTAGCTGGTGCCGGGGCGGTCCGGGTCGGGGTCGTAGAGCGTCTCCAGGCGCCAGCCGCGGTCGGCGGGGAAGGACGTCATCGCGTCCCGGCCCTCGGCGACGAGGTCCCACAGCTCCTCGGGGCTGCTGACGCCGCCGGGGTAGCGGCAGGCCATGCCGACGATCGCGATCGGCTCGTCGGAGAGCCCGGCGGGCGCCGCGGGCAGCGCGGCCGGGACGCCCGTGGGCGCCGCGCCGCCGGAGATCTCCGCGAGCAGGTGGCGGGCCAGCGTGTCCGCGGTGGGGTGGTCGAAGATCAGCGTCGTCGGCAGGGACATCCCGAGCGACGTGCCGAGCTTGTTGCGCAGCTCGACGGCCGTCAGCGAGTCGAAGCCCAGCTCGAAGAAAGGGGAGGTCGCGGACACCGCGTCGGGCCCCGCGTGTCCGAGCACCCCGGCGGCCAGCGCGCGGATGTGCTGGACGAGGATCTGCTGCCGCTGCCCCGCCGCCGCGGCGGCCAGCTGGCGGCGCAGCGGGCTCTCCTCGTCACCGGCCTGCTCGGGCGCCTCGGCGGCCTGCGGGATCTCGGCGAGCAGCCGGCTGGCGCGCTGCCCGGCGAAGGTCGCGGCGAAGCGCGGCCAGTCGAAGTCGGCGACGGTGAGCACGCTCTCGCCGCGGCCGAGGGCCTGGCCGAGCACGCGCAGGGCGAGGCCGGGCGGCATGGCGGTGAGGCCGCGGTCGCGGAAGAAGGCGGTCACGGCGTCGTCGGCCGCCATGCCCGCCTCGCCCCACGGCCCCCATGCGACGGACAGGGCCGGGAGGCCCGCGGCCCGGCGGCGCTCGGCGAGGGCGTCGAGGTAGGCGTTGGCGGCGGCGTAGGCGCCCTGCTGGCCGCTGCCCCAGCTGGAGGCGCCGGAGGAGAAGAGCACGAAGGCGTCGAGGTCCAGGTCGCGGGTCAGCTCGTCGAGCCAGCGGGCGCCGCCGGACTTGCCCGCGGCGACCTGGGCCAGCCGGTCGCCGTCCAGGTCGCGTACGGGGGTGTAGTCGCCGACGCCCGCCGCGTGGAAGACGGCGCTCAGCGGGTGCTCGGCGGGGACGCGGGCGAGCAGCGCGGCCACCTGGCCGCGGTCGGCGACGTCGCACGCGGCGATGTCCACCGTGGCACCCAGTGCGGTGAGTTCGGCGGTGAGGGCCTGGCTGCCGGGGGCGTCGGCGCCGCGCCGGCCGGCCACGACGACGTGCCGGGCGCCGCGTTCCACGAGCCAGCGGGCGACACGGCCGCCGATCCCGCCGGTGCCGCCGGTGACCAGGGCCGTGCCGCCGGTCCGCCATTCCGGGCCGGGCGCGGTCGCGGGCAGCGGGCGCAGCCGCCGGGCCAGCGGGCCGCCCGCGCGCAGCGCGACCTGGTCCTCACCGTCCCCGGCCTCCTGGGCGAGTACGGCGGCCAGCAGCGGGGCCGTCGCGTCGCCGTCCGCGTCCGGCAGGTCGGCGAGCCCGCCCCACAGCCGCGGGTACTCCAGCGCCACGACCCGGCCGAGCCCCCACACCTGTGCCTGCGCGGGGCTCACGTCGGCGCCGCCCGCCCCGGCGGACACCCCGCCGCGGGTCACGCCCCACAGCCGCCCGCCGAAGTCCGCGTCGTCCAGCGCCTGGACGAGCGCGAGTGTCGCGGCGAGCCCGGCGGCCAGGTGCGGGTGCCGCGGGTGCGGCTCCTCGTCGAGGCCCAGCACGCTGACCACGCCGGTGACGGGGGTGCCCGCGGGCAGGGTGCCGCGCAGCAGGTCGGTCAGCGCGCCGCGCTCCAGCTCCTCGGGCGTGAGGGCCAGCAGGGTGCAGGTGGCGCCGTGGCTGTCGAGGGCGCGGGTGACGGTCTCGACGGCGGGGTCCGCGGCGAGCCGCCGCGGCGCCACGAGCAGCCACCGCCCGGCGAGCCGCGGCGCGGCGTCGAGGCCCGCGACGGCCGACCAGGCCGCCGCGTAGCGCCATCCGTCGATCCGGCCCTGCTCGCGGGTGCCGCGGCGCCACTGGGCGAGGACGGGCAGCGCGGTGTCCAGTGCCTGCCGGGTGCTCTCCTCGGTGGTGTCCAGCCCGGCCCCGATCCCGGCGAGGTCGCCGGACTCGACGGCGTTCCAGAAGGCCTCGTCCGCCGCGGCCGCGTCGTCCTGGGCGCCGGGCCACTTGTCGGGCTTGAGCCAGTAGGGCTGGTGCCGGAAGGCGTACGTGGGCAGGTCGACGGTGGGCACGGCGGGGGCGTCGGCCGCGGCGCCGTACCAGGCCTTCCAGTCCACGGTCAGACCCGCGGTGAACGCCTGGGCCAGCGCCCGCAGCAGTTGTTCGGCGCCGCCCTTGTCGCGCAGCAGCGTCGGGACCGTCGCCACCGCCAGGTCCAGTGCCTGGGCCGTCTCCTGAACCCCCGTGCTCAGCACCGGATGCGGACCCGACTCGACCAGCACCCGGTAGCCGTCGGCGAGCACGGCCTCGACGGCGTCGGCGAAGCGGACGCGGTGGCGCAGGTTGCGCACCCAGTAGCCGGTGTCGAGGTCGGCGGTGTCGATCCGGCCGCCGGTGAGGGCGGAGTAGAAGGCCACGGTCGTGGCGGCGGGCGTGATCGTGCCGAGCAGGTCGGTGAGTTCGGCGGCGATGTCGTCCACGTGGGGGCCGTGCGAGGCGTAGTCCACGTCGATCAGCCGGGCCCGCCCGCCGTCGGCCTCGACCTGTGCCACGACGGCCGCTACTGCCTCGGGGGAGCCCGAGACGACGGTGGACGAGGGGCCGTTGACGGCGGCCACCGCCACGTCGGACCGGTCGGCGAGCACGGCCTCGGCGGCGTCGCGCCCGAGGGCGAGCGACGCCATGGCGCCGCGTCCGGCGAGGGCCCGCAGGGCGCGCGAGCGGACGGCGACGATACGGGCGCCGTCTTCGAGGGTGAGCGCGCCCGCGACGACGGCGGCGGCGATCTCGCCCTGCGAGTGGCCGACGACGGCCGCCGCACGCACCCCGTACGCCTCCCACACCGCGGCCAGCGACACCATGACCGCCCACAGCGCGGGCTGGACGACATCCACCCGGTCCACGTCCACGTCAGGGGCGGTGCCGCGCAGCACCCCCTCCAGCGACCAGTCGACGTACGGCGCGAGCGCCCGCTCGCACTCACCGATCCGCGCCGCGAACACCGGCGAGACGTCCAGGAGTTCGGCGCCCATCCCCCGCCACTGACCGCCCTGCCCCGGGAAGACGAGGACGGGGCCAGGTCCGACGGGCAGCGGCTCGCCCTCCACCACGGAGGCGGAAGGGGCGCCCTCCGCCAACGACCTGAGCCCGGCGAGAAGTCGGCCGGGATCGTCGCCGACGACCACCGCGCGGTGGTCCAGCACGGCCCGGCCGGACACCAGCGACCAGCCCACGTCCACCGCGCCGGGGTCCGCCGCTTCGGCGAAGTCCGCGAGCCGCGCGGCCTGCGCGCGCAGTCCCTCGGCGGAGGCACCGGAGACCACCCACGGGGTCAGCCCGCCGACCGCGGCGGTGGGCGCGCCCTGCGGCTCGGCGTCGGGCGCGGGGGCTTCTTCGAGGATGACGTGCACATTGGTGCCGGAGATGCCGAAGGCCGAAATGCCCGCACGGCGGGGGCGGTCGGTCTCCCCGGGCCAGTCGCGCTGTTCGCTGAGGAGTTCCACCGCGCCGCCGGACCAGTCGACTTCCGTGGTGGGCTCGTCGGCGTGCAGCGTCCTCGGCATCACCCCGTGCTGCATGGCCATGACCATTTTGATCAGGCCCGCCATACCGGCGGCGGCCTGGGTGTGCCCGATATTGGATTTCACCGACCCCAGCCACAAAGGCCTTTCCGCAGCACGCCCCTGACCGTAGGTCGCGATCAGCGCCTGCGCCTCGATCGGATCACCCAACCGCGTCCCCGTACCATGCGCCTCCACCACATCCACATCAGCACCCGACAACCGCGCATTCGCCAACGCCTGCCGAATCACCCGCTGCTGCGACGGACCATTCGGCGCCGTCAACCCATTACTCGCACCATCCTGATTGACCGCAGAACCCCGCACCACACCCCACACCCGATGCCCACGACGCCGAGCATCCGACAACCGCTCCAACAACACCAACCCCACACCCTCACCCCACCCCGTACCATCCGCCCCCGCACCGAACGACTTGCAACGACCATCCACCGCCAACCCACGCTGCCGCGAAAACTCCACAAACGCACCCGGCGTCGCCATCACCGTCACACCACCGGCCAACGCCAAAGAACACTCACCACCCCGCAACGCACCCACCGCAGAATGCAACGCCACCAACGACGACGAACACCCCGTATCAACCGTCACCGCAGGACCCTCAAGACCCAGCACATACGACACCCGACCCGACACCACACACCCCAGATTCCCGGTGGCGGCATAGCCTTCGACCTCGTTCTGCGCCATGGCGGTGAGGACGACGTACTCCTGCGAGGTCACCCCGGCCCAGACGCCCGTGTCGCTGCCGACGAGGCCGCGCGGGTCGATCCCGGCGTGCTCGAAGGTCTCCCAGGCGACTTCGAGCAGCTGCCGCTGCTGCGGGTCCATCGCGAGCGCCTCGCGCGGCGAGATGCCGAAGAAGCCGGCGTCGAAACCGGCTGCGCCGTGCAGGAAGCCGCCCTGCCGGGTGTAGCTGGTGCCGGGGCGGTCCGGGTCGGCGTCGAAGAGGGAGTCCAGGTCCCAGCCGCGGTCGGTGGGGAAGGCGGTCAGGCCCTCGGAGCCGGAGGACACCAGATTCCACAGGTCGTCCGGGCTCTGCACGCCGCCGGGGAAGCGGCAGGCCATGCCGACGATCGCGACCGGCTCGGGCAGGGCGGACTCGGCCTCGCTCAACCGCCTGCGGGTGTCGCGCAGTTCGGCCGTCACCCACTTCAGGTGGTCGAGCAGCCGCTCCTCGTCCTTCGCCATCCCTGGGCTCTCCTCTGCTTGCGGAAGTCGGCTGGTCTCTCGGCGGAACTCGGCTCGTCCCGGCGGCTTTCCCGGAAGCGCGAAGGGGTCAGAAGGCGCAGTCGAGCCGCTTGTAGCCCTCGATGAAGCTGGACGCGAGCCGGCTGGGCTCCCCCGTGGCGCGGATCTCCGGGAGCGCGGTGAGCAGTTCGCGGTAGAGGGCGGCGATCTCGATACGGGCGAGGTGGGCGCCCAGGCAGAAGTGCGGGCCGGGCGCGCCGAAGGAGAGCTGCGGGTTGGGGTCGCGGGTGATGTCGAAGCGGTAGGGGTCGGCGAAGACCTTCTCGTCGTGGTTGGCGGACCAGTAGAGGAGGAAGATCTGGTCGCCCTCGTGGAAGCGGTGGCCGTTCATGTCGCAGTCGCGGGTGGCGGTCCTGCGCATCCAGTTGATGGGGGTGGCCACCCGGAGGATCTCCTCCACCGCGTTCGGCGCGTGCCGCTCGAAGTCCGACAGCAGCAGGGCGCGCTGCTCGGGGTGTTCGGTGAGCAGCACCAGGGCGCGGGAGATGGCGTTGCGGGTGGTCTCCATACCGGCGTTGACCAGCAGGATGAAGAAGGAGACCAGCTCCTGGCCGGTCAGCTGCTCGCCGTCCTCCTGCACCTGGACGAGCCGGGTGACGACGTCGGGGCGCGGGTGGGCGAGACGGTCCTCGCGCAGCCCGGCGATGTAGTCGCCGAGGTCCCGGGAGGCGCCGAGGACGGCGGCGGCGGCCTCCTCGGGGCTGGAGACGAACTCGGGGTCGAGGGCGCCCATGATGGTGCTGGTGCGCTCGAAGAGGAACTCGTAGTCGTCCGGCGGGATGCCCATCATGGTGCTGAGCACAGCGATCGGCATGTCGGCGGCGACCGGGCGGACGAAGTCGCCGGGCCCGCGCTCGACGAGCGCGGCGACGAGCCGGCGGGCCACCTCGTGGGACATGGACGCGAAGGCGGGCGCCATGTTGCGGCCGAAGGACCGCGACACGATGCGCCGCAGCCGGGCGTGCTCGGGGTTGTCCATGGTGATCATGGAGCCGTAGAACTCGCCGAGTTCCGGGCCGACCATGCCGGTGGCGCCCTCCGAGGAGAAGTCCTGCGGGCGGCGGCTGACCTCCAGGATGTCGGCGTGCTTCGCGAGCGCCCAGTAGCCGTTCGCCATCGGCCCCCACGGCAGGCGCGGCGGTACGAACTCCGGTCCGGGCTGGGCGCGCAGCCGCTCGAAGACCTCGGCGCGCTCCTCGTGCGGCCGCAGCCAGAACGACGGATCGAGGAAGTCGGGCGCGGGGGCGGTGCCGGACGCGCCGGAGGAGGGGAACCTGGCTTCCGTCGGGGACACAGTGCCTCGATTCACGTGTGGGACGGGCTGCGAACACCGGTCCGCGCCAGTCTCACAACCGCTCCTTAAGCAGTGCTTTCCGGTGCCCGCCGGTGCTCTTTCCGCAGGTACGACGGCGCCCGGCAGGGGTGTTCCCCTGCCGGGCGCCGTCGTCCGCACGGTGCGCCCGTGCGGTGGCGGATCCGTCCCCCGGTGTCAGCCCGCGGCCGTCTCCCGCAGCGCGGTGCGGACGGCCTCGGCCACCTCCGCGCGCCGCTCGTCGACGAAGAAGTGGCCGCCGCGGAAGGTCAGCAGGTCGCACGCGGCCTCGGTGTGGTCCGACCATGCGGCGGCCTCGTCCAGTGTGGTGTGCGGGTCGTCGGTGCCGGTCAGCACCGTCACCGGGCACGCCAGCACGAAGCCGGGCTCCTCGCGGTAGGTCTCGATGGCCTTGTAGTCGCTGCGGGTCGGGGGGATCGCCATCTGGACGATCTCGGGGTCGGCGAGCATGCGCTCGTCGGTGCCGCCCAGCGTGCGCAGCTCGTCGAGCAGGCCCGCGTCGTCGCGCAGGTGGACCGTGCCGGGCCGCAGCCGGGAGGGGGCGCGCCGCCCGGAGGCGAAGAGCCGTACGGGCTGCGGTCCGCCCTCCTTGCTCAGCCGGCGGGCCACCTCGTAGGCCACGACCGCGCCCATGCTGTGGCCGAAGAAGGCGTACGGGCGGTCGCGCCACGCCGTCGAGGCGGCGGTGAACGCGTCCGCCAGCTCGTCGATGGACTCGGCGCTCGGCTCCGAGCGCCGGTCCTGCCGCCCGGGATACTGCACCGCCAGCACCTCGATGCCGGGGGCGAGCAGCGCGGACAGCTTGTGGAAGGCGGTGGCCGACCCCCCGGCGTGCGGGAAGCAGACCAGCCGGAGGGCCTGGTCGGACGGGTGGTAGCGGCGGACCCACGGGTCGTGGTCCAGCACGTCGGCGGCAGAGGTGCTCATCGGTTCGACTCCTGGAGGCGGGCGGCCGGCTGCGCGGTCAGGCGAGCAGGTCGCGGCGGCGGAAGGCGGCGAGCGAGACGGCGAGGCCGGCGAGGGCCAGCGCTCCCATGACGACCAGCGGTGTGGCCTCGAACGGCGATCCGGGCAGCTTGGGCACCTGGCTGAAGGGCGAGACGTCCATCAGGTAGTGACCGGCTTTCAGGGACGGTCCGACCAGGGTGACGAAGGCGAAGATCCCGTACAGGCCCCAGCTCGCCGCGGTGAGGCGGGGGAAGGCGGCCAGCAGCAGGACGGCGATGGCGCCGACCGCGAGCACCGCCGGGAGCTGGGCGAAGGCGGCGCCGAGCATGCTGCCCAGGCCGTGCCCGAGGCGGTGCGCGCTCAGCCCGTAGGACAGGCCGGTGCCGAGCCCCGCGGCGGCGAGCACGGCGGTGGCACCACCGGCCGCGATCACCACATGGCTGGTCACCCAGCGGGCGCGGCCGACCGTGCCGGAGAAGACCAGCTCGATCCGGCCGTCGGCCTCCTCGGCCCGGGCCCGGGTGAGGACGCTGAGCGCGAGGGCTGCCGCCATGATCCCGAACGTACCCATGAGCGCGGCGAGATACGCGTCCTGGAGGTCCTGCGTGCCGCCGAGTTCCGTCATGAGCTTGCGCACGCTCGCGCCGCCCGCGAGGACGTCGACGTTCTTGACGAAGGAGCCGGTCACGAGCGCGCCCGCGAGCACGCCGCCGGTCCAGCTCAGCACCGTGCCGCGGTGCAGCCGCCAGGCCAGGCCGAAGGCGCCGCGGGTGGCGGCGCCCGCGCGGGCGGGGCCGGGCCGGGCGGCGACCAGGCCCGCGCCGTAGTCGCGCCGCTCCAGCAGCCGCAGCGCGACGGCGACCAGGACGGCGGCGGCGAGGGCGGGCAGCGCGAGCACCCACCAGCGGTCCCCGGCGTAGGGGCGCACCTGCTGCGCCCAGCCGATCGGCGACAGCCAGCGCAGCCACGTCACCGAGTCGTCGGTGTCGCCGACCGCGCGCAGCAGGAAGAAGCCGGCCAGCAGGGCGAGCGCGGAGCCGGTCGCGGTGCGCGCGGACTCGAAGACCTGCGCGGTGACGGCGGCGACACCGGCGAAGACGATGCCGCACCCGGCGACGGCCAGGCCGAGCGCGAAGGCGCCCGCCACCGGCAGTCCGAGGATCGGCAGCACCGCCCCGATGCACACCCCGACGGTGAGGTCCATCGACACCGCGAGCTGGAGCGCCGCGACGAGCGGCGCGGTACGGTCCACGACCCCGGCGGCGACGAGTTCCTGGCGGCCGGTCTGCTCGTCGGCGCGGGTGTGCCGGACGACGAGCATGACCGACATCACGGCCGCGGCGACGGCGGCGACGACGCCCAGCCGCCACGCCGTCAGCGCGCCCAGCGAGGTGCCGTTGACGGCGCCGTACAGCGGCGCCGCCCCGGAGGCGCCCCGGATGCCGTCGACGAAGCTGCGCCGTGCCGCGGCGTCGGGGAAGAGGTCCTTGAGGCTGTAGGCGGTGGAGAAGGAACTGCCGATCAACGCGTCGGCCCAGACCGCGAGCAGCAGGCGGTCGCGCCGGGAGGCGAGTTTGACCAGCTCGGTCGTCCCGGCGGGGGCGCCGCGGCTCATCGCGTGCCCTCCGTGCCGGAGTAGTAGCGCAGGAACAGCTCGTCGAGGGTCGGCGGGCGGCTGACGAGCGAGCGCACCCCGGCGTCGGTGACCAGGCGCAGCACCTTCTCCAGTACGTCCGGGTCGACCTGGCAGCGCAGCTGGAGCCCGTCCGTCTCCAGTTCGTGCACCCCGGTGACGGCGTCGAGCCCGGCGACGGGGCGGCTGACGGTCGCGATGATGGTGGTGCGCGACAGGTGGCGCAGCTCGTCGAGCGTCCCGGTGTCCACCCGGCGGCCCTGCCGGACGATGGACACCCGGTCGCACAGCCGCTCCACCTCGGCCAGGATGTGGCTGGACAGCAGGACGGTGCCGCCCTGCGCGGTGAACTCGGCCACGCAGTCGCCGAACACGGCCTCCATGAGCGGGTCGAGGCCCGAGGTCGGCTCGTCCAGGATGAGCAGGTCGGCGTCGCAGGCCAGGGCGGCTATCAGGGCGACCTTCTGCCGGTTGCCCTTGGAGTAGGCGCGGCCCTTCTTCTTCGGGTCCAGCTCGAAGCGCTCCACCAGGGCGTCGCGCCGCGCGGTGTCCAGGCCGCCGTACATCGAGCCGAGCAGGTCGATGGTCTCGCCGCCGGTCAGGCCGGGCCACAGGCTGACGTCGCCGGGGACGTAGGCGAGTCTGCGGTGCAGTTCCGTCGCGTCGCGCCAGGGGTCGCCGCCGAAGAGGGTGGCGGTGCCGCCGTCGGCGCGCAGCAGTCCGAGCAGGATGCGGATGGTGGTCGACTTCCCCGCCCCGTTGGGCCCGAGCAGTCCGTGGACCTCGCCCTGGGCCACCGTCAGGTCCAGTCCGTCGAGGGCGACGGCCTGCCTGAACTGCTTGCGTAATCCTGATGTGTTGATCACGTCGTCGTTTCCGTTCACGAAACGACAGTATCGACATCTTCACAGAGTTGTGAAGTTTCATGACACAATGCATACGCGGGTGCGCGGTTCCGGCGCACGGGTCCGGGAGGAGATGGTCGGTCATGTCCGTCGGACGGGACGGGATCGGGGCGGACGCGGTCGGGCCGGACGTCAGAGCGCGGGACGTCAAAGCGCCGGACGTCATCGGGCGGGACGAGGAGGACACCCGCCGCTTCGTCGAGCAGACGGCCATGCTGTTCGCCGACCTGGGCGTGCCCAGGATGAGCGCACGGGTGCTGATGACGCTGATGGCCTCGGAGGAGCGCGGTCTGACGGCGGGCCGGCTCGCGGAGCTGCTCACGGTGAGCCCGGCCGCGATCTCCGGCGCGGTGCGCTACCTCGCCCAGGTCGGGCTCGTGGGGCGGGAGTCGGTGCCCGGCTCGCGCAGCGATCTGTACGTGCTGCCCGACGACACCTGGTACGCCGCCGCGGCCACCAAGCACGGCATGTTCACCCGCATCATCGCCGCGACCGAGCGGGGCACGTACGCGCTCGGCGGACCGGGCACCCGGGCAGGGGCGCGGATCGCGGAGATGCGGGACTTCTTCGGCTTCGCCCAGCAGGAGATGGCCGACGTGCTGGACCGCTGGAAGGCGCTGCGGGCACGGAGTCTGCCGCCCGTGCCCGGGCAGGGCTGACCGCCCGCCGCCATGGGGGCGGCGGGCGGTCGGGCGGCGGCGGGTCAGGCGTGGGTGCGGGCGAGCAGGGCGAGGATGTCGGCGGTGGTGCCGCTCTCGGACAGCCGGGGGAAGATCTTCTCCAGGCTGTTGCGGTGGGCGTCGCCGTCCATGTCGGTGACCGCGTCGGTGGCGACGGTGACGTGGTAGCCGTGCTCGTGCGCGTAGCGGGCGGTGGACTCCACGCCGATGCTGGTGGCGGCTCCGGTGAGGACGATCTGCGTGACGCCGCGGCGGCGCAGCCGGAGGTCGAGGTCGGTGCCGTAGAAGGCCGACCAGTTGCGCTTGGTGATGACGATGTCGCCGTCGTGGCCCGCGAGTTCGTCGGCGAGCTGGTCCCAGCCCTCGGGCAGCGGGCCGACCCCGCGCGCGGCGTCGGTGCGCCCGGGGGCCTGGTCCGAGCCGTCGGGGGCGGAGGTCACCCGGACCAGGACCACCGGCAGGCCGCGGCCGCGGAAGGCGTCGGCCAGCTCGACCGAGCGGGCCAGCACGTCGGCGGTGCGGTGCGGGGTGCCGGGGATGCCGAGCAGCGCCTTCTGGAGGTCGATGACGACCAGCGCGGTGCTCGGGTCGAGCGTGGTGAGAGCCATGGCGGCGGAGGCCTTTCGTGGCGGGCGCGGGGGCTCGCGCCGGGTGGCGGGAGCCGGTGCCCGGGGCGGGCACGGGCGTACGGCGGGGCCGCGGCTCAGCGGGGCCCGGACGTACGGGTCGGGGGGTCGCCGTCGCGGGCGGCGGCGGGGGCCGCGGCCTCCTGGCCGACGGCGGCCAGGGAGCGGTCGAGGAGGGTCAGGGCGAGCAGCAGCACGGAGATCGCGACGAGCATCCAGCCGAGGTGGTGCAGCCCGGTGGTGCCGGCGCCGTCCCGGTAGAAGGCGGCGGAGCCCGCGGAGGCCAGCAGCGCGCCGAGGTAGCCGAAGGTGCGCAGCAGCCCGGCGGAGGAGCCCATGCGCCGCGGATCGGCCTGCGCGTAGAGGGCGTTCTGGTTGGCCAGGCCGACGAGGCCCTGCGGGACACCGGCGGCGGCGCCGACCAGCGCCAGCAGCCACACGGCGTCGTCCGCACCGAGCGGCAGCAGGGCCACGCTCGCGGCGACCTGCACCACGGCTCCGGCCAGCAGCTTGCCGCGCACCTCGGCGCGCCGCCCGGTCAGCGCGGTCACCCCGATCGCCGCGGCGGACATCGGCAGCAGGATCAGGCCCGCGGTGGACGCGCTGAGCGACCTGCCCTCCTCCAGCCACTGCGGGAAGCCGTAGAGGAAGGCGTAGGAGGTGGTGTAGGCGAGCAGCTGGCGGCCGTAGGTGACGAGCAGCGGGGTGTTGCCGCGCAGCACCCGCAGATCGACGAAGGGGTCGGCGGTGCGCAGCTCGCGGCGGGTGAAGGCGGCGCCGGCTGCAGCGGTGAGCGGCAGCAGGTACCACCGGCCGGGGACGGGCCGCATCAGGAAGAGCATGAAGGCGGTGAGGGTCGCGGCGAAGAGCACCATGCCGGGCACGTCCACCCCGCGCCCCGGGCCCTGCGCCCCCAGTGCGGGGAGCGCGGCCCGGCGCGGCAGCCGCCGGGCGCCGAGCACCAGGCAGGCGGCGGACAGCGGCACGTTGACGGCGAAGATGAGGTGCCAGCCGCCCGCGGCGATCAGCAGGCCGCCCAGCGTCGGGCCGATGACGGCGACGACCTGGTTGGCGATGGACAGCCCGGCGAGGATGCCGGTGGGGCTGCTCGCGCCCGTGCGCGCGGACTCCGTCCGCAGCAGGTACATGGACGCCGGGTAGGCCGCCGAGGTGCCGAAGCCGAGCAGCACCCGGGAGGCGATCAGCACGCCGAGGTCGGGGGCGGCCACACCGAGCACGCCCGCGACGCCGACCAGGGCGGTGCCGGTGAGATAGAGCACCCGGGGTCCGTAGGTGTCCACGAGGCGGCCGATGACCGGCTGGCCGACGGCGGTCGCCAGGTACAGCGCGGTGACCAGCCAGGCGGTCTGCGCGGGGGCGGCGTGGAAGGCCTTGCCGATCGGGACGAGCGCGACGGCGAGCATCGAGGAGTTGACCGGGTTGAGGACCGAGCCGAGGATCATCGGGGATATCAGGCGGCGGTCGAAGCCGCCCGGGTCCCGGGTGCGGGCGCGGCGTATCCGCCCGGCGAGGGCGGTGAGCGCGGAGCGCGCGGAGGGTGCCGTCACTCCTCCGCCCCGGAGACCCGGTCGAGCAGCGCCATCGCCTCGGTGACCGCGGCGATCTGCTCGGGGGTCCCGTGCTCGGCGAGCGCGCGGGCCAGCCAGGTCTCCCGCGCGCGCCGGTCGCCGGTGCGGCGGGCGCGGCCCTGGTCGGTGAGCGCGACGAGCTGGCGGCGGCCGTCGTGCGGGTCGGGGCTGCGGGTGACCAGTCCGGCCGCCTCCAGCGCCGCGACGACCTTGGCGATCGACTGCGGGCGCACCCGCTCGACGAAGGCCAGCTCACTGGCCGTCGCCGGGCCGCCCTTGTCGAGCCGGACCAGCACGGAGGCCTGGGCGGGCGTGAGGTCCCCGTCGACCGCGACCTCCCGGAGGCGGCGGCGCAGCCGGTTGAAGACCACCACGACGTCGCGCGCGGCCTGCCGCGCGGGTTCGGGGAGGGCGCTGTCGTCGTTCACGGCCCCCACGATAGATAGACAGCTCAGACTGCGCAACCTCGGGTGTGCAGTCTGAGCTGTCTTTCGGCCGGGCGCGGGCGGGCGGACGCGCACGGACGGACGGGGCCCGGGTGCGCGGCTGCGCGGGCGGGCGGCACGGCGGATTTCGCCCGCCGGCGCACGGCCCGGGACGCAGTACGCGCCCGCGCGGACGTAGTCGGCGGGAGGAATCGAAGGGGCGCGCGATCCCGGCCGGTGCGTTCGGGCCGGCCGCCGGGAGCCACCTTGACGCAGCGTCAGTCCGCCCGCGAGCCTTGGGAAACCTTCCGGCGGACGAGAGGCTGTACGGCATGAGCTGGATCGACGAGACCGGGCGCCACGAGGGCTTCGTGGCCGCCGTGCTGGCGGACGGCGGCGAACCGGGCCCGCAGCAGGACGGCAGCCGGATGCCGTGGTGGTCGTACAACGGCGCCGACGGGCCGCGCGCGGTGGCCGTGAAGGGCGCGTGCGCCTGCGGCTGGCGGGGCTCGGCCGCGCACCCGGTGGACTTCGGCGACGACGAGGCGACCGAGGGCTACGAGGGCGACACCGGTCCGTACGCGGACTGGGAGCGGCACACCGCCGCGGCCGAGGGCCTGATCCCGCAGGACGTCGAGCAGCTGCTCGGCACGCTCCAGCGGCGGATCGGCGAGCTGTCCGAGCGGCAGCAGCTCACCGCGCTGCGGGTCGCGGCCCGGGTGGAGGGCCTGGCCCCGATGTGGAGCGCCGCGGCGGCCCAGGAGGCGCACCGCGGCCTGGTCACCTGGGAGGCGATCGGCGCCCCGTTCGGGCTGAGCGGCGACGCGGCCCGTATCCGCTTCATGTCGATCCCGGGCTCGTCGGATTCGCTGGACTGACCGCGGGGCGTGCCGGTTTCACGTCCCGTCACCGGCCGTGAGGGCGGCGACGCGGGCGCGCAGGAATTCTTGCTCGGCCTCGTTGGCGGTGCTGCGCAGCGCCGCCCGGAAGGCGGACGCGGCCTCGTCGGTACGGCCCAGGCGGTGCAGGAACTCGCCGCGTGCGACGGCCGCGTAGGGGTAGCCCGCGAGCTGCGGCTCGGCCGCGAGCGCGTCGAGGGCGGCCAGGCCCGCCGCCGGGCCCCGGGCGAAGCCGACGGCGACGGCGCGGTTGAGCGCGGCCACCGGTGTGGGGCGGCGGCGCAGCAGCAGGTCGTACAGCCCGACGATCTCCGGCCAGTCCGTCTCCTCCCACGTCGGCGCCTCGGCGTGCACCGCGGCGACGGTCGCGCGCAGGGCGAAGGGTCCCGGCGGGCGGCGGCGCAGCGCGCGGCGCAGCAGCACCTGGCCCTCCGCGATGGCCGCGCGGTCCCACCGGGTGCGGTCCTGGTCGGCCAGCAGCACCGGGCGCCCGGCGGCGTCGACCCGGGTCCCGCGGCGGGCGTCGGTCAGCAGGATCAGCGCCCGCAGGCCCGCGACCTCGGCGTCCCCCGGCAGCAGCGCGCCGAGCATCGCGGCCAGGGCGGCGGCCCGCGCGAGCAGGTCGGTGCGCAGCAGCTCGGGCCCGCCGGGGGCGACATGGCCGGTGGTGAAGACCAGGTCCACCACCGTGAGGACCGCGTCGATCCGCTCGGGCAGTTCCTCGGAGTCGGGTATCCGGTACGGGATACCGGCCGCGGCGATCTTCTTCTTCGCGCGGGTGATGCGCGCGGCCATGGTCGTCTCGGGGACGAGGAAGGCGCGGGCGATCTCGGCGGTGGTCAGGCCGCACACCAGCCGCAGCGTCAGCGCGACCTGGGCCTGCGGGGCGAGGGCGGGGTGGCAGCAGGTGAAGACCAGCCGCAGCCGCTCGTCGGGGATGTCGGCGCCGTCCGCGGGGCCGTCCACCGCCTCGTCGTCGGCGAGCAGCGGCAGCGCGGTGCGCAGGAACGCGGCGCGCCGGACGACGTCCACGGCCCGGTTGCGGGCCGTGGTCGTCAGCCAGGCGGCGGGGCGGTCGGGCACCCCGGCGGACTCCCAGGCGACCAGGGCCCTGGCGTAGGCGTCCTGCACGCACTCCTCGGCCAGGTCCAGGTCACGGGTGACGCGGACCGTCGCGGCGAGCACGAAGGCCCACTGCGTGCGGTGCGCCTCGGCGACGGCGCGGGTCGCGGCGGACTCCCCCGAGCACTCCGCCGTGTTCTGCGCCGCCCGTTCCGCGTCCGCGTCCGCCGCCGGCTCTCCGGCGGCTCCGGTCGTCCGCATCTGCGCCCGTCCTCCGGTCAGTACAGCGGGCGGACCTCGACGGCCGCCTCGCCCGGCCGCCCGAAGTAGGGCAGCCGCTTGGCGACGGCGAGCGCCGCGTCCAGGTCGGGGACGTCGACGATGTAGTAGCCGCCCAGGGCCTCCTTGGTCTCGGCGTACGGGCCGTCGGTCACCAGGTGGCCGCCCGCGCCGTCCTCGCGCACCACGGTCGCGGTCGACGTGGGCTTGAGGTGCTCGCCCGAGACGACCACGTCCTTGTGCTCCTCGTTGAACCGCCGGTGCCCCTCGTCGAGCGCGCGCAGCACGTCCTCGCCCGCCGTCTCGGCGTATTCCTCGTTGTCGTGGATGAGCAGCAGGTAGCGCGCCATGGCTCCCGTCCTTCCTGTCCCGGCGGCCCGGCCGCAGCGCGCGGCCCGGCCGCCTCTCGTGGCCTTACGCCCCTTCGACGAACGGGGAGACCCCGGAATCGACACCCGCCGGGGCGGATCCGCCGCCGGGCGCGGGCAGCGGGGCGTCCAGGTGCCGGGCGACCCGCTCGCGCAGCCGTATGTACTCCTCCCACCGGCGCGGCAGCGGCCCCGGCGGACGCACGACCCGGCGGGCACCCGTGACGCGCTGGCCGCGGCGGAACTGCTCCTTGGTGACGTCGATGTGCAGGCCGCTCGGCAGCTCGTTCCACCAGTGGTGGCCCTGGGGCTCGCCCGCGAGGTGCACCTCGCCGACCACCAGGTCGCCGCCGAAGAAGTCGTGGACGAGCAGCGCGCTGATGTCGCAGTGGCCCCACGCCGGGTTGTCCGGCGACCACGCCTCGCGCGCGACGTCGTCGGGCGAGCAGGTGTCGGCGGCCCAGGAGGCGCGCAGCGCCCGGTCGAGATCCAGCAGGCTTCGTACGGTCATGCGGGCAGCGTCCCACGCACCACTGACAACGCCCCCGGCGCGGGTGGCGGTGCGGGTCAGGGCAGTGCGCGCAGGGCGGCGGGCGTGAGGTCGGCGAGGGTCGGGTAGCCGTCCACGGCCATGATCAGGTCGGCCTCGGCCAGCACCGTCCTCAGGACGTGCACGATGCCGTCGGTGCCGCCGAGCGCGCAGCCGTAGGCGTACGGGCGGCCGAGGCCCACCGCGGTGGCCCCGAGCGCGAGCGCCTTGACCACGTCGGCGCCGGAACGCACCCCGGAGTCGAAGAGCACCGGCAGGCCGTCCACCGCCGCGACCACGTCGGGCAGCGCCGTCAGCGCGGGCAGGCCGCCGTTGGCCTGGCGCCCGCCGTGGTTGGAGACGTAGACGCCGTCCACGCCGCCGTCCCGGGCGCGGCGGGCGTCCTCGGGGTGGCAGATGCCCTTGACGACCAGCGGCAGCGTGGTGAGGGAGCGCAGCCAGCTCAGGTCGTCCCAGGTCAGCGGGTTGCCGAAGAGCTGCGTCCAGAGCAGGACGGCGCCCTGCGGGTCGTCGCGCGGGTCCTTGCCGAGCAGTCGCCGGAAAACCGGGTCGGTGAGGTAGTTGGTGAGGCAGTGGCCGCGCAGCTGCGGGAAGTTGCCGGTGGCGAGGTCGCGCGGGCGCCAGCCGGTGACCCAGGTGTCGAGGGTGACGGTGATCGCGGCGTATCCGGCCTGCTCGGCCCGCCGGACGAGGCTCTCGGCGAGGTCGCGGTCGGTGGGCGTGTAGAGCTGGAAGAGGCCCGGTGTGCCGCCCAGCTCGGCGGCGACGTCCTCCAGCGGGTCCACCGACAGCGTCGAGGCCGCCATCGGCACACCGGTGCGGGCCGCGGCGCGCGCGGCGGCGAGGTCGCCGTGGCCGTCCTGCGCGCACAGCCCGAGCACCCCGATGGGCGCCATGAACAGCGGCGCGGGCCAGGTCCTGCCGAACAGCTCCACGGACAGATCCCGGACGCTCGCGCCGACGAACATCCGCGGGTACAGGCCCCAGCGCGCGAAGGCCTCGGTGTTGGCGCGCTGTGTGGCCTCGTCGCCCGCGCCACCGGCGACGTACGACCACACCGAGGGCGGCAGCGCGGCGGCCGCGCGCCGCTCCAGCTCCGCGTACGCCATCGGCAGGTCGGGCAGCACACCGCCGAGGGCGCGCAGGTAGATGTCGTTCTGGTAGTTCCCGAACGAGGGCTGCGGGAGCTGCGGCGGCTGGTCGCTCATATGGTGTTGTCCTCGCGGTCGGGCGGCGGCGCGGGCCGGCTACTGCGCGGGGTAGATGTCCCCGGCGGCCATCATGCTCTCCTGATCGCTGTCCGATTCCAACTGCCTGGCGCGCTTCTCCAGCGAGCTGCGCTCGGCGGCGTCCGCCGCGTGCGCCGCGTCGTCCTCCAGTTGCTGGGCCTGCTCCCGCAACTGCTCGACGTGGCGGTGGGAGGCTTCCTGCTCGGTCATGTCCTGCTGCGTCGTGCCCTGCTCCGTCATGGCGGGACCTCGCTTGCCGTGGGATGTCCTCGCCTTCCAGCGAACCAGGCTCCGCGCCGCGCGGCCACCCAGGCCCCTTCCCCGCCCGCCGCACCACCCCCGCGCCCGGCCCGTCAGGCGGGGGTACGGGGCCGGGTGCGGGTCGCGGCGACGGCGAGGGAGGACTGCAGGCGGCGCGCGGCGGCCAGGTGGTCGCCGGTCCAGACGATACGGACCGCGGTGGCGGTGGCCTGCCCGTGCTCGTCGCGCAGGTCACGGCGTACGGCGGCGGCGAGCCGGGCGTCGGCTGCGGGGTCGTCGGGCTGCGGCGCGGGAACGGGCTCGCCGCCCCGGATGCCGTCCGCGAGCCCGTGGTACCAGGCCGAGACGCCGTCCGCGGCGGACAGCAGCTCGGTACGGGCCGCGGCCCGCTCGGCGTCGGTGTGCGGATCGCCCGCCCGCTGCCACAGCCCCAGCACCGCGTCCGCGGCGAGCCGCAGCCCGACCACACCGGTCACCAGCGCGGTCATCTCGGCGAGCGGCACGGGCTTGGGCCCGCGCTCGGTGAGGTAGCCGCGGAAGGCGTCGTCGAGGCGCCGGGCCGCGGCGGCGGCCTGCCGCCCGGCGGCGAGCGGGGCCGCGGCGGGCTCGGGCCCGGCGGAGCAGCAGCCCACCGCGTAGTCGACGGCGTCCGCGAGGTAGTCCGCGCTGTCCCGGTAGGCCGTCGCCATGGTCTTGTCGACCTCCGCGGCCGCGCCCCGCGGCCAGAAGAACACCCCGACGACCAGGCTCACCGCGCAGCCGATGGCGATGTCCTCGACGCGGAAGAGGCCGACGCGCCAGCTGGGCACCTGCCCGATGTTGAAGAGGATCACCAGGGTGACGGTGAAGGCGGCCTGGCCCGCCGCGAAGGAGATCGCGGCGGGCGCCACACCGGCCAGCAGCACCGCGACCGGCAGCAAATACCACAGCAGCACGCTGTCGTGCCCGATGAGCTGGAGCAGCCCGGCGCCGAGCACCGACCCGGCGACGGTCCCGGCGAGGCCGCGCACCGCGTTCTGCCCGGTGTTCAGGGCGTTGGAGCGCAGCACGGAGAGCGCGCCGAGCACGACCCAGAAGGAGTGCTGCACGCTCGCGACGTCCGTGACGGCGACCGCGAGGGCGAGCCCCACCGCGCCGCGCACGCTGTTGTGCAGCCACACCGAGTGCGCGGAGAAGTGCGCCGCCGCCCGCTCCCGCGCGGCCTCGGGCGCGGACGGCAGCCCGCGGGGCGCCCGCCCCAGCAGCCGGTCGGCCCACCCGCGCCGCTCCGCGGCGGCGGCCAGCTCGACGTTGGCGGCGATCTGCAGCACCGCGAAGCTCAGCTCCTGCGCCCGGAAGGACGCGTCGAGCGCCCCGAGGAAGGCGGTGACATCGGCGTCCCCGGCGCCTTCCGGGCCCGGCGCGCGCCCCGGGACGGCCTCGGCGCCGCCCTGACCGGTGCCCCCGTCCCGGCCGGGAACGGCCGCTTCGCGCCCGCCGGACCCGCGCTCGTCCCGCTCACGCTCTCCGCCGGGTGCCGGGAGCCGGCTCGTGGCGTCCCGTTCCAGCGTCTCCAGCGCCTCGCGCAGCCGGTCGGCGGCGGTGCGCAGGGGCGTGGGGTCGGCGGTGCGGGTGGTGAGGAGGTCGGCGGCGCGCTCCAGGGTCTCGGCGGCGGCGAGGCGGACCCGGCAGGGGGCCGCGGCGCGGCCGCGGGCGGCGTCCTGGGGCGTACCGCCGTGGGCGACGATCGCGGTGAGCCAGGTCAGCTCGTCGACCAGCCGGACCAGCGCGCGGCCCCCCGTGGACAGGCCGGTCGGCCGGTAGGGGGTGCCGTCGAAGGCACGGCGCAGCCGGTTCCCGGCCTCGGCGACGTCGGTGGTGGCCTGCGCGCAGCGCGCGTCGTCGGGCGGTTCCGGGCCGAGCACCAGCGCCGCCTCGACGCGCAGCCGGGCGGCCACGGCCCGGCAGACGGCGACGGCGGGCCCGGTCAGCGGGTCGGTCGCCGGGCGCGGCCACAGCAGCGCGGCGGCGAGCATCGACGCGCCCGCGGCGAGTCCCGCCCCGGACAGCCGGTCGGGCAGCGCGGAGAGCGGGGCGCGCAGCGACACCGGCAGGATGAAGCCGAGCAGCAGCGCGGTCGTGGCGCCGGCCAGCGTGGAGCTGACGATGCCGCAGAAGAGCGCCGCGAAGCCGACCACCGCCATGGACAGGACCCCGAGCCAGGTGATCCGGGAGACCGCCGTGCCCCAGCAGATCAGCACCGCCCAGGTCACGGCGAGCGCGGCCATGGCGCGCAGCCGGCGCGGCACGGGGCCGTCGAAGTCGACGAGCAGCAGCATCGCGAAGGCCCCGAAGGCGGCGAAGCTGGCCATCTCGCGCGAGCCGATCACCTGGCTGCACAGCGCGAAGAGCCCCGGCATGACGATGGCGCCGCGCCCGGCCCGGCGGGTGGCGGCCAGACCCGGGTCGCGCTTGCGCAGCCAGGCCAGGGCCCGCGCGGGCAGCCCTGCGGTGCCGGGGCCGCGGTCGCGGTCCGCCGTGCCGCGGCTCGTGGTCTCCATACGTCTCCGTTCCGCGGGGAGGCGGCGCCCGGGCCCGGGTCACCGCCGGCGTCGAGTATCGCCGCTGGGCGGGCCGCCCGGGGGCAGCGCACCGCGCGGCGCGCGCACCGCCCGTAGGCCCCCGGTGGTTCGCGCGGTACGAACGCGCCGCGCCCGTGCCGCCCGGACCCGGCGCGCGCCGGGGCGGGTGTCAGCCGGGCGCCGGGCGGGGCGTGCCGGTCCAGCGGTCGAAGCGGCCGGTGATGTCGGCGAAGTGCTCGGCGATCCGGGCGGCGGCCGCGTCCGGGTCGCGGGCGGCGACGGCCTCCAGGACGCGGCGGTGCTGGCGCACCACCTGGCCGTGGGCGGTGTGCGGTTTGCCGACCTCGCTCTCGACCTGCCGGTAGACGTCCCAGAAGAGCGCGATGAGCTGGAGCACCAGGGCGTTGCCGAGCGGTTCGTAGAGCAGCTCGTGGAAGCGGCGGTCGTGTCCGGCGCGGCCCGCGTCGCCGTCGGCCTCCAGCGCGTCGAGTTCGGCGCGCAGCCGGTCGAGGTCGGCGTCGTCCAGTTCCAGCGCCGAGCGGCGGATGAGGCCGGACTCCAGCAGCGCGCGGACCTCGACGATGTCCAGCAGCCCGCGCGGGTTGTCGCGGCGCACGGCCAGCCGGGTGTGGAAGAGCAGGCCGGGGGCGAGGGAGCGCAGCTGCGCGGTGCCGACGTAGGTACCGTAGCCGTGCCGGATGTCGACGATGCCGAGCGCCTGGAGGCCCTTGAGTGCCTCACGCACCGAGTTCCTGCTGACACCCAGAGTGCGCATGAGTTCCGGTTCCGGCGGCAGCACCTCGCCCGGGTCGAGGTCCAACTCCACGATCAGGTCGATCAGTTGGTCCTGCACGCTGGGCCGGCGCGGGCGGTCGGCCGGGGTGGCCGCCACCTCGGGGGGCTTGCGCTGAGCTGACATGCGGCCTACGTTACCGCCACGCGTAGGACGTCGGACGTCCTACGTCCCATGAGTCCAGAAGCGACTCCGACGACGACCCCGGCTCCCGAGGATGCGAGCACATGAGCAGCACATACGACGCCGCGCCCCCGCTGCGCTGGCGCGCCGAACTCTCCCGGCGGGACTGGAGAGCCTTCTCGGCCGCATGGCTCGGCTACGCCATGGACGGCTTCGACTTTGGACTGATCTCCCTGGTCCTGACCGAGATCGCGCACGACTTCCACCTGTCCGGCGTGACCGCCGCGACGCTGGTGTCGGCCGCGTTCGTCTCCCGCTGGTTCGGCGGCCTGGCCATCGGCGCGCTCGGCGACCGCTTCGGCCGCCGCCCCGCGATGGTGCTGAGCATCGCGCTGTACGCGGTCGGCTCGGTGCTGTGCGGCTTCTCGTGGAACTACTGGTCGCTGTTCGCCTTCCGGATGGTCGTCGGGCTGGGCATGGCGGGCGAGTACAGCGCGAGCGCCACGTACATCATCGAGAGCTGGCCGCGCCGGATGCGCAACACCGCCAGCGGCATGCTGCTGTCCGGCTACCCGCTGGGCGGGGTGCTGGCCGCCAAGACGTACGCGTGGGTGGTGCCGCACACCAGCTGGCGGGTGCTGTTCTGGATCGGCATCCTCCCGGTCTTCCTCGCGATCTGGCTGCGCCGCAGGCTGCCGGAGGCGGAGGAGTGGCAGCGCTCCAAGGACGCGGGCGAGCGCCCGGTCAGCGCCACCGCGCTGCTCTTCGCGCGCGGCAGCCGATGGTGGACGGTCCCGGCGTGCCTGGTCGCCGCGGTCGCGCTGCTGGTGGTGCTGCGCAACCAGTCGCTGGCCGTCACGCTGCTGCTGGTCGCGGTGATCGCGGCCTGCTTCGTGGCGCTCGCGGTGCGCTTCGCGCAGCGGCTGTGGCCGGTCGTCGTGGGGCTGATGGTCACCGTCTTCTGCGCCTTCCTCTACTCCTGGCCGCTCCAGTCGCTGCTGCCGACCTATCTGAAGAACGATCTGCACTACGACCCCGGGCAGGTCTCCGACGCACTGCTGTACGCGGGCTTCGGCTACGCGGTCGGCTCGGTCGTCAGCGGCTACCTCGGCGACCGGTTCGGCACCCGGCGGGCGTACGTGGGGATGCTGGTCGTCTCGCTGGCCTTCGTCTACCCGGTCTTCGCCCTCGGCGAGGGGCACACCGTGGCCCTGTGGGTGCTGCTGTTCCTGCTGGTCGGCACCAGCCAGGGCGCCTCGGGTGTGCTGCCCAGCTACATCAGCTCGCACTACCCGGTCGGCATGCGCGCCGCCGCACTCGGGTTCAGCTACAACGTGGGCGCGCTCGGCGGCGCCGCGGCGCCGGTCCTGGGCGAGAAGATCGCCGGGCCGCTGGGGCTCGGCACCGCGCTGGCCGTGCTCGGCGCCGCCCTGACCGCCGTCGTGGTGCTGCTGGTCGGCTTCGACGTACCGGCGCGCGTGCAGCGCGCCGCCGACCGGCGGCACGCCGCGACAGCAGGAGAATCCGCAGCAGTCGAACCACCGGCAAGTGAGAAGGTCTGATGTTCCACGGAGTCGTCCCTCCCCTGTGCACCCCGCTGACCGAGGACGGGGAGGTGGACACCGCCTCGCTGGAACGCCTCACCGGCTTCCTGCTGGACGCGGGCGTGCACGGCCTGTTCGTCGGCGGGTCCACCGGCGAGATCGCCCAGTTGACGGACGCGGCGCGGGACACCGCGCTGCGCACGGTCGTCGGCGCCGCCGCCGGGCAGGTCCCGGTACTGGCCGGTGCGATCGACACGGGCACCCTGCGGGTGCTCGACCACGCCCGCCGCGCCCAGGCGCTGGGCGCGGCCGCGGTCGTGGTCACCGCGCCGTTCTACGTGGGTGTCGGCGAGAGCGAGGTCAGGGCGCACTACGAGCTGCTGCACCGGCGGCTCGAACTGCCCGTCGTCGCCTACGACATCCCCTCCAACGTGCACACGAAGCTCCCCCCGGCGCTGCTCGGCGAGCTGGCCCAGGCCAAGGTGATCGCCGCGGTCAAGGACTCGTCGGGGGACCTGGAGTCCTTCCAGCGCGTGCTCGACGGCGCGACCGGCAGCGGTGCGGGCGTGCTGACCGGTTCGGAGACGCTCGCCGACCTCGCGATGGCCCGCGGCGCCGACGGCATCGTGCCGGGCCTGGGCAATGTCGACCCGCACGGCTACGTGCGCCTCTACGACGCCGTGCGGGCCGGGGACACCGCCGCGGCCGCGGCCGAACAGCGGCGGCTGACCGCGCTGTTCGGGATCGTCGAGGTCGCCGACCGGTCCCGGATCGGCCGGATGTCGGGCGCGCTCGGCGCCTTCAAGGCCGCGCTCGCCGCCCGCGGGGTCATCCGCCACGCGTACACCCAGGCGCCGCTGCTGCCGCTGACGAAGGCGGAGGCGCGGGCGGTCGCCGACCGTCTCGAAGCCGCCGGGCTCGGCCTCGCCGACTGACCGGGCGGCGGTCTCGCCGACCGACCGGGTGGGGGGCGGTCCGCCGCCCCCCACCTGCGGCTTTCCGCTCCGCCCCGGGCCGGCCGCGGACAGAATTCGTCGAACCCCTCCCCTCGTGCCGTGATTCAGGTCACAATTGACTGATCGTCAGCGAAACCTCCGCGCAACATGCGGACGGCCTCCCCTCATACCGAGGGCCTGACGAGGGATCACTCTGTAAACGTTTACAGCACGTTCGCAGACCACTGACGCGCGATCACCGGCGCGTACCCGCCCAACGGCACAGTGAGGGGACGACCATGACGACTTCCGGCGGACCGCCCACGGTGGAGACCATCGCGGAGCGGGCGGGCGTGTCCATCGCCTCCGTCTCCCGCGTGCTCAACGGCCACGGGGCCCGGCCCTCGACGGTGCGCCGCGTGGAGCAGGCCGCGGCCGAACTGGGCTACGTGGCCAACGGCGTGGCCAGATCCCTCAAAGGCGGCCGGACCCGTCAGCTCACCTTCGCGATGCCCGACGTCGGCAATCCGGCGTACGTCTCGATGGTCCGGCAGATACAGGCGGTGGCCAAACCGCTCGGCTACCGGCTGCTGCTGCACTCCACCGGCGCCGTCACCGAGGACGAGCTGGACGTGGTGCGCAGCCTGGCCGACCGCACCAGCGACGGGCTGATCCTGTGCCCGATCCGGGTGACCGACGCGCATCTGGAGGTGCTCGCCGCGGCCGCCCGCCCGGTGGTCGTCATCGGCTCGCTGCCCGACCCGGCGGCGGTCGACAGCGTACGGGCCGACTCCGTGCTCGGCGCCGTCCTCGCGGTGCGCCACCTGCTGGAGGGCGGCCGGCGCCGGATCGGCTTCGTCAGCGGGCCCGCCGACACCGTGCCCGGCCGCAACCGCCGGGCCGGCTACGAGACGGCGCTGCGCGAGGCGGGCCTGGCACCCGATCCCGCGCTCACCGTCACCGCCGAGTTCGGCATAGAGGCCGGCGCCCGCGCCGCCCACCGGCTGCTGGACGCCCGCCCCCGGCCGGACGGCGTGCTGTGCGCCAACGACCAGCTCGCTCTCGGCACCGCGCACGCCGCCCACGACCGCGGCCTGTGCATACCCGACGACCTCGCGGTGGCCGGGATGGACGACAGCGAGCTGGCCCGGGCCGGCCGCCCGGCGCTCACCAGCGTCGACCTCGGCTCGGCCGAACGCGGGCGGCTGGCCGCGCAGATGCTGGTCGACCGGCTGGAGGGCGGCCGCCACCCGGTGCGCTGCCCGACCGTACCGCCGCGGCTGGTGGTCCGGGCCTCGACGGGCGCCGTCCGGGCGCACCGCGCCACCGCCGCCGCCGCGGGGAGCGCGTCATGACCGCCGTCGCCGCCGAGGCGCCCCGCCCGGGGGCCGGCACTCCCCCGCCGCGTACCGCGCTCGCCCGCCGCCGGACGCTGGGCCTGGACCGCGACGCCTGGTTCCTGCTGCTGCCCGCGCTGATCCCGGTGGTGGTGCTGAGCGTGGTCCCGCTCTGCTACGGCATCGCGCTGGCGTTCACCGACGCGCAGTCCGGCGTGACGCGCTCGACGTCCTTCACGGGCCTGGACAACTTCGCCGACCTGCGGCTGGACTCGCTGTTCTGGGAGTCCTTCCGGATCGGCCTGGTCTGGGCGGTGTGCGTGACCGTCCTCCAGCTCGCACTGGGCCTGGGCCTTGCCCTGCTGCTGAACCAGAACCTGCGCCTGCGCTGGCTGGCCCGCACCCTCGCGCTGGTGCCGTGGGCGATGCCGGAGATCGTCGTCGGCATCATGTGGCGGCTGGTCTACAACCCGGACGCCGGCGTCCTCAACAACACGCTGCGCCATCTGCATCTGACCTCGGGCCACACCGACTGGCTGTCCAGTCTGTCGCTGGCCCTGCCCTCGGTCGTCGTGGTGGGCGTGTGGATGGGCATGCCGCAGACGACCGTGGTGCTGCTCGCGGGCCTCCAGAACGTCCCCCTGGAGCTGCACGAGGCGGCGGGCATCGACGGGGCGGGCCTGTGGCGCCGCTTCACCACCGTGACCTGGCCGACGCTGCGGCCGGTGGTGCTGTCGATCACCGCGCTCAACTTCATCTGGAACTTCAACGCCTTCGGCCTGGTCTTCGTGCTGACCGGCGGCGGTCCCGGCGGCAAGACCCGGCTGCCGATGCTCTTCGCCTACGAGGAGGCCTTCCGCTACGGCCAGTACGGCTACGCGGCGGCCATGGGCCTGGCGATGACCGCGGTGATCGCGGTGCTGCTCGCCGTCTTCCTGCGCAACCGGCTGAAGGAGACCGACCAGTGAGCGCCGCCGCCACCCCCGCCACCCCCGCGTCCGGTCCAAAGGCCGTGCCCGTGCCCGCTCCCGAGCCGCGCCGCCGGGTGCTGCGCCGCCGCGCGGGCCGCACCGGGCAGTACGCCGCGCTGCTGTGCTACCTGGTCTTCCTCGCCTTCCCGCTGCTGTGGCTGCTGTCCACGGCCTTCAAGTCGCCGCGCGAGCTGGGCTCGGTCGATCCGACGTGGCTGCCCCGGCATCCGACGCTGGACAACTTCCGCACCGCGCTGGACGAGCAGCCGCTGCTGCACGCCGCCCTCAACAGCCTGCTCGTGGCGGGCGCGGCCGCGGTGGTGTCGGTCGCCGTCGCGGTGCCCGCCGCGTACGCGATGGTGCGCTTCCGCGGCGCCGTCAGCCGGGCCGGGACCGGCTGGATCCTGGTCAGCCAGATGTTCCCGCTGGTGCTGGTCATCATCCCGTTGTTCATGGTGCTCAAAAATCTGCGGCTGATCGATTCCCGCCCCGGCCTGGCCGTCGTTTACGTGGTGTGGACGCTGCCCTTCGTGCTGTGGATGCTGCAGAGCTACGTCAGAGCCGTGCCGGTGACGCTGGAGGAGGCCGCCGCGATCGACGGCTGCGGGCGCTGGCGCACGCTGCGCAGCGTGGTGCTGCCGCTGCTGGCGCCCGGCCTGGTGGCGACGCTGATGTTCGCCTTCGTCACCGCGTGGAACGAGTTCTTCTTCGCCCTGGTCCTGCTCAAGACGCCGGAGAAGCAGACGATGTCCGTGATCCTGACCCACTTCACCGGTGCGGAGGGCGCCGCGGACCTCGGCCCGCTCGCCGCCGCCGCGCTGCTGGCCACCCTGCCCAGCCTGGTCTTCTTCGCGCTGCTCCAAAAGCGCCTGGTCGGCGGCATGCTCTCCGGGGCGGTGAAGGGCTGATGCGGCGCCGGACACTGGTCGGCGGCGCCGCCGCGGCCGCCGCCTCCGCCGCGGGCGGCCCGCTGCTGGCCGGCTGCGGCACGTCGGCCGGATCGGGTACCCCGACGCTGGACTTCCTGTCGTTGGCCTGGCAGGAGGAGTCGGTCAAGGCCAACAAGGCGCTGGTGGACCAGTGGAACGCCACCGGCCCCGCGGTACGGGTCCGCTACGTCCAGGGCAGCTGGGACGACGTCCACGACCAGCTGCTGACCTCCTTCGAGGGCGGCGCCGCGCCCGACGTCATCCACGACGAGGGCAACGACCTCACCGACTTCGGCTCCGGCGGCTACCTCGCCGACCTCACCCCGCTGCTGCCGACCGCGACCCTCGCCCGTATCCCGTCCGCCGTCTGGGACATGGCCCGCTTCGGCGGCGGGCTGTACGGGGTGCCCTTCCTCCAGGAGCCGCGCATGCTCGTCGCCGATCGCGCGCTGCTGGTCCGGGCGGGCATACGGCTGCCGGACGCGGCCTCGCCCTGGACGTGGCAGGAGTTCGAGGACGTCACGCGCGAGCTGTCGCACCAGGGCGGCGGCCGCGCCGAACGGTACGGCGTGGCGTGGCCGATGAGTTCCCCGGTGAGCGTGACGCTGAACCTGGCGCTCACCACCGGCGGGCGGATCCTCTACGCGCGGCCCGGCGGCCGTACCGAAGTGCGCCTGGGCGCGGCCGACTCCGCCTTCCCCGAACTGGTCCGCCGCCAGGTCCACGACGACCGCTCGGCCCCCGCGAGCGCGCTCGGCATGAGCGGCGGCGACGCGCTGCCCGGCTTCTTCGCCGGACGGTACGCGATGCTCCCGCTCAACCTCTCCTACCGCCAGCAGATACAGCAGCAGGCACCCAAGGGCTTCGACTGGGTGACGCTGCCGCTGCCGGTCGGCGCCGGGGCGCCGGACGGCGGGCGCGCGCAGGGCGTCAGCCCGCAGACGCTGTCGGTGGCCCAGAGCTGCAAGCACAAGGAGGCCGCCGCCGCGTTCATCGACTTCATGACGCAGACCCCGCACCTGGTGCGGCTGGCCCGCGGCGACTGGATGGCCCCGACCGGCAGCGACGCGCTGCGCGACCCGTCGCTCACCGCCGACACGCTCGGCTGGCGTACCGGCATGTCCGTCGCCGCGCACCTCGTGGCCTCCCCCGCGCTGGGCCGGCGCGGCTACCCGGAGTGGTCGGACAAGGTCGCCACGCCCGCGCTCCAGCAGTTCTACGGCGGTGCCATCGGCCTGGACGGGCTGCGCGACAAGCTCGTGCGCGACGGCAACCGCGTCTTCGACCGCTACCGCACCTGAGCCGCCGCGCGCCGCCCGCGGAGCCGCCGGTTCCGGTCACGCCCGGACCGGCCGGCTCCGCCCCTCCCACTCCCCCTCCTTCTCCCCTCCAGCCGCCGACTCCCCACTGCGGCGGGTCTTCCGCCTCCGGGACCCGCCCGGCGGCCCGAAGCGCACCGCCGACCGCCACGGAAGGAGCCCCCCGCCGTGTCCCCGTCCCCCCGCGCACACCGCCCGCCGCCCTCCTCGCGGCCGCCGCCGTACGGACCGCCGGTACGGCGCACCTCGGCACCACCCCGCAGGACTCACCAGGAAACGGCACGTCATGAGCACAACTCCCCCGCCCCCCGCCGCCCCCGGCCCGTACGCCCTCTCCCCCACCCCACCCCCCGCCGGACCCCGCCGACCCCCGCCCCTGCCCGGCTCACCCCGTGACCACGCGCGCGGCGCGCTCACCGGCCTCGCCGTCGGCGACGCGCTGGGCGCCCCCGCCGAGAACATGAAACCGTCGCAGATCCGCAAACGCTGGGGCCGCATCGAGGACTTCGTCACCGACGACCCCGCGGGCACCGACGACACCGAGTACGCGATCCTGTCCGGCCTGCTGCTCGGCCGGTACGGCTCCGCGCTCACCCCCGCCGACGTCGAGACGGCCTGGCACGTCTGGATCGCCGACCGCGACGAGGGCGCCTTCCGCGGCGCCGGCTTCAGCGAGCGCGGCACCCTGGAGAACCTCCGCCGGGGCCTCGCCGCCCCGATCACCGCGCAGCACCGGCACGCCTGGAGCGACGGCCTGGCGATGCGGGCCACGCCCTGCGGGGTCTTCGCCGCCGGGCGCCCCGCGGAGGCCGCACGGCTGGTCGCCATCGACGGCACGGTCAGCCACGAGGGCGAGGGGATCTACGGCGGCCAGGCCGTCGCCGCGGGGGTCGCTGCCGCGATGGGCGGCGGCGACACCGCGGCCGTGATCACCGCCGCGCTGTCGGTGGTGCCCGAGGACTCCTGGACGGCGCGCTCGCTGCGCCGGGCGGTCACCGTCGCGCGCCGCCTCCGGCTGGACCCGTCCCTGGCGGTGCTGGACCGCGAACGGGCGCTGCGCGCCGCGGTCGTCATCGGCGGCTACCCGTGGACGGACCTGGCGCCGGAGGCGGTCGGCCTCGCGTTCGGCGCGTTCGCCCTCGCGGGCGGCGACTTCACCGGTTCCGTGCTCACCGCGGTGAACATGGGCCGCGACGCCGACACCACCGCGGCGGTGGCCGGAGCGCTCGCGGGCACCCTCGGCGGCTGGACCGCGATCCCCGAACGCTGGTCCAAGGCCGTCAAGGACGTGCGCGGCAGCTGCCTGCCCGCGATGGCCGGTTACCACGTCCTCGACATCGCCGACCTCCTCTCCCCCGACACCCCCACCCTGGCGGCGTCATGACCACTCCCCCCCTTCCCGAGAACCCGCCGCCCACGGCACGCGCCCCCCAGCCCCCTCCCCCTGCCCCCACCACACCCCGGGCCCTCACCGGGAACCCGGCCCCCACCGCGCCCCCGACCCGCACGGCGAACCCGGCCCCCACCGCGCCGTCAGACCCCGCCCACGACACGCACACCGCACCACCGGCCCCGCACCCGGCCCCCACCGCGCCGTCAGACCCCGCCCACGACACGCACACCGCACCACCGGCCCCGCACCCGCACCCGGCGCCCGGCTCCCCCCGGGCCGCCGTACCGGGCCCGGCGCCCGCCGGGTCGCCCGAACCTCCGGGCCCGCCAAGGGGTCCGGTGCCCACCGCACCCGCCGAGCCCGCGCTCGGGAATCGTGCGGGGTGGGCCGCTGGTGCCGTGCCCGTCCCGGGCGACAGGCCGCCGTCCGGGGGGAGTCGCGCCCGGGGTGGGCCGGCGGGGGCCCGCGGTGCGGTGCCGTTCGCCGAGGAGGACGCGCGCTCGCGGGTCGAGGGGATGCTGCTGGGGCTCGCGGCGGGGGACGCCGCCGGGTGGCCGGCGGCACGGCACCGGGCGGTGCGGATGCCGGAGTGGACGCGGCGGCTCACCCGTGAGCTGGACACCTTCGCCGAGCAGAACGAGACCACGACCCTGCCCGTACCGATCGCCCTCAACCAGCCGCCCGAGCCCCTGCGGCTCGGCCCCTCGGACGACGCCGAGTGGGCGGCCTTCACCGCCGAGGCGGTCGTCGCCTCGCGCGGCGCGCTGCTCAGCGACCTCAGCCGGGACCGCCGGGTGCGCGCCGCCGTGGACCTGGCGTGGATGTCGCTGGCGGCCGAGATCTCCTCGGCGGCGGCCCGCGCCCCGGAGGTGGAGTCCGCGGAGATCCCGCTGCGCGCCCGTATCTCCGTACGCGCCGGGCTCGGCAATCTCGCGACCGGCCTGCGCCCGCCGGCCTCCGGGCACGACAACCCGCACTTCTTCGACGACGCCGCGTGCGTCCGGGCGTGCGTCCTCGCGGTCGTCCACCCGGGCGACCCGCAGGCGGCCGCAGACCTCGCCGAGTTCGACGCCCGCTACACGCAGGACGAGGACGGGGTGCACGGCGCCCGCGCGATGGCCGCCGCGGTGGCGCTCGCGCTGGCGGGCGCGTCCGCCGCGGAGTGCGTGACCGCCGCGCAGGCGCAGCTACCCGTGGGCTCGGAGATCGCGCGCAACGCCGAGCACGCCGTGGACATCGCCCGCGGCGCGGCCGAGGAGGCCGCGGGCGGGCGGGCGTTCGGGCTCGTGCCGCTGCTGGAGCACCAGATCATCGACCACGTCTACAGCTACGGCATCGCCGCCGCCGACACCGTGCCCGTCGCGCTCGCGCTGGTGCTCGCGGCGGACGGCTCGGCCGTCGGGGCGGTGCCCGCCGCCGCGTGCCTGTCGCGGGTCGCGGACTCCGCGCCCGCGCTCGCCGGGGCACTCGCGGGCGCCCTGGGCGGCGCCCGCTCGCTGCCCGCCTCCTGGCGGGCGGCGTGCCGCATCCTGGCCGGCTGCGCGCTGCCGCGCCTGGCGGGCCTGGACCTCATGGAGCTGGCGGGGCGGCTGGCCGCCATCGAACCGGCCGTGCCCACCACCCCCTTCCCGGAAGGACTCGCATCCCATGCAACCGACGCTTGAGGACCGCATCACCGGCTGCCTGGTCGGCGCCGCCGTGGGCGACGCGCTGGGCGGCCCGGTGGAGGGCTGGACGCCCGAGCAGATCGCCGAGCGGCACGGCGGGAGGGTGCGCGGCATCGTCGGCCCCTTCCACGCCGACTGGCGCACGGCCCGGCCCATCGCGCCCTACCACAAGGGCGACGGGCACGTCACGGACGACACCCTCATGACGCACGCGCTGGTCCGCGTCTACGCGAAGGTGCGCGACCACCTGGACGCGTACAGCGTCGCCGAGCACCTGGTGCCCGACCTGATCGGGACGCCCCGCTGGGTGCCGGAGCTGGAGGCGGAGGCGCTGCCGCTGCAACGGATCTTCCTCGCCGAGAAGTGGATCGTGGCGCGGCTGCACTACGGGCACGTGGACCCGCGCGAGGCGGGCGTCGGCAACATCGTCAACTGCGGTGCGGCGATGTACATGGCGCCGGTCGGCGCGGTCAACGCGGGCAACCCGGCGGGGGCTTACGCGGAGGCGCTGGAGGTGGCCGCGCCGCACCAGTCCTCGTACGGGCGGGAGGCCGCCGGGGTCTTCGCGGCGGCCGTGGCGGCGGCCTTCCTGCCGGGCGCGACGGCCACCAGCGTCGTCGACGAGGCGCTCGCGCTGGCCAAGGACGGTACGCGGGCCGCGATCGAGGCGGTGTGCGAGGCCGCGGTGGCGTACGACGACTGGGAGCGGGCGCTCGGGCCGCTGCGCGAGGCCGTCGCGCCCTTCGACACGGTCGGCCCGCACTACCGCGAGCCCTCGCTCGGCGCCCGCCGCCCCTCGCGGCTGCACGCCATCGAGGAACTGCCCGTGGCGCTCGGCATGCTGCTCGTCGCGGGCGGGGAGTTCGCGCCCGCGGTGCTCGGCTCGGTCAACTACGGGCGGGACTGCGACTCCATCGCCACGATGAGCGGCGCCCTCGCGGGCGCGCTGGGCGGCGGCGCGGCGGTCCCCGCGCAGTGGTCCGCCGAGGTCTCCCGCGCCAGCCGCCTCGACCTGCGCGCCCCCGCCGCCGAGCTGTCCGCCGTCACCCGCGAGGTCTTCGCCCGCGACACGTCCCGCCGCCGCGCCCACGAGGCGGCGTTCGCCGCGCTGGCGGCGTCGCGGTGAGCGCGGTGCCCGCCGTGGCGGCGAAGGGCGGGCACGACCCCGCACCACGCACCACCGGCACACCCCGCCCACCCGCCACGCCGCCGGGCCCACCCGGAGCCCGCCCCGAACCCGCGACACCGCTCCCCCTCCTCCACCGTCCGACACCACCACCAGCCCCGGCCCGACCCGAACCCGCCACCGCCGCACCGCGCCGCTACCCGGCACCACCACCAGCCCTAACCCGGCCCGAACCCGCCACCGCCACACCGCACCCCTACCCAGCACCACCACCAGCCCCACCCCGGCCCGAACCCGCCACCGCCGCCGCACCGCGCCCACCGCGCACCCCTCCCGGAGCGGCCGGAACCGGCGCCACCGCCGACCGGCCGCACGGCACGCCGCCGGGGCCGGCCCGGGTACGGCTCACGGTCCGCGCCGTCGTCGGGGGCGGGCGCGGCTGGGTGGGGGCGTGGTGAGCGGGGGGCTGCGGCTGACGTGGGTGCAGCCCGAGGATCTGATCGGGCACGAGCTGCGTCAGGCGGTGGAGGACGGCCGCGACGCCGACGACGTCCGGCGGCGCTGGCTCGCCGCGGGCGGTCACCTCGCGCCGCCGCGCGCGGGCGCCTCGCCCGCCGCGGCCACGCCCGCGCTGCGGGCCCTCGCCGAGTCGCTCCTCGACGAACTCGCCGCCCGCCCCAGCCCGCTGGCCGCGAACGAGCCGACGGACCTCGACGCGATCCACGCCCTGGCCCCGGCGTGGGCGTCCGCGCACGGCAGCGGCGCCGGTCCCTCCGGCCCACCTCCGGTGGTCGAAGAAGCGGCGCAACCCACGGGTGTCACGGCCACCGAGGCGGAGCCGCAGGACGTGTTCACCGCCCGGCTGGAAGCCGCGTGGCTGGGGCGGGCCGCGGGGTGCCTGCTGGGCAAACCGGTGGAGAAGCTGCCGCTGGAGGGGATCCGGGAGATCGCGCGGGGCACGGGCAACTGGCCGATCGAGGCCTGGTTCACCGGGGTCGGGCTCGATCCCGGACTGGCGGCGCGGTATCCGTGGAACCGGCGGAGCGCGCCCACCTCGCTCGCCGAGAACATCCGCGGGATGCCGGAGGACGACGACCTCAACTACCCGCTGCTCGCGCTGCTGCTGCTCGAAGCGCACGGACCGGGCTTCCGTACCGAGGACGTCGCCGGGCTGTGGCTCGACGAGCTGCCCGCGGGCCGGACGTTCACCGCCGAGCGGGTCGCGTACCGCAACCTGCTGGACGGGATCGAGCCGCCGCGCACCGCCGTGCGGCGCAATCCCTTCCGGGAGTGGATCGGTGCCCTCATCAGGGCGGACGTCCACGGCTGGACGCACCCGGGCGACCCGGCGGGCGCGGCGGACGCGGTGTGGCGGGACGCGGTGCTCACGCACACCGCCAACGGTGTGCTCGGGGCGATGTTCGCGGCCGCCGTGATCGCCGCGGCGGCGGGCGGCGGCACGGACGTGCACGCGTGCCTCGACGCCGGGCTCGGCGTGCTGCCGCCCCGCTCACGGCTGGCGGCCGCCGTGCGGTTCGGCGTGGCGGCCGCGCGCGCGGAGCCGTCCGGCACGCCCGAGGGCTTCACGGGCGTGGTGGACGCGCTGCACGCCGCGTACGGCGCGCACCACTGGGTGCACGTCCTGCCCAACACGGCCCTGCTCGCGGCCGCGCTCACCCACGCCGGGGGCGACTTCTCCGGCTCCGTCACCCGTGCCGTCTCCGGCGGCTGGGACACCGACTCCAACGGGGCGACGGCCGGCTCGGTCGCCGGGCTGCTCGCGGGGTCGCCCGCCGCGCTGCCCGCCCGCTGGACGGATCCGCTGGAGAACCGGCTGTCCACGACCGTCGGCGGTCTCGACGGCATCGGCTTCGACACCCTCGCGCGGCGCACCGCCGCGCTCGCGCACTCACCCGGGGAAGGCAGTTCATGACCGTCACGAAGGCCGCCGTCGCGGTGCTCGGCAGCGCCAACATGGACCTGGTCGCGTACGCGAAGGTCGCACCGCGGCTCGGCGAGACCGTCACGGGCGAGTCGTTCCGCACCGTGCCCGGCGGCAAGGGCGCCAACCAGGCGATCGCGGCGGCTCGGGCGGGCGGCGCGGTCGCCATGATCGGCGCGGTCGGCGACGACGACTTCGGCGTACGGCTGCGCGCGGCGCTCGACCGGTCGGGCGTGGACACGGTCCGGCTGCGTACGGTGCCGGGCCCGAGCGGCATCGCGCAGATCACCGTGGACGGCGCGGGCCACAACGCGATCGTCGTCGTACCCGGCGCCAACGGCACGGTCACGACGCTGACCTCGCAGGACGAGGCGGCGATCGGCGCGGCCGGCGCCCTGCTGCTCCAGCTCGAACTGCCGCTGGCCGGTGTGCTCGCCGGGGCCCGCGCGGCGCGCGAGCGCGGGGTGCGCACCGTGCTCACGCCCGCGCCCGCGCAGCCGCTGCCCGACGAACTCCTCGCGCTGACCGACCTGCTGGTGCCCAACGAGCACGAGGCCGCCGCGCTCAGCGGTACGGGCGACCCGCGGGCGGCGGCCCGGGCGCTGCTGGACGCGGTGCCGGAGGTGGTGGTCACGCTGGGCGCCGCGGGGTGCCTGCACGCCCTACGCGGCCGCGACCCGCTCGTGGTGCCGGCGCTGAAGGCGGAGGCCGTGGACACCACCGCGGCGGGCGACACCTTCGTGGGCGCCCTCGCGGTCGCCCTCGGCGAAGGCCGCCCGGCGCGGGAGGCGCTGCGCTGGGCCACCGCCGCGTCCGCGCTGTCCGTCGAGCAGGCGGGCGCGTCGTCCTCCATGCCGCTGCGCCCGGCCATCGACGCCCGCGCCGCCGCGAGACACCCGGTCTCGTGACCGGCGCCCGGCGCGGGACGGCACGTCCGCGCTGCCCGCCGGACGATCCGCCCCCTCCCCCGTACCCGCATCCGCATCCGCATCCGCATCCGCATCCGCATCCGTACCGGAACGACCGCACCAGAACCGAGGTACCGCCCGTGCACCACCCCTCCCCCGACCGGCCCGGCCCGTCCGCCGGTCCGCTGACCGGCCTGCGGGTCGTCGATCTCGCGACGCTGTTCGCGGGACCGACCGCCGCCATGCTGCTCGGCGACTTCGGCGCCGACGTCGTCAAGGTCGAGCACCCGCGCAAGCCCGACCCGTCCCGTGGCCACGGTCCCGCCAAGGACGGCGTGGGCCTGTGGTGGAAGCAGCTGGGCCGCAACAAGCGGACCGTCACCGCCGACCTGGGCACGCCCGGCGGGCGCGACGTGCTGCTGCGGCTCGCGGCCGGCGCCGACGTCGTCGTGGAGAACTTCCGCCCCGGCACCCTGGAGCGGTGGGGGCTGGGCTGGGAGGAGCTGTCCGCGGCCAACCCGCGGCTGGTACTCGCCCGCGTGACCGCCTTCGGCCAGACCGGGCCGTACGCGCGCCGCCCCGGATTCGGCACCCTCGCCGAGGCGATGAGCGGCTTCGCGGCGGCGACCGGCGAGCCCGACGGGCCGCCGACGCTGCCGCCGTTCGGCCTGGCCGACGCGATCGCCGGGCTCGCCACGGCGTACGCGGTCATGGCGGCACTGGCCGGACGCGACCGCACCGGGGCCGGGCAGGTGGTGGACATGGCCATCATCGAGCCGATGCTCGCCGTGCTCGGCCCGCAGCTCCTCTGGTACGACCAGCTCGGCTACGTGCAGCCGCGGCTCGGCAACCGGTCGAACAACAACGCGCCCCGCAACACCTATCGGACCGCCGACGGCGGCTGGGTCGCGGTGTCGTCGTCCGCGCAGTCGGTCGCCGAGCGGGTGCTGCGGCTCGTGGGACACCCGGAGTTCGCCGACGAGCCGTGGTTCGCGACCGGCGCCGGGCGCGCCGCGCACGCCGAGGAGATCGACAAGGTCGTGGCCGACTGGATCGGCCGCCGCACCCGCGCGGAAGTGGTCGCCGCGTTCGAGGAAGCACAGGCCGCGGTCGCCCCCGTGTACGACGTGCGGGACGTGGCCGCCGACCCGCAGGTGCGCGCCCTCGGCACGGTGGCCCGCGTCGACGACCCCGAACTGGGCCCGCTGTCCATGCAGAACGTCCTCTTCCGCCTCTCCGGCACCCCCGGCGCGGTGCGCTGGGCCGGCCGCCCGCACGGCGCCGACACCGACGAGGTGCTGGCCGAACTCGGCCTGACCGGTGCGGAGATCGCCGCGCTGCGCGCGGAGGGCGCGCTGTGAGCGGGCCCGAGGTCGCGGTGCCCGCGCCCGGCGGCGGACCGGACGCGCCCGGCGCCGGACGGGACGAAGGCCTCACCCTGACCTGGCTCTACGCCCCGGGCGACCGGCCGGAGGTGGTGGCGAAGGCACTGCGGTCGGGCGCGGACGTCGTGCTCGTCGACCTGGAGGACGCGGTGCCGCCGGACCGCAAGGAGTACGCACGGGCCGCGACCGCGGAACTGCTGGCCGAGCCCGCGCACGGGCGGCCGCCCGTCCACGTGCGGGTCAACGCGCTGGACGGCCCGCTGGCCGGGCCGGACCTCGCCGCGCTGGCCGGGCTGCCGGGGCTCGGCGGGCTGCGGCTGCCGAAGGTCGGCACGCCCGGCGACGTCGCCGAGGTGGTCCGCGCGGTACGGGCGGCGGGGGCGGACGTCCCGCCCCTCTACCCGCTGCTCGAATCGGCCCTCGGCGTGGAGAACGCGTTCGCCGTCGCCCGCGCGGACCCCGCCGTACGCGGTCTCGCCCTGGGCGAGGCCGACCTCCGCGCGGACCTCGGTCTGACCGGCGAGGAGGCCCTGACCTGGCCGCGGGTCCGCACGGTCGTCGCCGCCCGCGCGGCGGGCCTCGCACCCCCGGCGCAGTCCGTCCACCCCGACGTCCGCGATCTGGAGGGCCTCGGCGAGTCCTGCCGCCGTGGGCGCGTCCTCGGTTTCCTCGGGCGCGCGGCGATCCATCCCCGGCAGCTTCCGGTGATCGAGCGGGCGTACGCGCCGTCCGCGCAGGAGGTCGCGGCGGCCCACGAGATCCTCGCGGCCTCCGCCGCGTCCCCCGGGGCTGTCGCCCTCCCCGACGGCCGCTTCGTCGACCCGGCGGTCGTCGCCGTCGCCCGCCGCACCCTCCTCCTCTCCACCCGCACGCTCCCCGCTGCCGCGGGAGGTTGAGCCTTTCCGCTACCGCGCCGGGCGACCGTTTTCCCCTGCCGCGCCGGGCGACCGTTTTCCGCTGCCGCGGAGGGCACTCGTTTTCAGGGGCGCGGGGAACTGCGCGCTCAGCCCCCACCGGGGCGCAGGTAGTCAACCGGCCCGAAGGGGCAGTTCGGTCCGTACCGGACCACCGGCCGGTGGGTGGTTGCTCGCGCAGTTCCCCGCGCCCCTGGATGTTGCCCGGCGGGGCAGCCGCACCCTCAAAAACGCGTGTCCGCGGCGCAGGCGCGGCCTGGAGGGGGTCCGGCGGGGACGTGAGGCCCCCTCGCTACGATCGGCCCCACGCCAGTGGGAGGGAGCAGGGATGGACGGCGAGGCGTTCTACCAAAAGCTGGGCGGCAGCCGATACGCGAGCAGCTCGTGGACCGCCGGGCCCTGGAGCCCGAAGGCCCAGCACGCGGGACCCCCCTCCGCCCTGATCGGCCGCGCCTTCGAACGGCACGAGGCCCGGCCGGGCACCCGCATCGCCCGGGTGACGATCGACCTGCCCCGTCCCGTGCCGGTCGGCGAGCTGGACGTCGAGGTCCGTACGGTGCGCGCGGGCGGGCGCGCCGAGCTGCTGGAGGGCCGGATCACCGCGGGCGGCGCACCCGTGCTGCTGGCCAGGGCGTGGCGGCTGGTGGCCGCCCCCGCGGACACCCCGGCGCTGAGCCCGGTGCCGCCCGTGCCGCCGGTGCCGGGGCCGCAGCCGAAGCAGGTGATGGCGGGCGCGTATCTGGACGGCTACGTGTCGGCGATGGAGTGGCGTTTTCCGCCGGGCGCGCCCGGCGCGCCGGAGCCGGGGTTCGACACGCCCGGGCCGGGCACGGTGTGGGCGCAGCAGCTCGTCCCGCTCGTCGCGGGTGAGGAGGACACCCCGCTGATCCGGGCGCTGACGCTCGCGGACAGCAGCTGGGCCGTGGCTTTCGAGCTGGACCACCGCAAGGACCTGGTGATCAACACCGACGTCACGCTGCTGCTGCACCGCGACCCGGTCGGCGAGTGGCTGTGCCTGCGCTCGGCGACGGCCGCCGCGCCCGGCGGGTCGGGCCTCGCGCACGGCGAACTGCACGACGTCTCGGGCGACTGCGGCCGGATCGCCCAGACCCTGCTGGTCGCCGGGCGCTGAGCCGTACGGGCCCGGTCTCCGGCCGGGCCTTGCCGGTTCGGGAGGTTTTGTCCGCCATAATCGCGAGCAGGAGCACGTCAGCGACACGACGGACGGCGACCCGGCGGATCGGGCACGACGGCAGAGGGTGGACCCATGGCCTCCACGGACCAGGCAGCGGGCGGCGGCAAGGGCGCGGGCAGGGCGCAGATCGGGGTGACGGGCCTGGCCGTGATGGGCCGGAACCTGGCGCGCAATCTCGCCCGGCACGGCTACGTCACCGCGGTCCACAACCGCACCGCGTCCCGTACCCGGGCGCTCGTGGAGGAGTTCGGCGACGAGGGCACCTTCGTGCCGGCGGAGTCGCCCGAGGAGTTCGTCGCCTCGCTGGAGCGGCCGCGGCGCGTCATCGCCATGGTGAAGGCGGGTGCGCCCACGGACGCGGTCATCGAGGAGTTCGCGGCGCTGCTGGAGCCCGGCGACATCATCGTGGACGCGGGCAACGCGCACTTCGCGGACACCCGCCGCCGTGAGCAGGCGCTGCGCGAGCGCGGCATCCACTTCGTCGGCACGGGCGTGTCGGGCGGCGAGGAGGGCGCGCTGCACGGCCCGAGCATCATGCCGGGCGGCTCGGCGGAGTCGTACGCGGCGCTGTCGCCCATGCTGGAGGCCATCGCGGCGAAGGCCGACGACGGCTCCCCGTGCGTCGCCCACATCGGCCCGGACGGCGCCGGCCACTTCGTGAAGATGGTGCACAACGGCATCGAGTACGCCGACATGCAGCTCATCGCGGAGTCCTACGACCTGCTGCGGCACGCCCTGGACCTGCCGCCCGCCCGTATCGCCGAGGTCTTCCGCGGCTGGAACCAGGGGCGTCTGGACTCCTACCTCATCGAGATCACCGCGCAGGTGCTCGCCCACACCGACGCGGACACCGGCAAGCCGTTCGTCGACATCGTGCTGGACCAGGCGGAGCAGAAGGGCACCGGGCGCTGGACGGTGCAGACCGCGCTCGACCTCGGCGTGCCGGTGAGCGGCATCGCCGAGGCCGTCTTCGCGCGGTCCGTCTCCGGCCACGCCGAGCTGCGTGCCGCAGCCCGCGACCTGCCCGGTCCCACGCCCACGACGCTGGACAGCGCCGCGTACGACCGCTTCGCGGAGGACGTCGAGCAGGCGCTGTACGCGTCGAAGATCATCGCGTACGCGCAGGGCTTCCACCAGATCGCGGTGGGCAGCGCGGAGTACGGCTGGGACATCGACCAGGGCCGGGTGGCGGCGATCTGGCGGGCGGGGTGCATCATCCGTGCGGCGTTCCTGGACCGGATCCGCGCGGCCTTCGACGGCCGCCCCGACCTGCCGACGCTGCTCGTGGACGAGCATTTCGCCGACGCCCTGCGGGGTGCCCAGAGCGCGTGGCGGCGGGTCGTGAGCACGGCCGCCGAACTCGGCGTGCCCACGCCCGGTTTCGCCGCCGCACTCGCGTACTACGACAGCCTGCGGGCGGAGCGGCTCCCGGCGGCGCTCATCCAGGGCCAGCGCGACTACTTCGGCGCGCACACCTATCACCGCGTCGACCGTCCCGGCACCTTCCACACCCTCTGGGCCACCGACTCCCGCGACGAGGTCACCCCGTCCTGACTCCTGGATCCCCCTGCCGTCCGTCCCGGGATCCGGGCCATCCGCGCAGGTCGGCCGGGGCGCAGTCCTCGACGACCCGGCCGTCCGCGAGCACCACGACCCGGTCGGCGACCCGCAGGCCGACGTCCCGCAGCAACACCCGGTCGGGCGCGTCCGGGTGCCGGAAGCAGACCCCGGCGAACACCAGCTCGGCCGGCCTGCGCCGCGCCACCGGCCCGTCGACGATCCACCTCAGCAACTGCGGCATCACCAGCGCGAGCACGGCGGCCAGCGCCGCCAGCCCCGTCGCGGTCAGCAACCTCCAGCGGTACGGCCGCACATACGGCCACAACCGCCCGAGCGAGCAAGCGGTCGACACCCCGTCAGGGGGCAGGGAAAACCCGTCGGAACATTCACGACTGAACACGGTGGTCTCCGAGAAGAACGGCCCACCGGCACGCCGATACGACGCCTCAGACGGTGAGCGGGATGTGTCGGACGACAGTCGGCACGCCCATCAGCGCACCACGAATCCCCACGCCTGCCATCGACAACACCCCCCTCTCCTCCCAGAAGTCCAACCCACCCCACGCTACCGGCGCCCCCACCGCCAGAAGGTCCCCGGCGGAAAGGGGCGCGAGGAACCGCGCGAACGACCCCCACCGCCAGAAGGCCCCACAACAACCGACCGAGGCACCCCGGCGGGAAGGGGCGCGAGGAACTGCGCGAACAGCCCCACCGGCAGAAGGTCCCACAACAACCGACCCACCCACCCCGAGGGGAACGGGGCGCGAGGAACCGCGCGAACGACCCCCACCGGCAGTGGGTCCCGGGACAGACGCCCGCCCGCCCCGCGCCAGGGGCAACCCCCGCTCCCCCGGCCTACGGCCGGGTGAGCATGCCCCACCCCGGCGCATAGTTCCCGTGCAGGATGAGGGACGCCGCGCCCACCGCCCCAACCGCGTCGCCGATCACGCTCTTCTCGACCTCGATGCGCCGGATCATCCGGGCGACGCTCGTCGCGTTGACGGCGGCGTCGATCTCCTCGCAGAGGATGTGCTCGATGCCGCGGATCGACTCCCCGCCCAGCACCACACGGGAGACGTCGAGCAGCGCGACCGCTCCTCGCGCGGCCTGCCCGAAGCGGCGCCCGGCGCGGCGTACGGCGTCGAGGGCGGCGGGGTCGGCGGCGCGTGCGGCCTGCCGCAGCAGTTTCCAGTCGCGGTGCACCGCGTCCGCCGCGCCGGTGACGCCGATCCGCGCGGCGGCCTCCGTGCCGTGCCGCCGGACGAGGTCGCCGATGACCCCGGCGGGGCTGACGTACGGCCCGACGCAGTTGCTGCCGCCGCAGTCGCAGGGCATCCCGTCGGCGGCGATGGCGATGTGGCCGAACTCCCCGGCGTTGCCGGAGTCGCCGTGCAGCACCGTGTCGTCGAGGACGATCCCGGCGCCGACTCCGGTGCCGAGGTAGATGAAGAGGAAGCTCCCGGCGCGCCTGCGGCCGCCTATCCAGCGTTCCCCGATGGCCGCGGCGGTCGCGTCGTTGTCCATGGCGACGGGCATGCCGGTGGCGTCCTCGAACATCGCGCGCAGCGGCACCCGGCCCCATCCGGCAAAGTTGGGCGGGGAGACGACTTCTCCGGCGGGGCCGTCGATGGGGCCGGGCGCGGCGATGCCGGTGCCGAGCAGCCGGGCGGGGTCGACCTGGGCCTTGGCGGTGAGCCGGTGGGCGGCGGCGGCGACCCGCGGCACGACCTCGTCGGGACCGGCCCCGTCGGGGAGGCCGACCCGGCGGTTGGCGAGCACTTCCCCGGCGAGGTCCACGACGACGACCACCGCGGCGTCCGGGTCGAGTTGCACGCCCACGGCGTACGCCCCGTCGGGCCGCGGGGAGAGCAGGGTGCGGCGCTTGCCGCCGCTGGAGGGGGCGTAGCCGGATTCGGAGACGAGTCCGGCGTCGAGCAGCCGGCGGACCACGTTGGAGACGGTCTGGCTGGTCAGGCCGGTGAGCGGGGCGAGTTCGACGCGGCTGACGGGCCCGGCGGTGCGGATCGCGTCGAGCACCACGGCCTGGTTGTATCCCCCGACCCGCGGGAGGTTCGTCCCCTGCGTCATGTGTTCCCCGCCTTCCTCCGCGCCCCCCGGCGTTCGCGCCCCCCGGCGCCGCCGTCCCCAGGCGGCTCGCGGCGAAGTTTACATGTCAGATCCGTTGACTTACTCAATCCATTGGATTTAGCTTCGCCGTCATGCCAGGGCATCGGTGCCCTGCTGATCGGGGGCGGCCCCGCGGGCGGCCCCCGGTGCGGTCCGCCGCGCCGCGGGCCGATTCGGGCCCTTCACCGGAGGTCAAGCGTGCGAACGAGACGTCGAGCGGTGATTGCCGCCGCGGTCCTCACCACCGTGAGCGCGGCAACGTTGTCAGGGTGCGGCTCCGGCTCCGGGGCGTCGGGAAAGACGATCAAGGTCGTCTACCAGCAGCAGCTCAACAACAGCAATCACATCCAGGCGGACTTCCTGGGCCCGATGGTCAAGCAGTTCGAGAAGGCCAACCCCGGTACCACCGTCAAGCTCGTCCCGGTGACCGCGAGCGAGAACGACTACTACACCAAGATCCAGCTGATGATGCGCTCCCCCGCGACGGCGCCCGACCTGGTCTACGAGGACACCGCGACGATCAACTCCGACGTCGCGAGCGGCTACCTCAAGCCGCTGGACGACTATCTGAAGACCTGGCAGGACTGGAGCGCCTTCGCCGCGCCCGCCAAGGCCGCGATGAAGTTCTCGGACGGCAAGACCTACGGGGTGCCGGACAACACCGACACCCGCGGCCTGTGGTACAACAAGCAGCTCTTCGCCCAGGCCGGCATCCCCGTGCCGTGGCAGCCGAAGACCTGGGCGGACGTGCTGACCGCGGCCCGTACGGTCAAGGCCAAACTGCCCGGCGTCACACCGCTGAACGTCTACACCGGTGTCGCGGCGGGCGAGGCCTCCTCGATGCAGGGCTTCGAGATGCTGCTGTACGGCACCCCGGCGGCGAAGGACGCGCTGTACGACAGCGGGCAGGGCAAGTGGGTGGTCGGCAGCAAGGGCTTCACCGACGCGCTGGACTTCCTGCACACCGTGTACGGCGAGGGCCTCGGCCCCTCCCCGCAGCAGGCGCTGGGCGCCAACATCCAGGCGGCGGTGGGCACCGAGATGATCCCGCAGGGCAAGCTCGCGATCGACCTCGACGGCTCGTGGATGCCCAACAGCTGGATCCGCACCGGTCCCAAGCCGTGGCCGCAATGGCAGACCACGATGGGCATGGCCTACATGCCGACGCAGAACGGCCAGGGCAGCGGCAAGGTCAGCATGTCCGGCGGCTGGGCCTGGTCGATCCCGGCGAAGTCCAAGAACCCCGATCTGGCGTGGAAGTTCACCCAGTTCCTGGAGAACAAGGCCAACTCGGCGCAGTGGAACAGCGTCAACGCCACCATCGCGGTACGCACCGACGTGGCCACCGACCCCGCCTACCTCAAGGCGCTGCCCACCAACGGCTTCTTCACCGCGCTGGTCCCCGACACGTACTACCGGCCGGGGGTGCCCGCGTACACCCAGGTCTCCAGTGCGATCCAGAAGGCCATGGAGTCGGTGACGACCGGCCAGGCGTCGGTCGACAAGGCCGCGTCCACCTTTGACAGCGACGTGAAGACCGCGGTCGGCGCGGACAAGACCGTCCAGGGCGCGCAGTGACCGCGACCGCCACCACGGCCCCCGCCGCCCGGCCGCGTCGCGGCCGGGCGGCGTCCGGCCTGCTGCGCGGTGTGCCGCTGCTGCCCGCGCTGGTGCTGCTGGTGGTGTTCCTGGCCGGACCGGTCGCGTACTGCGTCTACTACGCCTTCACCGACATGCAGCTGACCGGCTCCTCGGGCACGCACTTCGTCGGCTTCGACAACTTCACCCGCGCCTTCCACGACTCGGACTTCACCAACGCCGTGGAGCTGACGCTGGTCTTCGTGATCGGCTCGGCGGTCGTCGGGCAGAACACGCTGGGGCTGGCGCTCGCGGTGCTGATGAAAAAGGCCTCGCGGCCGGTGCGGGCGGTCACCAGCACGGTGGTGGTCTCCGCGTGGGTGCTGCCGGAGGTGGTGGCGGGCTATCTGATGTACGCGTTCTTCTTCCAGCAGGGTTCGCTCAACGCGATCCTGCACGGCCTCGGCCTGCCCCGGCAGAACTGGCTCTACACGCTGCCGATCCTGGCGGTGTGCCTGGCCAACGTCTGGCGCGGCACCGCCTTCTCCCTGCTGGTGTACTCCGCGGCGCTCGACGACGTGCCGCAGGAACTGGTCGAGGCGGCCGAGGTGGACGGTGCCGGGCCCTGGCAGCGGCTGTGGCGGGTGACGCTGCCGGTGATCCGCCGCTCGGTGATGACCAACCTGATGCTGATCACCCTGCAGACGCTGTCGGTCTTCGGGCTCATCTACACCATGACCCGCGGCGGACCGGGCAACAAGACCGAGACGCTCCCGGTGTTCATGTACCAGCAGGCCTTCACCAGCAGCCTGATCGGCTACGGCACCGCGGTCGCGCTGGTGCTGCTGGTGGTGGGCACGCTGTTCTCGGTGGTCTACATCCGCATGCTGAAGGTCGAGGAGGACTGATGGCCGTCACCGAACGCCTGCGGACGGCACGGGTCCGGCCGGCCTCCGCCCTCCGGACGGCCGAGCGCACCCGCAGGCGGCGCCGGCTGACCGGCCGGATCGCCGTCAACGCCGGTCTGCTGGTCTTCTCGGCGCTCTACCTGGTGCCGCTGCTGTGGATGCTGCTGGCCTCCGTCGACGCGCACGCCGACTTCCGGCTGTCGGTGCCCTCCCCCACGGGCGAGAACTTCCACCGGATCCTCGACAACGACATCACCTACCGGCCGATGCTCAACGGCCTGCTGCTGTGCGGCGGCGGCACCCTGCTGTGCGTGGTGTGCTCGGTGCTGGCCGCCTATCCGCTGTCGCGCTACCGGTCGCGGATGCGGCGGCCCTTCCTCTACACCGTCCTGTTCAGCACCGGACTGCCTATCACCGCGGTGATGATCCCGGTCTACAGCATGTTCGTGCAGGTCGACCTGATCGACTCGATGCCGGGTACGACGCTCTTCATGGCCGCGGCGGCGCTGCCGTTCGGGATCTGGCTGATGAAGAACTTCATGGACGGCGTGCCGCTGGTGCTGGAGGAGGCCGCGCGGATCGACGGCGCGGGCACCCTCCAGGTGCTGTGGCGGATCGTGCTGCCGCTCATGTGGCCCGGCGTGATCGTGGTGACGATCTTCACCTTCATCGGCATGTGGGGCAACTTCTTCGTCCCCTTCATCCTGCTGCTCTCCCCGGAGAAGCTGCCCGCGTCGGTGAGCGTCTTCACCTTCCTGAGCGCGCACGATCAGACGCAGTACGGCCAGCTGTCCGCGTTCTCCATCGTCTACTCGATCCCCGTCGTGATGCTCTACCTCGTCCTGGCCCGCAGGCTCGGCGGCGGCTTCGCCCTGGGCGGCGCCCTCAAGGGCTGACCCGGCGCGCACCCGCCCCGGCCGGCGGTCCGCAGCACCTGCCCGTACGACCTCCCAACCGCCCGACGCACGGGAAGGCTCCGCCATGCATTCCGACCCCGCCATCATCGAGCAGCGGCTGGACCGCGTGCTGGGCCAGCGGCTGCGGCCCGCGGTGCACGCCCGGTCCGTGCCGCTGAGCGTCGAGGTGTGGCACGTACCCGGTGAACCCGTCACGGTCGCCGAGGGCCTCGCCGCCGACTACGCGCCCGCGCGGGTCGGCGACCGCTGGGGACCCGCCTGGTCGACCAGCTGGTTCCGCGTCAGCGGCCGGATCCCGCAGGAGTGGGCGGGGCTGCCGGTGGAGGCCGTGGTCGACCTCGGCTTCGGCTTCGCCGACCCGGGATTCTCCGCCGAGGGCCTGGTGCACCGCGCGGACGGCACCGCGGTCAAGGCGCTCAACCCGCGCAACAGCCATGTCCCGGTCGCGGCGGCCGCGGAGGGCGGCGAGCAGGTGGCCTACTACATCGAGGCCGCCGCCAACCCGCTGGTGATGCAGTCCGGGCCCGAGCTGCTGACCTTCCACCCGACGCAGGTCGGCGCCAGGGCCCCGTGGCTGAGCGGCGCGGACGGCCCGGCGGGCGAGCCGCTCTACCAGCTGCGCCGGGCGGATCTGGCGGTCTTCGACCGCGAGGTCTTCGAGCTGGTGCACGACCTGGAGGTGCTGGGCCAGCTCGCGGCCGAGCTGCCGGAGCAGGCGACCCGGCGCTGGCAGGTGCTGCGCACGGTGGAGCGGGCGCTGGACGCGATCGACCTCCAGGACGTCTCCGGCACGGCTGCCGCGGCGCGGGCGGTACTGGCCCCGGCGCTGGCGTCGCCCGCGGGCCCGGCCACGCACCGCATCTCGGCGGTCGGGCACAGCCACATCGACTCCGCGTGGCTGTGGCCGCTGCGGGAGACGGTCCGCAAGGTGGCCCGTACGGTCTCCAACGTCACGCAGCTGATGGACGACCACCCGGGCTTCCGCTTCGTGATGTCGCAGGCCCAGCAGCTCGCCTGGCTCAAGGAACACCGGCCGGACGTCTTCGCGCGGGCGAAGGAGAAGGCGAAGTCCGGGCAGTTCCTGCCGGTCGGCAGCCTGTGGGTGGAACCGGACACCAACATCACCGGCGGCGAGTCGCTGGTGCGCCAGTTCGTCCACGGCAAACGCTTCTACCTGGAGGAGTTCGGCGTCGAGACCGAGGAGATGTGGCTGCCGGACACCTTCGGCTACAACGCGGCCCTCCCCCAGCTCATGAAGCTCGCCGGAGTGCGCTGGTTCCTCACCCAGAAGATCTCCTGGAACACCACCAATGTCTTCCCCCACCACACCTTCTGGTGGGAAGGCATCGACGGCACCCGCATCTTCAGCCACTTTCCCCCCGTCGACACCTACAACAGCGACCTGTCGGGCGCCGAGGTGGCGCGCAGCGAGCGCAACTTCCAGGAGAAGGCGCACACCGACCGCTCGCTCGTCCCGTTCGGCTACGGGGACGGCGGCGGCGGGCCGACCCGGGAGATGATGGCGCGCGCCGACCGGCTGGCGGACCTGGAGGGCTCACCGCGGGTGGCGGTCGAGGCGCCGGCGGACTTCTTCGCGAAGGCCTTCGCGGAGCACACGGACGCGCCGGTGTGGGTGGGCGAGCTGTATCTGGAGTTCCACCGCGGCACGCTGACCAGCCAGCTCGCCACCAAGCAGGGCAACCGGCGCAACGAGCACCTGCTGCGTGAGGCGGAGCTGTGGGCCGCGACGGCCGCGGTGCGCACCGGGGCCCCGTACCCGCACCGGGAGCTGGACGGGCTGTGGAAGACGCTGCTGCTGCACCAGTTCCACGACATCCTGCCGGGCACCTCGATCGCGTGGGTGCACCGGGAGGCCGAGCAGACGCACCGGGAGGTCACGGCCGCGCTGGAGGAGCTGATCGGACGGTCGCTGACGGCGCTGGCCGGGCCGGACGAGGGCGGCGAGGTCGTCTTCAACGCCGCCCCGCACGCCCGGGGCGGTGTGCCCGCACTGGGCGCGGCGCCCCGGTCCGCGCCGCCCGGACGCACTCCGCCGGTCGCGGACGGCGACGGCTTCGTCCTGGACAACGGCCTGGTCCGGATCACGGTCGACGCCCGCGGCCTGGTCACCTCGGCCTACGACATCGCCGCCGGCCGGGAGGCGCTGGCCCCGGGCGCGCCCGCCAACCTGCTCCAGCTGCACCAGGACTTCCCCAACCGCTGGGACGCCTGGGACCTGGACGCCTTCTACCGCAACACCGTGCACGACCTGACCGGGGCCGACGAGGTCGCGGTGGTGGACGGCGGGGTGCGGGTGGTCCGCACGTTCGGCGCGTCGCGGATCGAGCAGCTGCTGACGCTGGAGCGGGGCGCGCGGCGGCTGGACGTGGCGACGACGGTGGACTGGCGGGAGCGGGAGAAGGTGCTCAAGGCGGCCTTCCCGCTGGACGTGCGGGCCGCGCACTCGACCGCGGAGATCCCCTTCGGCCAGGTGGACCGGCCCACGCACGTCAACACCAGCTGGGACGCGGCGAAGTTCGAGGTGTGCGCGCACCGCTACCTGCACGTCGGCGAGCCCGGCTGGGGCGCGGCGCTGGTCAACGACTCCACCTACGGCCACGACGTCACCCGCGACGTACGCCCCGACGGCGGCACGACCACCACCGTACGGCTCACCCTGCTGCGCGCCGCCCGCTTCCCCGACCCGGACGCCGACCAGGGCGTCCACACCCTGCGGTACGCCCTGGTGGTGGGCGTGGAGCCGGGTGACGCGGTACGCGAGGGCTACCACCTGAACCTGCCCGAGCGCGCGGTGCCGGGCAGCGCGGTGGTGGCGCCGCTGGTCGCCCTCGACGAGGAGGGCGTGGTGGTCTCCGCGGTCAAGCTCGCCGACGACGGGTCGGGGGACGTGGTCGTACGCCTCTACGAGGCGCGCGGGCGCCGGGTGGCCGCGCTGCTCACACCGTCGTTCGCGCTCGGCTCCGCGGTGGTGACCGACCTGCTGGAGCGGCCGCTGCCGGACGACGGCAGTTACGAGGTCGCCGGGTCGGGGGTGCGGCTGCGGCTGCGGCCCTTCCAGATCGTCACGCTGCGCCTGACGGTGCGCCGGCCCTGAGACCGGTCGCGGGCGGCGCCGGGCGGAGGGGGCCCGGCGCCGCCCGCGGGCCACCGGCCGTCAGGTGTTCAGCTCCCCCGTCAGCGGGACCCCCCGGGACAGGTGCAGGGTCCCGGCGGTGACCAGCGCGACCCCGGCCAGCTCGGGCAGGATCCACCAGCCGGTGCGGATGTGCTCGGCGTAGACCAGGATCCCCAGCAGCAGGCTCACGGTCGCGTCGCCGAGCGTCAGCGCGGGCTGCGAGGCCGCGATGGACCCGGCCTGCAGCGCGTTCTCCAGCAGGAAGACCGCGGCCACCCCGCACACCGCGAAGCCGTAGGTCTGCCACGACGTCAGGAAGGCGCCGAATCCGTCGTCGGAGAAGGCGTTGGCCGCCGACTTCATGAGCGCGGCCGTCAGCGCGTTGCCGACCGCGGCGGCCGAGCCGAGCAGCGCGGCCCGCGCGGCGCCGGAGCGCCGGTGCCGTGCGGCCGTGACGGCGCAGCCCATCGCCGCCAGGCACAGCGCCAGGGCCGGGATCCAGCGGGCCATCGAGGCCTGCGGGCGCCCGCCGTCCGGCGCGGCGCTCGCGAGCGCGATCACGAGCCCGGCGACCATGCAGGCCACCGAGATCCACCCGGCCCGGGGCAGTGTGCGGTTCAGCACGGGCAGCGCGATCAGCAGGGCGAAGGGCAGCTCCAGGATGAAGACCGGCTGCGCGAGCGCGAGCGGGCCCGCGACCAGGGCGAGCGCCTGGAAGAGCGCGGCCCCGACCACGCCGCCGATGCCCAGCAGCCACACGGGCTGCCGTACCAGGTCCATCATCAGCCGCGGTTTGAGCGCGTCCCCGGCCGGGACCGCCAGCGCGGCCTTGCGCTGGAAGACCGTCCCGGTGGCGTTGCTGGCCGCCCCGATGAGCGCGAAGAGCACGCAGAGCACCAGCAGGGTCGGCCTCCGGTGGCGTCGGGGGCCCGGCGCGGGGGCACCGCCCGGGAGCGCCCGCGGGCGCGGACGTCTGTCGGCCCCAGCATCCAGCGCGCGGGCGCCCGCCGCCGCCACCGGCCGGGCCGACGGGCGGGTCCTTCACCCGTTCGGCGCGGCCGGGGCGGGCCGGGCGGGACGCGTCAGGCGGCGAAGGCGTCCACGCCGGTCAGCTCGGCGGACAGCGCCCACAGCCGGGCGGCCTGCTCGGGATCGACGGCGTAGTCGCGGACACCGGAGCGCGGGCCGCCCCCGGTGGCGGGCACGGCGATGTCGCAGTCCTCCAGGTAGACCCCGCCGAGGCCGTCGAGCTGGGGCGACGTGGCCGCCCACACCTGGGTGGCCGCGCCCTCCTGGGGGGACTTGAACATGCCCGGGTTGAGCACCTTGCCGTCCTCGTCGATCCAGCCGCGCTCGATCATCTCGGACTTCTCCAGGTGGCGCTGGAGCGGGGTGAGGATGCCGCCGGGGTGCAGGGCGAAGGCGCGCACACCGCGGTCGCGGGCCAGCGCGTCGAGCTGCACGGCGAAGAGCACGTTGGCGGTCTTGGCCTGCCCGTAGGCCTCCCACTTGTCGTATCCCTCCTCGAACCAGAGGTCGTCCCAGCGGATCGGCGAGTTGTGGTGGCCGCCCGAGGAGACCGCGACGACCCGGCCGCGGGCCCGCTCGATGGCCGGCCACAGCAGGTTGACCAGGGCGAAGTGGCCGAGGTGGTTGGTGGCGAACTGCGCCTCCCAGCCGGGGCCGACCCGGGTCTCCGGGCAGGCCATGACGGCGGCGCTGTCGATGACGATGTCGAGGTCGCGGCCGGTGGCCAGGAAGCGGTCCGCGAAGGCGCGGACGCTGTCGAGGTCGGCGAGGTCCAGCTCGTCGATCTCCACGCCCGGCAGGCCGGAGAGCGCCTCGCGGGCGGTCTCCGGGCGGCGCGCGGGCACCAGGACGTTCGCACCGGCCTTGACGAGCGAACGGGTGGTCTCCAGGCCGATACCGGAGTAGCCGCCGGTGACCAGGGCGAGCTTGCCGGTCAGGTCGATGCCCTCCAGGACCTCGTCCGCGGTGCTGTGGGCGCCGAAGCCCGAGCCGATCGGTTTCTGCGGTGTAGTCATGCCGTCGAGGCTAGGAGCTGGAGTGCGCTATAGCGCAAGCCCGGCGGTCCGGCGCGGCGCGCGGACCCGTACGGCTCAGCAGTCCGGCCGGAAGGCGCCGACGGTCACCTGGCCGGGGCCTTCCATGCCGGGCACCACGGCCCGCGAGACCGTCAGGCGCCAGCCGCCCCGGTGCAGGGAGGTGTTGACGATGGTGCCGTCGCCGACGGTGGCCGACGGCTCCGAGCGCCGCCAGCCGGCCCGGCCCAGCGCTGCCAGCAACCGGTCCGTCTGCGCGGCCGAGGCCGGCAGCGGCTGGTGGTCGTCGAGGAGGCATTCCGGCGGCGGCACGTGCCGGCTCCAGGACTCGGCGAACATGACGACGAGCCGTACCGTCTCGTCGTCGTGGATGCCCGCCCGGCCGAGCGCGGTGTCGATCTCCGCCCGCACCTCGTCCTTCGTCAGCGGCGGCCCGCCGCTCAGCGCGCTCGCGCCGTCCGCCGCCGTGACCGCGGCGCACAGCACCGCCACCGCGGCTGCCGCCGCGCTCCCCACCCGCATCGCGTCCCCCAGACGTCAGGCGGAGAAGATTACGCGCTCCGCGATCACCGCGCATGCCGGAAAGCCACGGACTGCGAGGGGCCGATGATCACACTAGGCTGAACGGCGGACCCGCGCGGAGGAAAACGCGCAGGCCGCGGACGGGGACGGGGATGCCCATGACAACAGCGGAGAGCACACGCCGATCCGTACTGCTGACCGTCGACGACGATCCGGGGGTCTCCCGGGCGGTAGCCCGTGACCTCCGGCGGCGCTACGGCGAGCGCTACCGGGTGGTGCGCGCCGAGTCCGGCGACTCGGCGCTGGACGCGCTGCGGCAGATGAAGCTGCGCGGCGACCTCGTCGCGGTCATCCTCGCGGACTACCGCATGCCGCACATGAACGGCATCGAGTTCCTCGAACAGGCCATGGACGTCTACCCCGGCGCCCGGCGGATCCTGCTCACCGCCTACGCCGACACGGGCGCGGCGATCGACGCGATCAACGTCGTCGACCTGGACCACTACCTGCTCAAGCCGTGGGACCCGCCGGAGGAGAAGCTCTACCCGGTGGTCGACGACCTGCTGGAGAGCTGGCTGACCTCCGACCACCGCCCGGTGCCGGAGACCAAGGTGATCGGCCACCGCTGGTCGGCGCGCTCCTCCGGGGTGCGTGAGTTCCTGGCCCGCAACCAGATCCCGTACCGCTGGTACCAGTCCGACCAGGCCGAGGGGCGGCGGCTGCTGGACGCCGCGGGGCACGACGGCATGCGGCTGCCGCTGGTCATCGCCCCGGGCGGCGACGTGCTGGTCGAGCCCTCGGACCAGGACCTCGCCTCGCAGGTGGGGCTCGCGACGACGCCCGCCGAGGAGTTCTACGACCTGGTGGTGATCGGCGCCGGGCCCGCGGGCCTGGGCGCGGCGGTCTACGGGGCCTCGGAGGGCCTGAACACGGTGCTGGTGGAGCGCACCGCGACGGGCGGGCAGGCCGGGCAGAGCGCCAGGATCGAGAACTACCTGGGCTTCCCCGACGGTGTCTCCGGCGCCCAGCTCACCGACCGGGCCCGTCGCCAGGCCACCCGCTTCGGGGCCGAGCTGCTGACCGCGTGCGAGGTCACCGGCCTGGAGGTGAGCGGGCCGACGCGCACGGTGCGGTTCGCCGACGGCTCCGCGGTCTCCGCGCAGAGCGTCATCCTCACCACCGGGGTGGCCTACCGGATGCTGGACGTGCCCGGCGTCGCCGACCTGACCGGCCGCGGGGTCTACTACGGCTCGGCGCTGACCGAGGCCGCGGGCTGCGAGGACCAGGACGTCTACATCGTCGGCGGCGCGAACTCCGCGGGACAGGCCGCCGTCTACCTCTCGCGCGGTGCGAAGTCGGTGACGCTGCTGGTGCGCGGGCCCTCGCTGGAGGCGTCCATGTCGCACTACCTGATCCAGCAGATCGCCGCGATCCCCACCATCTCGGTGCGCACCGGCACCGTGGTGGAGGCCGCGCACGGCGAGGACCACCTGGAGGGCCTGACGCTGCGCGACACCGCGACCGGTGGCACGGAAATGGTCGACGCCCAGCGGTTGTTCGTCTTCATCGGTGCGGCGCCGCGCACGGACTGGCTGGACGGCATCGTCCGCCGGGACGGCCACGGCTTCGTGCTCACCGGCCCGGACCTCGCCGCCGAGGGCGAGCGCCCGGCCGGGTGGGAGCCGGACCGGCCCCCGTACCACCTGGAGACCAGCGTGCCGGGGGTCTTCGCGGCGGGCGACGTCCGGGCGGAGTCCGCCAAGCGCGTCGCGTCCGCGGTCGGCGAGGGCGCGATGGCCGTCATGCTCGTACACCGCTACCTGGAGGGGCTGTGACCGCGACGCTGCCGTGCAACCCGGAGGAGCTGCGCTCGCTCTTCCTCTTCGAGCACCTGTCGGACGAGCAGCTGGACCGGCTGTGCGCGTCGGGCCGTATCGAATCCGTCGAGCCCGGCCCGGTCTACGCCGAGGGCGACCCGGCCACGTGCTTCTACGTGCTGCTGGAGGGCACGGTGGTGACCTCGCGGCGGGTCGGCACGGACGACGTGGAGGTCAACCGCACCTCGATGCGCGGTGTCTACGCGGGCGCCTTCCAGGCCTACCTGGGCGACCGGGTGCCGCAGCTCTACACCAACTCGCTGCGGGTGACCCAGCCGTCCCGCTTCTTCGTGCTGGCCGCCGACGAGTTCGCGGGCATCGTCCGCGAGTGGTTCCCGATGGCGGTGCACCTGCTGGAGGGTCTGTTCTTCGGCAACCAGACCTTCCAGCAGGTCGTCAGCCAGCGCGAGCGGCTGCTCGCGCTGGGCTCGCTGTCGGCCGGTCTGACGCACGAGCTGAACAACCCGGCCGCCGCCGCACTGCGCGCCACCTCCGCGCTGCGCGACCGGGTGGCCGGGATGCGCAGCAAGCTGAAGGTCCTGGCCGGCGGCCCCTACCGGCAGTCCGACCTGGAGACGCTGATCCAGGTGCAGGAGCGGGCCGTCGAGCGGATCGCCAAGGCCCAGGAGCTGAGCCCGCTGGAGACCTCCGACCAGGAGGACGCGGTCGCCGACTGGCTGGACGCGCACGGCATCCGCGGCGGCTGGGACCTCGCCCCGGTCTTCGTCCAGGCCGGGCTCGACGAGGAGTGGCTGGAGCAGGTCGCGGCGGCGGTGGACGCCGAGCTGCTGGAGAGCGCGGTGCGGTGGCTCAACTACACCGTCGAGACCGAGCTGCTCATGAACGAGATCGAGGACTCCACGACCCGGGTGTCGGGCCTGGTCAACGCCGCCCGGCAGTACTCGCAGCTGGACCGGGCGCCCTTCCAGGTGGTCGACATCCACGAGCTGCTGGACAGCACGCTCCAGATGCTCGCCGGGAAGATCGGGCCCGAGGTGCGGGTGGTGCGGGAGTTCGACCACTCGCTGCCGCGGATCCCCGCCTACCCCGGTGAGCTCAACCAGGTCTGGACGAATCTGATCGACAACGCGGTCTCCGCGATGGACGGCTCGGGCACGCTCACCGTGCGCACCTCGCGCGACCACGGCAGGCTGGTGGTGGACTTCCTGGACACCGGTCCGGGGGTCCCGGCGGAGATCCGGCAGCGGATCTTCGAGCCGTTCTTCACAACCAAGCCGGTGGGCCAGGGCACCGGGCTCGGGCTCGACATCTCCTGGCGGATCGTGGTCAACAAGCACCACGGTGACCTGGACGTCGAGTCGGAACCGGGCAACACCCGCTTCCGGGTCCGGCTGCCGCTCACCGCCCAGTCCCCCGACGCCGAGGAGGCCGCCTCATGACCACCCCACCCACCCCGGGCATCGACCCGTCGGTCCCGCCGAGCGGCGACGGCTGCGCGGAATGCGACCAGACCGGCGGCTGGTGGCTGCACCTGCGCAGGTGCGCGTCCTGCGGCCACGTCGGCTGCTGCGACAGCTCCCCGGCGCAGCACGCGAGCGCGCACGCGGCGGCCACGGGCCACGACGTCATCCGCTCGTACGAGCCGGGCGAGGACTGGTTCTGGAACTACCGCACTGAGAGCTACGTCGAGGACGGCCCCGACCTGGCCCCGCCCCAGAGCCACCCCACCGCCCAGCCCACCCCCGGCCCCGCCGGGCGCGTCCCGGAAGGCTGGCGCTCGCAGCTGCACTGAGGCCTTCCCCGGCGGTACGGGTGCCGCGCCCGGCGGACGGGCGCCGAGGGGCGCGGGGACCAGCTCGACAAGCGGGGCCGCCGGTCAGGCGTCGCGTCCCTTGAGGGACACCGCCCCGGCGGCCAGCCCCGCCGCGGCCCAGGCCGCGAGGACGCCGAGCCCGGCGTAGGGGCCGATCGGGTCCCGGGCTCCGGGGAGCGTGGACTGGACCGCGAGCCCGGCCGTCATCGGCCCCACCCGCTGGAGCCGCTCGTACCACACCGGGTCCGACACCACGGACGCGATGATCGGGAAGAGGTAGAGCAGCCCGAGCACGGCGCCCACCGCGGCCGCGGAGTCGCGTACCGCGGTGGCCACACCCAGCGCGAGCAGGGCGACCAGCACCAGGTACGCGACCGACCCGGCGGCGGCCCTGAGCACCGGGCCGTGCGCGGCCGAGAAGCCGGTGAAGCCGTGTCCGGGCAGGATGAGCAGGGCCGCGAGCAGCGAGCCGCCCACGGCGACGGTCCCGGCGGCGAGCACGATGCCGCCGAGCACCGCCGCCTTCGCCGTGAGGACCGTGCCCCGGCGCGGCACCGCCGCCAGGGTCACCCGGATCATCCCGGTGCCGTACTCCGCTCCGATGAGCAGCACGGCGAGCACCGCGACCCCGGCCTGGCCGGCCTGCACGCCGGCCAGGCCGACCTTCGCCGGGTCCTGCCCGCACACCGCGCCGGGCGCGGCCCCGCAGTGCACCGCCGCCGCGCTCGCCACGCCCACGGCCACCGTGCCGACCGCGACCGCGGCCGCCAGCCACAGCAGGCCCGGCAGCGTACGGACCTTCGTCCACTCGGCGCGCACCGCCTGCGAGAGCGCGCTCACGCGTCCCTCCGCCGCAGCCGTACGGCGGCGAGGCCGGTCGCGACGGCGGCGTAACCGCACAGCACGGCGAATCCGGCCCAGGGGGCGAGCGGGAAGTACCCGTCTCCGGGCGAGTAGTCCGCGGTCACCTGCGCGTACTGGTGGGCGCTCTGCTGGACGGCGAAGGCCGCGGCCGGGGTGACGCGGGTGAGCCAGCGGGACGGGCCGGTGGGCAGCATCCCGGAGACCGCGAGGATGTAGGGCACCACGATGGCGACCACGACCGCGGTGACCGCGCCCGCGCTGCGCCGCAGCAGCGTGCCGACGGCGAGCGCCAGGACGCCGGTGACGGCGAAGAGCCCCGCGGTGCCGAGGACGATCCGCAGCTCGGTCCCGGCCGACAGGTGGTGGAGGGCGAAGTGCTTGTGCTTCTCGACCGCCCCGACGAGCGGCACCGCCACCAGCGCGGCGACCAGCCCGGTGACGAAGCACAGCCCGCCGACGACGGCGGCCTTGGCCGCGAGTACCCGGCCGCGCCGGGGCGCGGCGGCGAAGGTGGTGCGGATCAGCCCGCGGCGGTATTCGGCGGTGACCGACATCGCGGCCACGACCGTCACCACGACCAGCCCGGCGAAGGCACCGATGAGGCTGTCCTCGACGGACTTGCCGGGCTCGTCGCGGCCGTGCACCAGCGGGGCCACGTCCCCGCTGCCGGTGAGCGTGTAGGTGCCGCCGGACTGCCGGTAGCCCAGGTCGGGGTTCTTGTCGGGACCGCCGTCTGCGCCGACGGTGTCGCCGGTCCACGCGCCGGTCCGGTCACCGCCCGCGGCGCCCCGCACGGTGACCGAGTCGAAGGAGGCGGTCGCGGTGCTGGGGCCGCCGTCCACCGAACTGCCGTTCAGCGAGCGGCTGGTGACGACGTACTCGGGCGAGGTGGTGAAGAGCCCGATCTGCACGGTGGCCGGGAGCCCGGCCGGGCGGGCCGTGCCGATCCGCGTCCAGTGGATGCCGTCGGTGGAGTCGTAGCCGGTGAGGGTGCCGCCGCTGCGGGTCAGCCGCAGCCACCGCGGGGAGTCCGCGGTGACCTTGCCGGGCAGGCCCGCCGTGTCGTGGGTGAAGTCGTACTGCATGCGCACGCCGTGCGCGCCGGTGAGCGCGACGGCCGCGTACGCCGAGCCCGGCTTCGTACCGTCCTTGACGATGACCCCGGCCTTGGCCCAGGGCTGCACGCCCGAGGCGAGCCCACCGCCGCCGCTTCCCGGTCCGGCGTGGCCCTCGGGCGCGTACTGGCCGGTGAGCGAGGTGATCCGGGCGGTGACCGAGCCGTCGCCGGTCAGCGGGCGGTGCACGAAGGTCAGGGCGTCGCGGACCTCGACACCGCCGGGACCGGTGAGCGCGGTGTGGTCGCACGCGCCGCCGTCGGGGCCGTTGCAGACGATGCTGCTGCCCGCCGCGCCGAGCAGGCCCACGGCGACGGTGACGACGGCGGCGGTGACGAGACCGGCGACCCAGCCGCGTACCGTGCGGAATTTGGTGAACTCCGCGTGCAGCAGCCGCAGGAAGCCGTCCCGGCCGGGGGCCTGCGGGGAGCGGTACGGGGTGGTGGTCACGGGCGCGGGGGCGGTCACAGCGCACCTCCGGACCGGAACTCCACGGCGTCGCGGGTCAGTTCCATGTACGCCTCCTCCAGCGTGGCACGGTGCGCGCTCACTTCGGAGAAGGGCAGGCCGGCCCGTCCGAGCAGCGCGGTGACCTGCTCGGCGGCCAGACCGGCGACGGTGAGCGTGTCGCCGCCGGTCGCCGCGACGGTGGCGCCGGCCTGCGCGAGCAGGGTCATGGCGCGGACGCGTTCGTTGGTGCGCAGCCCGACCCGGTCGCCGGAGGCCGCCGCGATCAGTTCGGCGACCCCGGTGTCGGCTATGACCCGGCCGCGGCCGACGACCACCAGGTGGTGGGCGGTGTCCTGGAGTTCGCTCATCAGATGGCTGGACACCAGCACCGCACGGCCCTCGGCGGCGAGCGCGCGCAGCAGGCCGCGCATCCACACGATGCCTTCGGGGTCCATGCCGTTGAAGGGCTCGTCCATGACGAGCACCGGCGGATCGCCGAGCAGCGCGGCGGCGATGCCGAGCCGCTGGCGCATGCCCAGCGAGAAGCCCCCGGCCTTGCGGCGGGCCACCTGTTCCAGGCCCGCCAGGGCGATGACCTCGTCGACGCGGCGCGCGGGCAGACCCTGCGAGTGCGCGAGCCACAGCAGGTGCCCGCGGGCGCTGCGGCTGGGCTGGAGCGCGCCCGCGTCGAGCAGCGATCCGACGTGGGCGAGGGGGTTGCGCAGCTCGCGGTAGGGGCGGCCGGCGACCAGGGCGGTGCCGGAGTCGGCGGCGTCCAGGCCGAGGACCACGCGCATGGTGGTGGACTTGCCCGCGCCGTTGGGCCCGACGAAGCCGGTGATCCGCCCGGGGGCGACGGTGAACGTCATCCCGTCCAGTGCCGGTGCCGCCCCGAACCGCTTGTGCAGTTCGCGGACTTCGATGGTTGCTTCCATGACGGACGAGGCTAGGCAGCCGCGGGCCGCGGCGCGTCACGCGGCGGAGCGGTCCTCGGCGTACCGTCGCGGTGGTACGCCGGACGGGTGGTGTCCCCCCTGAGATGTACGGCGGAGTCCCTGGCCAGGAGGACGCGCCGGGTGCGGACTTGCGGGGAGAATGCCGGTGTGAGGCCGAAAGACACCACGTGGGTCGGGGAGTTCGCGGCGTCGCCACGGGCTCCGGCGGTCCTGGCGGCGCTGCTCGCCGCTGCCGCGGTCGCGGAGGCGGCGGTGCGGGTCGCGGTGACGGGCGGTCACGGGCGCTCCCCGGCGTTCGCGCTGCTGGTGGTGGCGCTGCTGGCGCTCGCGACGACGGTGCCGCCGGTGTTCCTGTCCGCGCCGCCCGCCGCGGTCGTGGCGGCGGCCGCCGCGGTGCTGTCCCTCACCGCGTTCGGCACCTTCACGGCCGCCGGGGCGGTGGCGGTGCCGCTCGCCCTGCACCGGCTCGCCGCAGGGGCGCAGGCCGGGGGCGGCGCCCGGGTGGGCCTCGCGGTGGGGCTGGCCGTGCTCCTGCCGGTGGTCGCGCTGTGCGACCCGCGGCTCGCGGGGGAGGCGCGGGTGCTGGCGCTGCTGGCCGCGTCCGCCGCGCCGGGCGCCGCGTGGGCCGGGGCCGCACGGGCGGCACGCGCCGAGGCCAGGGTGCACAGCGCGGCCCGGCAGATCACCGCGCGCAGCCTGCTGGAGCACACCGCGCGCGGCGAACGGGCCCGAATAGCCCGGGAGTTGCACGACGTGGTGGCGCACCACATCTCGATGATCGCGGTCCAGGCCGAGACCGCGCGGCTGACCACACCCGGGATGCCGCCCGCGGGCGCGCAGCGGCTGTCGGACATCGGCGACACCGCGCGCGCCGGGCTGACCGAGATGCGCCGGCTGCTCGGGGTGCTGCGGCAGGACGCCGAGGTGGACACCGCCGAGCGCCGTCCGCAACCGGGCCTCCAGCAGCTCACCGAGCTGGTCGACGAGGCCCGGGGCGCCTCGGGCGCCGGTGTGCGGCTCATCGTGTCCGGCCCGGCGGCGGCGCTGGACCCGGGGGTGGAGCTGGCGGCCTTCCGTATCGTCCAGGAAGCGCTCACCAACGTGCGCCGGCACGCCCGGGGCGCCGCGGTGGACGTGGAACTGCACTACGGGGAGGACGCGTTGCGGCTGCGGGTGCGCGACAACGGGCCGGGGCCGCGGCCCGCGCCGGGCGGCGCCGAGGGGCCCGGCGGGCACGGGCTGCCCGGGATGCGGGAGCGCGCGGCCGCGGCGGGCGGCACGCTGAGCTGCGGGCGGGCGCCGGGCGGCGGCTTCGTGGTGGAGGCCTCGCTGCCGGTGGCCGCGGAGGTGCTGCGGTGAGCGCCGCTCCCCCGCCGCCGGTGCGGGTCCTCGTCGCGGACGACCACCAGGTGGTGCGGACGGGCTTCGCGGCGCTGCTGGACACCCAGCGGGACTTCACCGTCGTCGGCACCGCGTGCGACGGGGCCGAGGCGGTGGCCGCGTGCGCGGAGCTGGCGCCCGACGTCGTGCTGATGGACATCCGGATGCCGGTGCTCGACGGCATCGAGGCGACCCGGCGGCTGACGGCCGTGGAGGGCGCCGCGCCGCGGGTGCTCGTGCTGACGACGTTCGACCTGGACGCGTACGTGTACGACGCGCTGTGCGCCGGGGCGAGCGGCTTCCTGCTCAAGGACGTCACGGCGGAGCGTCTCTTCGAGGCGGTGCGGGTCGTCGCGGCGGGCGAGGCGCTGCTCGCGCCGGGCGTGACGCGGCGGCTGATCGCCGAGTTCGCCCGGCTCCGCCCGGCCGCCGCACCCGGCTCCCCCGACTCGCCCGGCTCCCCCGCCGCCCGGCCGTCCTCCGAGCTGGCCGCGCTCACCCCGCGCGAGACGCAGGTGCTGCAGCTGGTGGCGCAGGGCCTGTCCAACGCGGAGCTGGCCGCGCAGCTGACGGTCACGGAGGAGACCGTGAAGACGCATGTGAGCCGCATCCTGGCCAAGCTCGGGCTGCGCGACCGCACCCAGGCCGTCGTCATGGCGTACGAGACGGGGCTGGTCACGCCGTCGGGCCGGTGAGACCCCCGCTCAGCCGGGGTCCGGCCCCGGCCCGGACCGGTCGCGGAAGGGCGGGACGGGCGGGCCCTCGGGGAGCAGTTCGATGATCACGAAGGCGGTCACGGCCGCCAGCACCACCACCGGCAGCGAGCCGGTGTACCCCAGCAGCAGCGCCACCAGCACCACCGTGCTCACCGGCAGCCGCATGGCCGCCGCCGCCGCGGCGGCCATGCCCGCCGCGGTAGCGGGCACGACGCCGAAGCCGGGCAGGGGCGCGAGCAGCACCCCGAAGGCCGCGCCGAGGAAGAGCGACGGGAAGATCGGCCCGCCGCGCAGGCTGCCGAGGCTGATCGCGTAACCGGCCGATTTGAAGACCAGCACCGCGACCAGCGCGCCCACCGACCACGCGTGCGGGTGCGCCGCCAGGTCCGGCAGCGTGGACTGCCCGGACAGCGCCACGTCGGTCGGCGACCGGCCGGTGATGCCGGTGTACGCCGCGGCGCAGCACCCCATGGCGAGCGCGGCCAGCAGCGTGTTGCGCAGCGGGTGGGCGACGACCAGGATCGCGGTGCGGCGCCCGGCGAGCATGACGTAGTGGATCACCACCGCGATGAGCGCGGCCATCAGCACCGACCACACCACGTCTCCGGCGTCCAGCAGCGGCGGCGCGGGCAGGCCGATCTCCAGGCTGCCGGTCTTCAGCCCGGTCCAGTGGCCGAAGCCGGTGAAGACGATCGCGCCGACACCGCTGGACAGCAGCGCGGGCAGCATGACGGCGAAGAGCCGGGGCCCGCCGACCCCGGCGACCTCCATCAGCATCACGGCGGCCACCAGCGGGTTGCCGAAGATCGCGGCGATGGCCGCGGCGGCGCCGGCCGCGCCGACCAGCGCGGTGCTCGCCTCCGTCGCGGGGGCGCGGGCCAGGTCCCGGAAGAGCAGCGCCAGGCCGCCGCCGAGCGCGATGAGCGGTGCCTCGGGCCCGAGCACGACGCCGAAGGGCAGACAGCACAGCGCGGCGAGCACGACGCCCGGCAGCGACGCCGGGGTGGAGCTGCCGGAGTGCAGGCCGGCCACCGGGACGTGCCCGCCGCGGCCGGGGAAGCGCAGCACCACCAGGGCGGTGCCCGCGCCCGCCACGACCGCCCCGGCCAGCGACCACCACCACGGGGCGCGGTCGTACCCGAGGTCGTGCGGCCACTGTGTCCAGATCAGGTGCTGGAGCTCGTGCAGCGCGGCCAGGAACCAGAAGGCGACGAGCGACACCGGGATGCCGATCACCCCGCTGAAGACCAGCGCCCGCCGGTACTGCGGCCGGCGCAGCATGTCCCGCAGCGCGTCGGCCTCCTTCGGCTGGCTGCCGGGGGCTCCCCCGGCCGGGGCGCCGGGGGCGGGGGCCGGGGCGGCCGGGGTCTGCTCGCTGATGGGTCGCCTCCTGGCTCGGCGCCCGCGGGCGCCCGGACCGTATACGAACGGGACGGACCGCGGGCACGGTTCGGACGGGCCGCGCGGCGGGGTGGGACGCCCCCGCCCGGCGGTCAGCGCACACTAACCGCGGCTTCGCCGGCCACCGCCCGTGGCGCGCTGCGGCCCGGCCGAAAACCGCCCGGTGGGCGGCGGTACGTCTGCGCGGGGAGGGGAGCCGCGGGGCCGCGGGGCCGGGGCGCGTGGTCCGCGGGCCGTCACGCGGTCCGTTGCAGGGCCACCACCGCGACGTCGTCGCCGAGGCGGCTGCCGACGTGCCGGGCGAGGTCGGCGGTGAGGGCGTTGACCAGGTCGGCGGGGGCGAGGTCGCGCCAGTCGGCGAGCCGGTCGGCCAGCGGGTAGAAGGTGCCGTCGCAGTCCCTGGCCTCGATGACGCCGTCGGTGTAGAGCAGCAGCACGTCGCCGACCGCGAGGTCGTACGTGTCCAGGTGCTGGGTCTCCGGGGTGAGGTCGCCGAGGCCCAGCGGCACCGCGGGGTGCGCGGACTCCAGCGGCAGGACCTCGCCGTCGTGCAGCAGGATCGGCGGCGGGTGGCCGCAGTTCGCGATGCTGATGCACTCCCCGCCGGGCGCGACGTCGACCATCACGGCGGTGACGAAGCGCTCCAGGGCGCCTGCCGACGGGGCCGCGGCGGGCTCGGACGCGGGCCCGAAGGGTGTCTGGGGGGTCGGGGGCGGCGGCGGTGCCGGGGGGAGTTCCGGGGCATCGGTGAGGTCGTCGCGCAGGCTCTCGTCGAGCGCGGCAGGCAGCGCCCGCAGCGGGGTGCGGTGCCGGGCGGTGCGGCGGAAGGCGGCCAGCAGCATGCCGGTGACCTCGACGGCGGCCATGCCCTTGCCCTGGACGTCGCCGACCATCACGCGGATACGGCCGCCGCCGAGGTCCGCGGCGGCGTAGAGGTCGCCGCCGATGGCCGCCTCGCGGTCGGCGGCGAGGTAGGTGGAGGCGATGGCGAGCGGGCCGAGCCGGGTCGGCAGCGGGCGCAGCAGAGCCCGCTGGGTGACGGCGGCGACCCATCTGACCTGCGCCAGCTCGCGTTCGCGGCGCTGCCGTACGGCCGCGGCCAGTACCGACGCGCCGCCGATGAGGGTGGTGGTGGCCATGACGACGGGGAAGTTCACCGCGTCGAGCTGGCCGTTGTTCCAGGCGGCGATCGCCAGGCACGGGAAGGTGGCGGCCACCAGCAGCAGGACGGCCCACGGGCCGAGGAAGACCGCCGACAGGGCGGGCACCCCCACCATGAGCCCGCCGATGCGGATCCGCGTCCCGCCCGAGACGTCGAGGACCAGCAGCAGCGCGAGCAGCAGCAGCGCCGCGACCAGCCGGGCCGTCGTCGAATAGGCGACCCTCGGCAGGTGCGCGTCACCGGACGCACCGTTCCGGGTCATATGTCCAAAAATACCGCTGAAAGCCCCAGGTCATCCGCCCCCGGGTGGGTGACCTGGCGATCAGGCGGACGGCGGGGCGGTGCTGCGCCGGATGACCAGGCTGGTGGCGAGCTCCATACGGGTGGTGGAGGTGGTGCCGGGCGCCGCCCGCAGCCGCAGCATCATCCGCGAGGCCTCCTCGGCCATCCGCCGCAGCGGCTGCCGGACGGTGGTCAGGGCCGGGCGGGACCACTGGGCCACGGCGACGTCGTCGTAGCCGACCACCGAGAGGTCGGCGGGGGTGCGCAGTCCGTGCACGCCCGCCGCCTCCAGGACGCCGATGGCCTGCAGGTCGCTGCCGGCGAAGATCGCCGTGGGCCGGTCGGGGCGGCCCAGCATCCGCATCGCCTGCTCGTAGCCGCCCTCGACGTGGAAGTCACCGAAGGCGATGAGTTCGGGGTCGATGTCGAGACCCGCGGTCGTCATGGCCGAGCGGAAGCCGTCCAGCCGGGCGAGCGAGCACATCATGTCCTCGGGACCTGTGATTATCCCGACACGGCGGTGTCCGAGTTCGATCAGATGCCGGGTCGCGGCGAGGCCGCCGGACCAGTTCGCCGACCCCACCGAGGGCACGTCGGGCTCCGGGTCGCCGGCCGGATCGATGATCACAAAAGGGATCGAACGGCTCCTGAGCTGCTGCTTGAACTCGTGGGGCAGCGCGGAGAAGACCAGGATGACGCCCATCGGGCGGCGCCGCAGGACCCCCTCGATCCACTCGTTGTCCGGCGAGTGGCGGGTGCCGCTCTCGGTGAGCACCACGCTGCCGCCGATCTCCTTGGCGACCTTCTCGACGCCCAGGATCAGCTCCATGGCCCAGATGGCGTCCAGCTCGTGGAAGACGATCTCGATCAGGGGCGCCTCGGAGCCGCCGCGGGTCGTCCGGCGGTATCCGTGCAGCTCCAGGAGTCGTTCAACTTTCAACCTCGTCAGCGCCGAGACGTCCTGACGCCCGTTCAGCACTTTCGAAACTGTCGAGACGGAGACCCCGGCAGTTTCGGCGACCTGGGCGAGCGTGACCCGACTCTCGTCCACCTCTTCATCCATAAGAGCGCAGCGTACGACACATCTGCGCGTAACGCTTTGATAACCCGGAGCCCGAGGGTTGACCGTTTCGCAGCCGCACCTTAGCGTCACATCGCGCAGCAATTTTCGGCGAGGATGCCGAAACATTTCGAAAGGCTGGACGATGAAGAAGAGATGGCTTCCCCGTGCTGTGGCCGGCAGCGTGGTACTCGCCCTCGGGCTGACGCTGGCCGCGTGCGGCGGTGGCAGCTCCAGCAGCAGCGGCTCTGGCAGCTTCACGGTGCTCGTCTACGGTGACGCGAGCAACAAGGTCGAGAAGCAGATCGTCGACACCTTCAACAAGACCTCGAAGGTCAAGGCGAAGCTTCAGACGATCCCTGGCGCGGACTACCAGACCAAGCTTCAGACGATCATCAACACCAAGCAGGCGCCCGACGTCTTCTTCAACTGGGGCGGCGGCAGCATCGCGCCCTTCGTCAAGGCCGGCCTCCTCCTGCCGCTCGACGACATGATCGCCAAGGACCCGGGCCTGAAGTCCAACTTCCTGCCCTCGGTCTTCAACGGCGCCGTGGTCGACGGCAAGTCCTACGGCGTCCCGATGCGCGGCACCCAGCCGGTCATGCTCTTCAACAACAAGAAGGTCCTGAGCGACAACGGCCTGAGCGCGCCGAAGACCTGGGACGACCTGCTGAACGCGGTCAAGGTCCTCAAGGCCAAGCACGTCACCCCGATCGCCCTCGGCGGCGGCGACCAGTGGCCGACCCTCATGTGGTACGAGTACATGTACGACCGCATGGCCGGCCCGAGCCTGTTCGACAAGGCCCTCGGCGGCGACAAGTCCGCCTGGGACACCCCCGAGAGCCGTGCCGCGCTGGGCAAGCTCAAGGAACTGATCGACGCGGGCGCCTTCGGCACCAACTACGACTCGGTCAAGTACACCGACGGCGGTTCGGTCGCGCTCGTCGCGCAGGGCAAGGCCGCCTTCGAGCTCATGGGCTCCTGGTACTACTCGCAGCAGCAGCAGGACAACCCTGACTTCGCGAAGGCCGACCTGGGATACAGCACCTTCCCGACCGTCTCGGACGGCAAGGGCGACCAGACCGACATCGTGGGCAACACGAACAACTACTACTCGGTCCTGAAGAAGACCAAGTACCCGGACGCCATCGCGCAGTTCCTGAAGCTGCAGTACAGCGACGAGTTCGTGAAGGCCCACGTGGCGATCGGCAACCTGCCGACCACCACCAACACCACGAACTTCCTGGACCAGGCCGCCGACCCGGCCTACGCGAAGTTCCAGTACGACCTGGTGAAGGCCGCACCCTCGTTCCAGCTCTCGTGGGACCAGGCCTACCCGCAGTCGGCCAGCAACGCGATGCACACCGCCGTCCAGCAGTTCTTCGACGGCAAGCTCGACGCCGACGGCTTCATCAAGGCCATGCAGGCCCTGCCCACGTCCTGAACCGGGATCCAGAAATGACCACCACTGATTCACCCAGGGTGGGGAAGCGCCGGCCCGTACTCCGGGCCGGCGCCGGCCGGCCGGGCCGCAAGTCCGGTGCCTCCGTGGCCCGCCCAGGCTTTGCCTGGGCGGCGCCCGCCACTCTGTTCTTCGCCCTCTTCGCCGTCCTGCCGCTGATCATGGTCGCGGTGCTGTCCTTCTCGAACTGGGACGGCATCAGTGCGCTGTCCTTCACCGGCGTGGACAACTGGACGAGGCTGTTCCACGACCACGTGATGCTGCAGAGCATCGTCCTCACCCTCGTGGTCACCGTGCTCGGCGTCGTCGTCCAGACCCCGCTAAGCATCCTGCTCGGCGTGTGGGCGGCCGGCAAGCAGCGCAACCGGGCAGTTCTGTCCGCGATCTACTTCATCCCGCTGCTGCTCTCGGCGACGGCGATCTCCATCCTGTGGCGCGCCCTGCTCGACCCGAACTTCGGCATCCCGTCCCAGGCCAAGTGGCTGTTCGGCGACGGCAACCTGTTCGGCCACCAGGGCACCGCCATCGGCGTGCTGATCTTCGTCGGCGCGTGGCAGTACACCCCGTTCCACACCCTGATCTACCAGGGCGCGGCCCGCGCGATCCCGCCGGTGCTCTACCAGGCCGCCGCGATCGACGGCGCCGGGCGCTTCCGGCAGTTCTGGTCCATCACGCTGCCGCAGCTGCGGACCACCATGGTCACGTCGATGATCCTCATGGTCGTCGGCGGCATGACCGTGTTCGACACCGTGCTGATCCTGACCCAGGGCGGCCCCGGCACGGACACCACGACCACGCCGTACTACTCCTACGTGCAGGCGTTCAAGAACTTCGACTTCGGCTACGGCTCGGCCATCGCCATGGTCCTGGTCGTGATCGCCACGATCATCTCGCTCGTCATCGTCAAGTTCTCCGGTTACGACAAGATGCGCAGCTCGACGGAGGGACTGTGATGAAGCGCCGTCCCAATTACCTTGCCGGTTTCGGCTCGCTCGTCTGGCTGGTCCTGATCGGCCTGCCGCTGTACGTCATGCTCGCCGCGACCCTGCAGAGCCGTTCGGACTACTCGGCCAACGGCCCGCTGTCGTGGCCGAAGCACTTCACGCTGTCGAACTACACCCAGGACTTCTCCAACGGGTTCGGGCACTTCTTCCTGAACACGCTGCTGGTCACGGTGGCCGTGGTGGCGATCGTGCTGGTGCTGATCCCGCCGCTGTCGTACGCGATCGTACGCAGCCAGGGCAAGACCACCACCGGCATCTTCCGGCTGTTCCTGCTGGGCCTGGCGATCCCGTCGCAGGCGGTGATCATCCCGATGTTCTACGTGATCACCAAGGCCGGTCTGTACGACAACCTCATCGGCCTCATCCTGCCGACCGCGGCGTTCTCGCTGCCGGTCTGCGCGCTGGTCCTCACCGGCGTGATGCGGGAGATCAACTCCGAGCTGTACGAGGCCATGGCCATGGACGGCGCCTCGCCGACCCGGACGTTCTTCCAGCTCGTGGTTCCCCTGTCCAAGAGCGGTCTGTCCACGATCGTGGTCTTCTCCGCCCTTCAGGCCTGGAACGGCTTCCTCTTCCCGCTGGTTCTGACCCAGACCGACAAGTCCCGGGTCATCACCATGGGCCTGTTCCAGTTCCAGACCGAGCACGGCATCGACGTCCCCGGCCTGCTGGCCGCGGTCGTGCTGTCGATGCTGCCCATCTTCATCGTCTACCTGTTCGCCCGCCGTGCCCTGGTCCAGGGACTCATGGGCGTCGGAGGAAAGTGACCGGCACCGTGGCCGAAGAGAACAAGTCCGCTACTCCCCCCTGGAGGGACACCTCCCTCGCCCCGGAAACCCGGGCCGACGCGCTGATCGCGGCGATGACCGTGCAGGAGAAGGTCGCGCAGCTGTTCGGGATCTGGGTGGGTGCGTCCGACGAGGGCGGCGAGGTCGCCCCGTACCAGCACGAGATGGAGGAACCGGTCACCCTCGAGAGCCTGCTGCCGCAGGGTCTCGGCCAGCTGACCAGGTCGTACGGAACCGCGCCGGTCGACCCGGCGCTCGGCGCGCTGTCGCTGCTGCGCACGCAGCGGAGCATCGCCGCGGCGAACCGTTTCGGCATCCCGGCCGTCGCGCACGAGGAGTGCCTGGCCGGCTTCGCGACCTGGGGCGCGACCGCCTACCCCGTACCGCTGTCGTGGGGCGCCAGCTTCAACCCGGAGCTGGTCCGCTCGATGGCGGCCCGGATCGGGCAGGACATGCGCTCCGTCGGCGTGCACCAGGGCCTGGCCCCGGTGCTCGACGTGGTGCGCGACGCCCGCTGGGGCCGGGTCGAGGAGACGATCGGCGAGGACCCGTATCTCATCGGCACGGTGGCCACCGCCTACGTCCAGGGCCTGGAGTCCACCGGCATCGTGGCGACGCTCAAGCACTTCGTCGGCTACTCGGCCTCGCGCGCCGGGCGCAACCTCGCGCCGGTCAGCATGGGCACCCGGGAGCGCGCCGACGTCATGCTGGCGCCGTTCGAGATGGCGATCCGGGAGAGCGGTGTCCGCTCGGTCATGCACGCCTACACCGACATCGACGGTGTGCCCGCGGCCGCCGACGCCGACCTGCTGACCGGGCTGCTCCGTGACACGTGGGGCTTCACCGGCACGGTCGTCGCGGACTACTTCGGCATCGCCTTCCTCCAGCTGCTGCACGGTGTGGCCGGCAACCTCGGCGAGGCGGCCGGTGCCGCCCTCAACGCCGGTGTGGACGTCGAGCTGCCGACCGTCAAGGCGTTCGGCGAGCCGCTGCTCAAGGCCATCGCCGACGGCCAGGTGCCCGAGGCGCACATCGACCGCGCCCTGCGCCGCGTGCTGATCCAGAAGGTCGAGCTCGGCCTGCTGGACCCGGACTGGGACCCCGTGCCCGCCGCACTGGCCGGCGTGGACACCGCCGACACCGCCACGCTGCGCGGCGCGGTGGACCTCGACTCGGCGGAGAACCGGGCGATCGCCCGCGAGATCGCCGAGCAGGCCGTGGTGCTGCTGCGCAACGAGAACGGCACGCTGCCGCTCGCCCGCCCCGCGAAGATCGCGGTCATCGGCCCCAACGCCGAGGTCCCGACCGCGGTGCTGGGCTGCTACTCCTTCCCGGTGCACGTCGGCAGCCAGCACCCCGAGGTGCCGGTCGGCATCGAGCTGCCCACCCTGCGCGAGGCGCTGGCCGAGGAGTTCCCGGACAGCGAGATCGTCACGGCGCGCGGCTCGGACATCGACACCGACGACACCGGCGGCTTCGCCGAGGCGGCGCGGCTGGCCGCCGAGGCGGACATCGTTGTCCTCGCGCTCGGCGACCGTGCCGGGCTCTTCGGCCGCGGCACCAGCGGCGAGGGCTGCGACAGCGAGTCGCTGACCCTCCCCGGTGTGCAGCAGCAGCTGCTCGACACGCTCCTCGACGCCGGCACCCCGGTCGTCGTCACCATGCTCGCGGGCCGGCCGTACGTGCTGGGCCGCGCGGTGGACGAGGCCGCGGCGATCGTGCAGACGTTCTTCCCCGGCGAGGAGGGCACGCGGGCGGTCGCCGGTGTGCTGTCCGGCCGTGTCGCGCCGTCCGGCAAGCTGCCGGTCAGCATCCCGCGCAGCCCCGGGACCCAGCCGTCCACGTACCTGGTGGCCAAGCTCTCGCACGCCAGCGAGTCGTCCAACATCGACCCGACCGCCGCCTACGGCTTCGGTCACGGTCTGACGTACACCAGCTTCCAGTGGGGCGACCTGGAGGTGCCGGAGCTGGAGACCGGTACCGACGGGGAGATCGGCCTGTCCTTCACCGTCCGCAACACCGGTGAGCGCGCGGGCACCGAGATCGTGCAGCTCTACCTGCACGACCCGGTCGCCTCCGTGGTCCAGCCGGTGCAGCGGCTGATCGGCTACCGCCGGGTCGACCTGGAGCCGGGGCAGTCCGCCCGGGTCGAGGTCACGGTGCCCGCCGACCTGGCGTCCTTCACCGGGCGCGACGGCCGCCGTGTCGTGGAGCCCGGCGAGCTGGAGCTGCGGCTCGGCGCGTCCTCCACGGACCAGCGGCTGACGGTGGTCGCGACCCTCACGGGCCAGGTCCGCGAGGTCGACCACACCCGCAGGCTGCACGCCGCCTTCCGCACGACGGCGGCCTGACGGTCTGACGGCCTTACCCCGAAGCGGCTGCGGCCGCCGGCTCCCACCGGCGGCCGCAGCCGCTTCGCCGTGTCCCGGGGCTTCCGCCGCCCGGGGAATGACGCGACCGGCCCCCGTGCGCGGACGATCGCGCGAAGCACCGCACGGGGCGGCCCGCGGCGCCGGGACCCGCGGCCCGCAGCCCCGCAGCCCTAGGCCAGCCGCAGGACCTCCCGCAGCGCCGCGGCGAGTTCCGCCTCCGGGTCCGCGGAGGCGGCGGGCGCGCGCCAGGCCACGAAGCCGTCGGGGCGGACGAGCACCGCGCCGTCCGCGGCGACGGTGTGGGCCGCGGCCCAGTCCGCGTCCGGCTCGGTGAGCAGGTCGGCGGCGGGGTCGGCGCCGACACGGTAGCGGTCCAGCGGCACCCCGAGGGTGCGGGCGGCCCGTTCGGCGGCGGCGTGCCACCCGGCGCCGGACGCGGCGCCGCTGAGCAGCACCGGCACCTTCTCGTACAGGTCGAGCGTGGACAGCCGCTCGCCGCCGCGGGTGACCCACAGGTGCGGGGCGCGGGTGCCCGGGTCGCCGGTCCACAGGCGCGGGCCCTTGCCGCCGGGGCCCGCGGGAGCCTGCGGCGCGGGGCGGCCGGTGGCGGCGTGGCCGTACGGCGGCAGGACCGGGCCGCCGGGGGGCGCCTGCTCGCCGGGGCGGGCGGGGGTGTGCGGGACGACGGGCCCGCCGGTGTCGCCGGGGCCCGCGGGCGGGGCGGGCCGCGCGGGGGGCTGCGGGACGACCGGGCGGTCCGGGTCCACACCGACGACCGCGCCGGCCGGGTAGCGGTAGCCGAGCGCCACGGTGAGCACGCCGCTCTGCCGGTTGCCGGCGGCGGGCAGCGCGTCGTAGCCGGGGTGGCTGTGCTCGGCGGAGCGCTCCGAGGCGCGGGCGCTGGTGGCGACGGCGACCGGCCGCCGCTCCTGGCCGTAGGTCTCCAGCAGGCCGGGCCCGGCCCAGCCGCCGAGCACCGCGGCGAGTTTCCAGGCCAGGTTGTGGGCGTCCTGGATACCGGTGTTGGACCCGAACGCGCCGGTCGGTGACATCTCGTGGGCCGCGTCACCGGCCAGCAGCACCCTGCCCTGCCCGTAGCTCTCGGCCACGCGTTCGGCGGCGTGCCAGGGGGCCTTGCCGGTGATCTCGATCTCCAGGCCGGGCACGCCGACGGCGGTGCGGATGTGCGCGGCGCACCGCTCGTCGGTGAAGGCGTCCAGCGGCTCGCCGTCCTCGGGGTGCCAGGGGAGGTGGAAGACCCACTGGTCCTGGTTGTCGACGGGCAGCAGCGCGCCGTCCGCGTCGGGGTTGGTGAGGTAGCAGGCGATGAAGTGCCGGTCGCCGACGACCTCGGCGAGGCGCTTGGCGGTGAAGGTGACGCTGACGTTGTGGAACAGCTCGCCCGCGCCGGTCTGCCCGATGCCCAGCGCGTGCCGCACGGGGCTGCGCGGCCCGTCGGCGGCGACGAGGTAGTCGGCGCGCACGGTGCGGGTGGTGCCGCTCTCGCGGTCCAGGATCTCCGCGGTCACCCCGTCCGCGTCCTGGGTGAAGGACGTCAGCTCGGTGCCGAAGCGGATGTCGCCGCCCAGCTCGCGGGCCTGCCGCAGCAGTACCGGTTCCAGGTCGTTCTGGCTGCACAGGCACCAGCCCGAGGGGCTCAGCGCGGCCAGGCCGCCGCCGGGGTCGATCTCCCGGAAGAGCCAGCGCTGGTTGTCGCCGGTGAGCGATTCGGCCTGGAGGATGCCGTGGTTGCGGGCGAGCACGGAGGCGGCCTCACGGATCGCCGGCTCGACGCCCGCGGTCCGGTAGATCTCCATGGTCCGCACGTTGTTGCCGCGGCCGCGCGGGTGGTGCGAGGTCGCCGCGTGCTTCTCCACGAGCAGGTGGCGCACGCCGAGCCGGCCGAGGAAGAGGGAGGCGGACAGCCCCACCAGGGACCCGCCGATGACGAGGACCGGTACGTGCTCGGGGCGGTCGGTGGACGTCGGTTGCATCTGTTGCTCCTGCCTTACGGGCGCGGGGCGCGGCGGCGGTGCGCCGCCGGTGCTGCCGGGACCTGCGCCGGGATGCGGCGCGGCCCAGGGGCCCGGCACGCCGTCGTCCGGTCCCGCCTCTCTCCTTGCCCGGTCGGCGGCCCGCGGGGTTGCGGCGGCCGCGCATTCGCCCGCATGGACCGCAGATCTCGCGGCGTTGGCGGCATCGACGCACGATCGGAAAACCAGGGGACGGCGGATCGGCAGTCGGACACGGCCGCGCGGCAGCCCACCCGCGACAAGCCCGTACGCGAGACCCGCCGCCGACCGGCGGCGCCGTAAGGAGAAGTGGAAGATGACGACCCTGTCCGGAGAGCCGGGAACGGCGGGCACCGCCGTCGCCGCGCGCGACACCGAGCCCGCGACGCTGCGCGTGGTGCTGATGCTGGACGTCAGGAAGGGCGCGCAGCAGGCCTTCCTGGACGCGTACCAGCTGCTGCGCGACCAGGTCGCGTCGGTGCCCGGCCATGTCAGCGACCAGCTGTGCCAGTCCATCGAGGACCCGTCGCAGTGGCTCATCACCAGCGAGTGGGAGAGCGCCGCGCCCTTCCTGGCCTGGGTGGAGAGCGCCGAGCACCGCGAGATGGTCAAGCCCATGCACGACTGCGTCAACGACACCCGGTCGCTGCGCTACGAGGTGCTGCGCGAGACGTCGGCAGCCGGGCACACCGGCAGCCGCGCGCCGCGGCCGGAGAGGGCGGGCGACGGCCGGATCCGGCACGCGATCACCTTCACCGTCCGGCCCGGCAGCGAGGAGGTCGTCGCGAAGCTGCTGAGCGAGTACGCCTCGCCGTCGGCCCGGGTCGACTCGGCGACCCGGCTGTGCCGGACGTCGCTGTTCATGCAGGGCAACCGGGTGGTGCGGGCGGTCGAGGTGCGCGGCAGCCTGTCCGCGGCGCTGCGGCACGTCGCGCAGCAGCCCGAGGTGCGGGCGGTCGAGGAGGCCATCAACCCGTACCTGGAGGAGGAGCGCGATCTGACCTCACCTGAGTCGGCGCGCGCCTTCTTCGGCCGGGCGGCGCTCCCGGCGGTGCACGAGGCCGTGGCCGAGGCGGAGCGCGGCGGCCCGGTGCAGCGGTACGCGCTGCAGTACCCGGTGCGCGGTGGCGGTGGCGCCGCGGCGGCCCGGGTGCTGGCCCGGTCCGACGAGCTGGCGGCGGCCGACCCGACCGGCCCGCTGGTGCGCAGCACGGTCTTCCAGCGCGACGACGTGGTCGTGCGGGTCGTCGACCTGGCGGCCCCCGCCGAGGCGGACCTGGCGCTGACCACCGGCACCGCGGACCGCGACCTGGCCGCCGAGCTGGCCCGGCAGCTGGAACTGCCCGGCGCCGCCCGCGACCTCGGGACGGACCAGGGGCGCGCGGCGCTGCTCGCCCACTGCCGGATGACCCTGCTCACCGACCGCCACTCGCAGGACGTGTGACGGCCGGCCGCACGGCCCGGCAGTCCCGCTGCCCCGCACCACCGCAGGCGACACGGCCGCGGATCCCCCGCGGCCGGCCGCTGTGACACCACTGGAAGCACCCCTCATGACCGCTCAGCCCCACCGGATCGTGCACGTCGACGACGTCGAGCCCAACCGGCGCCGTGGCGGTGATCTGCGCGCCATGCTCACCCCGACCCTCTGCGGATCGACGAGCGGCTTCATGGGCGTCGCGATCGTGCAGCGCGGCGAGCACATCGCCGAGCACTACCACCCCTACTCCGAGGAGTTCGTCCTCGTCGTCGAGGGCGAGCTGGAGGTCGATCTGGACGGCACGGCGTACGCGCTCGCGCCCGACCACGGCCTGCTGATCCCCAAGGACGTGCGGCACCGCTTCCGCAACGTCGGCACCGGCACGGCCCGGATGGTCTTCCACCTGGGCCCGCTCGCGCCGCGTCCGGAGCTGGGCCACGTCGACACCGAGGACGCCGCGGGCAACCCGCTGCCCGCCGCCGGTGCCATGGCCGGCGCCGGGCGGCCGCCGGAGGCGGCGGGAGCGGTCAAATGACCAGGCGGGTCGCGGTCACCGGTATCGGGGTGGTCGCGCCGGGCGGGATCGGCGTACCGGCCTTCTGGGACCTGCTGTCGTCCGGGCGGACGGCGACCCGGCGGATCTCACGGTTCGACGCCACGGGCTTCCGCTCCCGAATAGCCGCCGAGTGCGACTTCGACCCGGCCGGTGTCGGCCTCGACCCGGTACGGCTGGCCCGCGCCGACCGCTACGTGCAGTTCGCGATGGCCGCGGCGGACGAGGCACTGCACGACGCGGGCATGGACCCGCAGGCCGAGGACCCCTGGCGGATCGCGGTGTCGCTGGGCACCGCGGTGGGCGGCACGACCCGCCTGGAGCACGACTACGCCCTGGTGAGCGCGGGCGGTGACCGCTGGGACGTGGACCCGGCGAAGGCCGAGGCGCATCTGCACCGGGCCTTCACCCCGGCCGCCCTGAGCGCGGAGGTCGCCGAGCAGATCGGCGCGCACGGCCCGGTCCAGACGGTCTCCACCGGCTGCACCTCGGGCCTGGACGCGGTCGGCTACGCCTTCCGGACCATCGAGGAGGGCCGCGCCGACATCTGCATAGCCGGCGCGTCGGACTCGCCGATCTCGCCGATCACGGTGGCCTGCTTCGACGCCATCAAGGCGACCTCGCCGAACAACGACGACCCGGCGCACGCCTCACGGCCGTTCGACGCCGACCGGGACGGCTTCGTCCTCGGCGAGGGCGGCGCGGTGCTGGTGCTGGAGGAGCTGGAGCACGCCCGGGCCCGCGGCGCGCACGTCTACTGCGAGGTCACCGGCTACGCCACCTTCGGCAACGCCCACCACATGACGGGGCTGACCCGCGAGGGCCTGGAGATGTCGCGGGCCATCGACCACGCGCTCGCGCACGGCAGGACCGACCGCACCGCCGTGGACTACGTCAACGCGCACGGCTCGGGCACCAAGCAGAACGACCGGCACGAGACGGCCGCGGTCAAGCGGTCGCTGGGCGAGCACGCCCGCAGGACACCGATGAGCTCGATCAAGTCGATGGTCGGGCACTCCCTCGGCGCGATCGGCGCGATCGAACTGGCCGCCTGCGCACTGGCGATGGAGCACGGCGTGGTGCCGCCGACCGCCAACTACGAGACCCCGGACCCCGAGTGCGACCTCGACTACGTGCCGAAGGAAGCGCGCGAGCGGCGGCTGCGGACGGTGCTGTCCGTCGGCAGCGGCTTCGGCGGCTTCCAGTCCGCCGTGGTCCTCAACCGGGAGGAGGCGAACCGATGACCGGCACGACCACAGGAAGGACCGCCGCGCGGCGCCGTACGGTGATCACCGGGCTGGGCGTCGTCGCCCCCACCGGAGTGGGCGCCGACGCGTACTGGAAGGCGGCCAAGGAGGGCGTGAGCGCGCTCGGCCCGGTCACCCGGGAGGGCTGCGAGGCACTGCCGCTGGCCGTCGCGGGCGAGGTGCCGGGCTTTGACCCGTCCTCGCTCGTCGAGGAGCGCTACCTGGTGCAGACCGACCGTTTCAGCCACTTCGCGATGGCCGCCGCCGACATGGCCCTGCGCGACGCGGCTCTGGACGCGGCGGGCGCCGGGGAGTACGGCATCGGCGTGGTGACCGCGGCCGGTTCCGGCGGCGGCGAGTTCGGCCAGCGCGAACTCCAGCAGCTGTGGGGCCGCGGGCCGCGCTTCGTCGGCCCGTACCAGTCGATCGCCTGGTTCTACGCGGCGAGCACCGGCCAGATATCCATCCGCGGCGGTTTCAAGGGCCCCTGCGGGGTGGTCGCGAGCGACGAGGCGGGCGGGCTCGACGCCTTCGCGCTCGCCGCGCGCGGCATCCGCGGCGGCACCGACGCCATCGTGGTCGGCGCGACCGAGGCGCCGCTCGCGCCGTACTCGGTCGTGTGCCAGCTGGGCTACCCGGAGCTGAGCCGCGCGACCGACCCGCAGCAGGCCTATCTGCCCTTCACCGACCGGGCGTGCGGCTTCGTCCCCGCCGAGGGCGGCGCGATGTTCGTCGCCGAGGAGGAGGACGCGGCCCGCGCCCGCGGCGTCACCGCACGGGCGGTGGTCGCCGGGCACGCCGCGACCTTCACCGGCTCCGCGGACTGGGCCGCCTCCCGCGAGGGCCTGGCGCACGCGATCCGCGGCGCGCTGGCCGAGGCGGACGCGGCACCCGAGGAGATCGACGTGGTGTTCGCGGACGCGCTCGGCGTGCCCGCCGCCGACCACGCCGAGGCCCTGGCGCTGGCCGATGTGCTGGGCCCGCACGCGGCCCGCGTGCCGGTCACCGCCCCCAAGACCGGTACCGGGCGCGCCTTCTGCGGCGCCGCGGCACTGGACGTGGCCTGCGCGGTGCTGGCCATGGAGCACGCGGTCGTGCCGCCCACCCCCCACGTCACCGACGTGACGGGCGGGCTCGACCTGGTCACCGGCCACGCCCGGCCCGCCGACCTGCGCACCGCGCTGGTGCTCAGCCGCGGCCTGCTCGGCTCCAACTCGGCGCTCGTGCTGCGGCACGGCGCGGACGCCCGGCCGTGACCGCCGCCCCCACTCCCCCGGTCCCCGACCGGAACCCCTCACGCAAGGAGCCGCTCATGCACACCGTGATCACCTACCCGGAACTGGCCGCGCTGATGGAGCGCCGGGCCGGCGTCGTCGTCGACCCGGCCGACCTGGAGCTCCAGTCCGACACCCCGTTCGCCGACTTCGGCCTCGACTCGCTGGGCCTGCTCGGCATCGTGGGCGCGCTGGAGAACGAGCACGGCGCGACCATCCCGGCCGACGCCGACGCCTGCCGCACGCCGCGCGAGCTGCTGGACGTCGTCAACGACGTGCTGAAGGCGAGGGCATGAGCCATGGCCGCACACACCGAGAACGAGATCGTCATCGGCGCCCCGCTGGACCTCGTCTGGGACATGACGAACGACCTGGAGCGCTGGCCGCAGCTGTTCAGCGAGTACGCGTCCGTGGAGGTCCTGGAGCGCCAGGGCCGTAGGACAACCTTCCGGCTCACGATGCACCCGGACGAGAACGGCACGGTGTGGAGCTGGGTGTCCGAGCGCGAGCCGGTGCCCGAGACCCGTACCGTGACCGCCCGCCGGGTGGAGACCGGGCCGTTCGACTTCATGGAGATCTTCTGGAGCTACCACGAGGTTCCCGGCGGCACCCGGATGCGCTGGGTGCAGGACTTCGCCATGAAGCCCGACGCGCCGGTGGACGACGCCGGGATGACCGCCCGGATCAACGCCAACTCGGTGGTCCAGCTCGAACTCATCAGGGACACCATCGAGAAGCGCGCCCGCGAGGACGTCCCGGTCGCCAACTGACGCCGCGCCCCGGGCGGGCAGCCCGCCCGGGGCGTGAACCACCCGCGCCCCGCCACGCCCAGGAAAGGACGTACCGCCGTGCACCGCGCCCTGATCGTCGCCCGGATGGCCCCCGGCTCCGCGGACGACATCGCCGAGGTCTTCCGCACCTCCGACCGCGGCGACCTGCCGCGGCTCATCGGGGTGAGCAGCCGCAGCCTGTTCCAGTTCGGCGACCTCTACTTCCATCTGATCGAGGCGGACGGCCCGCCCGGAGCCAAGGTGGCCGAGCACGCCTCGCACCCCGACTTCCAGGACGTCAGCCGCCGGCTGTCCCCCCACGTCAGCGCGTACGACCCGGAGACCTGGCGGTCCCCGAAGGACGCGATGGCGCGGGAGTTCTACCGCTGGGACCGCGACCGCGCGGCGGTCTGACGTCCCGGCGGCCGACGGGACCGGGCCGCGTGCAGGGCCCGTTCCGTCGTCCGGACGGCCCAATTCGCCACCCGGAGGGCGCAAGGACCACCCCCTTGCAGCTCTCTCCGGTGGCGCGTGGGGTGCGTGGGGCTGACGGTGAACACGTCGCACCTGCGATTCGCTTCGGCCGACCGCCTGTCGGCCGGCGCAGACGCGGCGGAAGGAACACCTCACATGCGCACTGCCCGCACCCTCTTCGCCGGAGCTGCACTCACCGCAGTCCTCGCCATCGCCGCCCCGGCCGCCCACGCGACGGGTGCCGTCAACGCGTACGACCCGAGCAGCCACGGTTCGTCGCACTCCACCACCCACGACAACTCCCAGTCGACGACGGAGAACAGCAGCGACTCCGCCGCGACGGGCTCGGACAACGCCACCTCGGACGACGCCGCCCAGCAGGGCGACGCCGGTTCGTGGCACGGCAAGCACCCGCACGGCGGCGTGCACACCGGCGGCGGCGGCATGGCGCTGTCCGGTGGCGGCATGGCGGCCGGTTCGGTGCTGCTGCTCGGCGGCCTCGGCGCCGGTGCGGTCGCGCTGCGCCGCCGTCGCACCCCGGTCGGCGGCCTGGTCTGAACCGCCCTCCGGTGAACGGCTGATCACCGGCTGAACACTCCTCAGCTGTCTCCTGCCGTGGCCACCGTCGCTCCCTGCGGCGGTGGCCACGGCATATCCGGCTCCGCCGCCGGAAGCCCACGCTCGCGAGCCGCGGCACGGCCCGGCGAGAAAGGCCCGAGGAAAGGCACCGCCCCATGGACCAGCAGTACCCGCCGCCGCCCGCGGGCGCGGCGGACGCCCCGCCGCCCCGCACGCGCTCGCGCATGCTGCGCTGGGCGCTCGCCTCGGCGGCGATCGGCGCCCTGATGATCTACAACTCGGTCGACTCCGCGGGCCGCGGCCTGCCCGCCCCGCCCGCCTCCGCAGCGGCGCCGCCCAGCGCCACCACGAGCGGCCAGAGCGCCATCGCGCCCGTGCCGACGGTCACCGTGCCGCCACTGCCGGGGTCCGCCCCCACCCGGCTGGTCGTCAAGGGCATCGGGGTCGACGCCCCGTTCACCACCTTGCACCTGGACTCCTCGGGCAATCTCGCCGCGCCCCCGGCCGGGGACAAGAACCTCGTCGGGTGGTACGCCGACGGGCCCAGTCCGGGCGAGCGAGGTCCGGCGATCGTGGCGGGGCACGTCGACACCAAGACCGGTCCCGCGGTCTTCCTGATGCTGCGCCTGGTCAAGCCGGGCGACCCGGTGGAGATCACCCGGGCGGACAAGACGGTGGCGGTCTTCACCGTCGACTCCGTCGAGCAGTTCTCCAAGGGCGACTTCCCCGACCAGCGGGTCTACGGCGACACCCCCGACCCGCAGCTGCGCCTGATCACCTGCGGCGGCTCCTACGACCGCAGCAAGCGCGACTACACCGACAACGTCGTGGTCTTCGCGCACCTCACGTCGTCCCGCACCGCCTGACCACCCCCGCACGACGGCGGCCGGCCCGGAGATCCCCGGACCGGCCGCCGTCGTCGCGCGCGGGGCCGGGTCAGGCGCCGGGGACCACGCTGTCGAAGGCGTGCAGGTACGGGCCCACCGGGCGCACCTCGCCGACCGTGAGGCCGGCCTCGGTCATCCGCGCGACCATGCTCTCCCGGGTGTGCTTCTGCCCGCCGACGTTGAGCAGCAGCAGCAGGTCCATCGCGGTGGTGAAGCGCATGGACGCGCTGTCGTCCACCAGGTTCTCGATCACCAGCACCCGGGCCCCGGGGCGGGCGGCGGCGACGACGTTGCCCAGCGTCCTGCGCGTGCTGTCGTCGTCCCATTCGAGGATGTTCTTGATGACGTACAGGTCGGCCTGCACCGGGATCCGGTCGCGGCAGTCGCCGGGCAGCAGCGTGGCGCGGTCGGCGAGCGCACCGCCCTCACGCAGCCGCGGGTCGGCGTTGGCGACGACCTCGGGCAGGTCGAGCAGGGTGCCGCGCATCTGCGGGTAGCGCTCCAGCAGCCCGGCCAGCACGTGGCCCTGGCCGCCGCCGATGTCGGCGACCGAGGCGATGCCGGTCAGGTCGAGGCTGTCCACCACGTCCCGGGCGGACTGCATGCTGGAGCGGGTCATGGCCTTGTTGAACACCGCGGCGGAGTCCGGCGCGTCCTCGTGCAGGTACTCGAAGAAGCGCTTGCCGTACAGGCCGGTGACGACGTCCCGGCCGGTGCGCACGGCCTCGTCGAGCCGCGGCCAGGCGTCCCAGGTCCACGGTTCGGTGCACCACAGGGCGATGTTGCGCAGCGAGTCGGGCGCGTCCTCGCGCAGCATCCGCGACATCGCGGTGTGCGCGAAGCGGCCGTCGCCCTGCTCGGCGAAGACGCCGTAGCTGCCCAGTGCGCGCAGCAGCCGGCCGAGCGGCCGGGCCTCGGTGCCCACCACCGCGGCCAGCTCCTCGGCGGTCGCGGGTTCGTCGCCGAGCGCGTCGGCGACGCCCAGCCGGGCGGCGGCGCGGAGCGCGGCGGCGCACGCGGCGCCGAAGACCAGCTCGCGCATGCGCATCGCGGACTGGTCGGGGGCGTGCTGCGGCGCCGCGGGCGTGGCCTGCTGCGCCTCGGCGGTGGCCGGGGGCGCGGCGGCCGGTCGGGTCATGGTCATGGTCGGCCCTTTCGGTCGTGCCGGGTCGGGGGCGGGATCGGACGCGGCCGCGGCGTGCGCGGCGGTCCGGCGCGGCGGACGGTCAGCACCGGCCGGCCGGCTGGGAGACGGCGCAGGAGTTCGCGCTGAAGGTGTTGCCCGAGCCCTTGGTGTCGCGGTCGGCGATGTCGGCGGGCACGTTGCCGGTCAGGGTGTTGTCGTCCACCTGGTTGCGCAGGTCGGCGACGCCCACCTCGCTCGGGAAGAGCACGACGCCGCCGGACATGGGCGAGGCGCCGGAGTTGCCGCTGATGGTGTTGCCGGTGACACGGGTGTCCTCGGCGCCGGTGAGCAGCACGCCGGTGCCCTGGATGGCGGGGAGCCGGCCGCTGGCGGCGCAGAACTTGTTGTTCTCGGTGATCCGGTTGGCGCGGATGTCGAGGTCGCCGGCCTTCGGGTTGTTCTCGTCGCCGACGACGAAGACACCGCCGCAGTTGCCGGAGACGGTGTTGTCCTCGACGGTGAGGACGCGCGCCCGGCGGACGGTCACACCGATCCGGTTGCCGGTCAGGGTGTTGCCGGAGATCACGGTGCCTTGGGTGTCGAGCGCGCCGCCCTCCTCGCTGACGAGGTTGGCGACGAAGATGCCGGACTGGCCGTTGTCGACGGCCCGGTTGTCGCTGAGCACCGCGCGGGTGGACTTCTCCTGGCTGATGCCCTGGGCGCCGTTGCCCTGCGCCACGACGTGCCGGACGACCATGCGGTCGGTGTTGGAGGCGTCGATGCCGTCGGCGCGGAAGCCGGTGACGTCGAGGCCCTCGATGCGCACCGCGGTGAGCGGCTCGGACACGCCGGTCACGCACAGGCCGTGCCCGGCGGCGGCGCACGCGGCCTGGGTCGTGGTGCCGCTGACGGCGGTGCCCTCCTTCGGCTGCGCCGCGGCGGTCTGCTTCTGCGCGGGCGCGGTGCCGGTGTCGGCGCCGGTGGTGGACGTCGTGGTGTTCATGTGGGTGCTCGGGGTGTCCGCCGAGGCGGCGCCGTCCGCGGGCGCGGACCCGGCGCCCTGGCCCGCCGGGGCGGTGAGGGTGACCTGCCCGGGGGCGGCGCCCATCAGCGTCACGTTGCGCGTGATCTGCACGCTCTCCCGGTAGGTGCCGGGCATCACCAGCACGGTGTCCCCGTCGGCGGCCGCGTCGACCGCCTCCTGGATGGACTGGCCCGCGCGCACCACGTGGAGGCTCCCCGCCGCGTGCGCGGCGGGCGCCACCATGACGCCGGCGCCGAGCGCCGCGGCCGCCATGACTCCCGCCAGGTATGTGCTGTGCCGTACGAGCATCGCTCTGACCTGCCTTTCTCGACCTGGCAGAGCGACAGCGCTGCGCAAGGTCCCAGGGCCTTCTTCGGATCGCGCCCGCCGTCTCGCCCCCTCGGGGGTGGGCGGCGCGGACGCGCTTCGAAGCTATGGGCGCCCTGGTCGGCCCGCCATTTGTGCGCGGGCATCCGGGGACGGCGCGGGGCCGCCGTACGCGCGGTGCGCACGGCGGCCCCGTGGTGCCGTTCCGTCAGCCGGCCGCGGCCGCCGTCACGAGGCGGTGCAGACCGGGGTGCCGAGATCCGTCGCGGATCCGTTCAGGGTCATGCCCCACGAGGTGCTCGCCGACGGTGCGAGGGTGCCGTTGTAGGAGACGTTGCGCAGCGTCGTCGCGGGCGCCGACGTGTCGACGGCGGCGTTCCACACGCTCGCGACCTGGACGCCCGAGGGCAGTGTCAGCCGTACGGCCCAGCCGCCGGTCTGCCGGGTGCCGGTGTTCTGCACCGTCACGTCCGCCTGGAAGCCGCCGGACCAGGAGTTGCTGATGTGCACGGCCGCGGTGCAGCCGCCGGAGGCGGGCGGCGTGGTCGGCGGGGTCGTCGGGGGCGTGGTGGGAGGCGTGGTCGGGGGCGTCGTCGGCGGGGTGGTGGGGGGCGTGGTGGGAGGCGTCGAGCCGTCGCCGCCGCCGGTGGTGTAGCTGGTGGCCGTGTACGCCGCCGAGCACTGCCCGGAGCAGGACGCGGGGAGCGAGAAGTCGTAGGTCCGGCCGCCGAAGACGTAGGAGTCGGTGACGTCGCGGACCCGGATGCGGAAGTCGGTGCCGCCCGCGGTGATCGGGTCGAGGATGAAGGACTGGCCCATGTCCCCGTTCATCTGCGCCTCGTGCCAGGCGCCCGCGGAGTAGTACTCGACGCCGTGGATGCCGTTGGGCAGGTGCGAGACGGAGACCGCGCCCCAGTAGCGCTGGGCGCCCTGGAGGAAGCCGATCTTGATGTCCCCGGTGTAGCCCGGCGCCTCGACGTAGTGCCAGGACACCTGGCGGTTGTTCCAGTGGTCGGCGAGGCCGCTGACCGCGCTGCCGTTCTGCGTGAAGTGGCCGAGCGAGGCGGTGTCCAGGTCCAGGTGGTTCGGGTCGTCGCGGCACCACGCGTTGGGGTCGGCGCAGCTGTCGGCGACCAGCATGGTGAGGGTGGCGCCGTCGTACTGGTCCGACGTCCAGCCGCCGCCACGGCAGAAGGCCTGGCCGGCGGCGCCGTCGTTGGTGCCGGTGCAGTAGTCGCCGATGGTGACCTGCACATAGCGGCCGCAGTTGTGGCCGTTGTCCCAGGCGCCGATGATCGAGCTCTGCGAGGCGGGCACCGGGCGCTGGTACATCGTGTAGTCGCCCGGGGTGTCGAAGACGTTCAGCGCGACGAAGTCCGGGATGTCGAGCGCCGACTGGGGCATGCCGCAGCCGCCGTAGGGCTGGCCGAGGCCGTCGAAGTGGGTGGCGTTGCCGGTGACGTCGGCCGGGGCGGCGGCGGGCGTGGCCGCGGGGGCGGGCAGCATCGTCAGGAAGGACACCAGCGCCGCGGTGACGGCGGCGGCGAGCGCGGCGATCAGTCTGCGGTGCGGCCGGCGGCGGTGGTGCGCGGGTACGCGCATGGACGGCTCCTTGACGTGGGGGAATGGGAGCGCTCCCATAGTCACCGTGCGGGCCCGGCGCCGTCAACGGTCCGCGAAGCGGCGGCACATGACGGGACGGCAGTTCGCTGAACCGCGTAAGCAAGGGGCGGACGCGGACGGTCCCCCGCCGCGGGGAGGGCGGCGGGGGACCGTACGGATACGCGGCCGGCTCAGGAGACGGCGCAGGCCTTGCCGTTGAGGGTGAAGGCGGCCGGGACGCCGTTGGTGCCGGACACCGAGGAGGCGCTGAACCCGAAGGCGACGCTGCCGCCCGCCGGGACGGTGCCGTTGTAGGAGGCGTTGGTCACGGTGACCTGCTTGCCGCTCTGCGCGGCGACGCCGTTCCAGATGTTGGTGATCTTCTGGTCACCGGGGAAGGAGAAGACCAGGCTCCAACCGCTCAGCGCCGAGGTGCCGTTGGTGACGGTCACGCTCGCGTTGAAGGCGCTGCCCCAGTCGTCGATGTGGTAGTTCACCGCGCAGGAACCCGCGGGCGGCGTCGTGGGGGGCGTCGTCGGCGGGGTGGTGGGCGGCGTGGTCGGCGGGGTGGTGGGAGGTGTCGTCGGGGGCGTGGTCGGGGGCGTCGTGGGCGGGGTGGTGCCGCCGCCGCTCTTGGCCTTGTCGGCGTTGGAGTGCGCGGTGAAGTAGCTCAGCACCGCATCGCCGTGCATCACCCCGTAGTTGCCGTCCTTGCTGCTGTTCATGTACCACCAGAAGGCGTCCGCGTCGCCGTTGCCGGACTCCATCGTGCTGTAGATGGCCGGCCAGTACGTGCTGCGGGTGCTCGCCGAGGTGTTGAACTCCCCCAGGAAGAACGGCTTCCCGGCGCCGGTGTGCGCGTCGGCGATGTATTTCGCGACGAGTGCCTGCGTCGCGCTCACCGAGAGGTTCGCCCAGCCCTCGGTCGGATAGATGTGCGCGGAGCAGAAGTCGATGTACTGCGACTGGCACTCGTACGTGTACGGCACGCCGTTGTCGCTGCCGTAGCCGTAGGCGCTGCCCTGGCCCTCGATGCCGTTGTCGATCATGTGGTGACCGTCGATGGACCGGATGTGCGCGCCGACCTTGTCCTCCCAGGCCCGGAAGGTCGCGCCGACCGTGTTGTCGGCCGGGTCGACGTCCTGGTAGCGCGGCTCGTTCATCAGCTCCCAGGAGAAGATGGTCGGGTCGTCCTTGTAGGCCACGCCCGTGTAGTGGTTGACCCGGTTGAGCGCGTAGTCGACGTAGAACTCGTAGTCGGCCAGGCATCCCGGGCACTTCGACGCGTCGAAGAAGTAGCCGGAGTTGGCGGTGGAGACGCCCTCCCAGCCGAGGACGGCGTTGACGCCGCCGTAGGCCGTCCAGTAGTTCTCCAGCGCCGGGACGACCCGCAGGCCGTGCTGCGCGGCGGAGTACAGGATGTAGTCGAACTCCGCCCACTCCTGCTCGTTCATGGTGTTCTTGGCGGGCTCGAAGCCGTGCCACTGCTCGTGGTCGAACATCCAGGTGCGGACGACGGTGACGCCGTCCGCCGCCATGTTCGCCATCTCGCTGTCGATGGCGGCCTTGTCCATGTACTGCGTCTCGGTGTCGCCCGAGCCGCTGCCGAAGGTGAACAGGTCGTAGGAGTTGGCTCCGGCGAAGTAGGCGGTCTTGCCGTCCACGCAGAAGTGCGTGCCGCAGCGCTGGACGAAGCCGGTGGTGGCGGCGCGGGCGGGGCCGGGGGCGGCGACGGCGAGAAGGGCGGCCATCAGTGCCGTCGTCACCGCGGCGAGCGCCGCCAGCCAGAAGCGTCGTGCTGGGAGTGTCATGCATTCTCCTCGGAATGTCCGGACGTTCCCTGACAGGAAGGCTGGTACGGGCGACAGCGGAGTCGGATGGCGACTTCCGCCTGTACCGGTTAAGCAAGATGAAGGTACTGAGGCGTGACGGAAAGTCAAGGGATCCGCCGCACACGCCCGCGGAGCGCGCGGCCCCCGCGGACCGGCCCCCGGAACCGACCCCTCCGGCAGCGGGGCGGCGCGGCGTACGCGACAGCCCGCAGACGGGGTGTACAGGAGGGCGCGGGCCGTCTGCGTGGGCGTCTCGATGCGGGGTAGCGTCCCGGAGTGGACGTACTGAGCGATGTGGTAGCGGCAGCCAGGACCGGGCGGCCGCGGTCGTCGCTGGTGCGCTGCTCCGCGCCCTGGGCACGGGAGTTCGGCCCCGGGCCGGACACGGTGTCGGTCCATGTGGTGCTGCACGGCGCGTGCGTGCTGCGTGTCGACGCGGACGACGGCTCCGCCGCCTCCGCCGTGCCGGACGGCGAGGCCCTGACCGCGGTGGCGGCCTACGACGGCCCGCGCACCGCCGGCCACCCGCCGCCCGCACCGGGGTCCTGGCCGGTCCGGGCCCCGGCCGGGGCGCGCGCCGGCCCCGGCGACGTCCTGCTCGTCCCGCACGGCGCCGACCACCTGCTGACCGACCCGCTCGGCGGCCCGGACGCCCCCAGGCACCTCTCCCCCGGCGGCGCGCCGCGGCCCGCCGTCCGCGGCGGCGCCGTCCCGCCCGCGCGCCTCAGGCCCGGCGGCCACGTCCCCGGTCCGCGCGGCGCCGAGCGCACCCCGCCGGACCCCGCACCCGGCGACGGGCCCGCGTCCGTCCTGCTCAGCGGCGGCTACCGGCTCGACCCGCGCTACGTCCACCCGCTGCTGCACGAGCTCCCGGCGGTGCTGCACCTGCCCGCGAGCCCGGCGCGGCACCCGGACGTCACCGCCGCGGTCCGGCTGCTCGCCGGGGAGCTGGACCGGCCGCGGCTCGGCACGGACGCGCTCATCCCCCCGCTGCTCGACGCCCTGCTGCTCTACGCGCTGCGCGCGTGGTTCGCCGACCGGCCCGGCCCCGACACCGCCGAGCCGGGCTGGGGCGCGGCGCTGACCGACCCGCCGGTGGCCGCCGCGCTGCGCGCGATGCACCGTGCCCCGGACGCCCCCTGGACCGTCGAACGGCTCGCCCGCGAGGCGGGTCTGTCCCGCGCCGCCTTCGCCCGCCGCTTCGCGTCCCTCACCGGACGCCCGCCGCTCGCCTACCTGACGTGGTGGCGGATGACGCTCGCCGCCCGGCTGCTGGCCGAGTCGTCGCTGCCGCTGGCGGGGGTCGCGGCCCGCGTGGGCTATTCCTCCGAATTCGCCTTCGCCCACGCCTTCAAGCGGTGGTACGGCGTGGCGCCCGGCCGGCACCGCCGGACGACCCAGGCAGCAGCCACGCCCCACCGGCCGGTTCACGCGCCGACGGCGCGTCGGTAACCTGACCGGGACCGGCCGGAAGGAGCCCTGTGCCCAGCTACGCCTACTCCGCCACGATCGCCGCACCCGCCGCCCGGGTCTGGGAGGTGCTCGCCGCACCGGAGAAGTGGCCGGAGCTGACCCCGGCCATGACCTCGGTACGCGGCCTCGCCGGCCCGGACCTGTCCCTCGGCGCCCGCTTCGCCGTCCGCCAGCCCCGGCTGCGCCCCGCGGTCTGGCAGGTCACCGCCCTCGACGAGGGCACGTCCTTCACCTGGGAGAGCCGCGCTCCCGGCGCCGTCTCCCGGGCCGGTCACGTCGTCGAACCGGAGGGCACCGGCACCCGCCTCACCCTGACCCTCGACCAGTCCGGCGTCCTGTCCTGGCCGGTCGGCTTCCTCCTCGGCTCCACGATCCGCCGCTACCTCGCCCTGGAGGGCGAGGGCATCAAACGCCGCACGGAGCAGCCCGCGGCCCAGGAGTGAGCCCGGCCGCGATATTCGCTGGCCACCGTCCGCCGCGGTCTTCATAATGCCGCGGTGGATCCAGTGACACTTGAGACCGACCGCCTGCTGCTGCGCGCCTTCACCCCGGACGACGTGGACGCGGTGTACGAGGCCTGCCAGGACGCGGACATCCAGTTCTACACGCCGGTCCCGGTGCCGTACCGGCGGGCCGACGCGGAGAAGCGCATCGGTGAGGACATGCCCGCGGGCTGGGCCGAGGACAAGAACTACACCCTCGGCGCCTTCCGCCGGGACACCGGCGACCTGGTCGGCCTGTACTGCCTGTTCGTCGTCAGCCCCGGCGTCTGGGAGCTCGGCTACTGGGCGGCCCGGCAGCAGCGCGGACACGGCTTCTCGGTGGAGGCGGCCCGGGCCCTGTGCGACTGGGGCTGGGCCACCCTCGACGTCCACCGCATCGAATGGTGGGCGATGGTCGGCAACACCGGATCGCGCGCCGTCGCCGAGAAGATCGGCTTCACCGTCGAGGGCACGCTCCGCAACCGCGGCATAGCCAACGACGGCAAGCCGCACGACTGGTGGGTGGGGGGACTGCTGAGGCCCTGACCTGCGGCGTGGCATGCTGGCACGATGAGCGACACGCACGGCACCACCCTCGTCCGCTGGCCCGCCGAGGGACCGTCCGACGAGGCGCTGTCCGCGCTGCTCGCCGCCTACCACCTGCGGACGGAGTCCGAGAAGGGCGCCCCCGTCACGGGCGCGGAAGACCTGCCGCCCCGCTACCGCGCCGAGGTGGCCGACCCGCGCACCGCCTTCGCGGGTGACACCGTTTTGGTGGCCGTGAGCGGCGGCACCGCCGCCGGGTGCGTCGTGGTGACGGCCCCCGCGGGCGGCCGCTCGGAGGTCAAACGACTGTGGACCGACCCGGCCCTGCGCGGCCGCGGCATCGCGTCGACCCTGCTCGGCGCGGCCTTCACCCGGTCAGCGGCAGCGGGCGCGACCGCCGTGCGGCTGTCGGTCTGGAACTGGCGGACCGACGCGATCGCCCTGTACGAGCGGCTCGGCTTCACGGTGGTGGAGTCCTGGGACGAGCGGGACGCCCTGGTCTGCATGGAGCGGGCCCTCGGCTGACCGGCCGCGCGGTCGCCGCCCCGGTCATTCCGTCGCGGTCACTCCGTCGCGGTCAGGCACTCGGCGAGCAGGTCGAGGACGTCGCGCCAGGCCCGCCGCGCGTGCCGCGGGTGGTAGCCGACGCCGGGGACCGTGGGGTGGTCGACCGTCGGGTGGTGGAAGGCGTGCAGGGCTCCGCCGTAGACCACGAGGCGCCAGTCGACGCCCGCCGCCTGCATCTCGGCCGTGAACGCGTCCCGCACCGCGGGCGCCATGATCGGGTCCTCCGACCCGACCCCGGCCCACACCGGGCAGCGGATGCGCGCCGCCTCGCCCGGTCGGCCCGTGGTCAGCCCGTTGACCGTCCCGATCGCGCGCAGATCCGCCCCGTCGCGCCCGAGTTCCAGCCCGACGGCGCCCCCGGTGCCGTAGCCGACGGCGGCGATCCGCGCGGGGTCGGTGCGCGGCTCGGCGAGCAGCACGCCGAGGGCCGCACGGCCGACGGCCCGCATCCGCTCGGGGCTGGCGAGCAGCGGCATGCAGCGGTCCAGCATCTCCTGCGGGTCGCCCAGGTAGCGCCCGCCGTGCAGGTCGAAGGCCAGCGCCACGTACCCCAGCTCGGCGAGGGCGTCGGCCCGGCGGCGCTCCACGTCGCTGAGCCCCATGCCCTCCGGCCCGATCAGCACCGCGGGGCGGCGACCGGTTCCGGCCGGGAGTGCGAGGTGTCCGGTCATCGTCAGCCCGTCGGCGGGGTATTCGACCGTGCGCGTTGTCGTCGTCATATGACGGGACGGTAGTGACCGGCGGGTCCGGCCGGGCCGCTGTTCTCCGCCGGCGGAACGGCGCGGTGGAGACTGTGGCCTGCTGACGCGGACGGGCAGCGCACGCCTGCCGCGCGGCAGCGGCGGGGCACTGACGGCCGCCCCGGCACCGCTTCCCGGGCGAACGGGCCTGCTGCTAGCGTGCGCTGATGAACGCTCTGGGCCCCGTGACATGGCCGCCGGAACCGATCAGGACGAAGCGGCTGGTGCTGCGCGCGTCCGAGGCGCGCGACCGGGCGGCGTTCGTCGAACTGCTCGCGTCGCCCGAGGTGCACACCTACCTGGGCGGTCCCCGGCCGCGCGCCGAGCTCGAACGGGAGCTGCCCGAGGTGCCCGAGCAGTGGCCCGGGAGCTTCGTCGTCGAGCTCGACGGTTCGATGATCGGGCAGATCCTGCTCAGGAGGGGGCCCCGCGACCGCCGCCCGGCCGCCGCGGGGAAGGCCGATCTCGGCTACCTGTTCCTGCCGCGGGCGTGGGGGTCCGGTTACGCCGCCGAGGCGTGCGCGGCGGCACTCGGCTGGCTGGACTGCGTCCTCCCGGGCGAACCGGTGGTGCTCGCCACCCAGACCGCCAACTCCGCCTCGATGCGCCTCGCGGCGCGGCTGGGCTTCACGGAGGCGGAGAGGTTCGAGGCGTGGGGCGCCGAGCAGTGGCTCGGCCTCCGGCCCCCGGCCGCGGCGCCGTCCGCCCGGCCGTGAAGCCGTGAGGCCGTGAGGCCGCCGGGCCGTCTCGTGGCCGGGTTCCCGGAGCGCCCGGCGGTGCCTGCCGCGACCTGACGCACACGCAACAGTTACGACACCGTAATAGCACCCCGCGTCCACTCCGGCACGCTCCGCGCCCGCTCCCCCGGATGCCGCGCGCCCGTCCCGCCCGACGAGGCGTCACCGCAGGTCAGAGCCTGTGTCCCTGTGACGTACGAGGGCTCGGCGGATGCCGCGGGCAGCGGCGCGGCGGGCGGTGGGACCCAGCACCGCGGGGCGGCTGGTGCGGCTGTGAGCAGCGGTGTCACAGCTGGCCGAGAGCGCTCTCACGAAATCTTGACACCGGCTTCCCGCAGCCCGCAGGGTACGTCTGCAAGAGAGCGCTCTCACGCGCCCGCGGTCCGTGGGACTGCCGGTCCCGGGTCGTACGAAGGTCGCAGACAGTCGCGGAAGGTGGTCGTCGTCATGTCGTCGTTCAGAGTTGCGGGCAGCGAACTCCCCGGCACCGTCACGGACACCGCCACCACGACCGCCACCGCCACATCCACCGCCATCTCCACCGCTCCGGCAGCGGCGGCCCCGGCCACCGGCTTCCGCACCGGCGCGCACCCCGACGCACAGCCCGACGCGCACCCCGACGCCGACACCGGCGGGCTGAGCCGCCGCTCCTTCATCACGACCGCCGCGCTGGCCTCCGCCGTGCCGCTGGGCAGCGCCGCGGCGCCCGCCGCCGCCCAGGGCCAGGAGCGCCGACCGGGTCCCGCGGAGCCGGACTTCGGGCCGAACGTGCGGGTCTTCGACCCGGCCACCCCCGCCGCGGAGATCCAGGCCGCGCTGGACGCCGCCGCCCAGCAGCAGGTCGTGGGCGAGTTCGGCACCGGCCGCTTCGCCTTCCTCTTCAAGCCCGGCAGCTACGACGTGGACGCCCAGCTCGGCTACTACACCTCGGTCGCGGGCCTGGGCCTGTCGCCCGACGACGTGACGATCAACGGCGCGGTGCGCGTCGAGGGCAGGCCGCAGCCGGGCGGCGGGGACAGCGCGCTCACCAACTTCTGGCGCTCGGCGGAGAATCTGGCCGTCGAGCCCGCGGGCGGGGCCAACCGCTGGGCGGTGTCGCAGGCCGCGCCGCTGCGCCGGGTGCACATCCGCGGCCGGCTCCTCCTGTCGCCGCGACTCGGCGGCTTCGCCAGCGGCGGCTACATCGCGGACTCGGTCGTCGACGGCGAGGTCGTCAACGCCTCGCAGCAGCAGTGGTTCACCCGCAACAGCACGGTCGGCGGCTGGTCCGACGCCGTGTGGAACCAGGTCTTCTGCGGTGTCACCGGCGCGCCCGCGCAGTCCTTCCCCGAGCCGCCGTACACCACGCTGCCGACCACCCCGGTCAGCCGTGAGAAGCCCTTCCTCTACGTGGACGCGACCGGCCGCTACCGGGTCTTCCTGCCCGCGCTGCGGCACGACACCGCGGGCGCGACCTGGAGCGCGGGGCACACCCCGGGCAGTTCGATCCCGATCGAGCAGTTCTTCGTCGCGAAGCCCACCGACTCGGTGCGCGCCATCAACAAGGCGCTGGCGCAGGGCAAGCACCTGCTGCTGACCCCCGGCATCTACCGGCTGACCGGCACGATCAAGGTCAAGTGGGCGGGCACGGTGGTGCTGGGCCTCGGCTTCGCGACGCTCGTCCCGGTCACCGGAGCGGTCGCGATGCGGGTGGAGAACGTGCGCGGGGTGCGCATCGCCGGGCTGCTCTTCGACGCGGCCGAGGCCGAGTCGCGGGCGCTGCTGGAGATCGGCGGCGGGCGCGGCCGGCGCAGCGACCCGCAGGATCCGACGTCGGTGCAGGACGTGTTCTTCCGGGTCGGCGGCGCGGGCCCGGGGCGTACCGGCACGGCGCTGGTGGTGGGCAGTGACGACGTGCTGATCGACCATGTCTGGGCGTGGCGCGCCGACCACGGCAGCGGGGTGGGCTGGACGGTGAACACCGCCGAGCACGGCGTCGTCGTCAACGGTGCCGACGTCATGGCGACGGGGCTGTTCGTGGAGCACTTCCAGCAGGAGAACGTGCTGTGGAACGGCGAGGGCGGCCGCACGGTGATGTTCCAGAGCGAGCTGCCCTACGACCCGCCGCACCAGGGCGCCTACCGCCGTCCGGGCGCCGACGGCTACCCGGCGTACAAGGTCGCGGAGCAGGTGCGGCGGCACGAGGCGTGGGGGCTCGGCTGCTACTGCTTCTTCACGGTCGACCCGGAGATCCGGGTGCGCAGCGGGTTCGAGGCGCCGGTGACGGACGGGGTGCGCTTCCACGACGTGCTGACGGTGTCGCTCAACGGCGCCGGGGTCATCGAGCACGTCGTCAACGACCACGGCGGGGCCGCGCAGGGCACCGCGACCGTGCCGGTGCACGTGATCGACTACCCCGCGTACTGAACGGGAGTTGGATGCCACGGAACGTCACCAGGCGTTCTGTGTGGGGCAGTTGAGGTCGCCCAAAGGGTCGAGGCTGCCTAGGATGGGGAGTGTTCCAGCTCACTTCCGCCTCGGCTGCGCCGAGCCGACGATGCCGCGAGGACCCGATGGACGACGCGCATGTCCCGCTGACGGACCGCATCGACGTCAACGTGCCCAGTGTGGCGCGGATGTACGACTACCTGATGGGCGGCAAGGACAACTACCCCGCCGACCGGGCGGCGACCGAGGAACTGCTGGAGCAGGTCCCCAGCACCAAGGTGCTGGCCGTGAACAACCGCGCGTTCCTGCGCCGGGTGGTGCGGCGGCTCGCCGAGGACTACGGCATCCGGCAGTTCGTCGACCACGGCTCGGGCCTGCCGACGCAGGACAACGTGCACGAGGTGGCCCAGCGGGTCGACCCGGAGTGCCGGGTGGTCTACATCGACAACGACCCGATCGTCCTCGCGCACGGCCGGGCGCTGCTGGAGGAGAACGAGAACACCGCCGTGATCCAGGCGGACATGCGTGACACCGAGGCAGTGTGGTCGCATCCGGAGGTCAAGCGGCTCATCGACACCGAGCAGCCGGTCGCGGTGCTGTTCGTGTCGGTGCTGCACTGCATCCCGGACCGTGACGACCCGGCGGGTGTGGTGCAGCGCGCCGCGGCCAAGGTGCCGCCCGGCAGCTTCCTGGTGGTGTGCCAGCTGGTGAGCGAGGACGAGGAGACGCGGCGCGGCGTCACCGACTTCATGGACCGCACCACGGACGGCAACTGGGGCGAGGTGCGGCGCGAGGCGGACGTCCGGCACTTCCTGGAGGGCACCCGGCTGCTGGAGCCGGGGCTCGTCGAGGTGTCGACCTGGCGCCCGGACTCCGACCTGGTGCCGCGGCAGCCGAGCATGGAGTGGATCGAGTACGGGGGCGTCGGCCGGATCGACTGACGCCCCCGCCCGGCGTCAGCGGTAGCGCTGGAGGGCCTGTTCCAGGAGCACCCGGCTGGCCGCCGGGGTCGCGGCGAGCGCGCTCAGCTCGTCCAGCGCGGCGCGGTAGTGGTCGACGTCGGCGAGCCGGTCGAGGTAGACCGCGCTCGTCATGTGCTCCAGGTACACCATGTCCGGCAGGAAGCCCTGCGCGAAGCGGAGGTAGGTGACGGACGTCCCCGGGGTCGCCGCGGCGCTCGCGGCGTAGGAGGCGATCTGCAGCCGTACGCCGGGCTGACGCAGCACCTCCAGCAGATACGTGAGCTGCTCGCGCATCACCTCGGCGCCGCCGACCGGGCGGTGCAGCACGCCCTCGTCGACGAGCGCCCACAGTACGGGGGCGCCGGGCTCGGTCATCCGCCGCTGCCGCTCCAGGCGCAGGTCGACGCGCCGGGCGTTCTCCTCGGCGGGCGCGAGGCGGTGGCCGCTGTGGACGACGGCCCGCGCGTACCGCTCGGTCTGGAGCAGGCCGGGCACGAACTGCGTCTCGTAGCTGCGGACCAGGTGGGCGTCCCGTTCCAGGCCGATGAGCTGCTGGAGCCAGTCGGGCACGATCTCGCCGTACGGCTGCCACCAGTCGGGGCCGGTGGCGCGCTGCACCAGGCGGGCGATCTCGGTGCGCTCGGCCTCACCGACACCGTAGAGGTGCAGGAGTTCGTCGACGTCGCGGGCCTTGAGGGAGACGTGCGCGGTCTCCATGCGGCTGATCTTCGAGGCGTGCGCGCGGATGTGGGCGCCCGCCACGGCCGGGGAGCAGCCGCAGCTCTCCCGCAGGGCGCGCAAGTAGGTGCCGAGCACCCGGGACATGGCCCGGGAACCCATCTCGGGGCGGCGCTCGAACAGGGGTAAGGGCGAGGCGGGCTGCGGCTGTGCGGTCATGCGGGCTCCCCGAGTGGTACCGGAACGGCCGGTACTGCTCCGCGAAGCCCGCGACCCGCCCCTGGGGCGTCACACCGCAGGCTTCACACCGTGAAGGTGTCGAAGTCGCCGTCCTTGGCGCCTCCGACGAATGCGGTTATCTCCTCCCGTGTGTATACCAGAGCCGGCCCGTCGGGATACCGGGAATTGCGAACCGCCACCCCTCCGTCGGGAAGTCGCGCGAACTCCACGCAGTTTCCGCTCGGGTTGCTGCGGGCGCTCTTGATCCATTCCACTCCGGGAATGCTGCTGGCCTGAACACCGTTGCCGAACTGCTCGGTCATCGCCGTACCGCCTCTCGGGCTTGCTTCCGCCGGCTGGTGCGCCGCACGGGCACCGTCGAGTGGTGTCCGCATCCGGGGTCTACCCCGCACCTGCAGCTGCAATTCCCGATGCAATTGCATACATTGCCCCGGCCCTCGCCACGTCTCCTGCCCGCGTCAGGTGGCGACAGCGCCGAGTGAGACGAATCCGCAGATCAGCACGAAGAGGATGGCCAGCAGCGGCCAGATGAAGCGCAGGTACCGGTCGTAGCGGACCTTGGCGAGCGAGACCCCGCCGATCGTCACGGCCGTGGTGGGCACCCACAGGTTCATCCAGCCGCTCGCGGCCTGCCACGCGGTGACGACGACAGCGCGGGAGACGCCCGCGAAGTCGGCGAGCGGCGCGAGGATCGGCATCGCGAGGGTGGCGTGGCCGGAGGTGGAGGGGATGAGGAAGGCCAGCGGCAGGTTGACGACGAAGACGATGACCGCGAAGAGCGCGTTCGACGATCCGGAGACGACGCCCTCGATGGCGTGCAGCACGGTGTCGGTCACCTTGGCGTTGTTCATGATGACCGTGACGCCGCGGGCCAGCATGATGACGAGCGCGGGCGAGATGAAGTCCGCCGCGCCCTGCACGATCGTGGAGCTGAGCTTCTGCTCCCCCATCCGCGCGAGCAGCCCGACGAGCACGGCCGCGACGACGAAGAGCGCGGCGAGTTCGGCGAAGGACCAGTCCAGCTCCCAGCCGTACGGCACGGCGTCGGCCTTGCCGGTGAGCGCGCTCGACCAGGGCACCACCGAGAAGATCATGAAGGTGAACACCAGGGCCACCCCGGCCAGCACGGTCTTGTGCCGCCGGGTCAGTTCCGGCGGCTCCTGGGTGCGTTCCGCGCCCTGCTCGCGGTCGCCGGGCAGGAAGCCGCTGATCGAGCGCTCGGGGCGGCGCTGCACCCGGTGGCCGTAGCGGACCACGTAACCGACCGTCACGGCGGTCAGCACGACCCACATCAGGGAGCGCAGCGCGATGCCGTCGCCGAGCGAGATGTCGGCGGCCGAGGAGGCGACGCCGGTCGCGAAGGGGTTGACGGTGGAGCACAGCACGCCGACGCCCGCGCCGAGGATGATCGTGCCGGTGGCCACCATGCGGTCGTAGCCGAGGGCGAGCATCAGCGGCACGATCAGCCCGTAGAAGCCCAGGGTCTCCTCGGCGAAGCCCTCGACCGTGCCGAGCACCGAGAAGACGACCATGATGCCGGCGATCAGCAGGGCGCCGCGGGTGCGCAGCGCGTGCGCGAGCCGGGCGATGCCGCGGTCCAGGGCCCCGGTCGCGAAGACCACGGTGATGAACGCGCCGATGGCCAGCACGAAGAGGAAGACGCCCGCGCTGCCGTACAGATCGCCGGTGTTGTCCGGGCCGACGGCGCCGGTCTTCGGGTCCTGGATGCCGTAGAGGCCGTTGACCGGCGAGAGGAAGAGGTCTTTGAGGTGGCCGCCGAAGCTCAGACCGGAGGGGACGTGGTGGTAGGTGCCCTGGATCGGCTTGCCGTCGGCGTTGCGGCGGTACTCGCCGGACGGGATCGCGAAGGCCAGCGCCCACACCGCGACGGTGACCAGGGCCAGGACGGTCAGCGCGCTGGGGAAGGTGAAGCGGTGCCCGCCGCTCCCGCCGCCGTCGCCCCCGCCGTCGGCGGACGGCGGCCCGGCGCCGTCCGCCGACGTGCCGGGGCCCGCCGTCGCGGCGCTCACCGCCGGCCGCCCGCCGCCCTGAAGTCCGCGGCGTACTCGCGCAGGAAGGCCGCCTCGGCGACGACGGCGCCGCGCAGTTCGGAGAAGAGCACCCGCTCGTTGGGCGCGTGCAGGTTGCACATGCTGTCCTGCGCGCCGAAGAGCAGCACCTCGGCGTCCGGCACGGCCCTCGCGAGCCCGTTGACCAGCGGGATGGAGCCGCCGCTGGCCGCCAGTTGCGCCTCGCTCCCCCAGCCCTCGCGCAGCGCCGCGCGCGCCGCCCGGTAGGCGGGCCCGTCCGTGGCGGGTTCAAAGCCGGGGCCCGCGTCGCTCGGGGTGACGGTCAGCGCGATGCCGTACGGGCGCTGGGCGCGCAGGTGCCGTACCAGTGCGTCGGTGGCCTCCCGCGGGTCCTGCTGGGGGTGCACGCGCAGGTTGAGCTTGGCTCGGGCGTACGGGACGACGGCGGAGGCTGCGCCGTCCACGGCGGGGGCGTCCAGGCCGATCACGGTGATCGCCGGGCCGCTCCACAGCCGCTCGCCGAGGCTCCCGCTGCCGGTCAGCGGCATCCCGTCGGCGACGGTGGCCAGTTCGCGGAATTCCTCGTCGGTGTACGACGCGCCCCGCCACTCCTCGCGGCGCAGCCCCTCGACGGCGACGTCACCGTGCTCGTCGTGCAGCCCGGCGAGGGCGCGCAGCAGCGCGAGCAGCGCGTCGGGGGCGGCCCCGCCGAACTCCCCGCTGTGCCGGGCCTCGGCGAGGGTGCGGACCTCCACCACGACCTCGGCGACGCCGCGCAGACCCGTCGTCAGGGTGGGGGTGCCGGGGCGCAGGTTGCCCATGTCGGCGATGACCATCGCGTCGCACGCGAAGCGCGCGGGGTCGGTCGGCGGGTAGTCGTCGAAGGCGCTGCCGTACTCCTCCTGGCCCTCCAGGACGATCTTCAGGCCGGTCGGCGGGCGGCCGCCGTACGCGCGCAGCACTCCGATGTGGGCGATGACGTTGGACTTGTCGTCGGCGATCCCGCGCGCCCGCAGGCCCCCCTCGACGGGTGTCGGCTCGAACGGCGGGGAGAGCCACAGCGACTCGTCGCCGGGCGGCTGGACGTCGTAGTGGCCGTAGAGCAGCACGGTCGGCGCGTCCGGGTCCGGTGGCGGCACCTCGGCGTAGATCACCGGCGCGGTGTCGGGCAGGTCGAGGCGCTCGATGTGCTCGACCCCGGCGTCCCGCAGCAGCTCCACCAGCAGGTCGTGGGCGCGCTCGACCTCCGCGCGCGGGTAGCCGGGGAAGGCGACGGAGGGGATCGCGGCGAGCCGGGCGAGGTCCGCGGTCAGGCCCTCCATCAGGCTGTCCACCGTGCTGCTGAGGTCCATCGGCGCTCCCCGGTCCGGCTGGTCCGTGCCCGGGCCCGGGCACGGCTGTCCACCTCAGACCCTGGCGCACGCCGCGCCGCCCGTGCAGGCCGGGGTGGGCCGAACGGGCGGCGGGCGGACGGCGGACCGCGGACCGCGGCTCAGGCCGCGCGCACCTCCAGCAGCAGCGCCTGACCGGGGTTCAGCGTCGGCATGGGCAGCCCGGCGTGCACCGCGACCGCCCCCGGCAGCGGCACCCAGCCCTCCAGCGCGGCGGTGAACCAGGCGGGCCCGGCGTTCTGGTGCAGCGACGGCAGGCCGGGCTCGGTGCGGATCCGCACCCGGTAGGCGGCCGCGGGGTCGAGGCCGGGCAGCGGCACGCGTCCGGCCTGGCCGTCGGCCGAGGTCTCGGTGCGGGCCCAGCAGTAGAGCGCGGCGGAGGTGTCGGGCGCGACGACGCCGTGCAGCAGCACCGCGTCGTCCGGGAGGTCGGCGCGGATCTGCCGTCCGCTGTGCAGCAGCGGGCGCAGCTCGCGGTAGAGCGCCGTCCAGGCGGTGATGAGCGCGAGTTCCTCCGGCGCGCAGGCGGTGAGGTCCTGCTCGATGCCGGGGTGGCCGAAGAGGCTGGTCACGAGGCGGAAGGAGGCGGTGGTGACGCGTGCGGTGGTGTGGCTGCGCTCGGCGCCGACGTGCGAGCCCATCAGCTCGGGCGGCAGCAGCTGCCCGGTCCAGCGCTGGATCGCCTGGCGTTCGACCGGGTCGTTGCAGTCGGAGGTCCAGACCCGGTCGGTGCGGGCGAGGATGCCGAGGTCGATACGGGCGCCGCCGGAGGCGCAGCTCTCGATCTCCAGCCCGGGGTGGCGGGCCCGCAGTGTGTCGAGCAGCCGGTAGAGCGCCTCGACCTGGGCGTGGCCCGCGGGCCGGTCGCCGGGTCCGTGCACGGCTTCGTGCAGATCCCGGTTGTGGTCCCACTTGAGGTAGCCGATGCCGTACTCGCCGACGAGCGTGCCGATGCGCTCCAGCAGGTACGCCCAGGCGTCCGGGTGGCTGATGTCGAGCACGTACTGCTGCCGCGAGGTGGGGCCGAGGCCGCGCGCGGGGCCGAGGATCCAGTCGGGGTGGGCGCGGGCCAGCTCGGAGTCGGGGTTGACCATCTCCGGCTCGACCCACAGCCCGAAGTCCATGCCGAGCGCGCGGACGTGGTCGGCGAGCGGGCCGAGGCCCTCGGGCCACACGGCGGGGTCCACGTACCAGTCGCCGAGGCCGGCGTTGTCGGCGCGGCGGCCGGTGAACCATCCGTCGTCCAGCACGAAGCGCTCGACGCCGACCTCGGCGGCCCGGTCGGCGAGGCGGCGCAGCCGGTCGAGGTCGTGGTCGAAGTAGACGGCCTCCCAGCTGTTGAGGACGACCGGCCGGGGGCTGTGCGGGTGGCCGGGGCGGGCGCGCAGCAGGGCGTGGAAGCGGTCGGCGAGGCCGTCGAGTCCGGCGCCGGACCACGCGAAGTGGCACACGGGGGTGCGGTAGGTGTCGCCGGGCGCGAGGCGGATCTCGCCGGGCCGCAGCAGTTCGCCGCCGCCGAGGACACCGCCGTGCACGCCCGCGCCCTCGGGCAGCCGTTCGGCGAGGTAGCGCTGGTCGCCGCTCCAGGCGATGTGCACGCCCCACACCTCGCCGGTGCGGAAGCCGAAGCCGGGCGCGCCGGCGGCGAGCAGGTAGGGCGAGTCGGCGCCGGGCTTGCCGCGCCGCGCCTCGCGGACGTGGCTGCCGTAGCCGAGCGGGCGGCGCTGCGGCACCCGCTCGCGGCTCCACTTGCCGGTGAAGTCCAGCAGTTCGGTGGCCCGTCCGGGCAGCGGCAGCAGGGTGGTGACGCGCGCGAGGTCGTACGGCTCGGGTCCGGCGTCGGCGCGGCGCGTCAGGGTGGCCGAGGCGGCGAGCACACCGGAGGGTTCGAGACGGTACGTCAGCTCGGTGTCGAGGCCGGTCGCGGTGTCGGTGAGGGACAGCACGATCTCGCCGCCGCCCGCCGGGGACTGCGTGTGCGTGCTGCCGGTCAGTACCGGTCCGGGCGCGGCGGCGCCGCCCGCCGCGTGGCCCTCCTGCGCCGGGGTCCCGGACCAGCCGTCGGCCTCGGTGGGCCAGACGGTCAGCCGGCGCGGCACGTCGAGGGCGTTGTTGAGCACCACCTGGTCGGCGGTCAGAGCGAGCGCGGCGGTGTCCGCGTCCGACAGCGCGCCGAGGTCGGCGCCCCAGTGCAGTACGCGGGGCACCGGCGCGGTCAGTTCGACGACGAGCGCGGTGCCCGCCGCCCGCAGGGCGAGGACACGGGCGGGGGGTGTCGGCATGGGGAGTCCTTTCAGGCCTCGCGTTCGATCATGGTGAATCTAGGGCGCTTTTCATTCGGTGGTCAACAGATTCCAACGTCAGGAAGGACGTGCCCGGTGCGGGTCCGCCCCGCGGTACGGTGCCGGGCATGACCTCAGCCGCAGCACACACTCCCGGGCCGGTGACCGCCGACGACGTCACCGAGGCCGTACGCCTGTCGATCGCCGCCCTGCGCGAGGCCCCCGAGGACGGCTGGGACGCCCCGGCGGGCGACCTGACGTGGACGTGCTGGCAGACCGCGGAGCACCTGGCCGACGACCTGTTCGCGTACGCACTGCAACTCGGGCCCGAACGGCCGCCGTTGACGACACACGTGCCGGTCACCTGGCACCGCGAATTCCCCGGCGGACCGGCGAGCACCGTCTTCGTCGAGCGCAAGGAGGGCACCGCGGGTCTGCTCCAGGTGCTGGACGGCTGCGGCGCGCTGCTGGCCGCGATGGTGCGGGTGACCCCGCCGCAGGTGCGCGCGCACCACGGCTTCGGCGCCGCCGACCCGGAGGGCTTCGCGGCGATGGGCGTCGTCGAGACGCTCGTCCACGTCCACGACATCGCCGCGGGGCTCGGCCTGCCGCCCTTCACCCCGCCGCCCGCCCTGTGCGCCCGCACCCTGCACCGCCTCTTCCCGCACGCCCCGGCGGACACCGACCCGTGGCCCGCGCTGCTGTGGTCGACCGGCCGCGTCGCCCTGCCGGACCGCCCGCGCCAGGAGAAGTGGCGCTGGTACGGCGAACCGCGCGGCTGACGGGCGGCGCCGGCGCGGCGTCGAGACGTCCCCGCTCGGGAAGCGCCCCCCGGGCGGGGAAGCGCCCGCGGTTCAGGGCAACGGGGCGGCGGACGCGGGCGCGAGCAGGGGGGCCAGCAGGTCGCCGTGGGCGGCCAGCCGCGCGGGGACGTCGGCGATCGTGAAGGCCAGGTCGGCGGGCGAGGCCGCGGATTCCACCTCGTCCCAGGACAGCGGCGTGGAGACGGTGGGCTCGGGACGGGCGCGGACGGTGTAGGGGGTCGCGGTGGTCTTCTTGCGGGAGTTCTGCGACCAGTCGAGGAAGACGCGCCCGGTGCGGTCGGCCTTGGCCATGCGGGAGACGACGCGGTCGGGGTGGGCGCGCTCCAGCTCGCGGGCGACGGCGCGGGTGTAGGCCGAGGCCCGCTCGGCGTCGGCGTCGCGCAGCGCGGCGTACAGGTGCAGCCCCTTGGAGCCGCTGGTCTTCGCCCAGGCGTGCAGCCCGTCGGCGGCGAGCCGGTCGCGCAGCAGCAGCGCCACCTCGCAGCAGTCGACGACGGTGCGCCCGGGTCCGGGGTCGAGATCGACGACCAGCCGGTCCGCGGCGCCGGGTTCCGCCGACCGCCACTGCGGGGTGTGGATCTCCACGCAGGCCAGGTTCGCCGCCCACATCAGGGTGGCCAGGTCGTTGATCTGGACCTGCGGCATCAGCTCGCCGCTCTTGCGCGGCGTCTCGGAGGTCGTCACCCAGTCGGGCGTACCGGCGGGCGGGCGTTTCTGGAAGAAACGCTGCCCCTGCACGCCGTCGGGGGTGCGTACGAAGCTCACCGGGCGCCCGGCGCAGTGCGGGATCAGGGCGTCGGCCACGGTCGCGTAGTAGTGCAGCAGCTCGCCCTTGGTGGTGCCGGTGTCCGGCCACAGGACCCGGTCGAGGTGGCTGAGGGTGATCCGGCGTCCCCCGACCTCGGTGATCGGCATACCCTAAAGATCCCATATCCGGATCAAAGGGACATGCTATGCGCAGCGTCTGGAGCGGGACCCTCGCCTTCGGCCTGGTCTCCATCCCGGTGAAGCTCGGGTCCGCGGTGTCCAGCCACAAGATCGGCTTCCGGCAGATCCATCTGGCCGACCAGGGCCGGGTGCGCTACCAGAAGACCTGCGAGCTGGACGAGGAGGTGCTGTCCTCCGCCGAGATCGGCCGCGCCTTCGAGACCCCGGACGACCAGCTCGTCGAGGTCACCGACGCCGAACTCCAGGCGCTGCCGCTGCCCACCGCCAAGACCATCGAGGTGAGCGGCTTCGTCGACACCGCGCGGATCGACCAGATGCAGCTGGACACGCCGTACTTCCTCGCCCCCTCCTCCCCCACCGCCAACAAGCCCTACGTGCTGATGCGCGAGGCGCTCTCCCGCTCGGGCAAGGCGGCGGTCGGCAAGTTCGCGATGCGCAACTCCGAGCACCTGGCCCTGATCACCGCCCGCGACGACATCCTGCTGCTCCAGACGCTGCGCTGGCCCGACGAGCTGAACTCGGCGGCCGACGCGGCACCGCGCGGCAAGGTCAACATCTCCGACAACGAGCTGAAACTCGCCGACACCCTCATCGAGGCGCTGGGCGAGGCCGACCTCACCGCCTATCACGACGAGTACGCGGCGGCGGTCGAGGCGCTGGTCACGGCCAAGCTGGAGGGCGCCGAACCGCCCACGGTCGAGGGCGAGACCGGCGGCGGCCAGGTCGTGGACCTCATGGCGGCGCTCCAGGCCTCGGTGGACCAGGCCCAGGAGGGCCGCGCGGGCGGCGGCGGGGGCGAGGAGGGCAAGGACGCGACCGTGACGGACATCGGCGGCCGGTCGGGCAAGGGCGGCGGTACGGGCAAGCGTCCCGTCAAGAAGGCCGCGGCGAAGAAGACGGCGGCCAAGAAGACGGCGAAGAAGGCCCCCGCGAAGAAGGCGGCGAGCCGCCGCAAGGCCAACTGACCCCGCCGGAGCGGCCGGACGGCCCGCCACGCAAAGAATTGAGGGTCGACTTTCATTTGACATCACACCTCTTCATGGGAGTCTACTGTCATTGCACAGCCGACTCCCTGGAGGCCGCCATGTCCGCGCCCGCCACCCCTCCCCCGACGCTCGCCTCCTCGCCCCGCCGGTGGTGGGTGCTGGCGGCCCTGACGCTGAGCGTGCTGACCGTCGCGCTCGACGGCACCGTCGTCACCGTGGCACTGCCCACGCTGGCCGGTGAACTCGGCGCCGACAGCGCCCAGTTGCAGTGGATCAACGGCGGCTACCTGCTGGCGCTGTCGGTGGGCATGCTCCCGGTCGGGCTGCTCGGCGACCGCTACGGGCACCGCCGGATCCTGATCGCCGGCGTCACGCTCTTCGGCCTCGCCTCGCTCGCCGGCACCCAGGCCGACAGCCCCGGGCAGCTCATCGCGATACGGGCCGTGCTCGGGCTGGCCGCGGCGATGATCATGCCGGTGTCGATGGCGGTGCTGCCGAAGGTCTTCGGGCCCGAGGAGGTGCCCAAGGCGATCGGCGTGTGGACGGCGGCCACCGCGCTGGGGCTGCCGGTCGGCCCGCTGATCGGCGGATGGCTGCTGAACCACTTCTGGTGGGGCTCGGTCTTCCTCTTCAACGTGCCGCTGTTCGCCCTCGCGCTGGCGGCCTGCCTCCTGCTGCTGCCCGCCGAGCCGCCGCGCGCCCGTGCCGCGGCCGCGCCCTTCGACCTGGCGGGCGCGCTGCTCAGCGGCCTGGGCATCACCGGCCTGGTCTACGGCACGATCCTGGTGCCCGGCGACGGCTGGGGCAGCGCCCGGGTGCTCGCCGGGATCGCGGGCGGGGCGGCGCTGCTCGCGGCCTTCGTCGTGCAGCAGCGCCGCCACCCCTTCCCGCTGGTGGACAGCGGACTCTTCACCGACCCGCGGTTCCGCTGGGGCACGCTCGTCGCCGTCTTCGTGAACTTCGCCGTGATGGGCATCCTGTTCGTGGTGCCGCAGTACCTCCAGGCGGTGCTCGGGCACGACGCGTTCGGCACCGGGCTGCGGATCCTGCCGCTCATCGCCGGGCTGATGGCGGCCGCCGCGCTGAGCGAGCAGCTCGTCCCGCGGCTGGGCGCCCGGGTCGTGGTGCCCGCCGGACTGCTGGTGCTGGCCGCGGGCACCCTGCTGGGCGCGGCCACCGGCAGCGGCGCGGGGTACGGCTACGCGGCGGTGTGGCTGACGCTGACCGGGCTGGGCTTCGGGCTCGCCACCGTGCCCGCGACCAGCCTGGTCATGGCGTCGCTGCCGCCCGGGGCCTCCGGGCGGGGCACCAGCCTGCTGGAGACCGTCCAGCAGGTCGGCGGCGTGCTCGGCGTGGCGGGGCTCGGCAGCCTGCTGAGCGCGGGCTACCTGGCCCGGCTGCACGTGGCCGGGCTGTCGGCCGCGGACGCCGGGCAGGCGCGCGACTCGGTCAGCGGCGCCGACGAGGTCGCCGCCCGGCTGCGCGACCCGGCTCTCGCGGACACCGCGCACCGGGCCTTCCTGCACGGCATGGGCCTGGCGCTGCTGGTGTGCTGCGCCATCGCGGTCGCGGGCGCGCTGCTCGGGGCGCTCTTCCTGCCCGGCCGGGACGCATCCGGCGCCCCCGCCCCGGCAACCGCCCCGGCCGGGCCCGGGTCCGTACCGCGGCCGGCCGGCTTGGCGGACGGGACGGGGACGACGGACGCGGCAGGGGCCGGGTTGGCGGGGGCGGTGCCCGAGCGCGGAGAATCGCCGGCATGAACGCCAAGGAGACCCCGGCCGCGCCCGGGACGAGCCTGCGGGAGCGCAAGAAGCAGCGCACCCTCGCGACCATCCGCCGCGAGGCCTACCGCCTCTTCGCCGCCCAGGGCTACGAGGGCACCACCGTGGAGCAGATCGCCGCCGCGGCCGAGGTCTCCCCCAGCACGTTCTTCCGCTACTTCCCCACCAAGGAGGACGTCGTCCTCGACGACGACTACGACGCCGCGCTCGCCGACGCGCTGCGGGCCCGCCCGCCGGGCGAGCCGGTCTTCGACAGCCTGCGGATCGCGCTCACCGACTCGCTCGGCAGGATGCTGGAGGCCGACCGCGACGAGCTGCTGCTGCGCACCCGGCTGGGCTTCACCGACCCGGCGCTGCGGGCGCGCTCGTGGGACGAGCTGATCCGCAGCCAGGACTCGGTGGCCGAGGTGATCGCCGAGCGCACCGGCCGGGCCGCCGACGACCTGGACGTGCGCTGCACCGCCGCCGCCCTGATGGCCGTCTCCACCGCGGTGGTGCGGCACTGGGTGGAGCACGACGGCGAGGTGGACCTGGTGCCGCTGTACGACCGGCAGTTCGCGCTGCTGTCCGGCGGCCTGCGGTTCTGACCCGGGGCGACCGGGCACGTCCGCCATACGGGACGGCGGCGCGCGGCGGAAGATCTTGCGGGCGCAACGGGTTGCACCTCGGGTGAGCGCCGACCAGGCCGGCGCAGAAACGGAGCAGCAGCCCGACCATGTCGACCAGCCTCGAACCCGCCCAGCCGGCCCACCCCGCACCGCCCGCGCACCCGCTGGACAACCCGGTGTGGGCCGCGCTGACCGGCCCGCAGGCCGCCCTCGCCGTCACCGCCGGGTCCGCGGCCCGCTTCCACCCGGAGGTGTCGCCCTTCGTGGCCGTCGCCGACCCCGACGACCCGCGCGGCTGGGCGGATCTGGCCGCGCTGGTCGGCGCCGGGAACGCCTTCGCGCTCACCGGGGCCGACGCGCTGCCCGGCGGCTGGGAGCCCGGCAGTGCCGGTCAGGGCGTGCAGATGGTCGGATCCTCCGTCACGGCGCTGACCGACGACGAGGCGGAGCGGCTCGGCCCCGCGGACGTCCCCGAGATGCTGGAGCTGGTGGCGCGCACCAGGCCGGGCCCGTTCGCGGCCCGTACGGTCGAGATGGGCGCGTACTACGGCATCCGCCGGGAGGGGCGGCTCGTCGCGATGGCCGGTGAGCGGATGCGGCCGCCGGGCTGGACGGAGATCAGCGCGGTCTGCACCGACCCCGAGCACCAGGGTCAGGGCCTGGCCTCCCGGCTGGTGCTGCACACCGCGGCGGGTGTCGCGGCCCGCGGCGACACACCGTTCCTGCACGCGGCCGCCGTCAACACCGGTGCCATCAGGCTCTACGAGTCGCTGGGCTTCTCCCGGCGCCGGGACGTGCACTTCCACTTCTCGAAGATCCCGGCCGCCGACCCCGCCCGCTGACCGCCGGACGGCACCGCCACCACCGAGCACAGGAGAGCACCAGATGGCCATCGCGTACATCCACACCGCTTTCGGCGGCCCCGAGACCGAGTCCCTCGCCGACCTGCCGCGGCCCGTACCCGGGCCGGGCCGGCTGCTGGTCGCGGTGCGCGCCGCCGGGGTCAACCCCGTCGACTGGAAGCGGCGCACCGGCTACCGGCGGCCGGGCGGCGCGGCGACCGAGCTGCCCGCGGTGTTCGGCAGCGAGGCCGCGGGCGTCGTCGTCGAGGTGGGCCCGGACGTCGAGGGCTTCGCGCCCGGCGACGAGGTCTTCGGCCACGCCGACAACGGCGGCTACGCCGAGCTGACGCTGCTGCCCGCGGCCGGCACCGCGCACAAACCCGCCGGTCTGACGTGGACGGACGCGGCCGCGCTGCCCGTCGCCGCCGCGACCGCGTACGACGCGGTCGTCCAGCTCGCGCTCCCGCCGGGCGCCACCTTGCTGGTCAACGGGGTCGGCGGCGGGGTCGGGACGGCCGCGGCGCAGATCGCCCGGCACCGCGGCCTGAAGGTCGTGGGCACCGCGAGCGAGGGCAAGCGGGCCTTCACCGAGTCGCTGGGCGCGGTGCACGTCGTCTCCGGCCCCGGCGTCGCCGACCGGATCCGCGCGGCGGCGCCCGGCGGGGTGGACGGGATCATCGACCTGGTCGGCGGCGAGCCGCTGCGCGAGGTCGCGGCCCTGCTCGGCGACCGCTCCCGGCTGGTCAGCGGGGCCGACAAGGAGGGGGCCGTGGAGCTGGGCGGGGCGGCGATCGTGCGCGAGCGCACCGGGGCGGTGCTGGACGCGGTGGCCGCGCTCGTGGTGGCGGGCGCGCTGGATCCATACGTGACGCGGACCTTCCCGCTCGCCGAGGCGGGCGCGGCGCTGCGTGCGGTGGAGGAGGGCCACACCCGCGGCAAGATCGTCCTCACGGTCGGCGGCTGAGTCCCGCCGGGCAGGCACCGGACGGCGGCTCGGCCCCCGCGCCGTGCCCGGTCAGCGGCCCCCGCCCGGCGGCCCGGACCCCCGCCGCGGGAGCGGGACCCTCCCGGATCGCGGGCCGCGGCCCGGGAAGGACGTCCGCACCAGCTCCCAGGCGTCCGCGACCGGCCCGACGTGCCCGAGCTTGTCGGGGTTGACGACCGTGCGGATGGCCTGGATCCGGCCGTCCAGCACGTCGAGCGTCCAGGTGTTGATGACGCGGCCCTCCCGGTCGCGGAAGATCGCCCCCGGCTGGCCGTTGAGCCGGTGCGGTTCCAGACCGGCGCCGAGCGCGGTGAAGGACTCGGCGAGGGCGGCCAGCACCCGCGCCACCCTGGCGACGCCGACGACCGGCGTGAAGAAGTTCGGGCCCTTGCCGCCGCCGTCGGCGACCATCGCCACGTCCGCGGCGAGCATGTCCCGCAGGGCCTGGACGTCGCCCTCCCGGAAGGCGTCGAGGAAGCGCCCGGCCAGCTCCTCGCGGTCGCGCCGGTCGGCCTCGAAGCGCGGGCGGCCCGCGTCCATGTGGCGGCGGGCGCGTACCGCGAGCTGCCGGCACGCCCCCTCCGACCGCCCGACGGCGGCGGCGATCTCCGGGAAGCGGAAGCCGAAGACCTCGCGCAGCACGAAGACCGCGCGCTCCAGCGGGCTGAGCCGCTCCAGCAGCAGCAGCGCGGCCATCGACACCGAGTCCGCCAGCTCCGCCGAGCGCGCCGGGTCCTGGTAGGGGTCGGCGAGCAGCGGCTCGGGGAACCACGGGCCGACGTACTCCTCGCGGCGGACCCGGGCCGAGCGCAGCACGTCGATCGCGATCCGGGTGACCACCGCGGAGAGGTAGGCGCGCGGCGAGTCGGGCCGGACGGGCGCGGTCCGGTCCCGCAGCCACGCCTCCTGCACGGCGTCCTCGGCCTCGCTGACGCTGCCGAGGATCCGGTAGGCGATCGAGAACAGCAGCGGCCGCAGCTCCTCGAACTCCGCGGCGGGCGTCACGCCTCCAGCTCCGCCCGGAAGCCCTGCCGCCACGAGGGGTACCGCGGCTCCCAGCCCAGTTCGCGCCGGGCCTTGGCGTTGGAGAAGCCGCGGCCCTCGGTCATCATGACGACCGCCTGGTCGCCGGCCAGCAGCCGGGCCAGCCACACCGGCACCCGGCGCGGCGGCTTGGCCCCCGCGCACCGGGCGAGGTGGGGCAGCCACTCGGCGGCCGGGGCGGGCTCGTCGTCGACGACGTTGAAGACGCCGTGCGCCTTCTGCTCCACGGCGAGCACGGTGGCGCTCGCCGCGTCGTCCAGGTGGATCCAGGAGCTGTACCCCTGACCCTTGCCGACCAGCGGATACTGCCGCTTGCGCACCAGTGTGACCTGGTCGTCGATGGCGCCGGGTCCGTAGAAGGCCCCGTAGCGCAGCACCGCGCCGCCCGTCGCGAGGACCGCCCGTTCGACGTGTGCCAGCACCTCCATGCCGTACTGCGCGGCGGTGCCGGTGAGCAGGTCGAGCGGATCCTCCTCGGTCTTGACCCAGCCGCCCTCGCGGATGCCGTTCCAGCTGGCGTAGCCCTGGGCGACGACATGCGGCACCCCGGCCGCGGCGGCGGCCGCGAGGAGGTTGTCGGTGCCCTCGGAGCGCAGCCGGTTGGTGGCGGCGAACCAGCGGTCCGGGTGCTTGATGTCGGGCTTCCCGGCGTGCGCCAGGGAGATCGCCGTCATCTGGTGCACGACCGTGTCGGGGCGGGCGTCCGCCACCGCGGCCCGTACCGCCGCCGGGTCCAGGCCGTCCATGACGACGCCCTCGGCGCCCAGCCCGCGCAGCACGTCCAGCTTCGCCGCGCTCGTCGTCGTGGCCGTGACCTGGTGACCGCGGGCCACCAGCTGCGGCACCAGCCGCCGCCCGAGCACCCCGGTCCCGCCCGCCACGAACACCCGCATGACCATCACCTTCCCGAATCCCTCGCCGTGTACCGTCCCCCCGGGTTATGACGAGGCAGCCCCGCCCGACGTGACACGGCGGGCGGGGCGGGGGTGCGACCGGACCGCGCCTCAGCCGTGCGAGCGGCGGCGCAGCGCGGGGTCGGTGAGCGCGGGCGGGACGTATCCGGCGTCGCGGGCGACGAGGTTGACGCCGGGCGGCACGATCTCGTCGATCCGGTCCAGCACCTCGCGGTCCAGCGTGATCTTGTCGGCGCCGAGCTGGCCTGCCAGCTGCTCGAAGGTGCGCGGGCCGATGATCGCCGAGGTGATGCCGGGGTGCTCCAGCACGAAGGCGAGGGCGAGCTGGACGAGCGTGAGCCCGGCCTCGTCGGCGAGGGCGGCGAGCGCGTCGGCCGCGGCGAGCTTGGCGGCGTTCTCCGCGGAGCCGATGTCGAAGCGGGCGGTCTGCCGGTCGGCGCGGCTGGAGACGGGCTGCTCGGCGCCCTTGCGGTAGCGGCCGGACAGCCAGCCCCCGGCCAGCGGGCTCCAGGACAGCACCGCGAGGCCGTAGCGCTGCGCGACCGGCAGCACCTCGCGCTCGATGCCGCGGGCGAGCAGCGAGTACGGCGGCTGCTCGGCGACCACCCGCTCGCGGCCGCGGCGCTCGGCGATCCACTGGCCCTCGACGATCGCCGAGGGCTCGAAGGTGGAGGTGCCGATGTAGCGGATCTTGCCCTGGTGGACGAGGTCGGACAGCGCGCCCAGGGTCTCGTCGAAGTCGGTGCCGGGCTCGGGGCGGTGCACCTGGTAGAGGTCGATCCAGTCGGTGCCGAGCCGGCGCAGGCTGTTCTCGACCTCGCGGACGATCCAGCGGCGGCTGTTGCCCTGCTCGTTGGGGTCGTCGCCGAGGCTGCCGTGGAATTTGGTGGCCAGCACGACGTTGTCGCGGCGGCCGCCCGCCAGTGCCTTGCCGACGACGGTCTCCGACTCGCCGGCCGAGTAGACGTCGGCGGTGTCGACGAAGTTGATGCCGGAGTCCAGGGCGTGGTGGATGATCCGCACGGCGTCGTCGTGGTCGGGGTTGCCGCGCGGGCCGAACATCATGGCGCCCAGGCACAGCGGGCTGACCTTGACGCCGGTGCGTCCGAAGGGGCGGTACTCGGTCATCGTTGTCCTTTGTCGAGGAGCGTGTCGTGAACGGGGGCCGGACCGGTCCCGGGCCGGGGTTCCGGTGCGGCGGAGGCCAGCTGGTCGACGGACGCGGACGCGCCCGCCTGCCGGAAGGCGTCCCAGAGCCGGCGGTAGGGGCCGCCGGCCGCGAGCAGGGCGGTATGGGTGCCGGTCTCGACGACGCGGCCGCGGTCCAGGACCACGATCCGGTCGGCGCGGGCGGCGGTGGTCAGCCGGTGGGCGACCACCAGGGTGGTGCGCCGCCGGGTCAGCGCCTCGGTCGCGGCGGTGACCCGGGCCTCGGCGGCCAGGTCCAGAGAGGCGGTGGCCTCGTCGAGCAGCAGCACGTCGGGGTCGACGAGTTCGGCGCGGGCCAGGGCGAGCAGCTGCCGCTGGCCCGCGGACAGGTTCCGGCCGCGCTCGCCGACCGGCTGGAGGTAGCCCAGCGGCAGCGCGGCGACCATCTCGTGCGCCCCGACCGCGCGCGCGGCCGCCTCCACCTCGGCGTCGCCCGCGCCGGGGCGGCCGTACGCGATGGCGTCCCGCACGGTGCCGCTGAACAGGTGCGCCTCCTGCGGTACGAGGCCGAGCCGGGCCCGGTAGCCGCCGAGGTCGAGGGCGCGCAGGTCGTGCCCGTCGGCCCGCACCGCGCCGGTGGTGGGGTCGTAGAAGCGGGCGAGGAGCTTCATGACGGTGGACTTCCCGGCGCCGGTCGCACCGACCAGGGCGACGGTCTCGCCGGGGGCGATGCGCAGCGTCAGATCGTGCAGCACCTCCTGGCCGCCGCCGCCCGCGTAGCCGAAGGACACGCCGTCGAAGGCGAGTTCGCCGCGCAGCGCGCCGACCGGCCGGGGGTCGGCGGCGGCCGGGGTGCCGGTCGGGGTGCGCATCAGCGTGCGCAGCCGCGACAGGCCCACGACGGCCTGCTGGTAGCCGTCGAAGACCTGGGAGAGCTGCTGGATCGGCGAGAAGAAGAGGTCCACGTAGAGCAGGAAGGCGATCAGGGTGCCCGCGGTGAGCGCCCCGGAGCGCACCTGCCCGGCGCCGACTGCGAGGACGGCGGCGGTGGACAGCACGCCGAGCAGTTCGACGAAGGGGAAGAAGACGGCGATGTTGCGCTGGGCGCGCAGCCGGGAGTCGCGGAAGGCGGCGGCGAGCACGGCGAAGTCGCGGGCGTTGCGCTCCTCGCGGCGGAAGGCCTGGGTGACGCGGATGGCGCTGACGTTCTCCTGCAGGCACGCGTTGACGGCGCTGACCCGTTCGCGGGCCTCGTGGTAGGCGGGCACGGAGAAGCGGCGGAAGACGGCGGTGCCGCAGATCAGCACGGGCAGCGCGCACAGCAGCACCACCGCGAGCCCGGCGTCGACGACCAGCAGGGTGACCAGCACGCCGAGGACGGTCAGCAGGCTGACGACCGCGGTGATCAGGCCGGTCTGCAGGAAGTTCGACAGCGCGTCCACGTCCGTGGTCATCCGCGTCATGATCCGTCCGGCCGGCTCACGCTCGTAGTAGTCCAGGCCGAGCCGCTGGAGCTGGGCGTACGTCTTCACCCGCAGGGTGTAGAGCAGCCGCTCGCCGGTACGGCCGGTGACGCGGGTCTGGACGACGCCGACCGCCCAGTCGGCGCAGACGACCGCGGCCGCGGCGACGACGGCGGTCACCAGCGCGGCGACCGAGTGCCGGGCCACACCGGCGTCGACGCCGTGCCGGACCAGGATCGGCAGTGCGATCTGTGCGACGGCGTCGGCGGCCACCAGCAGCAGCCCGAGCAGCAGCGCCCACCGGAAGGGGGCGACGAGCGCGCGCAGGCCCAGGTGCGGGTCGGCGGCCCGGGCCCGGTCGGCGGGCACGTCGGGGTCGGCGGGCGGCAGCGGCATCCGGGCGAGTCCGGCGAGGAGTTCGGGGGTGGGCGGCGCGGCGCCGAGCACACCGCCGCCGGGGCCGCGGCCGCCGCCCGCGGTGGCCGAGTTGAGGGCGAGCGTCTGCGCGGCCCGCAGGTCGGCGCTGCCGGGCCGGGAGTCGTCGGGCGCGTCCGTGCGCCGCCACAGGTGCGCGGTGACGGCGGGCGCGGCGGTGTCGTCCTGCGCGGCCGGGACGTCCTCGGCGGGGTGGTCGTGAGGGGCGGCGGGGTCGTCCGGGTCGCCGGAGTCGGTCGCGGACAGCAGGCTGCGGAAGAGCGCGGAGCGCGAGCGCAGCTCGTCCATGGTGCCGGTGTCCACGACCCGGCCGCCGTCCAGCACCGCGATGCGATCGGCGAGTTCGAGCGTCGAGCGGCGGTGGGCGATGATCAGCGTGGTGGGACGGCGGGTCGCGGCCCGCAGCCCGTCGTGGATCTCGGCCTCCACGCGCGCGTCGATCGCCGAGGTCGCGTCGTCGAGCACCAGCACCGCCGGATCGCACAGCAGCGCGCGGGCGAGCGCGATGCGCTGGCGCTGCCCGCCCGAGAGGGTCAGGCCCTGTTCGCCGACGACGGTGTCGTAGCCCTGCGGCAGCCGCCGGACGAACTCGTCGGCCCGCGCGATCGCCGCCACCTCCTCGATCCGCTCCTGCGGCACGTCCGGGGCGCCGTAGGCGATGTTGGCCCGGACGGTGTCGGAGAGCAGCAGGCTCTCCTCGAACACGTAGCCGATCGCGGAGCGAAGCGAGGCCGTGCGCAGCTCGCGCACGTCGGTGCCGCCGACGCGCACGGCGCCGGACGCGACGTCGTAGAAGCGCGGCAGCAGCACCGCGGCGGTGGATTTGCCGGAGCCCGCCGGGCCGACGAGGGCGACGGTCTCGCCGGGGGCGATCTCGAGGCTGAAGCCGCGCAGCAGCGGGCGGCTGCCGTCGCCGTAGCCGAAGGTGACGTCCTGCCAGCTCAGCGCGGGCGGGCCGGGCGGCAGGTCGGTCGCACCGGGGGCGTCGGTGATCGCGGGGGCCTCGTCGATGACCTCCAGGACGCGCTCGGTGCCGGCCCTGGCCTGCTGCCAGACCGTCAGCAGCGTGGCGACCTGGCGGACGGGGGTGACGAACGAGCCGAGGTAGCTGGTGAAGGCGAGGAAGGTGCCGAGCGAGATCCGGTGGTGCAGCGCGAGCCAGCCGCCGAGGGCGAGGACGGCGACCTGGCCGAGCGCGGGCACCGCCTGGAGGGCGGGCGTGTAGCGGCTGGTCCAGCGCACGACCCGCAGCCGGGAGGCGAACAGCCGCCGGGCGCGCCCCTCCAGCGCGGTCAGCTCGCGCCCCTCCTGCCCGAAGCCCTTGACGACGCGCACCCCGGTGACGGCGGCCTCGACGGTGGAGGCGACCTCGGCGGCCTCCTGCTGGGCGTGCCAGTTGGCGGGGAAGAGGTGGCGGCGGCTGCTGCGCACGATGAGCCACAGCAGCGGGCCGACGACCAGGGCGACGAGCGTCAGCAGCGGTGAGAGCCAGGCCATGAAGCACAGCGAGACGACGAACATCAGGGCGTTGCCCGTCATGTTCGGCAGGAACTGGAGCAGCGTCTGGATCAGGGTGATGTCGGAGATGGAGCGGCTGACGATCTGGCCGGTGCGCAAGGAGTCCTGCTGCCGCCCGCCGAGCCGCAGCAGCGCGGCGAAGGCGTCGCCCCGCAGGTCGTACTGCACCCCGAGGGACAGCCGCCCGGCCCGGTAGCGGCGGGTGAAGCCGCCGAGGAAGCGGAGGGCGCCGAGCCCGGCCAGCAGCCCGATCCACCAGCCCAGCGGGCTGTCGGCCCCGGACGCGACGGCGTCCACGACGTGCCGCAGCACCAGCGGCAGGACGGCGGTCGCGGTCGCCGCGACGACCGCGCCGCCGAACGCGGCGACGAGGTCGGTGCGGTGGCGCAGGCAGTAGCCGGCTAGCCGGCGGATCCAGCCGGGCGGCGGCGCGGCCGGGCCGGCCGCCGCGGCGGCCGGCCCGGGTGCGGTGCTCGTACAGTCCGTCACGAAACCTCCGATAGTGCGATGCCGAGGTGCCCGGCGCGGCCGGCGCCGGTGTCCGCGGGGTCGAACAGGCGGTTGGCGGGGCGCGGCAGCCCGTAGTGCTCGCGCAGCGTGCGGCCGGTGTACTCGGTGCGGAACAGGCCGCGCTCCTGGAGGATCGGCACGACCCGGTCGACGAACAGCTCCAGACCGGAGGGCAGCACGGCGGGCATGATGTTGAAGCCGTCGGCGGCCCCCGCGTCGTACCACTCCTCGATGGTGTCGGCGACCTGCACCGCGGTGCCGGCGAAGGTGCGGTGGCCGCGCCCGCCGCCGAGCCGCCCGATGAGCTGGCGCACGGTCAGCCGTTCGCGCCGGGCCAGCTCCACGATGAGGGTGAAGCGGCTCTTGGCGCCCTCGATCTCGTCCTCGCCGGGGATGTCGGCGGGCAGCTCCTTGTCGAGCTCCAGCCGCTCGGGGTCGATACGCAGCGTCTTGGACAGCTGCCGCACCGCGTACTCGGGGCGGATGAGCCGGTCCAGCTCGTCGTCGAGGGCGTGCGCCTGCTCCTCGGTGTCGCCGATGACGGGCACGATGCCGGGCAGGATCTTGATGCCCTCGGGGTCGCGGCCGATGGCGGCGGCGCGCTGCTTGACGTCCTTGTAGAAGGCGACGGCCTCTTCGAGGGTCTGCTGGGCGGTGAAGACCGCCTCGGCGTAGCGGGCCGCGAAGTCCTTGCCGTCCTCGCTGGAGCCGGCCTGCACCAGGAGCGGGTAGCCCTGCGGGGAGCGCTGCACGTTCAGCGGTCCGTCCACCCGGAAATACGTACCCCGGTGGCCGACCTTACGCACCTTGTCCGCCCGCGCGTGGACGCCGGACTCCTTGTCGGCCACGACCGCGTCGTCCGACCAGCTGTCCCACAGCTTCGTCGCGACGTCCACGAACTCGGCGGCGCGCAGGTAGCGGTCGTGGTGCAGCGGGGTGTCGTCGAGGCCGAAGTTGCGGGCCGCGTCGGCGCCCGCGGTGGTCACGATGTTCCAGCCGGCCCGGCCGCCGGAGATGTGGTCGACCGAGGCGAACCGGCGGGCCAGGTTGTACGGCTCGTTGTAGCTGGTGGAGGCCGTTGCGATGAGGCCGATGTGCTCGGTGGCCGCGGCGAGCGCGGTGAGCAGCACGGTGGGCTCCAGCTTGCTGCCGGGACGGCGGCCGGGGTCGCCCATGAGCACGGGGCTGTCGGCGAGGAAGAGCGAGTCGAGCCTGCCGCGCTCGGCGATACGGGCGAGGTTGCGGTAGTGGTCGATGTCGGTGCCGCCGGAGGCCGGGCTCTCCGGGAGCCGCCAGGCGGCCTCGTGGTGCCCGACGGACATCAGGAAGGCGTTGAGGTGCAGCGGCTTGCGGTCAGTCCTCGGGGTCATGGTCCTTCTTCTCCTGGTCGTGGCCGAGCGCGCGGGCGGGGGCGGAGGCGGCGTGGGTGACGGGGTGGGGGTGCACCGGGTCGGGGTGGACGGGTGCGGCGGCGCGGGCGTGCGGCGCGGGCGCCTCGGGCAGCTCGGGCAGCTCGACGCCGAGCGCGGCGAGCAGGGTGTCGCGGTACTCCTGGAAGCGCGGGTCGCGGCGGCTGCGCGGGCCGGTCAGCTCGACGGCGATGTCCAGCGCGATCCGGCCGTCCTCCAGCACCAGGACGCGGTCGGCGAGTTCGACGGCCTCGTCCACGTCGTGCGTGACCAGCAGCACCGCCGGGCGGTGCCGCTCGTACAGCTCGCGCAGCAGGCCGTGCATCCGCAGCCGGGTCAGCGCGTCGAGCGCCCCGAACGGCTCGTCGGCGAGCAGCAGCTGGGGCTCGCGGACCAGTGCGCGGGCCAGCGCGGCCCGCTGCTGCTCGCCGCCGGACAGTTCGTGCGGCCAGGACCGCTCGCGCCCCGCGAGGCCGACCTCGGCGAGCGCGGTGCGGCCGCGCTCCCTGGCCTGCTTGCCGCGGATGCCGAGCACCACGTTGTCCAGCACCCGCAGCCAGGGCAGCAGCCGGGAGTCCTGGAAGGACAGCGAGACCCGCTCGGGCACGCTCAGCTCGCCGGACCCGGCCACCCCGTGGTCGAGCCGGGCGACGGCCCGCAGCAGCGTGGACTTGCCGGAGCCGCTGCGGCCCAGCAGTGCGATGAACTCGCCCTGGCCCACGGTCAGGTCCAGCTCCCGCAGCACGTCCCGGTCGCCGAAGGAGCGGACCAGCCCGGCGGTGCGGACGGCGGGCGCGGCGGCCCCGGCGGCGGGGCGCTCGGCGGTCAGTCCGCCAGCGTACGGCGCCATGAGAGCACCTTCCGTTCTGCGGCACGCACGACCGCGTCGGAGACGAAGCCGAACACCCCGTAGACCACCAGGCCCACGATGATGACGTCGGACTGGGCGTACTGCTGGGCCTGGAACATCATGTAGCCGAGGCCCTTGGTGGCGTTGACCTGCTCGACCACGACCAGGCCGAGCCAGGACGCGGTGACGGCGAGCCGCAGCCCGACGAAGAAGCCGGGCAGCGCCCCGGGGACGACGACCCGGCCGATGAACTGCGGCCGCGTCAGGTCCAGGCTCTCGGCCAGCTCGACGTACTTGCGGTCGATGCCGGTGAGCGAGGCGTACGTGTTGATGTAGACGACCACCGCGACGCCCACGGCGATGACGACGACCTTCATCTCCTCGCCGATGCCCAGCCACAGGATCATCAGTGGCAGCAGCGCGAGCGACGGGATGGCCCGCTTGACCTGGAGCGTTCCGTCGAGCAGGTACTCGCCGATCCGGCTGAGCCCCGCGGCGACCGCGAGCGCCACCCCGGCGAGGACGCCGAAGAGCAGCCCGAGGCCCGCGCGCTGCAGCGAGACCACCATGTTGTCCTGCAGCCGCCCGCTCCTGACCAGGTCGACGAAGGTCGAGGCGACGGCGCCGGGGCCGGACAGGATGCGCGGGTCGAGGTAGCCGAGCGCGGACGAGGCCCACCAGACCAGGACCAGCAGCACCGGTCCGGCCAGCCGCGCGAAGGGGATCGCCCTGCCGGGTCCGAGCCGCCGGCGCCGGGCCGGGGCCTTGGCGGTCCTGGCCTTGGCGGTCCGGGCGGGCGCGGGCGCGGCCTGTCCGGGGTCGGGGAGGGTACGGGCGCCGGGCGCGGTGGGGGGCGCCGCGACGGGTGTCGGAAGGATGTCGGTCATGACGCCACCTGGTAGGTCGCCGGTACGGCCTGCGAGGCCAGTCCCTCGAAGCGCCGGTCGAAGAGCTTCTCGGCCTCGATCTTGGGGACGAAGCCGCCGGCGGCCATCAGGTCGGCGGTCTCCTGCTCCCAGGCGATGGCCCGGTCCCAGCTGCGCGGGAACTGCGGCTGCGACTGGGAGGCGACGATGCGCTGCCCGTCCGCGGTCGTCACGCCCTGGTCCTTGACGTAGTAGCGCTGGATCCACTGGTCGGTGTGCTCCCACGCCCACACCACGCCCTGCGCCCACAGCGGGACGAAGCTGCGGATCGCGGCGACCTTGGCGTCGTCGTTGAGCACCTCGGTGGGCGCCCACAGGATCGTGAGCAGGTCGACGACGTCGGTCTTCACCCCGCGCGCGCCGTCCTTGCCGTACTGGCCGAGGTACTTGGTGAGCGTCGGCTCGCCGAGCGGGGCGACGTCCACCTGCTTGGACTGCAGGGCGGTGAGGAACTGCGTGCTGGGCAGCGGGACGAGCGAGACGTCGGAGTTCTTCAGGCCCGCCTCCTTCAGCGCGCGCAGCACCACCACGCCCTGCGCCTGGCCCTGCGAGAAGGCGATCTTCTTGCCGCGGAAGTCCGCCGCGGAGGCGATGGCGTCACCGGAGCCGGGCGCGGTGGCGAAGGTGTAGATCGGGTGGTCGCGGGACTGGACGGCGACGATCCGGGCGCCGACCTTGATGGCCTCGGCCTGGATCGGCGGGATCCCGGCGTTGCTCGCCAGGTCGATGGAATGCGCCCGGAACCCCTGGATCACATCGGGGCCCGCCGACAGGTTCGGCCAGCTGGACACGGTGAAGGGCAGCTTCTTGTCCAGACCGGACTCGGCGAGCTGCAACTGCGCGGTGTGGATGGAGATCGCGAGTTTCGTGCCGGGCGGCGGCGCCCCCGAGGGAAGTGCGCGGGTCGGCACCGAGTCGATCGAGGCGGACGTGCTGCGCGAGCACGCGGCGAGCAGCGCGGCGCCCCCGGCGAGGGCGAGGAGGGAGCGGCGCGGGACGGTTGCGGCGATGGTGCGGTCAGTCATGGCGGATTCCTGGGGAGGAAGGGCCGGACCCGGGGTCCGGTCGTGGCGTGGGCGGGAGCTGGGGGCGGGTCAGAGCGTGTGGTAGCGGCCGTCGTGGAAGAGCAGCGGGGAGCGGGTGCCGCCCGTCCAGGAGCCCTGGACCCGGCCGATCACGACCCGGTGGTCGCCGGCCGGCACGATCTGCTCGAACTCGACGCGCAGCCAGCTGCTCACCCCGTCGAGCACCGGCTCGCCCTGCGGCAGCCGACGCCACGCGGTGGGCGCGGCGAAGCGGTCGATGCCGCTGGTGGCGAAGGTCCTGGCGACGTCCTCCTGGTCGGCGCCCAGGAAGTTGACGACCGCGCTGGTCGCCTGCTCGACGTGCGGCCACGACGACGCGGTGACCCCGATGCCGAAGGACACCAGCGGCGGGTGCAGCGACAGCGAGGTGAGCGAGGTCGCGGTGAAGCCGGCGGGGCCGCGCCCGGCGTCGACGGTGACGACCACGACGCCTGCGGGATGGTTGCGGAAGATCTGCTTGAAGCGCTCGGGGTCGATCCCCGAGGCGGGAAGTGACGGCACGGTGATGGTCAACGTCTCCCCCAGTTTCGGTCGGGAGCGGGTACGGGAGGGGTGCGGCGGGCGTACGGGGCTCCGCCCGGTCGGCGGGACGCGGGCAGCGCGGAGCCCCGCGCCCGCGGGCCGCACGGCATCGGGCGGCGGGGCGCGGTGGAGCTGACGGGAATTAAAGGGCGGGAATACGGCGGCGGAAATTCCGTACGCCGTTCACGAAATCGGCCGCGACGGTGCCCGGCCATTCACGGCCGGTGCGGAATACCGGCGGCCGGAGGAATGCGGTGCGCTTGCCCGCGGTGCGTCACACGGCGCGGCAAGCGCCGGTACAGATCCCGTACGGACAGCGGGGAACGGCACCGGACACACACCGGCGACACGCACGGCCGGCGCGCTCGCGGCCCGGCGCGGAGGGCGCGCGGAAGGAGTGCGCCGCGGGCGGCGCCTGCTCCGGATTCCGCTGATTGCCGTTCATGAATCCATTCTCACGTGCGAGTTCTGCCAGGTCAACAATGCAACTGCCTGAATTAAGTGGGAATTCGGGGCCGCGGGCGGCAGGAACGCTCAGCTCACGGCGGGGAGGGCGGGCCAGGGACCGAGCGGGTCGGCGTAGAGGGCGCCGAGGGCGACCGCGGCGCCGGCGACCGGCAGGACCGAGCCGGTGAAGCTGCTGGGCAGCACCGCCCGGCTCGGGTCGTCACACACCCAGGAGCGGGCGCCGACCTCCGCGCGCAGCACGTCCAGGCACTCCGGCAGCCGCCCGGCGCCCGGCTCGACGACGACCACGACCTCCGGGTCGAAGACGTCGAGCAGCAGCGCCACGGCCCGGCCGACCAGCAGCGCCCGGCGCCGGAAGAGGGCCACCGCGCGCGGCTCGCCGGCCAGGGCGAGGTCGAGCAGCGCACGGAAGTCGGGGACGTCCAGGCCGCGGGCGGCGGCCTGGCGCACCAGCGCGGGTTCGGACACCTCGGACTGGAGGCAGCCCGGGGTGCCGCAGCCGCACGGCTCGGCGGGCGGCGCGGACGGCGCACCCGGCCCTTCCGGCCCTCCCGGCCCCGCCGGTCCTTCCGCTCCGACCGGCAGGTGCGCGACGCTGCCTGCCGCCGAGCGCGGTCCGCGGTGCACCCCTTCGGTGGTGGCGAAGGCGGCGTCCACGACCGCGCCGACGAAGAGCAGCACCGCGCTGCCCCGGGTGGTCACCGCGCCGAACAGCTGCTCCGCGCGGGCCAGTGCCCGCGAGTGGCTGTCGACGTGGACGGGCAGCCCGGTCGCGGCGGCCAGCACCTCACGGGCCGCCACGTCCCGCCAGCCCAGCCGCGGGTGATCGACGATCACGCCCGCGTCCGGGTCGACCCACTGCCCGGTCGCCACCCCGAGGGCCAGCACCGCACGGCCGTCGGCGTGCGCCTCGACCAGCCGCGGCAGCCGGGCGGCGAGTCCGCCGAGCACCTGCTGCGGGTCGGTGCCGCGGTGCGGCCGGCGGTCGCTGGCGACGATCCGGCCGCGCAGGTCCATGAGTGCGAGGGTGCTGTGCGCGACGGCGATGTGCGCGCCCGCCACCAGGTAGCGGGCGGTGTCGATCTCCAGCGGGATGTGCGGGCGGCCCAGTCCGCGCGGACCCGGCGCCTGCGGGCGCTCGGCGACCAGTCCGCGGGCCAGGAGCTGCGTACAGTGCCCGCTCACCGCCGCGGGCGACAGCCCGGTGAGCCGTGCCACGGTGCTGCGCGCCACCGGGCCGTGGTCGAGGATCGCGCGCAGCACCGCGGCGGCCCCGGCGGGGCGGCGCGGTTGCCCGGCGGACGGCGCGACATCGGCGCGGCGCAGGGGAGTCGGGGCGACGGGGTGGTCGGGCGGCAGGACTACCACGGGGGGCCTTCCAGGTCGTCGACGGCGGCGGGGGCGCACCCGGGCACGCGCGCCGGCGGCGAACCGGCGGGGCGGGCACCCCCGTTGGGGCTCCGTACGGAGCTCGTGCGGTCAGACCTGGTGACACGCGGCGGAGCACACGCGCTTGAGGTCGACATGACCCCGCGTCGTGAGGTGTGTGGTCCGCTGCATGCCGCGCAACGTAACCGGAACGGGTGAACGCGGTCAAACTCCTGACCGCATGCTGGGACGCGTCCCGGCCACGGGGCGGGCACCCCGCCGCGGCGTCACTGCGCCCCGGCGGCCCCCGGGGCGAGTCCGGCGCTGATCAGGGCGAGGATGCGGGACGCCCGGCGCGGGTCGGCCTGCTCGGCGGCCCGGCCGACGGCCGCCGCCGCGGTGAACAGGTCCTCCGGATCGACGTCCCGGCGCACCTCGCCCGCTTCCTGCGCCGCGCCGAGCAGCCGCCCCGTACATCGCGGTGCGGGCGCCGTGCAGCCCGGAGCCCTCGTCGTGCGGCGCGGCCACGACCGACGCCGGAAGGCCCCGGCAGGCGCCCGAGCGCGCCGACCCGGTGCACCTGCTCCCGCCTCCGTGGAGCAGGTGCACCGGCACGCCCACGGCCCGCTGCCGGGCCTCAGCCGCGGTAGGCCTCCAGCAGGCGCAGCCAGACCTCGCTGATGGTCGGGTAGGACGGGACGGCGTGCCACAGCCGCTCCACCGGCACCTCGGCCGCCACCGCGATCGTCGCGGAGTGCAGCAGCTCGCCGACGCCCGGACCGGCGAAGGTGACGCCGACCAGGTGGCCCCGGTCGAGGTCGACGACCATCCGGGCCCGGCCGCGGTAGCCGTCGCGGTAGAGGCTCGCGCCCGCGACCTGGGCGAGGTCGTAGTCGACCACCTTGGTACGCAGCCCCGCCTGTTCGGCCTCGGCCGCGGACAGGCCGACCGCGGCCACCTCGGGGTCGGTGAAGACGACCTGCGGCACCGCCGCGTGGTCGGCGGTCGCGACGTGCCGGCCCCAGGGCGCGTCGTCGAGCGGCTCGCCCTTCGCGCGGGCGGCGATGACCGCGCCCGCGATCCGCGCCTGGTACTTGCCCTCGTGGGTGAGCAGCGCCCGGTGGTTGACGTCGCCCACGGCGTAGAGCCAGTCGCCGTCCACGCCGGTGACGCGCAGCGTGTCGTCGACCGGCAGCCAGCCGCCGGGCTTCAGGCCCACCGTCTCCAGGCCCACGTCGCCGGTGTGCGGGGCGCGGCCGACGGCGAAGAGCACCTCGTCGGCGGTGACCCGGGCGCCGCCCTCCAGGCCGATCCTGACCTCTCCCTCGGCGCCGTCGCGCTCCACCGAGGCGACGTTCGCGCCGAACCGCACGTCGACGCCCGCCTCGCGCAGCCCGTCGGCGACCATCTCGCCCGCGAAGGGCTCGACACGGTCCAGCAGAGCCGTTCCCCGCACCAGCAGCGTCACCTGCGAGCCGAGCGCCTGCCAGGCCGTCGCCATCTCGACGGCCACCACACCGCCGCCCACGACCGCGAGCCGCCGCGGCACCTTCTTGGCGCTGGTCGCCTCCCGGCTGGTCCACGGGTGGATGTCGCCGATCCCGGGCATCGGCGGCAGGGCCGCGGTCGTCCCCGTGCAGACGGCCACCGCGTGCCGGGCCTCCAGCCGCACGGTGCCGCCGTCCGGCGTGTCGACCTCCACCCGGCGCTCCCCCGCGAGCCGCCCGTGGCCGCGGACCAGCTCGACGTCGACCGAACGCAGCCAGTCGACCTGCCCGTCGTCCTTCCAGTGGGAGGTGAAGTCGTCGCGCCGGGCGAGCACCGCCGCCGCGTCCAGCGGTCCCTGCACGGCACGGCTGAGGCCCGGCAGGCTGCGGGCGTCGGCCTGCGCGAGTGCCGGGCGCAGCAGCGCCTTGCTGGGCATGCAGGCCCAGTACGAGCACTCGCCGCCGACCAGCTCGCTCTCCACGACGACGGTGCTGAGCCCGGCGGCGCGGGTGCGGTCGGCGACGTTCTCGCCGACCGGCCCTGCGCCGATGACGATGACGTCGTACGTACGGGGTGCGTCGGGGGCGTCGTTCACGGCGACTCCTGTGCTGCGGTCGGACGGCGGGAAGGGGCGGGCCGGACGGCACAGGCGTGACAGCCCGGGCGTACCCCCGCGACGGCCCAGGCGTCACGCCGATGCCGCAACCGGGAGGGCGCGCGGTCATCGTACTGAGGCGAGGTGACGGGTTGTCTGCCCCGTCGCCCGCGTGTCATGCGCGAGCCGCGCCGGGGCCGCCGGGCGGACCACCCGGGGTCCGGCCGCGGGCGGGCGGCGGCGTCCGGCCGCTGCGCGGCACCGCGACGTATGATCACATCGCGGCGCCGAACGGCGTCACGGGAGGTACACCATGGGCGAGCTCGTGCTGATCCGGCACGGTGAGACCGAGTGGAGCCGATCGGGACAGCACACCAGCTACACCGATCTGCCCCTCACCGAGAAGGGCGAGGCCCAGGCACGCAGCCTCGCGCCGCTGCTGGCCTCCCGGCACGTCTCGTGCGTCCTGACCAGCCCGCTGCAACGCGCCAGGGACACCGCGAAGCTCGCCGGCCTGGAGCACGGCATGGTCGACCCGGATCTCCACGAGTGGGACTACGGCGGCTACGAGGGCGTGACGACCCGAGACATCCACCGCACCCGCCCGGACTGGGACCTGTGGACCGACGGTGTGATCCCCGGCCCCGACGACCATCCGGGTGAATCCCCCGAGCAGGTCGGCGACCGCGCCGACCGGGTGCTCGCCCGTACCGAGGCGGCCTTCACCAACGGCGACGGCGGAGATGTGGTGCTGGTCGCCCACGCCCACTTCCTGCGCGTCCTGACCGCCCGCCGCCTGGGCCTCCCCCCTGCCGACGGCGCCCTCTTCCAGCTCGCCACCGGCACGGTCAGCCGCCTCGGCATAGAACACGGCCGCCACGTCCTGACCTCCTGGAACCGCCTGCCGTAGGCGCGACGGCACCCGGCCCCGGACAGCCCGTGCGTGGGCGGGGCGGCCGTGCGCGCGAGGTGGGCGCGTCCCGCGCGCCAGCCGGGGAACACGACCCCACCTCGCCGACGCGAGCGCCCCTCGCGCACCTTCCCCCGCCACCCGACGGACCGGGCACTCGTGCGCGCCCGCCCTGCGGCCCGCCGGAGGCTACGGCCGCGCCCTCCCGCGCCCGGCCGAGGAAGACGCGAGCGCCCCTCGCGCACCTTCCCCCGCCACCCGACGGACCGGGCACCCCGTGCGCGCCCGCCCTGCGGCCTGCCCGAGAGCGCGCCTTCGCGCCCCTCCCGCGCCCGGCCGAGGAAGACGCGAGCACGCCGCCGACGCGAGCGGCCCTCGCTTGCCCGAGGTGAGTGCTGCCCGCGCCCCCTCCCCCGAGGCGCACGAACGCACCCCGCCGACCCGCGCGGCCCGCGTGCCCTCCCCCGCCCATCCGTCTCCCCGGTCGGCCGGGCAGGCCGTGCGCGGCGACACGCCGGGGGCGGTGCGGTGCGCTCGGCGCGCGTGGGGCGGGGGGAGCAGGGAGACTGGTCGCCCGCCCGTGTCCCTGGCACGTGGCGGGGTGCGGACAGGTGCGGCCGAGTGGTCGAGGGAGCACGGATGACGGTGACGGCCCCCGGGCTGCGGGCGGAGCCCGCCGTGTCCCGGGCCCGGCGGGCGGGCTGGGTCCGCGGGGCGGGCGCGGCCGCGGCGGGGGCGCTGCCCGCGCTCGCCTTCCCCGCGCCCGCGCTGTGGTGGCTGGCGTACGTCGCGCTGGTGCCGTGGCTGCTGCTGGCGCGGTCGGCGCCGACCGCGCGCCGGGCGGCGCTGGACGGCTGGCTGGGCGGCACCGGCTTCATGCTGGCCGTGCACCACTGGCTGGCCGCGAGCCTGAACGTCTTCCTGGTCGTGCTGGCCCTGCTGCTGGGGGCGTTGTGGGCACCGTGGGGCTGGCTGGTGCGGCGGCTGCTGGGCGCCGCGGGCGAGGGCGCGGCGCCGCGGCTCGGGCCCGCGCTGGTGCTGCTGCCGTGCGGCTGGCTGATGGTCGAACTGGCCCGCTCCTGGCAGTACCTGGGCGGTCCCTGGGGGCTCATGGGGGCCAGCCAGTGGCAGGTGCAGCCGGCGCTGCGGCTGGCCTCGCTGGGCGGGGTGTGGCTGGTCAGCGCGCTCGTGGTGCTGGTGAACACGGCGGTCGCCGCGCTCGTCGGGCTGCCCGCGCTGCGCCGCCCGGCGGCGGCCGCGCTGGTCGCCGCCGCGCTGGCGGCCGGCGTCGCGTGGCTGTGGGCGCCGCGGCCGCGCACGGCGGGCGGCGCGCGGATCGCGGTCGTGCAGCCGGGTGTGGTCGTCGGCAGGACCGCCCGGCTGGCCCGCGAGGAGCAGCTGACCCGGCAACTGGCCGGCACCCACCCGTCCCTGGTGGTGTGGGGCGAGAGCAGCGTCGGTGTGGACCTGACGGCGCAGCCGGGTGTGACCCGCGAGCTGGCCGCCCTGTCCCGTCTGGTCGGCGCCGACCTGCTGGTCAACGTGGACGCCGAACGGGCCGACGGCAGCGGTATCTCCAAGACCTCGGTGCTGATCGGCCCGCGGGGCGTGACCGGGCCCGGGTACGACAAGATGCGGCTGGTGCCCTTCGGCGAGTACATCCCGCTGCGGCCGCTGCTGGGCTGGGCCACCTCGGTCGGCAAGGCCGCGGGCGAGGACCGGCGGCGCGGCGCCCGGCAGGTGGTCATGGACACGGGAACCCTGCGGATCGGCCCGCTGGTGTGCTTCGAGACCGCCTTCCCCGACATGAGCCGCCGGCTGGCCGGGGACGGCGCACGGCTGCTGGTCGCGCAGTCGTCCACCGCGTCCTTCCAGCACACCTGGGCGCCCGCCCAGCACGCCTCGCTCGCGGCGCTGCGCGCGGCGGAGAGCTGGCGTCCTGTGGTGCACGCGACGCTGACCGGGATCAGCGCCGTCTACGACGCCTCCGGGCGCCCGGTGGGCCACCGCGTCGGCACCGGCACGGCCACCGCCGCGGTCTACGACGTACCGCTCGCGGCGGGGCGCAGCCCGTACGTGCGGTTCGGCGACTGGGTGCCGCACCTGGCGCTGCTGCTGGTGCTCTCGGCGGCCGCGTACGAGGTGACGCGCCTGGTCAGGCGGCCTGTTCCCGTACCTCGGTGACGATGCGTTCGCACAGCTCGTGGGTGGCCAGCGCGTCGCGCGCGTCCACCGGGGAGCCGGTGCCCGCGCGTACCGCGTCGAGGAAGGCCAGGGCGATCTGCTCGATGCCGCGCTGCCGGGCGACCGGCACCCAGTCGCCGCGGCGGCGCACCGTGGGCTGGCCCTTGTGGTCGACGACCTCGGCGAGGTTGAGCACCTGGCGCCGCCGGTCGCCGCCGCTGACGTCCAGGCTCTCCTCGACCGAGCCGCTCATCCGGTTCATCGACCCGATCGCGGTGAAGCCGTCGCCGGACAGGTGCAGGACGACGTGGTGCAGCAGGCCGCCGACCACCTTCGCCGAGACGCGGACCTGCCCGACCGGGCCGGGCGCGAGGAAGCGCAGGGTGTCGACGACGTGGATGAAGTCGTCGAAGACGACCTCGCGCGGGTCGTCGGCGAGCCCCACCCGGTTCTTCTGCATCAGGACGAGGTCGCGCGGGTGCTCCAGGCACTGCGCGTAGCCGGGCGCGTAGCGGCGGTTGAAGCCCGTGGTGAGCGGGACGCCGTGCTGTTCGGCCAGTTCGACCAGGGTGCGCGCGCCCTCGGCGTCGCGGGCGAGCGGCTTGTCGACGTACACGGGGACGCCCGCCTCGATGACGCGGGCCGCGACGGCGACGTGGTCGGCGGTGGGCGCGTGCACGAAGGCGGCGTCCAGGCCCTGGTCGAGCAGCTCGTCCAGGGTGGTGTGCCGGTGCGGCACCCGGTAGGTGTCGCCGACCCGGTCGAGGGTGGCGCGGGTGCGGGTGTGCAGGTGCAGGTCGAGTCCCGGCTGGGCGGCCAGCACCGGGAGGTACGCCTTCTGCGCGATGTCACCGAGCCCGATGACGCCGACCTTCAGGGGGGCGTTGCCCGCTGCCATGCGCTGCTCCTCGCCGTGCTGCCGCCCGCGCCCGGACGGGAGCGGTGCCACCGCAGCATACGGGCAGGTGGGCGCCACCCGGACGGGTGACCCCGGGGGCACGGCGGGCGGGTTTTTCACTCCTGCGGGGACTGCCGGACGCGCCCGCTCCCCGGCACAGTGGGCGGCGTGCGCCTGCTGCCCGCTGCAATGCTCCTGCTCACGGCGTCCGCCGTGACCGGATGCACCACCGTCTCCCCCGCCCGGCCCGACGCGACGACCCCGCCGCCCGGCCGTGCGCCCGCCGTGGTGACCCTGACGCCGCCCCCGGCCGCGCCGCTGCTCGCGGACGTACGCCCGGATCGCGGCACACCGTCCGCCACCGCGGCTCCGCACCAGCAGCCCACCGCGGCGGCCCCGCGCCCTGCCGCCCCGGCGGCGCCGCACGCACCGCGGGTGGTGCGGCACCGGGCGTCGGGCCCGGCCGCGGGGCAGCGGACGGGCACGCTGGGCAGCGGGCCGTGCGCGATGGGCCGGGCGTACGGGCACTGGCCCGCGGGCAGCAGCGCCGCCACCATCTGCCAGGGCGTCTACGGCCGCTGACCGCGCCCGGGTCGCCCCGTACCCCGGTGTGCGCCCGGGGTACGGGGTTACGGGGTACGGGCCGTTCAGCCCGCGGCGACCGCGCTGACCGCGAGGTTCGGGATGCGCCAGTCGATCGGCTCGTGGCCCTGCGCGGCGACCGCCGCGTCGATCTGTGTGAAGGGGCGACTGCCGAGGAAGAGCTTCGCCGACAGCGGCGAGGGGTGCGCGCCCTGGATGACGATGTGCCGCTCGGTGTCGATGAGCGGGAGCTTCTTCTTCGCGTAGTTGCCCCACAGCACGAAGACCGCCGGGTCCTGGCGTGCGGCGACGGCGCGGATCACCGCGTCGGTGAACTTCTCCCAGCCCTTGCCCTTGTGCGAGTTGGCCTCGCCCTCGCGGACCGTCAGCACCGCGTTGAGCAGCAGCACGCCCTGCTCGGCCCACGGCAGCAGGTAGCCGTTGTCCGGCACCGGGTGGCCGAGCTCGGCGCCCATCTCCTTGAAGATGTTGCGCAGCGACGGCGGGGTCTTCACCCCGGGCCGGACGGAGAAGCACAGCCCGTGGCCCTGGCCCTCGCCGTGGTAGGGGTCCTGGCCGAGGATCAGCACCTTGACGCGGTCGAAGGGGGTGGCCTCCAGCGCCGCGAACACCTCTTCCTCGGGCGGGAAGACGCGGTGCTCCTTCCGCTCGGCCGTCACGAATGCGTCGAGCTGCTGGAAGTAGGGCTTGTCCAACTCCTCACCGAGGACGGATTGCCAGGACTCGGGGAGCACGGTGGGCACGTCGGGAACCTCCGGTACGCGATCAGTTACTGCGTCAGAACGTACCGGCAGGCACTGACAGTCCGCTCCCCGACCGGTGGACAGCCCGTCCGGCGGCACCGGGGCCGCCGGACGGACCGCAGGTCAGACGCCGCCCGCGCGCAGGAAGAGGCCGCCGTCGATCACCAGGTTCTGCCCCGTGATCCAGCCCGCCTCGTCGCCGAGCAGGAAGGCCGCGGCGCCGCCGATGTCCTGCGGCATGCCGAGCCGCCCGAGCGGGTAGCCGGCCGCGGCCTCCTCCTCGCGCCCCTCGTAGAGTGCGGCGGCGAACTTCGTCTTGACCACCGCGGGCGTGATCGAGTTGACCCGCACGCCCGGAGCCATCTCGGCGGCGAGCTGCACGGTCAGGTTGACCATCGCGGCCTTGCTGATGCCGTAGGCGCCGATGAAGGGCGAGGGGGCGAGGCCCGCGATCGAGGCGATGTTGAGGATCGCGCCGCCGTGGTCCTTCTGCCACGCCTTCCAGGTCTGCTGCGCGAAGCCGAGCGCGGAGATCACATTGGTCTCGTAGACCTTGCGCGCGACACCGAGGTCGAGGTCGGCGAGCAGCCCGTAGACGGGGTTGGTGCCGGCGTTGTTGGCCAGGTAGTCGATCCGGCCGAAGGCCTCCATGGCGCGCTCGACGGCCGCGGCCTGGTGCGCCTCGTCATGGGCCTTGCCCACGACGTAGACGGCCCGGTCGGGGCCGAGCCGCTCGACGGCCTCCTTGAGGGTGTCCTCGGTGCGGCCGGTGATGCACACCCGGTCGCCGCGGGCGACGAGGGCCTCGGCGATGGCCAGGCCGATGCCGCGGCTGGCACCCGTGACGAGCGCGGCCTTGCCGGTGTCGGGGGTGGTGGGGTTGTTCTGGGTCATGGTGTGTGCGCCCTCCGGGCGGTCAGTCGAGCGGTCCGCCGGCCACGTACAGCACCTGGCCGGAGACGAAGCCTGCGTCGTCGCCGGTGAAGAAGGCGATGGCGTTGGCGACGTCGTCGGGCCGGCCGACGCGCTGCACCGGGATCTGGGTCGCGGCGGCGGCCTGGAAGTCCTCGAAGCCCATGCCGACCCGGGCGGCGGTCGCGGCGGTCATGTCGGTGGCGATGAAGCCGGGCGCGACGGCGTTGGCCGTGACGCCGAACTTGCCCAGCTCGATCGCCAGCGTCTTGGTGAAGCCCTGCAGCCCGGCCTTGGCGGCGGAGTAGTTGGCCTGGCCGCGGTTGCCCAGCGCGGAGGACGAGGAGAGGTTGACGATCCGGCCGAACGCCGCGTCGACCATGTGCTTCTGCACCGTGCGGCTCATCAGGAAGGCACCGCGCAGGTGGACGCCCAGGACCGTGTCCCAGTCCGCGGCGCTCATCTTGAACAGCAGGTTGTCGCGCAGCACCCCGGCGTTGTTCACCAGCACCGTGGGCGCGCCCAGCTCGGCCGCGACCCGCTCGACCGCGGCCTGCACCTGCGCCTCGTCGGAGACGTCGGCGCCCACCGCGAGCGCCCGCCCGCCGGCCGCCGTGATCGTCTCGACGGTGTCCTTGCAGGCGGTCTCGTCGAGGTCGAGTACGGCGACGGCGCGGCCCTCGGCCGCCAGCCGGACCGCCGTGGCGGCGCCGATCCCGCGGGCGGCGCCGGTGACGATCGCGACGCGCTGCTCGGTGCTGGACATCTGTTCTCCTCAGCCCTTGGTGCGGTCGCCCGGCGCGCTGTCACGCATGAGCGACCGCTTAGTAGGTTCCGATGCCGAAACCGTAGGAGGACAGTGACCCAGTGTCAACGCCATCAGTGCCGATGTGGCTCACCGCACCGGAAGCCCGGTGCGGCGCCGTCAGCGGACCAGCAGGGCGAGCAGCCGGTCGGCCTCGCCCTCGGGATCGGCGGTGAGGCCGGTGTGGATCGGGCCGGGCTGGACGATGGTGCTGCGCGGGGCCGTCAGCCAGCGGAAGCGGCGGCCGGGGTCGTCGCCGCCCGCCTGGCCCGCGTCCTCGCCGCCCGCGCACACCTCCTGGTAGCCGCGCAGCGCGGCCCTGACGCCCGCCACGTCGACGCCCGCGTCCAGACAGCGCAGCCGCGTCTCGTCCAGGTGCACCCGCACACCGACGAAGGACTTCGCCCGGCAGTAGACGAGCACCCCGGCGTTGATCATCTCGCCGCGCTCGATCCGCGGCACCACGCGCACCAGCGCGTACTCGAACACGTCCCGCCCGCCCATCAGGCGTGCCTCTCCTCGTTGTCGCGGCCGCCCTCGGCGGCGGCCTCGGCGTTCCTGCCCTCGACCCAGGTGCGCAGCCACTCCGGCGGGGGCTGCCGGTCGCGCGGGCGCGGCGCGAGGGTGATCCGCTCGTGGATGCCGGGCGCGCGGGCGGCGAGCAGCTCGACGTAGGCGCGCCGCACGTCGTCGGGCCCGGCGAAGCCCGGCTCGTCGGCCAGCCACGCGTCGGGGACGAGCGCGGTGACCTCGGTGAGCAGGTCGGGGGTCACCAGCGGGGCGAGTTCGGCCGCCGCTGCCGCCGGGTCGGGCGAGAAGCGGGACAGCGCGTGGTCGGAGGCGTCGTAGGGCTTGGCCGCGGAGGCCTCGGCGCCCTTCCAGTTGTGGTGCCAGATGAGCGAGGCGCCGTGGTCGATGAGCCACAGGTTGCGGTGCCAGACCAGCAGGTTGGGGTTGCGCCAGGAGCGGTCGACGTTGCCGATCAGCGCGTCGAACCAGACGACGCGGCTCGCCTCGGCGGGCTCGACGCCGAAGACCAGCGGGTCGAAGCCGAGCGAGCCGGGCAGGAAGTCCATGCCGAGGTTGAGCCCGCCGCTCGCCCTGAGCAGGTCCTGGATCTCCTGGTCGGGCTCGCCGAGGCCGATCACCGGGTCGAAGTCGAAGCGGACCAGCTCCGGCACCCGCAGTCCCAGCCGCCGGCCCAGCTCGCCCGCGATCACCTCGGCGACCAGCGCCTTGCGGCCCTGCGCGGCGCCGCTGAACTTGACCACGTACGTGCCGAGGTCGTCGGCCTCCACCACACCGGGCACCGACCCGCCCTCGCGCAGCGGCGTCACATAACGGATGCCCGTCACTTCTCTCAGCATCGCCCCAGGATATGGGGGCGCACGGGTGCCCCGCGGGCCGTGGCGGATGTCACCGATGTGATGAACGAGGAATCCGGCACGCGTGTCGTTGAACGGATGGCCGTGATCGCCCGTATCAACGGTCACGCGTGGACAGCACGCCGCCGGTCGGCCCCGCCGCCGACCGGTCCGACCAGACGACAGGACCCGCTCATGCCCGAAACGCCCGGACTCCCCCTGACCCCGACCCGCCGTGCCGTCGTCGCGGCGGCCGGCGGCGCGGGTCTCGCCGCCGTACTGACCGCGTGCGGTTCGGACTCGGGCTCGGACTCCGGCTCGTCGTCCGGCGCCCCGGCCTCGGGCACCCCCGCCCCGGACGGCGGCTCGTCCGCCGCCTCGTCACCGGCCGACGGCGGCTCGGGCGGCGGGGGCGACGTGCTGGCCAAGACGTCGGACATCCCGGTGGGCGGCGGCAAGGTCTTCGCCGACCAGAAGGTGGTCGTCACCCAGCCCACCGCGGGCCAGTTCAAGGGCTTCTCCGCGGTGTGCACCCACCAGGGCTGCACGGTCATCGACGTGTCCGGCGGCACGATCAACTGCCCCTGTCACGGCAGCAAGTTCAAGGTCGCGGACGGCTCGGTGGCGCACGGTCCGGCCACCTCGCCGCTGCCCTCGAAGGCGGTCACGGTCTCCGGGGACGGCATCACCCTGGCCTGACCCCGGGGCCGCCCGGACCGGCGGTTCAGCCCAGCGCGCCCGCCGCCGCCCCCAGCGCCTCCACCGCCGCCCGGATCGCCGGGCGGCGGTCGGCGTCGGCGCGCCAGACCGCGTAGATGTGCCGCCGCATGGTGTGCCGCACCGGCACCACCCGCACCCCGCCGGGCATCGGGTCGCGGCCGAGCCGCGGGATGACGGCGACCCCGAGGCCCGCGGCGACCAGCGCGAGCACCGTCGCGTGCTCCTCCGCGTGGTGCGCGATCCGCGGCTCGACGCCCTTGCCGCGCAGCGTGAACAGCAGCCACTCGTGGCAGAAGCCGCCGTCCGGCCAGGCGATCCAGTCGTCGTCGGCCAGTTCGCCGAGGTCGATCTCCGCGCGGTCCTCCAGCCGGTGCCCGGCCGGGAGCGCGACGTCCACGAAGTCGTCGAACAGCGGCGCCTTGGCCAGGCCGCCGGGCAGCGACAGCGGCTTGTTGTACCAGTCCAGGACGACCGCGAGGTCGACGTCGCCACGGGTGAGCCGGGCCAGCGACTCCTGCGGCTCCAGCTCGTGCACGGTCGTGCGCAGCTGCGGGTGGGCGGCGCGCAGCGCGCGCAGGGCGGCCGGGAAGAGCCCGCGCACGGCGGTCGGGAAGGCGCCCGCGGTCAGGTCGCCGACGGCGGCGCCGCGGTGCGCCTCCAGGTCGGAGTGCGCCAGCTCGACGAGCGACAGGATCCGCTCGGCGTGCCCGGACAGCAGCCGGCCGGCGTCGGTGAGCCGCACCCCGCGGCCGCTGCGGGTGAGCAGCGTCTGGTCGGCCTCCCGCTCCAGCTTGGCCATCTGCTGGGAGACGGCCGAGGTCGTGACCCCCAGCACGTCGGCGGCGGCGCTCACCGATCCGTAGGTGTCGATCGCGTGCAGGACGCGCAGACGTTCCAAGCTCAACATGTAAGAGATTCTACGCGGACTGTGTATGAATACTCGCTTGTTCTACGAGATCGGGCCCGTCATCGTGTGGACATGACCGCACCCGCCGAGAGCCGTCCCGCCCCCCTCGCGACCGAACCGGGCCCCGCCCCCGCCGCCGTCCCCGCTCCCGCCGCTCCCCCTGGTCCCGCCGCCGGTCCGGGCCGCCGGCCGCTGCTGGACTGGCGGCTGCGCTTCGCCGCGCTCGGCCTGGTGTGGGGCTTCAGCTTCCTGTTCATGAAGGTCGGCAACGAGGCCTTCGCACCGCTCCAGGTGACGCTGGGGCGGATGGTGTTCGGTACGGCGGTGCTCGCGGCGGCCGTGGCCGTGCGGCGCGACCGGCTGCCGCGCTCGCCGCGCACCTGGCTGCACCTGTTCGTCGCCGCCTTCCTGCTCAACTCGCTGCCGTTCACGCTCTTCGCCACCGCGGAGCAGACGATCCCGTCGATGCTGGCCGGGATATGCAACGCGGCGACCCCGCTGTTCTCGATGCTGGTGTCGCTGGTCGCGCTGTCCGAGGACCGGCCCTCGCGCGAGCGCTTCGCGGGCGTGGGCCTCGGCTTCATCGGGGTGCTCACGGTGCTCGGCGCCTGGCAGGGCTTCGCCGGGCAGGACCCCAAGGGCACGCTGATGGCGCTGACCGCGGCGGTCAGTTACGCGGTGGGCTGGGCGTACGTCCGGCGGACCCTGAGCGGCACCGGCGGCTCCCACCTGGCGGTGTCCGCGAGCCAGCTGCTGGTCGGCACGCTGCAACTGCTCGTCGTCACCCCCTTCTTCACCTCCGTGCCGGACAGCTGGCCCGCGAAGTCGGTGCTGTCGGTCCTCGCCCTCGGGGCGCTCGGCACGGGTGTGGCCTTCCTGATCCAGTACGGGCTGGTCGCCGAGAAGGGCCCGACGATCGGGGCGATGGTGACGTACCTGATCCCCATCGTCGCGACCGCCGCGGGTGTGCTGCTGCTCGGCGAGACCCTGCACTGGAACGAGCCGGTCGGCGCCGTCGTCATCCTCGCCGGGGCCGCCCTCACCCAGCGCCGCCCCCGCAAGTAGGCCGGGCCCGCGGCTCAGCCGTGGCGGACCTCACCGGCGGCGGGAGCGCGCAGCACCGCCGCGACGGCGTCGGCCAGCGGCGCGATGTCGTCCGGCTCCAGCGTCGAGACGGTCAGCCGGACGGCGGGGGCCGAACGGACCCGGAAGCGGGCGCCGGGCGTGGCCGCCCAGCCGTGCTGGAGCAGCCCGGCCACCGCGCCGGTCTCGTCGCTGACCGGCACCCAGACGTTCATCCCGCTGCGCCCGTGGGCCGCCACCCCGCGCTCGGCCAGCGCCCGCACCAGCCCGTCGCGCCGCAGCCCGTACGAGGCGGCCACCGCCGCGCGGTCGACCGCGCCGTCCTGCCACAGGTGGACGACCGTGCGCTGGAGCAGGTGGCTGACCCAGCCCGCGCCGAGCCGGTGCCTGCCACGCATCCGGTCCACGGTCGTCGCGTCGCCGGTGTAGAGCGCGAGCCGCAGGTCGGGGCCGTACGCCTTGGCGACCGAGCGGATCAGCACCCAGTGGTCGGTGACGCCCGACAGGCAGTGCAGCGGCAGCTCGACGGCGCCGTGGATGTGGTCGTCGTCGATCACCAGCACCTCGCGGTGCCCGGCCAGCAGGGCACGCAGCTCGGCGGCGCGGGCGGCGGAGACGGCGGCGCCGGTGGGATTCTGCCCGCGGGCGGTCACGATCAGGGCGCGGGCGCCGCCCTTCAGCGCGTGGGCCACCTCGGCGGCGACCGGCCCGTCGTCGTCCACCGCGACCGGCACCGTCCGCAGGCCCAGGGCCGGGACCAGGTCCAGCAGGCTGCCCCAGCCCGGGTCCTCGACGGCCACCGCGTCGCCGGGCCGCAGATACGCCGTCAGCACCCGCTCCATCGCGTCGAGCGACCCGGAGCTGAGGCCGATCGGCCCGGCGGGCACCCCGTCGGCGTCCAGCGCGGCGCGCGCCATCCGCTCCAGGTCGGCGTCCACCGGCGGGCCGCCGTAGAGCGTCGGACGCAGCGCGTGCTCGGCGGCGGCCGCGGCGAGCGCGTCGCCCAGCGGCGGGAGCAGGGCGACGTCCGGGTTGCCCTTGGAGACGTCGCGGACGCCCGCGGGCACCTCGATAAGGATCTGGTCGCGCGGCGTGGTCGCGGGCCGGGCGCGCACCCGGCTGCCGCGGCGGCCCGCGGTCTCGATGACCCCGCGGTCGCGCAGCAGCCGGTAGGCGGCGGCCACCGTGTTGGAGTTGACGCCCAGTTCGGCGGCCAGCTCGCGCAGCGGCGGCAGGGCGTCGCCGGGGCGCAGCGCACCGCCGCCGACGGCCCGTTCGATGTCGGCGGCAATACCCGATGCGCCGCGACCTGTGATTCTGTACTCTCCTAGCACAAAGCTGATTATGCACTAGTGCAAAGGATCGCGCCATGCCGACCCCGACGGCCGACACCCCCTCCGGCGAACCCGCAGAGCAGCTCGGCACGTACACCGCCACCGACCGCACCGTCCCCACCCGCTCCCGGGAACGGGCCGCCTACGACCGCGCGACCGTGCACGCGATCCTCGACCAGGGGTACGTCTGCCACCTCGGCTTCGTCCGCGACGGCGCGCCCGTGGTGCTGCCCACCCTGTACGCGCGCAGCGGCGAGCGGCTGTACGTGCACGGGTCCACCGGCTCCCGCCCGCTGCGCGGCGCCGCCGGCGGCGGCCTCCCGGTCTGCCTCACCGTCACGCACGTGGACGGCCTGGTGCTCGCCAAGTCCGCCTTCCACCACTCGATCAACTACCGCTCGGTGGTGGTGCACGGCACCGCGTACGAGGTCACCGACCCGGACGAGCGGACCGCCGCACTCGACGCCATCGTCGACCAGGCGGTGCCCGGCAGGTCCGCCGACACCCGGCGGCCGAACGCGAAGGAGCTCGCGGCGACCGCCGTGATACGCCTCGACCTCGGCGAGATCTCGGCGAAGACGCGCACCGGCGGGCCCAACGAGGAGCCCGAGGACATCGGGCTCCCCCACTGGTCGGGCGTCGTCCCGGTCGCTACGGCGTACGGCGCCCCCGAACCGGCGCGGCTTCCGGGCCAGGCGACGCCGCCCCTGCCGGACTACCTGCCGCCGGTACGGCGCTGACCGCCACTCCCCCGGCCACCGGCCCCGCCTGCCGCGGCAGGCGGCGCGCCGCACGCGCCTCGTCCGCCGCGAGCGCGGCGACCGCGGCCAGCAGGCACAGCCCGCCCACCACGGTCGCCGCGGTCAGCCGCTCGCCGAGCAGCGTGACCGCCAGGACCGTCGCCGACAGCGGCTCGATGAGCGCGATCACCGACACCGTCGCGGCACGCAGCACGGCCGCACCCGCGAAGTACAGCCCGTACGCCAGCGCCGTCGGCACCGAGGCGAGATAGCCGAGCAGCAGCAGGGTGCGGCCGAGGTCCGCCGCGTGCGGCAGCGGGCCTTCGGCCCAGGCCGCCGGGAGCATCACGACCGCGCACAGCCCGAACGCCCACATCGACATGTCGAACGGGTCGCCCGCCTCGCCCCGGTGGCCCCACCAGCGGGTCAGCACGGTGATCGCCGCATAGCCCGCGGCGGACAGCACCGCGAGCGCGACACCCGCGGGACGTACGGAGGTGCCGCCGCCGTCACCCAGCACCAGCACGGCCAGCCCGCCGAGGGCACCCGCCACCGCCAGGACGCCGCCGCGGCCCAGCCGCTCGCCCATCACCAGCCGCGCGGCCAGCGCGATCAGCACCGGGCCGGAGCCGAGCGTCACGACGGTCGCGACCGCCAGACCGGTCGACCGCACCGCGCAGAAGTACGCGGCCTGGAAGACGGTCAGACCGGCGCCCGTCGCCAGCACCCGGCCCACCGTCGTCCCGCCCCGCGCCGGGCGGCGTACCAGCCGCACCCCGAGCAGCAGCACGAAGCCGCCGGCGGCGCGCCAGAACGTGAGGGCCAGCGGCCCGAGCCCGCTGCGGCCGTACAGCGCGGCCGCGACCGCGCCCGCCGTACCCCAGCCGGTGGCGGCGACGACGACATAGATCAGGCCCCGGGTGGCCGGGGCGGAGGCATGCCTCAAGAAGTGCCTGAAGAACACGGAATTCTCCCGCGAAAGGATGGGTGGTCGGATCACTCGTCCCTGCGTGCGGGCAGCACCGACCGCCCCGGCGCTCGCGCCGGACCGTGTCTACGTCGTCCTCAGACCCCTTCGCTGCCCGCGATTACGCCGCGGGCGGCGGGAGAACAGTTGCGTGCATGGGCTCACGATAGCCGCCCCGGGCTGCCTCCTGGGGTGGTGTTCGCGATCTTCCCGCCGTCGTGGCCGGTCGCGCAGTTCCCCGCGCCCCTGAAAACGCTCACCCTGCGCGCACAGGGCACCCACCAGGAGCGCGGGGAACTGCGCGCGCAACCCACCACCGGCAGAAGGCCGCACAAAGCACCGCACGAGGCACCCCGGAGCGCCCCCGCCCCCGCCCCCGCGGAAGCGCTCAGCGCAGAAACTCGGGGGTCGCGGGCCGGGCCGCGGGGGTCGGCTCGGGGGCGTCGGGAAGCCCCCCGGCGGGGCGAGCCGCGGCCGTCTGGGCCACCAACGCACCGGCCAGCACGAGCGCGCCGCCGGCGATCTGCGCGGCCCCGAGATGCTCATCGATGAGCACCCACGCCAGCACCGTGGCGACCACCGCCTCCAGCACGCCGACGACCGCCGCGACCTGCGGGCTGAGCGTGCGGACGGAGGTGACCCCGGCGAGGTAGGCGACCACAGTCGAGACCAGGCCGATCCAGCCGACGAGCAGCACCGCAGGAACGTCGCGGTCGCCGAGCGCGGCCTGGTGCCCGAGGTCGGACCACCGCATCGTCCAGGGGTGGGCGACGAGCGTGAGGACGAGCGTTCCGACGAGCAGCCCGTGCGCGATCACGGCGACCGGTTCGGGTGCGTCGTCCCCGTCCGTCCCGTGGTCGGCGAGCACGAAGTACGCGACCTGGCAGCACGCGGCCCCGAACGCGTAGAGCAGCCCGAGCGCGTCGAAGGCGAGGCCGGACCAGATCTCGACGACGCACGTCATGCCGCCGGTCGCCAGGACGACGCCGAGCGCGGCGGCCCGGGTGACGGGGCGGCGCTGAACGAGCCGGATCCAGCCCAGCAGCAGGGCGGGGCCGAGGAATTCGACGAGGATGGCGACGCCGACGGGTATGCGGTCTATGGCCACGAAGTAGAGGGCCTGGCAGCCCACGATGCCGAGCAGGCCGAACCCGGCGATCAGCGCGGGCTTGCGGCGGGGCAGCGTGCGGTAGCGCAGGGCGACGGGCGCCAGCACCAGCGCGGCGACCATCACCCGCATCCACACCACCTGGAGCGGGGAGAACCCGAGGTCGATCAGCGGTTTGGCGGCCACCCCCGAGCCGCCGAAGGCGCACGCCGACAGCACGGCGAGCCCAAGTCCCCTGCTCCTCATACCGGATCCGCGCATCCGGCCATCATGTCAGCCCCCGACAGGACCGTCATCCTCAGAATCCCTGACACCGCGCTGCTCCGGAACGACCCCGGGTGCCTCGTGGAGTTCGTCCGGATCGAGGCCCGCCGCGCGCAGGACGTCCGCGGCGCGGCAGTCCGGGTCGGCGGTGAGGGCGTGCAGCAGGTCGATGCCGTCGGCCTCGTCCCGGCCACGCAGCCGGGCCAGTTCGGCGGCGCCGCGCAGCGCGGTCGCCGCGGCGGGGCTCCAGCCGGGGGCGGTCAGGGTGAGGGTGGGTATCTCGCCGGAGTCCTCCACCGAGCCGCGCCAGCGCAGCCCGTAGCCGATGCTGCGCTGGACGAGGTAGCCGAGCACGCGGGCGGACCGGCCGGGCGGGGCGTCGCAGGCGGCGCGGGCGTGCGGGTCGTGCTCCAGCAGGGAGTGCAGCAGGTGCGCGGTGTCGGCCTGCGTGTCGCCGTCACGGACCGCGCGGCGGCGGGCGTCGGCGAGGACGGCGCGCACCCCGGCCGTGAGGTGGGCGTCGTCCGCGGGACGGGCCGGCTCGTGCTGCGGCCCCTGGTCGCTGTACACGCCACCCATCTCAGCAGAGTGATCGTGCCCGGCGCATCGGCTCAGCGGTCCATTCCGCATCCGCCCGCGGAGGGGGGTGCCCGGCGCGCTCTCCTCCCCTGGGATGAGTCATGGCCACAGCAAGGTGCGGGTCCAGTCGCCGTTCCCGGGGCTCCGGTCGCCGTCGCGGGTGTAGCGCAGCCGCAGGTGGCCGCGGTGCGGGTCGGCCTGGAAGAACTCGGCCTCACCGGCGCGCAGCCGGTAGACGGTGTGCCACTCGGGCACCCGGTCGGGCTCGGCGGACACCAGCGCCTCGGCGGCGAGCCGCTCGCGCGCGTACTCCTCGGGGCCGGCGAGCGGCGCGCTGACGGTGCCGGTGAAGGCGGCGGCCCGGGAGGCGGGGCTGCGGCCGAGGAAGTCCCGCCAGGCGGCCTCGGCGGACAGCGTCACGACCGGCCCGGCGAGCCGGATCTGGCGGCCGTGCGCGGGCCAGTAGAAAGTCGCGGCGGCGACGGGGTGGGCGGCGAGGTCGCGGCCCTTGCGACTGCGGGCGTCCCCGGCGAAGACGACGGAGCAGTCGGCGGAGTCCACCCCGCGCAGCATCAGGACCCGGGCGCTCGGCGTCCCGTCGGGCGCGGCGGTGCTCAGCGTCATCACGTGCGGCTCGGGCAGCCCGTCGGCGAGCGCCCGGTCGAGCCACCCGGCGAGCAGCGGGCCCGGCGCGTCGGGCGCCCGGTCCGGGTCGAAGTGCGGCAGCGGCCCGGCGAGCACGGGCGCGGCCCTGATCCGCTCCAGCAGCGCGCGGTCGACGTCCGCCGGGTCCGCGGGCCCGCCCGGACCGGGACCCCCGGGCATCGCCGGACCGGCCCCCGGCTCCTCGCCGTCGTGCATGTGCCGCCTCCTCCGTGCGCTCGGCCGGGCACCGTCCGTCCCCGGACGCGTCCAGCCTCGCAGGCGGTGCGCGGCCGGGGGGTGCGGCACGGCGGGCCGCGCGCGGGGAAAGCCCCGTGCGCGGCCCGCCGCAGGCCCGCGGAGGGCGCGGGCGACGGGCGTCAGTGCACGGTGACCGTGGTGGTCACGCTGCCCGCGGTGAAGACGTACGCACCGGGCGCGACCTGCTGCGGACCCGAGCCGTCGATGTCGCCCTGGGTCACCGCGAGCCGGTTCGGCGGCACCTTGAGGGTGACCGTCGTGCTCTGGCCCGCCGCGAGGTGGACGCGGGTGAAGGCGACGAGCTTGGTGGGCGGCGCGAGGACGTCACTGGTCGGCTGCGAGACGTACACCGGCACGACGAGGTCGCCCGCGCGGTCGCCGGTGTTGGACACCCCGACCTTGAGGCTGATGGTGTCGCGGCTGCGGGCGGTCGCGGAGCCGGCCTTGAGCGAGTCGAAGGCGTAGGTGGTGTAGGACAGGCCCGCGCCGAAGCGGTAGGCCGCGTCGTAGGTGGACTCCGGTCCGGCGTTGGTGCCGGGGAGCTGCTGGTAGTACAGCGGTTCATTGCCGATGTCCTTGGGCCACGACGCGCTGAGCCGGCCGCTCGGGTTGACCTTGCCGAACAGCACGTCGGCCACCGCGTGGCCGCCCTCGCTGCCGGGCAGCCAGGACATCAGCAGGCCCTGCGTGCCGTCGGCGCCGCCGAGCACCAGCGGGCGGCCGGCCAGCACGACGGTGACCACCGGCTTGCCGGTCGCCTTCAGGGACGAGACCAGCGCCTGCTGGTCGGCGCTCAGTTCGGGGCGCGGGGCGTCGGCGCTGCCTTCGGCGGCGGCCTTCTCGCCGACCACGACGACGGTCAGGTCGGCGTCCTTCGCCTGCGTCACCGCGTCGTCCGCGGAGGTCGCGCGGACCACCGACGTACCGGAGGGCGCGGCCTCCTTGATCCCTTCCAGCACGGTGGTACCGGGCAGCGTCACCCCGTCGGGCACGCCCTGCCAGCCGACGGTCCAGCCGCCGGCCTGGTCGTTGATGTCGTCGGCGTAGGAGCCGGCGACCACGATCTTCTTCGCGCCGGAGGAGATGGGCAGCACGCCGCCCTCGTTGCGCAGCAGCACCTGCGACTCGTCGGCGGCCTGCCGGGCGAGCGCGGTGTCGGCGCCGACGACACGTCCGTCGGCCTTCGAGGCGTCCACGTAGGGGTGTTCGAACAGCCCGAGCCGGAACTTCATGGTGAGGATGCGCGTCACGGACTCGTCGACGCGCTTGACGGAGACCAGGTGGCGCTGGACGGCGGTCCTGAGCGCGGCGCTGAAGCCCTGCGCGTCGTAGGGCTCCATCGCCATGTCCAGACCGGCGTTGACGGCCTTGGCGACGGCCGCGGGGTAGTCGGCGGCGACGTGGTAGCTGGTCTGGAGCGCACTGACGTCCGCCCAGTCGCTGACCACGACGCCCTTGAAGCCGAACTGCTTGCGCAGCACATCGGTGAGCAGGTAGCGCGAGCCGGTGGCCGGGATGCCGTTGATGGCACCCGAGTTGACCATCACCGACATCGCACCGGCGTCGATGGCCTGCTTGTAGGACGGCAGCAGGGTGTCCTGGAGGTAGCGCAGCGAGACGTCGCCGGGGACGCGGTCGTGGCCGTTGCCCGGTTCGCCGTAGCCCGCGAAGTGCTTGACCGTCGCGGCGACCTTCTTGGCGCCGTCCGCGCCCTGGATGCCGGAGACCGCGGCGGCCGCGAGCGTGCCGGACAGCAGCGGGTCCTCGCCGTAGGTCTCGTAGTAGCGTCCCCAGCGCTGGTCGCGGGCGATGTCGGCGACCGGGGCGAAGTTCCAGTCGATGCCGGTGGCGGCGACGGCCTTGGCGGTGGCGGCGCCCGCGTCGCCGACGAGGGCCGGGTCCCAGGTGGAGCCGAGGCCGATCTCCTGCGGGAAGATCGTCGCGCCCAGCACGTTGTTGTGTCCGTGCACGGCGTCCACGCCGTAGATGACGGGGATGTGCAGGCGGGTTTTCTCGATCGCGTACTTCTGCACCGCGTTGACCATCACGGCCCAGTTCTCCGGGGTGTTGACCGAAGGTCCCGCGCCGCCGCCGGAGAGAACGGACCCGGCGGCATTGTCGACGAGTACGTTCTTCATGCACGATTCGGTGAAGGCGCCGCCGCTCCACTGGCAGTCGCCCTGCATGCGCACCACGGAGATCTGGTCCATCTGGCCGATCTTCTCGTCGAGCGTCATGCGTTTGAGCAGGTCCTTGACCCGTACGTCGACAGGGGCGTTGGCGTTGGTGTAGGTGGGATTGTCACCGGCCTGGGCCGGTACGGAGGCCACCGCCGCCACGCAGGCGGCCGCGGTGGCCAGTGTCAGAAGGGTTCTCATGCGCAGTCGTCGAGCGTTCGTTGGCATCGCAGGCGTCCCGTTCCTGTTGGGGATCCCCGGGCTTGCCGGGGCCGACCGTGCCGTAAACGTTTCCGATCGGCGGGAAGTCTGTCCTCGCCCCGACTGATCGTCAAGACTGTGTGCAGCACGCTTTTCGCCGCGTTTTCCTGTCGTTCTCCTCCGTCCGTCCGTGTACCGCCCCTGTCCCGCAATCCCCCGCCCGCACATCCGCCCATTTCCTCTCGCGCAGAACGGGTCCGTCGTGAACATCCGTGAACTCGCCCGCCGCAGCGGGGTGTCGACCGCCACCGTCTCCCGCGCCCTGAACGACAGGGCCGAGGTGAGCGAGGCCACCCGCGCCAAGATCCGCGCGCTCGCGAGCGAGCTGGGCTACGCGCCCAACGAACCCGCCCGCACGCTCGTCCGGCGCCGCTCGGACACCGTCGGCCTGGTGTGGGACAGCGGCCAGGAGGCGATAGGCCTGCACAACCCCTATCTGCTGGGCCTGCTGAGCGCCGTGCGCACCGCGCTGTCCGAGGCGGACTACCACCTGATGCTGCTCACCACGCCGGGCGCCGAGGACCAGGAGACCGCGCACCTCCAGGCGGTGCGGCGGCACAACCTGGAGGGCGTCATCGTGCTGACCACCCCGCCGGACGACCGCTGCCTGCGCGCCCTCGCCGACTCGGGGGTGCCCTGCGCGGGCATCGACACCGCCTTCACCGGACCGCGTACGGTACGGGTCAGCTCCGACAACGCGGCGGGCGCCGAGGCGGCCGTCCAGCACCTGTACGACCTCGGTCACCGGCGGATCGCCACCGTCACCGGCCCGCTGCACCTGCCGCCCGCCGCCGAGCGCCTCGCGGGCTACCGGCGGGCCTGCGCCCGGCTGGGCCTGAGCGTGCCGCCGGAGTACGTGACCGAGGGCGACTTCTTCCTGGCCAGCGGGCAGAGCGCGGGCAAGCGGCTGCTGGCGCTGCCGGACCGGCCCACCGCCGTCTTCGCCGCGGGCGACCAGATGGCGATCGGCGCGATGCACGCGGCGGCCGACGAGGGCCTGTCGGTGCCGCGCGATCTGGCCGTGGTCGGCTTCGACGACATCGACGCGGCCTCGCTGGTGCGCCCGGCGCTGAGCACCGTCGCCCAGGACCAGCGCGGCCTGGGCGAGGCGGCGGTCGCGGCGCTGCGCGGGCTCATCGACGCGGCCCCGGTGGCACCCGTACAGCCGCGCATCATCCCGACCCGGCTGGTCATCCGCGGGTCGAGCCGCCCGGGGGTCTGACCGGGGCCGTGTCACCGCCCGGGGGTGCTGTCTCGTCTGCTTGCCGAGACGGTGTCGACCAGGGAACGGGCGGGCGATGGGCAGCAGGGACGGGACGACGTACGGCACGGACCGCGCGCAAGGGGCGCCGGACCCACGGCGGTGGGCGGCGCTGGGCATCCTGACGGCGGTGCAGTTCATGCTCATGATGGACGTCACCGTCGTGAACATCGCCCTCCCCCGCATCCAGTCCGGCCTGCACTTCTCGCCCGGGGGCCTGCCGTGGGTGGTCAACGGCTACGTGCTGACCGCGGGCGGCTTCCTGCTGCTGGGCGGCCGGCTGTCGGACCTGTACGGGCGGCGGCGCGGCTTCGTCGCCGGGGTGCTGGTCTTCGGCGCGGCCTCGGCGGTGTGCGGCACCGCGGGCTCCTCGGCCGCGCTGGTGGGCGGCCGCTTCGCGCAGGGCCTCGGCGAGGCGCTCGCGGGCCCCGCGGCGCTCGGGCTGATCCCGGTGCTCTTCCCCGACCCGAAGGAGCGCACCAGGGCGCTCGGGGTGTGGGGCGGCACGGCGGCGGTGGGCAGCGCGGTCGGCTCGGTCGTCGGAGGGTCGCTGACGGATCTGGTGAGCTGGCGGTGGGTCTTCTTCGTCAACCTCCCCGTCGCACTGTTCGCGCTGGTCATGGTCCCGCGGGTGATCCCGGAGAGCCGGATGGCGCGCACCGGCCGGGGCGTCGACCTGGCCGGTGCGGCGGGGGCGACGGGAGCGCTGGTGGCGGTCGTCCACGGGCTGCTGCAGGCGGCCGGCCACCCGTGGGGCTCGGGGCGGGTGCTGGCGCCGCTGCTCGGCGGGCTCGCGCTGCTGGCCTGCACGGTGTGGTGGGAGACGCGGGCGGCGGATCCGGTGCTGCCGCCGCGCTTCTTCGCCGACCGCACCCGGGTGACGTCCAACGCGGCGAGCGTGCTGTCGCTCGCCGCCTTCCACACGTACGCGTTCCTGCTGACGCTGTACCTCCAGCAGGTGCTGGGCTGGTCGCCGCTGCGGACGGGCCTGGCGTACATCCCCTTCACGCTGGCCATCGGTGCCGGCATGGCGGTGTCCACGGCGCTGATGCCGCGGTTCGGGGTGCGGGCGACGCTGGCCACGGCCTTCGCGGGCAGTGCGGGCGGGCTGCTGCTGGCCGTGGGCGGGCTCGCCGTGCACGCCTCGTTCGCCGCCGGGATCATGCCCGCGCTGCTGGTCTACGGCTTCTTCAACGCCGTCGGCTATCCGGCGCTGACCAACGGGGCGCTGCACGGGGTGACGGGCCAGGACGCGGGGCTGGCCTCGGGGGTGCAGACCGCGATGCAGCAGGTCGGCGCGTCGCTCGGGCTGGCCGCGCTGGTCCCGCCCGCGCTGCGGTACGTCCGGCACCACGTGGCGGGCGGCACGGCGCCCGCGGTCGCCGCGACGCACGGCTACGCGCTGGCGCTGCGGGCAGCCGCGGGTGTGCTCGCCGTCGCCGCGGTCCTGGCGCTGACGCTTCCGGCCCGGCTCGCCTCCGCCCCGCGGGACGCGGCGCGCGAGACGGCGGACGGCACGCCGGGCGAGCCGGTCGCCCGTGAGCACCCCGCCGAACGCGGCGCGGCCCCCCGGGGGACGAACCCCCGGGGGCCTGCGTTCCCCCGTGCCGGCCCGCGGGCGGGCGGCTCAGGAGGCCGGGCCGGTGTCCTTGCGGAACTTGCCGCCGTCCGCCCCGCCGTCCCTGCCGTCGTCCTCGTCGGCGAGGATCAGGTAGAGCCGCCTGCGGGCGTCGTTGACCACCGTGAGCGCCTTCTCGCGCTGCTCGGGGGTGCCCGCGACCCACACCTGGCGGAAGGCCTCGACCAGACCGCCGCCGGCCTTCCTTATCTCGTTCATGGCCTCCCAGTCGACGCCGCGACCGGCGTCCTCCCAGGGCGCCTCGGATCCGGCCTCGGCCTCGGTGCGGCCCTCGTCGGTGAGCGTGAAGAGCTTCTTGCCGCCCTCGCTCGTGCTGGTGATCAGGCCCTCGTCCTCCAGCAGCTGGAGCGTCGGGTAGACCGAGCCGGGGCTCGGCTTCCACGCGCCGCCGCTGCGGTCGGCGATCTCCTGGATCATCTCGTAGCCGTGCATCGGCCGGTCCTTGAGGAGGGCCAGGATCGATGCCCGTACGTCGCCGCGCCGCGCCCGGCCGCGCGGTCCGCCGCGGCCCCGTCCTCCGGGGCCCCAGGGCCCGCCGCCGCCGAAGGGCGGCCCGAACGGGCCGAAGGCGGCCCGGCGTCCGTCGCGTTCTCCGGGACCGTGCTCGCCGTGCGCGCAGGGTCCGTGTCCGTGATGATGTCCACGCATAACGTTTTCTCCTATCGTGATCGTTCGCGATGCTTCAACGATATATCGGTGACTGTCGTCTGGCAAGCCCTTCCGGCGAACGGCCGGGCGGACCGGGAAACGCCCCGGCCGGAAGGGGCAGAGCGGATCGGCGGACCCGGCGCTGTCGGTGGGGTCGGGCACACTGAAGGCATGGACAGATCGGATCTGGTCCGGCTGCGGCGGGCCCGCGACCGTATGGACCGGGAGTACGCGCAGCCGCTGGACGTCCCGGCGCTGGCGCGCGACGCGCTGATGTCTCCGGGGCACTTCTCGCGCAGCTTCCGCGCGGCGTTCGGCGAGACGCCCTACGCGTACCTGATGACGCGCCGCATAGAGCGCGCCAAGGCACTGCTGCGGCGCGGCGACATGTCCGTGACCGATGTGTGCATGGCGGTGGGCTGCTCGTCACTCGGCTCGTTCAGCACCCGCTTCACCGAACTGGTCGGCGAGTCCCCGCGCGCCTACCGGGCGCGCAACCACACCGAGCTCGCCGCGCTGCCGTCCTGCGTCGCCCGGATCGTCACCCGACCGGTCAGGATCAAAGAAGTACGCGCGGGTGGCCCTGCCGTAGCGTGACCGGCATGGACATCAAGCTCTCCCACACCTTCCTGGCCGTGGACGACCACGACAAGGCGATCGAGTTCTACCGCGACATGCTCGGCCTCGAAATCCGCAACGAGGTGGGCTACAACGACATGCGCTGGGTCACGATCGGCTCGCCCGCCCAGCCGGAGGTCGACATCGTTCTCGAACCCCCGGCGGTGAACCCGAACATGACGCCGTCCGACCGCGAGGCCGTCGCCGACCTCATGGCCAAGGGCGTCTACGGCCGGGTGGTGTTCTGGTCCGACGACGTCGACGCGACGTTCGAGAAGCTCTCGGCGGCGGGCGCGGACGTCGTCCAGGAGCCCACCGACCAGCAGTACGGCGTCCGCGACTGCGCCTTCCGCGACCCGGCGGGCAACGAGGTCCGCTTCAACCAGACCAAGCGCTGACCCCCGGCCCCGGCCGGGCCCGGGTACCGCTGCGGGCCCGCCGGGGGGGACGGGCCCGCAGCATCCCTGTGCGCGCCGCACGGCCGTCGGCGCTACGCCACCGGGGGCGGCCAGGTGTCCGTCCGCCAGGCGTTGGCCGCCTCGACCCGACCGCACACCCCGAGCTTGGGGTAGGCGTGCTCCAGGTGCTTGTCGACGGTGCGCGGGCTGATGGCCAGCCGGTGGGCGATCTGCCCGTTGGTGAACCCGTGCGCGAGCAGCGTCAGCACCTCCGCCTCCCGGCGGCTGACCAGTGCCCGCGCGGGCGGGGCGCGGTGCAGCCGGCCGAAGGTGCGGCCGAGGCGCGGCCGGAGCATGGCGGCGACCGCCAGGTCGGCGTCGCCGAAGTCGCTGCCGCTGCGGTTGACGGCCACGCACACCTGCCGCCGCACGCCGCCCTCGGTCCCCGCGGGGAAGGACATCGCGAGCTGGTCGTCCGCGCCCACCCGGCGGTAGACGTCCGCGTAGACCGGCAGCGCGTGGTAGTCGGTGCGGCTCTGCATCCGCGACCGGCATGCCGGGGTGCCCGGTCCGTCGGTGGTGTGGGCCACCAGCGGGTCGTCCGGGGCGCCCCGCCGGTAGGCGGCGAGCAGCCCCGTGCCGAGCAGCCCGTCCGGCAGGGTGAGCGGGGCGGCGGGACCGGGGCGCGGGGACCACACGACGCTGTCCCCGGGGAGGGCGGACAGGAGCACCGGCAGCAGGGCCGGGACGAGCCGCTCCTCGTCGTCGGCGTCGATCAGCAGGTCCACCACGGCGAGCATCCGCCGCAGGCCCGCGGCTCCGACCGCGCCCATACCTCCAGCCTCGCCAGGGCGAGCGCCCGGGTCAAGGCGTACCCGCGCCCGCCGCCGGGGGCCCGGACGGCGGGCGCGGGTACGGGGGTGCGGGCGCGGGTACGGGGGTACGGGGGTGCGGGCGCGGGTACGGGGGTGCGGGCGGCTCAGCGGGTCACCGCGTACACCCGGTTGACCGGGCTCTCGGCGGCCAGCTCCCAATGGTGCAGTCCGGCGCCGTCCGCGATCCGCCGCATCGCGTCCTCGCCCGCGTGGTTGCCGAGCGCCTCCGGGCCCGGCTGGGCCAGCGCGGAGGGCAGGCAGACCGCGACCGACGCCGCCGACAGGCCGCGGCCGATCGGATGAACGTTCTCCGTCACCTCCGCGGACACGTTCGGCTCGACGAGCAGGCACACGCCGCCGTCGGCGAGCGCGTGCTCGGTCCGCCGCAGCGCGCCGCCCGGATCGCTCATGTCGTGCAGGCAGTCGAAGAAGGTGACCAGGTCGTAGCCCTCACCGGGGTAGTCCTGCGCGCTCGCCACGTCGAACTGGACGCGGTCGGCGAGCCCTTCGCGCTCCGCGAGCGTACGGGCGGCCTCGACCGAGGGGCGGTGGAAGTCGTAGCCGTGGAAGCGCGAGGCGGGGAAGGCCTCGGCCATCAGCAGGGTGGAGTACCCGAAGCCGCAGCCGATGTCGGCCACCCGGCCGCCGTCCTCCAGCCGCTCCACCACGCCGTCGGCCGCGCCCAGCCACTCGGGCACCAGGGCGGCGGCGTATCCGGGCCGGAAGAACTTGGCCGTGCCCTCGAAGAGCGCGGGCCCGTGCTCGCCCCAGCCGACGCCCTCACCGGTGCGGAAGGCCTCCAGCAGCGCGTTCTCGCTGCCGTACAGAGCCTGGAGCATGGTGAACATGCCCGCCGCGTACGTCGGGGCGTCGGGGTCCGCGAGGACGGCGGCGCGCTCGTCGGACAGCATGTAGCTGCCGCGCTCCGCGTCGTAGTCCAGGTACTCCCCGGCCACCTGGGCGTCCAGCCACTCGCGCAGGTAGCGCTCGTCGAGGCCGGTGCGTCCGGCCAGGTCCGCCGGAGTGAGCGGGCCCGCCCCCGCCATCGCCGTGTAGAGGCCGAGCCGGTCACCGATCGAGGTGCACAGCCCGGCCATCGCGGCGGCTCCGTCGGCGATCACCCTCTCCAGGAACTCCCTCACGCGCGCTTCCTCCGCCGTCGGCGCGGCATCCGCGTCCTGCGGGGCCGGTGCGGTAGGTGCGGTAGGTGCGGTAGGTGCAGTGGGTGCGGCGGTCATGGCACTCGCCTCCTCCTCCCCTCCACTGCACCGGACCCGCCCCCCGCCGGGCAATACGGTCTTCCCCGTACGCCGCCGCGCACCGCCCGCGTCCGCCGACCGCGCTCGTAGACTCGGAAGGGAGCACACGAAGGAGGTGACGGGCCATGCGCAAGGTCGCCGACTGCCGTGACTACCCGAGCGAGAGCAACTGCACCCTGACGATCTCCGGTGAGGAGGACGAGGTGCTGCGCGCGGCCGCCGAGCATGCCGTGTCCGTGCACGGTCACACCGACTCGCCCGAATTCCGCGAGCAGCTGCGTTCCGTGCTCAAGGACGAGGTCCCGCAGCACGCCTGAGCCCCCCCGGCGGGGGGCTCGGCCCCGCTCATCCGGTGGGCAGCCAGCCCACCTTGCCCGCGAGCAGGGCGTATCCGACGAAGGCCACGGTGTCGATGAGGGCGTGCGCCGCGACCAGCGGGCCGACCCTGCCCCACCGGCGGTAGAGCAGCACGAAGACCACGCCCATCGCCATGTTTCCGACGAAGCCGCCGATGCCCTGGTAGAGGTGGTACGAGCCGCGCAGCACGGCGCTGGCGGCGAGCGCGGCCATCGGCGTCCGGCCGAGCCGGTCGAGCCTGCGCAGCAGGTAGCCGACCACGATGACCTCTTCCAGCACCGCGTTCTGCACCGCCGACAGCACCAGCACCGGGATCTTCCACCACACGTCGGGCAGCGACTCCGGCACCACCGTGAGGTTGAAACCGGCCCCCCGGGCGCCGAGGTAGAAGGCCAGCCCGGTGCCGCCGATGACCGCGGCGACCACCGCGCCCCGGGCCACGTCGAGGCGGGGACGGGTCAGGTCGAAGCCGATGGAGCGCATCCCGGCGCGTTCGCGTCCCAGCAGGTGTGCGACCAGTGCGACCGGTGCGAGGGCGGCGGCGATGTAGAAGAGCTGCCAGGCGAGGTCGAGCCAGGGGCGGTGCGGCGCGTAGGAGCCGACCAGGGTCGCGGCCTGGTCCTTGAGCGCGCCCGGCCGGGTCACCGAGCCGATGAAGTCGATGAGGGCGGACACCCCGCTGGCGCCGAGCGAGAGCGCGAGGACGATGAGCATCTCGCTGCGCAGCGTGCGGTCCGGGAGTTCCGGTTCCGCCGTCTGGTCCGCCGGGCGGGGCTGTGTGTGCATGCGGGTCCTCCAGCGGCGCGGGTGTCTGAAGGACAAGATACGAAGATCGCGCCTGCCGCCGCCCCGCCACCCCCGGTCCGGAGCCGCCGTGTCCGGTCACGGGCCCGTCGGCGGGTTTGTCGGCAGGCCCGGGCGCAGACCTGGGCGCAGACCTGGGCGGCGGGTGCGGGATCAGACCGCGGCCCACTCGTGGACCGGCCGGCCCTCCGCCGAGTTCCCCCGGTAGCGCCGGGTCATCCCGGCCAGCGCCGCCATGCGGTCCGGGCCGCGTTCCAGCAGCCGGTGGAAGGACTCGCACTGCCACTCCGCGCCGTTGGTCCGCAGCCGGCAGCGCTGCTCGATGATGCCGAGGTAGCGGTCCCGGTCGGCCGGTTCAATGCCCCACGCGTCCAGCCCGGAGGCCGCGAGCGGCAGCAGTTCGTCGCGGATCAGCTCGGCGGCCGGGATCTCGGTGAGACCGCCGCCGCGGCCGCGCGGCCAGTGCATGACGGCGTGGATGCCGTCCTTGCAGCCCGCGTCGAAGTTGGCGGCCGCGACGCGGAAGGGCAGCCGCTGCCACACCGGGCGCGGCGCGTCGGCCAGCGCGCGCACCAGCCCGTAGTAGAAGGCGGCGTTGGCGAGCACGTCGGCGACGGTGGGCCCGGCGGGCAGTACCCGGTTCTCGACCCGCAGGTGCGGCACACCGTCGACGACCGCGTAGACCGGGCGGTTCCAGCGGTAGATGGTGCCGTTGTGCAGGGTGAGTTCGCGCAGCTGCGGCACTCCCCCGTCGTCAAGCACGCTCAGCGGGTTCTCGTCGTCGCAGATGGGCAGCAGCGCCGGGAAGTAGCGGACGTTCTCGGCGAAGAGGTCGAGCGGGGAGTCGATCCAGCGCTCGCCGAACCACGTCAGCGGGCGCACGCCCTGGGCGCGCAGCTCCTGCGGGCGGGTGTCGGTGGACTGCTGGAAGAGCAGCGGGCGGGTCTCGCGCCACAGCTCGCGGCCGAAGAGGAAGGGCGAGTTGGCTCCGGCGGCGACCTGCGGGCCGCACACCGCCTGCGCCGCGTTCCACACCGCCGCGAAGCGTCCGGGCGTGACCTGGAGGTGCATCTGCGTGGAGGTGCAGGCCGCTTCGGGGGCGATGGACTGCGAGGCGTGCTCCAGGTGCTCGACGCCGTCGATGTCGAGGGTGATGTCCTCGCCGCGCATGGCCAGGATGCGGTCGTTGAGCAGCATGAAGCGGTCGGCCCGCGACAGGTTGGCGGTGACCAGGTCGTCGGCCCGCAGGGTGGGCAGAATTCCCACCATGACGATGCGGGCGCCGACGTCGGAGGCCATCCGGTCGGCATACGACAGGCCGGTGCGCAGTTCCTCGGCGAGCCGGTCGAAGACCGGCCCGGAAAGCCGGTGCGGGGCAATGTTCACCTCAATGTTGAACTGCGCGAGCTCGGTCTGGAAATCACGGCTCGCGATGCGCTCCAGCACCTCTTCGTTCATCATGCGGGGCAGTCCCGTGGAATCCGCGAGATTCAATTCGATCTCCAGGCCCATGAGATTGCGCGGCCGGTCGAATCGCTTGCCCTCCAGCAGCCGCTCGAGCCCCAGCAGACACTGCTGGAGCTTGTGCCGGTAGCGCCCGCGGTCGGCCGGTTCGAAGCCGCTGGCGACGACCTTCTCACCCATCGGTGATCCCTCCCTCCCGTGGCCGCCCCCCGGCCATCCATCGGAGGATGCCCACCCAAATGATCGAATAACGCCACGCCGGGCGGGCCGCGCACGCTAGGCTTGCACTAGCAGCGAAGCGCGCACTTTCCGCTGGCACATTCAGTTGCCACCGGAGGCGTGCAAGCGCGGGAAATGACCGTCGGGATCCGGCCGTCCGTGGCGCGCAGAAATATGCAGCGCCCTCCTCGTACGCTGCGGGAATGCCGTCGACACGCCCGGCGAGGAAGGCGAATTATCGCCTTGCGCGTAATACTGGCATCGACTAGATGAAACATGGAGCGAACACACGTCGTATAAACTCCGCGAACAAGGCAATGCATCCGCCGTCGCCGGACGTGCCTGAGCAGGTCTCCCGCAGAGCATCGAACCGACCGTGCCGTCCGCGCCCGCCCTCCCCGCACCACGTGTCTCCCAGTGAGAGGCGACAACCATGCCGCTGCTTGTTCCCCCAGCTCCTGCCCCAGCCCTGCTGAGCGTGCTCGCCGCGCTCAGTTCGCCCACCGCCGTCCTTGAGGCCAGGACGCCGGCGCTGCGCACCGCAGAAGGGCCGCTGGCCGCCGAACACCCGCTGCCCGTCCACGTGTTCGAGCCGGCAGCCGTTCCCGGAGCGCTGCCGCAGGCGCGGCTGACGGGCTGGCGGTTCCATATCAGGGCAGGTGCCCGGGTCGCCGCGGCGGGCGAGACCGTGCTGACCCCGGACGGCTGGGTGTTCTCGCGGTTCTCGGAGGGGCCGTTCCTGGTGTCGATCGAGCGGGCGCTGGTCCAGGCCGAGGCGCTGCCGGCGACGTACCAGCCGCATCTGCTGTCGGTACCGGGCCTTTACATGCTCGCGCTGTGGCTGCACCGCGACCCGCGGGCGGAGGCGGCCACCGCGCAGCCCGACCCGGACGACCTGCTGGTGCCGCTGGCACCCGCGCCGCCGGGCATCGCGGCCTACCGGGTGTACCGGATGACGGAGCTGGCGCCGGTGCTGCGCATGCGCCTGGCGCCACCGCCGCTGGCGGGATCCCCGGCCTGACGCCGCGGTCCGGAGCAGCAAGGGTGCCCCCGGTCGGGTCGGCCGGGGGCACCGTCGTGCGGCCTTCCCTGCCCTGCCATTGACACTGGGTGACGGCAACCGCCCGCCCGGGTGACGCGTCTTCTCCGGAAAGCATCGCCTCGGCGAAATCCCTGCGGATTGCCGCCAGGAGGACAACACTGGGATCGGCCTCACGCACACACGGGGGGACGCAGATGCACCAGGCAGACCGCACGACCGACCGCACCACTGACCACACGCAGCGAAAGACTCGATCCATGTGCCAGCACCAACCGCAGTGCCCTTCCGCCGACGGCCCCGACCGTGAGGCGGCCCTCACCGTGGCCCACCACCCGGAGCAGGGCTGGAGCCTGCTGTGCAACGGTGTGCTGCTCTTCGAGGACACCGGGGAGCTGCTGCCCGACGGGCAGATCATCGCCCCGCACCGCCCGCTCGGCAGCGAGCAGGTCACGACGGCGGCCTGACCGGCGCAGCCGCCGCCGTCACCGGCGGGCCCGCGCCATCGCCCGACACCCGGCCGGTTCCCCTGTCGCCAAGGGAACCGGCTTTGCCACGTCCGCCCGCGCCGGGCGTCGTGGCGTCAGGTGTCCGGCGTCAGGTGTCCGGCGTCAGGTGTCAGGTGTCAGGCGTCGTAGGCGTCCAGCGGCGGGCAGGAGCAGACCAGGTTGCGGTCGCCGTAGGCCCCGTCGATCCGGCGCACCGGCGGCCAGTACTTGTCCGCCGCCCGCACGCCCGCCGGGAAGACGGCCTCCTGCCGGGTGTACGGGTGCTCCCAGTCGCCGCCGAGAGCGGCCGCGGTGTGCGGGGCGTTGCGCAGCGGGTTGTCGTCCGCGGGCCACTTCCCGTCGGCGACCTTGTCGACCTCGGCGCGGATCGCGATCATCGCGTCGCAGAAGCGCTCCAGTTCCGCCAGGTCCTCGCTCTCGGTCGGCTCGATCATCAGCGTGCCGGCGACCGGGAAGGACATGGTCGGCGCGTGGAAGCCGTAGTCGATCAGCCGCTTGGCGATGTCGTCGACGGTGACGCCGGTCTCCTTGGTCAGCGGCCGCAGGTCGACGATGCACTCGTGGGCGACCAGACCCGCGGGGCCGGTGTAGAGCACCGGGTAGTGCGGCTCCAGGCGCTTGGCGACGTAATTGGCGCTGAGCACCGCCTGCTGGGTCGCCTCGCGCAGCCCGTCGGCGCCCATGAGCCGCACGTAGGTCCAGGAGATGGGCAGGATCCCGGCGGAGCCCCACGGCGCCGCGCTGATCGGGCCGACGCCGGTAGCGGGCCCGGCGGCCGGCTGGAGCGGGTGGTTGGGCAGGTAGGGCGCCAGGTGCGCGCGGACCGCGACCGGGCCGACGCCGGGGCCGCCGCCGCCGTGCGGGATGCAGAAGGTCTTGTGCAGGTTCAGGTGCGACACGTCGGCGCCGAAGCGCCCGGGGCGGGCGAGGCCGACGAGCGCGTTGAGGTTCGCGCCGTCCACGTAGACCTGGCCGCCCGCGTCGTGCACGGCGGCGCAGATGTCGGTGATGTTGTCCTCGAAGACGCCGTGTGTGGAGGGGTAGGTGACCATGAGCACCGCCAGCTGCTCGCGGTGCTGCTCGATCTTGGCGCGCAGGTCGGCCACGTCCACGTCGCCGTCCTGACCGGTCTTCACCACGACGACCTTCATGCCCGCCATGACCGCGCTGGCGGCGTTGGTGCCGTGCGCCGAGGACGGGATGAGGCAGACCGTACGGCCGGTGTCGCCGTTGGCCCGGTGGTAGGCGCGCACCGCGAGCAGCCCGGCCAGCTCGCCCTGCGACCCGGCGTTCGGCTGGAGGCTCACCTTGTCGTAGCCGGTGACCTCGGCGAGCTGCTCCTCCAGGCCGCGGATCAGCGCCAGGTAGCCCTCGGCCTGCTCGGCGGGCGCGAAGGGGTGCAGCGCGCCGAACTCCGGCCAGGTGACGGGTTCCATCTCGGTGGTCGCGTTGAGCTTCATCGTGCACGAGCCCAGCGGGATCATGCCGCGGTCCAGCGCGTAGTCGCGGTCGGCGAGCCGCCGCAGGTAGCGCAGCATGGCGGTCTCGCTGCGGTGCTGGTGGAAGACCGGGTGCGTCAGGTACGGCTCGCTGCGGGCGAGCCCTGCGGGCAGCGCGTCCGGTGCGGTGGCGTCCAGCTCCTCGATGTCGGCGGTGCCGCCGAAGACGGCGAGCACGGCGGCGACCTGGGAGCGGGTGGTGGTCTCGTCGCACGCGATGCCGACCAGGTCGGCGTCGGTCTGCCGCAGGTTGACCCCGGCGTCGCGGGCGGCGGCGACCAGTTCGGCGGCCCGGCCGGGCACGCGCACGGTGAGCGTGTCGAAGTACGCCCCGTGCACGACCTCGGCGCCGGCCGCGCGCAGCCCCTCGGCGAGGACGGCCGCGTAGCGGTGCGTGCGGCGGGCGATCCGCTCCAGGCCTTCGGGGCCGTGGTAGACGGCGTACATCCCGGCCATCACGGCGAGCAGCACCTGGGCGGTGCAGATGTTGCTCGTCGCCTTCTCCCGGCGGATGTGCTGCTCGCGGGTCTGCAGGGCGAGGCGGTAGGCGGTGTCGCCGTCGGCGTCGACGGACACACCGACGAGGCGGCCGGGCAGGTTGCGGGCGTAGGACTCGCGCACCGCCATGTAGCCGGCGTGCGGGCCGCCGAAGCCCATGGGGACGCCGAAGCGCTGGGTGGTGCCGACCGCGATGTCCGCGCCGAGCGCGCCGGGCGAGGCCAGGACGGTCAGCGCCAGCAGGTCGGCGGCGACGGTCACGACCGCGCCGAGGCCGTGCGCCTGCTCGATGACCGGCCGCAGGTCACGGACGGCGCCGGAGGCCCCGGGGTACTGGAGCAGGACGCCGAAGACGCCGCGTTCGGCCACGTCGGCGGGGATGCCGTCGCTGAGGTCGGCGACGACGACCTCGACACCGGTGGGCTCGGCGCGGGTGCCGATGACGGCGGTGGTCTGCGGGAAGGTGTCGGCGTCGACCAGGAAGACGCCCTCCTTGACCTTCCCGACCCGGCGGGACAGCGCCATCGCCTCGGCCGCCGCGGTGCCCTCGTCGAGCAGCGAAGCGCCGGAGGTGGGCAGCCCGGTGAGGTCGGCGACCATCGTCTGGAAGTTGATCAGCGCCTCCAGCCGGCCCTGCGAGATCTCCGGCTGGTAGGGGGTGTAGGCGGTGTACCAGGCCGGGTTCTCCATGACGTTGCGCAGGATCACCGGCGGGGTGAAGGTGCCGTAGTAGCCGAGGCCGATCATCGGTGCGAGCACCTGGTTGCGCGCCGCCAGCGCGCGCAGTTCGGCCAGCGCCTCGGCCTCGGTGCGCGCGGGCGGCAGCGCGAGGGCCGCCGCGCTCTGGATGGTGCCCGGTACGGCCGCGTCCGTCAGCTCGTCCAGCGAGCTGTAGCCCACCTGGGCGAGCATCTTGGCCTGCGCGGCGGTGTCGGGGCCGATGTGCCGGCGGGCGAAGGGCAGCCCTGCTTCCAGCTCGGCGAGCGGAAGGCGGCGTGCGGTCGGATCAGTCATCTGCGGAGGCCTCCTGGTCTGCGACGACCTTCGGGGGCGCCCGGCACGGGCGCCCGTACGGCCTCCCCCTCTGTCATCAGTACCTGAGAGCTTCGCCTTACCCGCGCGCGGGCAGGCTTTCACCTTCGGTGAAGATCCGTGACCCGAACGGCGCTGCTCGGGGCGGATCCTGCTTTCCAGAGTGACCTCGCCCCTGCGGTACGGGTGCCTGAGAGATTCCGGGGAGGATTTGCTCCTTCGGCGCCCCCGGTCTGCCGCTGTGGCAGGTGTCCGGAGGACTCTCCCGCATGGGGTCTACAGCCTGCGTCCAGCCTACCAGCGGGATCTGCCCGCGAACCGCCCGGAGATTCGGGTCGACAGCGTCCGTGATGTGGCTTTTGGTGGTAACCAGCAGGTGTCGCTGTTGCTGGGATGCTGGTTGGAGGACCCGTGCAGACCGATATCGATCCGCGAAGCCTCATCGGCCGCCGCGCTGTCGACCGTGACGGTACGAAGATCGGCACGGTGGACGAGGTGTACCTCGACGACGCGACCGGCAGCCCGGAGTGGGCGGCGGTGCGCACCGGCTTCTTCACGCGTGACGCGTTCGTCCCGCTGGAGCCGAGCGAGCTGGTGGGCGAGGCGCTGCGGGTCCCGTACAAGAAGTCGCTGATCAGGGACGCGCCGGATTTCGGCGTCGGGCGGCATCTGTCGCCCGAGCAGGAGCTCCAGCTCTACCACCACTACGGCATGGACGTCCCCACCGAACCGTCGGGCGCCCCCGGCTCGCCCGGCTCCAACGGCACCGGCCCCCGCGACTTCGGCGACCTGCCCACCGGCGACCGCCGCCCGGACGACGCCGGCTGACCGCCCTCCGGTCCCGCGCGGCTCAGCCCGCGAGCAGCCCCCGGTCGGGCACGTGAGGGGCCAGCGCGAGCGGCTCGGCGTGGGCGAGCGCCGGGTCGTCCACCGCGAACGTACGCACCCGGCCCGGCACGGTGTCCGAGGGGACCTCGAAGCGTACGGTGACCCGGCCGACACCGCTGCCCTGCACCCAGCCGCGCCCCTCCACGGCGTGCTCGACGTCCTGACCGGGAAGCCAGCGGCTGCCGGGCGCGGGGTCGGGCGGCGGCGCGGCGGGCAGCTCCAGCGCGGCGGACGCGCCCGGCGGGGGCACCGCGGGACCCGCCGCGGACAGGGCCTCCCGCACCCGGTCCTCGGCCTCGTGGGCGGCCTGGGCGAACAGGTCCTCCTGCGTGAAGTCGGCCAGCCCGGACACCCCCACACCGAGCAGCCGGACCCCGCCGGTGGTGTCGACGGCCTCGACCAGGCGGCGTGCGGTCTCCCGGACGACGGCCGGGTCGTCGGTGGGCGCCCGCAGCGTCTCGGACCGGGTGAGCGTCGAGAAGTCGTACCGCCGGATCTTCACCACGACCGTCCGCCCGGAGCGGCCCGCACCGCGCAGCCGCTGCACGCAGCGCTCCGCGAGCCGGTCGATCTCGTACCGCACCCGGGCCCGGTCGGTGAGGTCGGTGTCGAAGGTGTCCTCCACGGAGATCGACTTCACGTCCCGGTCGGCGACCACCGGGCGGTTGTCCAGCCCCGCGGCCATGGCGTGCAGCGAGGTGCCGTGCGCCTTGCCGAGCAGCCGCACCAGCTCGGGCTCCCCGGCCTGCACGATCTCGGCGACGGTGAGGATGCCGGCCCGCCGCAGGTGCTCGGCGGTGGCGGGGCCGACGCCCCACAGGGTGCGCACCGGCAGCGGGTCGAGCAGCGCCCGCTCGGTGCCGGGCTCGACGACCACCAGGCCGTCCGGCTTGGCCTGCTCGGAAGCGATCTTGGCGAGCAGCTTGGAGCCCGCCAGGCCCACCGACGCCGTCAGGCCCGTGGCGGCCCGGATGTCGGCCCGCAGCCGCTCGGCGACCTCCCGGGGCGCCACGGCCCACTCCCCCGCCTCCAGGTCGACGAAGGCCTCGTCCAGGCTCAGTGGTTCGATCAGCGGGGACGCCGCGCCCAGCAGTTCCATCACGATGTCGCTGACCGCGCGGTAGAGGGTGAAGCGCGGCACCAGGTACGCGGCGTTGGGGCAGAGCCGGCGGGCGTGCGCGGTGGCCATCGCGGAGTGGACGCCGTGCACGCGGGCCTCGTAGGACGCGGTCGCGACCACGCCGCGGGGACCGAGGCCGCCGACCACCACAGGCTTGCCCCGCAGGCTCGGCTTGGAGGCCTGCTCAACCGCGGCGAAGAACGCGTCCATGTCCAGGTGCAGGATCGTCGGCGCACTTCTCACACCCTCGATCGTGCCCCATCCCACCGACAATGGCCGTACATGTGTACGGTACGGCGTCCGTGTCCTGCGGCGGACCGCCGCGGGACACCCGGCGCCGGGGTCAGACCGCCCGGTTGCGCCGCCGGGCCAGCTCGTCGGCGGGGTTGTGCCCCACCAGCGTCTCGCCGGTGTCCACCCGCTCGCCGTGCAGCTCGGACAGCGAACTCTCCACGTCCCGCCACACCACGCCGACGGCGATGCCGAAGACGCCCTGACCGCCCTGGAGCAGGTCGACGACCTCGGCGGGCGAAGTGCATTCGTACACGGTCGCGCCGTCGCTCATCAGCGTCATCCTGGCCAGTTCGGCCGGGCCGACGGAGCGCAGCTGGCGTACGGCCGTGCGGATGTTCTGCAGGGACACACCCGTGTCCAGCAGCCGTTTGACGATCTTGAGCACGACCACGTCACGGAAGCTGTAGAGCCGCTGGGTGCCCGAGCCGTAGGCCGGGCGGACGCTGGGCTCGACCAGGCCCGTACGCGCCCAGTAGTCCAGCTGGCGGTAGGTGATGCCCGCCGCCGCGCAGGCCGTGGGACCGCGGTAACCGACCAGCTCCGGTGCGGGCTCGGCCGCGGGCACGAGCCCCGGCTCGGCCGCGCGGGCCAGCGCCCCCCTGGCCGGATACGGGCCGCCGGTCGCCGAACCGTCGCCGGTGCTTCTCACGCCGCCCTCCGTCCTTCTCGTCCCCGACACCGCGCGCACGTGCCACGGGACTTTCCACTTCGACGTTAGGCAGTCACCAGGGGTGCGTCAACGATCGCCACACTCGGCACGCCGAGTGAAAGTCACCCCAGGAGTGGTTTGATGTGACCGGAGCCGGGAATTCCTCCCCGGATGGCCTCATGGTGACAACATTGCCCTGGCCACCGTCCCGGTTACCGCACGCACACGGCCGCCGCGGGAGACCCGCGACGGCCGCCGGCGGTCACTGGTTGCTGGTGCCGAAGTCCTCGGGCGAGATCTGGTCGAGGAACTCGCGGAATTTCTCCACCTCGTCCTCCTGCTCGTCCGGAATCGCGATCCCGGCGTCGTCCAGCACCCCGTCACTGCCGTAGATCGGCGTGCCGGTGCGCAGCGCGAGCGCTATGGCGTCGGACGGACGGGCGCTGACCTCGACACCGCTGGCGAAGACCAGCTCGGCGTAGAAGACGGCCTCCCGCAGGTCGGTGATGCGGACCTCGGTGAGCGTCTGCCCCACGGCTTCCAGCACGTCTTTGAACAGGTCGTGCGTCAGCGGTCGCGCAGGGGTCATGCCCTGCTGCGCGAAGGCGATGGCGGTGGCTTCGCCCGGCCCGATCCAGATGGGCAAATACCGGTCGCCTCCTACTTCACGCAGGAGCACGATCGGTTGATTGGAGGGCATTTCCACCCGGACACCCACAACATCGAGCTCTTTCACACGTCAACCCTAGGACGTCCCCAGCCGGTTTGGGTAGTCGGGCACGGCCGGGGCCGCCGTCCGGTTCGTACCCGGCGGCGGGAACGCCCGGTCAGCGCAGCCGCAGCCGCAAGGCCGAGCGCAGCATCGCGGCGTGCAGCCGAGCCGACAGTTCGGCCAGCTCCTCCGCGGTCGCCTCGGCGTGTCGCCGGGTCTGCGGGTTGCGGTGTCGGCGCAGCGGCGCCACGAGCTGCTCCACCAGTCCCGCCTCGCGGTCCGCGGCGGCCTTGACCGCCCGCAGATGCCGCGGTTCCAGCCCGTAGCGGCCCAGGTCGGCGATGAGCCGCCCGATCGTGACCGCCTCGGCCTCGTAGCCGCCGTCGCCGGTGGCCGCGACCAGCCCGTAGGACTCCCACTGGGCCAGCTCCGCCTCGCCGGCCCCGGTGGCGGCCAGGAAGTCCTCGCGGCACAGCCGCGGCCCGTGTACGGCCGCCAGGGGCTCCCCGTCGCCCGCGGGGGCCTCCGGGGCGGCCTCGGCGGCGAGCGCCGGCAGGACCGGCTGCTCGCCGCGGTCGAGGCCCTCCAGATGTTCCTTGATCACCCGCAGCGGCAGGTAGTGGTCGCGCTGCACCCGCAGCACGTACGCGAGCCGCTGGACGTCGTCCGCGGCGAACTTGCGGTAACCCGACGGGGTGCGCCGCGGCTCGACCAGGCCCTCGGCCTCCAGGAAGCGGATCTTGGAGATCGTGACCTCGGGGAACTCCTCCTGGAGCTGCCCCAGCACGGCACCGATGCTCAGCAGTGCGCCGTCCGTGGCGGCGGTGCCGTCTCCGGCACCGCCCGTCGTTCGCGGCATGCGCACCCTTCCTGCACGGGAGCGGGGGTCGGCTGGGGCTGCCGCGGTCAGTAGCCCCGCTGGCTGGCGTAGAAGACCAGCCGGTACTTCCCGATCTGGACCTCGTCCCCGTTGGACAGCAGCACCGCGTCGATCCGCTCCCGGTTGACGTAGGTGCCGTTGAGGCTGCCCACGTCGGAGACGGTGAACAGGCCGTCGGCACCGCGGCGGAACTCCACGTGCCGCCGGGAGACCGTCACGTCGTCCAGGAAGATGTCGCTCTGCGGGTGGCGTCCCGCGGTGGTCAGCTCGCCGTCCAGCAGGAAGCGGCTGCCGGAGTTCGGCCCGCGGCGCACCACGAGCAGCGCCGAGCCGGGCGGCAGCGCCTCCACGGCGGCCTGCGCCTCGGGAGACAGCGACGGCGAGAGGATCTGGCCGGTGGCCTCCGCCTCGTACGCCTCGATCCCGGAGATGGAGATCGTGGACGTCGTCTCGGACGCGCTCTGGTAGCCGGGCCCGCTCCCCGGGCGCAGCGGGGCGCCGCAGTTGGAGCAGAAACGGGCCGCTTCCGTGTTCGTGAAACCGCACCTGCCGCAGACCGGCAAACCGAACCCTCCACCCGTGGTCGAGGCCGCTGGTTCCCCGGAACCTATGCGAGCGGCGGGAGCGGGGTCAACAGACGCCACGCCGGGCGCGCCGGACGGTCCACCGCGGCCCTGGCCGTCGTTGCGGAACAGCGGGCGTTCGTCGGACTGCTCGTCCGCCGGACCACGCCGGGCGCGGTGCCGTGCCGTCGCCGGGTCGGCCGACTGCCGAGCGCTCTTGCCGAACAACTTCCCAAACAGCTTCACGGGCGATTCCCCTCGAAAGACGCAGACCCGCCCGTAAGGCAGGACGAACTCTCACTACACACAGTTTCCACCACACACCAACTCAGCGACGCCCCGACCCCCCGCCTCACCGGGATGACGACCGAGCGTAGTCAGGCTGCTTCGATGGCCGCAAGGCGTCCACGACGATCTTCTGCGACCGCACCACATCTGCCGTGGCCTGCTCCTTCTCCAGTGTCTGCACCACCCCGCCGGGGATGTTGAGGGCCGGTTCGAGATCCTGCGGGTTGCCGATCACCGTGAAGACGTACGGCTGGGTGACCTTGTGCCCGTCGATCAGCACACCGTCGGAGCCGTCGGTGAAGTACGTGTCGGCCACGACCCGCACGGAGTTGATCTGGATGGCCTCCGCACCCGCCGCCCGCAGCTCCTGCAACGTGTCCAGCAGCGAGTCCGCCTCGACGCTGCCGTGCGGGTCTTTGACGGTCAGCGTGATGCCGGGGCCCTCGGCGGCGACCGTACCCGCCAGGATCCCGAGCTGCTGCTCCTTCTGCCGGGTCTGCTTGAGCGCCTCGGCGGCCTGGTCCGAGCTGGACTGGAGCTGGGAGCGCTGCGTCTCCAGGCCCCGCTTCTCGTCCTCCAGCCGCTGCGTACGGTTGTCGACCTCGGTGAGGATGCGCACCAGGTCCTCCTGGCGGGCGCCGCGCAGGGTGCCGCCGTTGTCGCTGGTGGTGTTCACCTGGATGGCCAGGCCGAGGCCCAGCACGAAGAGCAGCACGGCGACCGTCAGCTGCGCGCGGGAGGCCCGCGGCGGCCACAGCCCGGCCACCAGCCGCTGCCGTCCTGTGAGCTTCTCCTGCGGCTCCTGAGGGCCTTCTGCGCCCTCCGGCGCCGTGCCGTCCGGTACCGGGTCCCCGTGCGCGTCCGCACCGTCGCGTCGCGCCTCCGGGCGGTGCGCGTCGGCGCCGTCGTCCGGGGCGTGCTCGTCGTACTGGTCGCTCATGCCGCGGTCACGCCCGGAAGACGTGCCGGCGGATGGCGGCGGCGTTGGAGAAGATCCGGATGCCCAGGACGACGACCACCCCGGTGGACAGCTGGGCGCCGACGCCCAGCTTGTCGCCGAGGAAGACGATGAGCGCCGCCACGACCACGTTGGACAGGAACGAGACCACGAAGACCTTGTCGTCGAAGATTCCGTCGAGCATCGCCCGCAGGCCGCCGAAGACGGCGTCGAGGGCCGCGACGACCGCGATGGGCAGATAGGGCTCCACCCCGGTGGGCACCACGGGACGCACCACGAGTCCCACCACGATGCCCACGACGAGGCCCAGTACGGCGATCACGACGAACCCTTCCCTGTTGCGCCGGTGTCCGGCGGCCCGCTGCTGCCCGCGACCGGCCGGGCGTACCGCACGATGAGGCTGGGTGCGGCGGCCAGGCGGACGTCCTTCTGTACGGTGACGCTCGCCCGGATCCCGTAGTTCTGCTCCAGCACGTGCAGGTACTGACCGTCCGCACTGTCCTGGAACGCCGTGCTCAGCTTCTCCCCGTCACCGATCGCCAGCACCGTGTACGGCGGAACCAGCGGTCTGTTGTCGACCAGTATGGCGTCTCCGGCAGCCCGGATGGCCGACAGTGCCGTCAGCCGCTGCCCGTTGACGGAGATCGCCTCCGCGCCGGACGCCCACAGGCCGTTCACCACGCGCTGCATGTCGCGGTCGCGGACACGCCCGGTGTCGGAGAAGCCGTTGCTCTCCCGAGGGCCGCCGGAATCCCCCGTGGAGGCCTCCTTGGCGTCGTCCACGACGAGCCTGACGCCGGGCCCGTGCACCGGCGTCGCGCCCGCGAGCACCTCCAGCAGCTCCTCGCGGCCGTCGCCCTGGTCCTTCAGGGCCGCGCGCTGCTCGGCCGACACCGTGTCGCGCAGGCCGTCGACGTCCTTCTGCAGCGCGTCGGCCTTCCCCGTCTGCGTCTGCACCCGGTCGATGAGCTTCTGCCGCTCCTTGGCCTCGGTGGGCGCCGCGCGGTGCGCCTGGGCCGCCCCCACCGTGATCACGACCGCGGCGAGCAGCAGCCCGCCGGCCAGGCCGAGCCGCCCGGCGAGCGAGGTGGGCAGCCGCGAGCTGCCGGTCCGCCCGCGGCGGGCAGCCGCCTCCGCGTAGCCGTCGTCGAGGGCGTGCTCCATGACGTTGGTGAGCAGGAACATGGAGGCGTCGGGACGCCGCCGGTCGGACCGGGGCGCGGAGCTGCTCCGATCGGGTTGCGGCTGCGGCATGCCGCACATCGTCGCATGGCGTGACCGCTGCACTCGAACGGCCCCCTCGCGGCGCGCCGTTCAGGACGGACGCGCCGCGAGCGGGACCACCGCGCGCTACTGCCCCGCGCTCTCCACGATCTGCGACCACTCGTCCAGCAGTGCCTGCGCGGACGCGTCGTCCGGGCCCTCGGCCCACAGGTGCGTGACCGCCTCGGCCGGGTCGGGCAGCACCATGATCCACCGCCCGTCGGACTCCACGACCCGCACACCGTCGGTGGTGTCCACCGACCGGTCGCCCGCCTCCTCGACGACCCGCCGCATGACCGAGCCCTTGACCGCCCAGCCGGTCGGCACGTCCCGCTTGAGCACGTGCGCCTGCGGGATACGGGCGTCGATCTGGCTGAGGGTGAGCTGGGTACGCGCCACCAGGCCGATGAGCCGCACGAAGGCCGCGGACCCGTCGAAGACACTGCTGAACTCGGGCACGATGAAACCGCCGCCGGCGTCGCCGCCGAAGATCGTGCCCTCCTCGCGGGCCACCCGCGTCAGGTCCTCCGGGGACGTCGTCGTCCACGTGACCTGCGTGCCGTGGTAGGCCGCGACCTGCTCGGCGATCCGGGTCGTGGTGACCGGAAGCGCCACCCGGCCGCTGCGCCGCTCGGCCGCCACCAGGTCCAGCAGCACCAGCAGGGCCCGGTGGTCCTCGACGATCCGCCCGCGCTCGTCCACCAGCGACAGCCGCTCGCCGACCGGGTCGAAGCGCACACCGAAGGCGGCCCGCGCCGACGACACGATCTCCCCGAGCCGTACGAGGCCGGCCCGGCGGGTCTCCTCGGTCTCGGTGGGGCGTGCCTCGTCGAGGCCCGGGTTGACCATCAGCGAGTCCACGCCGAGCCGGCCGAGCAGCGACGGCAGGACGAGGCCGGCGCTGCCGTTGGCGGCGTCCACCACGACCTTCAGGCCCGACTCCGCGATGCCGGAGGTGTCCACGGCACGCAGCAGCGCGCCGGTGTAGGAGTCGAAGACCGTCGACGGGAAGCGCAGGTCGCCGATCTCGCCGGGGAAGGCCCGGCGGTACTCCTGGCGGGCGAAGACCCGGTCCAGCTTGCGCTGGCCCGCGGCGGACAGGTCGGCGCCGCGCTCGTCGAAGAACATGATGTCGAGCGAGTCCGGCCGCCCCGGTGAGGTGCGGATCATGATGCCGCCGGCGCTGCCGCGGGCCGTCTGCTGGCGCGCGACGGGCATCGGCACGTTCTCCAGGTCGCGTACCTCGATCGCGCTCGCCTGGAGCGCCGAGATGACCGCCCGTTTGAGTGCACGCGCACCACGGGAGTGGTCACGCGCAGTGGTGACGGTCGCGCCCTTCTTGAGCGTCGTCGCGTACGCCCCGGCCAGCCGCACGGCCAGCTCGGGCGTGATCTCGACGTTGAGGATGCCGGACACGCCGCGGGCGCCGAACAGGTGCGCCTGACCGCGCGACTCCCAGATGACCGAGGTGTTGACGAAGGCGCCGGCCTCGATCGTCTTGAAGGGGTAGACGCGGACATTGCCCGAGAGAATCGATTCCTCGCCGATGAGGCACTCGTCGCCGATCACCGCGCCCTCGTCGATCCGGGCGGCACGCATGACGTCGGTGTTCCTGCCGATGACACAGCCGCGCAGGTTCGTCTGCGGGCCGACGTACACGTTGTCGTGCACCACCGCCTTGTGCACGAAGGCGCCGGTCTTCACGACGACGTTGGAGCCGATGACGCTGTGCTCGCGGATCTCCGCGCCGGCCTCGACCTTCGCGTAGTCGCCGATGTAGAGCGGCCCGCGCAGGACGGCGTCGGGGTGCACCTCGGCGCCCTCGGCCACCCATACGCCGGGCGAGATCTCGAAGCCGTCGATGTCGACGTCGACCTTGCCCTCCAGGACGTCCGCCTGGGCCTTCACATAGCTCTCGTGGGTGCCGACGTCCTCCCAGTAGCCCTCGGCCACATAGCCGTAGATGGGCTTGCCTTCCTTCATCAACTGCGGGAAGACGTCACCCGACCAGTCGACAGGCACGTCGGCCTCGACGTAGTTGAAGACCTCTGGCTCCATGACGTAGATGCCGGTGTTCACCGTGTCGGAGAACACCTGGCCCCAGGTCGGCTTCTCCAGGAAGCGCTCGACGCGGCCCTCGTCGTCCACGATCGTGATGCCGAACTCCAGCGGGTTGGGCACCCGCGTGAGGCAGACGGTGACGAGACCGCCCTTCTGCTTGTGGAACGCGATGAGTTCACCGAGGTCGAAATCGGTGAGCGCGTCACCCGAGATCACCAGGAAGGAGTCGTCCTTGAGCGCGTCCTCGGCGTTCTTGACGCTGCCCGCTGTGCCGAGCGGCTTCTCCTCGTTCGCGTACGTCAGCTCCATCCCGAATTCCTCGCCGTCCCCGAAATAATTCTTCACCAGGGACGCGAGAAACTGGACGGTGACGACGGTCTCAGTGAGCCCGTGCCGTTTGAGCAGCGTCAGGACATGCTGCATGATCGGCCGATTCACCACTGGGAGCAGAGGTTTGGGCATGCTTGAGGTCATCGGACGAAGGCGGGTACCTTCGCCTCCGGCCATAACAACCGCTTTCATGTCGGAAAACATCCTCCTCGTGACGTCAGTCAGCCGTGGTGTCCGCCCTCACAAGCCGCCGGACCTGCACCACGTAGAGGATCCCTGCCCACCAGTACAGGGTTGTACCCCAACCTGTGAAAGCCCAGCCGAAAACAGCCGCCAGTGTCGCCAGCCATCCGCTGCCGTCGCTCAGCAGCAGCAGCGGAAAGGCGTACATGAGATTGAAGGTAGCCGCTTTCCCGATGAAGTTCACCTGGGGTGGGCCGTAGCGGTGTCTCCGCAGAATCAGGAGCATCACCGCCATCATCGCCTCACGCGCCAGTAGCAGCACGGTGACCCACAGCGGCAGGATGCCGCGCCAGGTGAGCCCGACGAGGGTCGACAGCACGTAGAGCCGGTCGGCGGCCGGGTCCAGGATCCGGCCGAGGCTGCTGATCTGGTTCCATCGCCGCGCCAGCTTGCCGTCGAGGTAGTCACTCACCCCGCTGAACGCCAGCACCAGGAGTGCCCACCCGTCAGCCTTGGGGCCGTCGAACTCGGGCCACAGAATCAGCCACAGGAACACCGGTACACCCACCAGGCGGGCCATACTGAGGATGTTCGGGATCGTGAAGATCCGATCCGTTTGCACCCGCGTCTCCTGGACCTCCACCAGGTCCCCTCCTGTGCCGTTCCATGTATGTACGTTTGCGCGCCGACTCTACCCCAGGCACAAAAAGAGCCTGGCCCCGGATCAGGGATCCGAGGCCAGGCCTCAATATTTGTTCGGCGGTGTCCTACTCTCCCACAGGGTCCCCCCTGCAGTACCATCGGCGCTGAAAGGCTTAGCTTCCGGGTTCGGAATGTAAC
>NZ_JBIRPW010000012.1:91143-222711 GCF_044332905.1 Streptomyces sp. NPDC021224 | reverse complement strand
TTCTTCGGAATCGTGGGGAGCTGCATGGGGAAATTACCTCTTCCGTAGCGGGACCCCTGAATTGTTAGGGGGCGCGGATCCCCGGGTCAAAGACCTCCACTACGGGGTGCATTCGTAGCACACTTATGCGGCGCTGATATCCGGTGCGACAGGGCGGCCGAGGTCCACTAAGCGGCCTAGTATGTGACCCACGCCTCGTAGAGGGCATCACAAAGGGCCCGCACAGTATTCACCGCGAGCGAGAAAAGGCGCGCGCTGCGTGAGGGAAATATGTGACCGCGGCCACTCGCCGGGCGCCCTCGCGCACTTCGGTACGTGCACGGGGGTGGTCCGGCGGCGCGCGCGGCCGCATCATCGGCCTCCAGAGGCACGCGGTACACGCGTGGAGGACGGGAAGGGGAGGGACGCGATGGGCGACGCGGGACAGAGGGTCGGCCGCCGGGCGTTAGTGGCGGGGGCGGTGCTCGGCGCCACGGGCCTGGCGGCTGCCCCGGCGCGGGCCGCGGGCAGGCCCGTGGCCGCGGGGGTGCGCAGGTACGCCTGCGGCGGGCACACCGTGGTGGCGCGGCCGCTGGCCGACGGTGACGGGTCGAACCCGCTGGTGCAGATCAGGGACGTCAACCGGGCCGGGCAGGTGCTCGGCATGATCGACGCCGGGGAGGGGGCCACGCCCCGGTGGCCCTCGGCGATCTGGGCGGACGGGCAGGTCACCGTGCTGCCGCCGCCGGTGGCGGACGCCGTGGACTGCGGTGCGACCCGGCTCAACGACCGGGGCCAGGCCGCGGGCTACTACACCGTGTCAGGCCGCGAGCACGCCACGCTGTGGACCGCCGGGGTGCCCCGGGTGCTGGACATCGGCACCGCGTACAGCAGGGCCTACGCCCTCGACAACGCCGGACGGGCCGCCGTCCGCGGCTACGACGTGCCCAGCGGGGAGACCGCCACCTGGAACACCGTCTGCCTGGTCGACGGGACCACCGTGACGACCGTCGAGGCGCTGAGCGGCCGCGGCCTGGCCGTGGCGGGGATCAACGACCGCGGCGACGTCCTGGTGAGCACCGCCGTGCCGCAGGGCGGGCCGCACGGCGCGTTCCTGTGGCGGGACGGCGCGGTGGTCACCGACTTCGCCGGTGTGCCCGGCCTCCAGGGCGTCATCGGCCCGGACGCCTGCGGGAACGTCGTCGGCGACTTCAGCGCGCCCGACGGAGGCCCGAACCCGCGCGTCTTCCGCTGGTCGGGCGGCGCGCTCGACACCGTGACCGGCCCGGACGGCAGCAGCGCCTGGGTGTCCGACCCCGTCATCCACCGGGCGCTCGACGACACCGGCGACTTCGTCGGCGTCGCGGGCACCCCCGCGGGCAACCGCCCCTTCCTGTGGAGCGCCGGCACCCTCACCGACCTCGGCACCCTCGGCGGCAGGCTCGCGTACCCGGTCGGCGTGAACGACTCCCGCCAGGTCGCGGGCGTCTCCCAGCGCGCCGACGGCTCCTACGGCGCCTTCCTGTGGCGCGCGGGCGAGCTGATCGACCTCGCCCCGCCGCCCGGCTTCGACGGCATCTCCGTCGACGCGATCACCGAGCGGGGCGACGTACTGGGCAGCGCCTTCACCGCCGGGTCCGCCGCGGTCTACTTCCGCTTCACGGTCCTGTGACCGGGGCCCCACGGCCGTAGGGAGGGAAACGCGGCACACTGGATGGCATGCCGGAATTGCCTGAAGTGGAAGCGTTGCGGGGGTTTCTCGGGGAGCGGGTGGTCGGGGAGACCGTCGAGAAGGTGTACGCCGTGGGGGTGCACGCGCTCAAGACGTACGAGCCGGGGGTGGGGGTACTGGAAGGGCGGCGGGTGGACGAGGTGGGGCGGTTCGGGAAGTTCCTCGGGCTGCGGGCCGGGGACGTGTGGCTGGTGATGCACCTGGCCCGGGGTGGCTGGGTGCGGTGGAGCGAGAAGGTCGCGGAGGCGCCGCCGCGGCCGGGGAAGGGGCCGCTCGCGCTGCGGGTGCGGCTGGTGGGCGGGGCGGGGTTCGACGTCACGGAGGCCGGGACGCAGAAGCGGCTGGCCGTCTACGTGGTGCGCGATCCGCAGGAGGTGCCGGGGGTCGCGCGGCTCGGGCCCGACCCGCTGGCGGCGGACTTCACGCCGGAGGTCTTCGCCGGGCTGCTCACGGGTGAGCGGCGGCAGATCAAGGGCGTGCTGCGGGACCAGGGCGTGATCGCCGGGATCGGCAACGCGTACTCCGACGAGATCCTGCACGCCGCCCGTATGTCCCCCTTCAAGCTCGCCGCGAGCCTCACGCCCGAGGAGGTCGCGCGGCTGTACGAGCTGATCGGGACGACGCTGACGGACGCGGTGGAGCGCTCGCGCGGGCTGCCGCTGCGCGATCTGAAGGCCGAGAAGAAGAGCGGGCTGCGGGTGCACGGGCGCAAGGGCGAGCCGTGCCCGGTGTGCGGCGACACCGTCCGCGAGGTGTCCTACCGCGACTCCGCCCTCCAGTACTGCCCCACCTGCCAGACCGGCGGCAAGCCGCTCGCCGACCGGCGGATGTCGCGGCTGCTGAAGTAGCGGCCGGGCCGCTGCCGACATAGCGGCGCCGGGGGTCAGGCCCTGTCGATATGGACGTTCGTCGACTTCACCCGGGCCACCGCCTCCGCGCCGACCTCCAGGCCCAGCTCCTCGACGGCCTCGCGGGTCACGAGCGAGACCAGCCGGTGCGGTCCGGCCTGGATCTCCACCTGCGCGGCGACGTCGCCGAGCTTGACGGCCGTCACGATGCCGGGGAAGGCGTTGCGCACCGAGGTGCGGGAGGGCTCGACCTCGGGGTCGGCGGACTGGGCGATCTCGACGGAGAAGGCCGCCAGGTCGCGCCCGTCGACGACCCGGTGGCCCGCCTCGTCGCGGTGGGTGGCGACCCGGCCCGCGTCCGCCCAGCGGCGGGCGGTGTCGGGGCTGACGCCGAGCAGGCGCGCGGCCTGTCCGATGGTGTACGACGGCATGGCGCCAGCCTAGAGTCCGCGCGCGGCGTTTGCCGTCAGCGTCTGCGGCCGGGGAGCGCCGCCACGGTTTGCGGCCCGAAGACATTCCGGACCGCCGCCGGTCGGGGCAGACTTGCCGCATGACGTCGAAGCCGCTGAGCAAGGGTGCCAACACACCGGTCACCGCGACCGCCGTACGGGTGGTGCTGACATGGGCCGCGGGGCCCCCCGGGGGAACGGACCCGGACGCCTCCGCGCTGCTCCTCGCCCGGGACGGGAAGGTGCGCTCGGACGACGACTTCGTCTTCTACAACCAGCCGCGGCACGCCTCGGGCGCGGTCCGGCACACCGGCAAGCAGCAGGCGGGCGGCGCGCACACCGACACCGTCGAGGTCGAACTCGCCCGGCTGGAGGCGGCGGTGGACCGGGTCGTCCTCGCCGCTTCCGTGCACACCGGCACCTTCGGCTCGCTCAGCGGCCTCGGGCTGCGGCTGCTGGACGCGGCCTCCGGCGTGGAGTTCGCGCGTTTCGACGTCACGGCGACGACCGAGACCGCCCTGGTCGGCGGCGAGTTCTACCGGCGCGACGGGGGCTGGCGCTTCCGCGCGATCGGGCAGGGGTACGCGTCGGGCCTCGCGGGGCTCGCGACGGACTACGGGATCAGCGTCGACGACGAGCCCGCGCCCGTCCCCGCGCAGGCCCCCGCCCCCGTACCGCCGCGGGCCGCGCCCGCTCCCCCGCCGCCTCCGCACGCGGCGCCGACGCTGGCCGCGCCCATGCCGCCGCTGCCGCCCGCCCAGCAGTGGCCGGCCCCGCAGCCGCCCCCGCCCGCGTACGGGCAGCCCCCGGCCCCGGCGTACGGGCAGCCGCCCGCCCCCGCGTACGGCCAGGTCCCGCCGCCTCCTCCGCCGCCGCCCGGCCCGTACGGGGCGCCCACCGCGCCGGCCGGTCCCGCGGCGCCGCTGCCGCCCCCGCCCGCGTACGGGCAGCCGGCGCCCGGCTACGGGACCCCCTCGTACGGCGGCCAGGCCGCGCCGCCGAACCTCGTCAAGGGCGAGGAGCACCTGCCCCTCGACATGCGCAAGCGGCTCTCGCTGCGCAAGGAGCAGGTCGCGGTCAGCCTGCGCAAGCACGGCGCGGAGAACGCCCGGGTGCGGATCGTGCTGGTGCTGGACGCGTCCGGCTCGATGTCGCACATGTACGCGGCCGGTGTGGTCGCGGGTGTGGTGGAGCGGATGGCGGCGGTCGCCGCGCAGCTCACCACGGACGGCACCATGGAGGCCTGGACCTTCGCGACGAACGCGGCGCGGCTGCCGACGCTGATGCTGGGCGACCTGCCGAGCTGGATCCCGCTGCACGTGCGGGTCGGCGAGTTCGCGTTCGGCCGCAAGCGCAAGAAGCCCCCGACGGGGCTCCAGCCGGGCCAGGTGGACATGCGGCAGATCGGCATCCAGAACGAGGAGCAGAAGGTCATCGCGCAGGTGCGGGACTACGTGCGGTCGGCGCCGTCGCCGTACGGCACCTTCGTGCTGTTCTTCTCCGACGGCGGGGTGCACCGCAACAAGGAGATAGAGCAGGAGCTGCGGGCGGCGGTGGAGGAGCCGATCTTCTGGCAGTTCGTGGGCCTCGGCAACGGCGGCTACGGCGTCCTGGAGCACCTGGACACGATGGCCGGGCGGCGGGTGGACAACGTCGGCTTCTTCGCCGTGGACGACATCGCGCGGCTGTCGGACGCCGAGCTGTACGACCGTATCCTCACCGAGCTCCCGGCCTGGCTGAAGGCGGCGACCGCGGCGGGCATCCTGCGCTGACCGGCCGCGGGGCGGGGCGGTGTGGGTGCGGCGGGACGGGACGGTGTGGGTGCGGCGGCGGTGCGGCCAGGGGATGGTGTCATGGCCGGACCGCCGCCGCGGTCTCGCGGGCCGCGCGTCGCGGGCTGTCAGGCTCCGTAGACGTGCAGCCCGGAGGCCTGGCCCGCGGGCCAGCCGGTGTTGGCAGTGAAGACCAGCCGGACGTAGCGGGTGGTGACCGCGCTCGGCAGGGTGAGCGTGGCGGTGTTGCCGGTCGCCGGGTTGAAGGTCACGGCGGTCGCGGCGAGCAGCGTGCCGGGGTTGTTGTTCCCGTCCGTGCTGCCCTGCACGGTGATCGTCTGGGTGCGGGTGGCCCAGGCGGCGGCCGGCGGGAGGTCGACGACGACGCGCTTGACGGGGAGGGCGCTGCCGAGGTCGACCTGGAGCCACTGGGGGAAGGCGTTGTTGGCGCTCTCCCAGTAGGTGTTCTGGTCGCCGTCGACCGCGTTGCCGGAGCCGTAGGTCTGGGTGTGGCTGCTCTCGGCGGTGGGCTTGCCGCGCGCCAGGTCGGTGGTGCCCGAGGGCGCATCGGTGGTGACGGAGACCTGGTTGGAGCCGGCCGAGGTGTTGCCGGCCGCGTCGGAGGCGACGACGTCGAAGGTGTACGCGGTGGCGGCGGTCAGTCCGGTCACGGTGAAGGACGTGCCGGTGGTGCTGCCCGCCGGGGTGGTCGTGCCGCCGCCGACCCGCCGCACCTGGTAGCCGGTGACGCCGGTGTTGTCGGTGGACGCGGTCCAGGCGAGCGACACGGTGGTGTCGGTGTGCCCGGTGGCGTGCAGGGAGCCGGGCGCGGTGGGCGCCGTGGTGTCGCCGCCGCCCCCGCCGACCGTGGGCTGGGTGGGGCGGGTGGCGGTGAGGGCGATCTGGCCTTTGAGCATGCGGCCGCCGTCGCCGGTCAGGCGCAGGTAGTAGTCGGAGGAGCAGGCGGTGCCGTCCTCGTCGAGGGCGAGGAAGCCGGAGTTGGTGGGGACGAAGGCCTGGGACTCGGCCGTCTTGGCGATCTGGTTGCCCTCGTTGTACTCGTCGAACATCGAGATGTAGATGCCCTGCACGCCGGCGCGGCACATGTTGTAGAACTGCCGCCACATGAAGTCGCCGTGCGCGCGCTGGCGGCCGGTGACCGAGCCGGGCAGCACGCACGGCTGGTAGTCGATGCCGTGCGCCGCGCACTCGGCCAGGTCGGGGACGGTGGCGACGTTGTAGAAGTTGTCGGCGTCCGCGACGTTGCCGATCCGGCCGACCATCCACGGGCTGAGCATGTCGAACGCGTGGTAGACGTCCGCGAAGCCGGGGCGGGAGTCCCGGTCGCCGGTACGCCACCAGGTCGGCACCCCGCCGATCACGTAGCAGCCCTGCGCCTTGAACCAGTTGACGACGTCCAGGCACGGTCCGGGGGCGAAGGGGCGCTGGTTGTCGGCGAAGCCGAAGCCCCAGATGCACACCACGGGCTTGCCGTTCTGCATCGCGTAGGCCGGTGAGGCGGTGTGCGCCTTCATCTTGTTGGTCCAGTCGGCCTTGATGTCCGACTGCATCGTCAGCCAGTCGCTGACGTCGTACATGATGTAGAACTTCCGGCCGTGCGACTCGGCGGCGCTGCGCACCTTGCCCGCCATCGCGTCCCGGTTGGGCCCCTCGCCGCCGGTGGGGTTGAAGCGCTGGAGCGCGGCGGTGTCGATGTTGTTCTGCTGCATCCACAGGAACTGCGTGTCGACCGTCTGCTGGTCGTACGACGAGAACAGCGTCGCGGGCTGACCGTTCCCGAGCGCCGCGTAACCGGTCTGATACGTCTTCGTGTACTCGCGGACGTCCGGCCACGCCACGATCGTCGTGTTGGACGGCGACGGCGCCTGCCCGCCGTTCTGACTCCAGTGCCACCAGGTGTTAATGGGCGAACCGTCACCGATGCACGCAAACCACCCCTGGTAGCCGACCGTGATCTTGCCCACAACGTCACCCGCGGAACTGGCCGCGGAGGCACTTCCGGCGAGGGCCGTCTCGCCGATTCCGACCGCTCCGGTTGCGCTGACCGCAAGTGCGGCCTGTAACACCGTCCGGCGTGTGACACCCATGTCCGGTCCCTCCGATCGGCTGGCAACTCCCTTGGCACGCGGCCGATCCAGCGCCGGCGGCGGACCGGGAGTCCGTGGTCCGGGGGATCGTAACGACGGGGTTACGCCTCCGCAATAGATCGCGCATCAGGCGAAATATTTGACAGAAGTCACGCAAGAAGTGGTCATGAGGTCTTGACCGCCTGACCTGCGGTTAACACGCCCTTCAGCCAAGTCGGTACGAAAATCTTAGGAGAATGAAATATTCCGCTCCTACGGTCGTGGTTCATGACGCATGCACCACAACCGCCGGGCGGCGGGCGCGCCGAAGCGCGGTCCCGATCCCACCGGAGGAGGCCCAAGCCGCGTTGGTGGAAGCGCCCGATGGTGGTCTCCGCGGCCGTCCTCGCCACGATCGGACTGGTCACGCTGGCCGTCGTCAACCGGTCCCCGGGCACGAAGGACGACGCCTCCGACGCGGGACCGCCGGCCGCCACCACGACGGCCGCCCCCACCACCGCCCCCAGCAGCGCCCCGGCGTCCACCACGCCGCCCGCGCCGACCACCACCGCGGCCCCCACCACGCCCGCCGCCAAGACGTCGACCCAGGCGGCCAAGGACCTCGGCTCGGCGATCAAGACGCTGTCCGGGCAGCGCCAGGGCCGGCTGTCGGTCAGCGTCAGCGAGCTGGACGGCGACCTCGCGGCCACCTACGAGGACGGCTCGACGCCCTACGACACCGCGAGCATCGTCAAGGTCGACATCCTTGCCTCGCTGCTGCTGCGCCACCAGAAGGCGGGCACCACGATGACCTCGACCGAGAAGTCCGAGGCGACGGTCATGATCCGGCAGAGCGACAACAACGCCGCCACCGCGCTGTGGCACGCCGTCGGCGGCAAGTCCGGACTGGACTCCGCGAACAGGACCTTCGGCCTCAAGCACACCTCCGGCGGCGCGGGCGACCTGTGGGGGCTCACCCAGACCACCCCCGCCGACCAGATGAAGCTGCTGCGGGTGGTCTTCGACGACGACGGCTCGCCCCTGTCCGCGGCCTCCCGCTCCTACATGACCGGCCTGATGGGCACGGTCACCAAGGGCCAGCAGTGGGGCGTCTCCGCCGCCGACGAGGACGGCTCCGGCTTCGCCCTCAAGAACGGCTGGCTGCAGCGCACCGCCACCGGGCTGTGGGACATCAACAGCATCGGCAAGGTCCAGTACCACGGCCACACGCTGCTGGTGGCCGTCCTGTCGAACGGCAACAAGTCCGAGAGCTCCGGCATCGACAAGGTCGAGGCCGCCGCGGAGGCCGCCGCCAAGGCGCTCCTGTCCTGACGGCGGCCCGGCCCCGTCCCGCCCGGCGCCGTCAGGACGCGACGTCCACCAGCACCTTCCCGACCACGTTGCCCTCCACCGCGTCGTGCGCGTCCGCGGTGCGCTCCAGCGGGAAGCGGTGCAGCGGCAGGCCCGCCTCGGCGCCCACCCGGAAAGCCCCGTCCGCGACCGCCGCCGACACCGCCGCCACGGCTGCGTCCTTCGCGGCCGCGGACACGGTGTAGACCAGCACGCCCTGCCAGCGCAGGTTGCGGCCCATCGACGGGAACGTGGGCACCGCGGCGCTCTCCGCGTCGTTCGCGTAGAACGCGATCACCGCGTCCGGCGCGGCCACCCGCGCGGCCAGCGCGGCGTTCGCCGCCGGGGCGACCTCCACGACGACGTGCACGCCGTCCGGGGCCAGCTCGCGGATCACCGCGGCGGCGTCCTGCGTGCGGTAGTCCACGGTGTGGTGCGCGCCCGCGGCGGCCGCCAGCGCGGCCTTCTCCGGGCTGCTCACCGTCGTCAGCACCGTCGCGCCCGCCCAGCGGGCGAGCTGGATCGCCGCGTTGCCGACCGCGCCCGCGCCGCCCGAGACCAGCACCGTACGGCCCGCGAGGACGCCCGGCGCGAGCTGCTCGGGGCCGCCGTCGGCGACGGTCAGCGCGCGGTGCGCGGTCAGGGCGGGGATACCGAGGCTCGCGCCGAGGTCGAAGGACGCCTCCGGGGGCAGCGGCACGGCCTGCCGCGCCGGGAGCGCCACGTACTCCTGGGCCGTGCCGTCCAGGCGGGACCAGGCCGCCTCCCAGAGCCAGACCCGCTCCCCGAGCCGGGCCTCGTCCACGCCCTCCCCGACGGCGTCGATCACCCCGGCGCCGTCCTGGTTCGGCACCTTCTCGCCGTCCGGCGCGGTGTTCTTGCGGGCCTTCCAGTCCGTCGGGTTCACCCCCGACACCTTGACCGCGACCCGGACCTCCCCCTTCCCGGGAAGCGGACGGGCGCGCTCGGTCAGCGCGAGGACTGCGGCGGGGCCGCTGCGGTGGTACGTGATCGCCTTCATGAGCACCACAATCCCCCGCGGGGTGCGTTTCTTCCCGCGACACCGCCGCGACACCGCCGCGACACGCGCTCAGCCGAGCGCCGCCTCCGCCGTCGCGAGGATCTCCGTGACGCGCAGCCCGAAGCGGGCGTCGCACGCGTGGGGTTCGGGCGCGAGCAGCGCGTCGACGGCGCGCGCGTACGCCTCCTCGCCCGCGATCCCGGCGGCGCCGGGATAGCTCACGACGCCGTGCGCACCGCGTAGTTCGCACGCGACGCCCGCGCCCGCGGGCGGCGCGGTGAGGGTCAGCGCAGCGGTGCTGGAGGCGCCGCCCGCGTGCCGCAGCGTCAGGTGGACGAGGTCGCCGGGCCCGCGGGCGGCGGCGACCTCCGTGACGTCACCGAGCACCGGCAGCAGCACCGACAGCGCGTGCGGCCCGACGTCCCACAGGCCGCCCTTCTCACGGCGCCAGGGCGAGTCGGCGAAGGGACTGGCGCCCTCGCCGAAGACGGCCCCGTACCAGTCGGCGCGGCCGGTGTACCAGCCGCCCGCCGCGGCCTGCTCGGCGATCCACGCCGCGCCCGCGGGGTCGAAGCGGACGGTGAAGAAGACCACCGAGCGCACCCCGCCCGCCTCGACCGCGGCGACGACCTCGCGGGCGTCCTCGACGGTCGCGGCCAGCGGTTTGTCCAGCAGCAGGTGCCGCCCGGCGCGGGCGGCGCGCGCGGCGAGCGGTGCCTGGAGGGCGGGCGGCAGGGCGACGGCCACCGCGTCCACGTCGGCGACAAGCGCGTCCGCGTCGGCGTAGGGGCGGGTCCCGAGGGCCTCGGCGGCCGCGGCGGCGGCCTCGGGCCTGCGCCCCCACACGCCGGCCAGCTCCACCCCGGGGTGCGCGGCGAGCGCGGGGCCGTGCATGGTGCGGGCCCACGGCCCGGTGCCGAACAGGCCGACCCGCAGCGGGGACGCGGCGCTCATGACGCGGTCCGCGGCTCTTCGTGGCGGGCGTAGGCGTCGCGGTCGAGGTCGCGCAGATCGACGGAGAACTGGACCGCGTACTGCGGGGTGGGCGCGGTGTGCGCGCGCAGCGCCGCGAGGACGGCCTCGGTGAGGGCGCGCTTGGTCTCGGGGGTGCGGCCGGACAGCAGCGCGATCTCGACGTGGATCATGGCGTGGTGCGGCTCGCCGTCGCCGATCAGGAGATCGTCATGGCGTACGAAACGGGTCTTGCACCCGCCCGCACGACCGCCCGCGACGGTGACGAGGGTCTCGTGCAGGGCCTTGCCGAAGCCCGGTTTGTCCAGGGCGTCGGTGAGCGTTCCGGAGTATTCCACGGTGGTATGGGGCATGCTCGGACCCTAGTCGTGCCAGGTCCGGGGGTACACGGCCGTCTCACGCCGCAGGACGGGGGTGTCCGTCCTCTCGGTTACGTCCTGTTAACACAAGGGCAATGGATGGGAAAACCGTCCTTGCGACGCTGCGGTCGGTCCGATCAGCGCAGCTCGGCAGCCGCACCCGCGCCCACGTTCGACAAGGATGGCGTCACCGTGACCTACAAGGCTGAGTACATCTGGATAGACGGCACCACGCCGACCGCGAAGCTGCGTTCCAAGACGCGGATCCTGGCCGACGGTGCGGAACTGCCGATCTGGGGCTTCGACGGCTCCAGCACCAACCAGGCCGAGGGTCACGCCTCGGACCGCGTGCTCAAGCCGGTCGCGTCCTTCCCCGACCCCATCCGCGGCGGCGACGACGTCCTCGTGCTGTGCGAGGTCTTCAACATCGACGGCACCCCGCACGAGTCCAACACCCGCGCCGCGCTGCGCGAGGTCGCCGAGAAGTTCGCGGACCAGGAGTCGCTGTTCGGCATCGAGCAGGAGTACACCTTCTTCCAGGGCTCGCGCCCGCTCGGCTTCCCGGAGAACGGCTTCCCCGCCCCGCAGGGCGGCTACTACTGCGGTGTCGGCGCGGACGAGATCTTCGGCCGCCCGGTCGTCGAGAAGCACCTGGAGAACTGCCTGGCCGCCGGTCTCGGCCTCTCCGGCATCAACGCCGAGGTCATGCCCGGCCAGTGGGAGTTCCAGGTGGGCCCGCTGAGCCCGCTGGAGGTCGCCGACCACCTGTGGGTCGCGCGCTGGCTGCTCTACCGCACCGCCGAGGACTTCGGCATCTCCGCCACCCTCGACCCCAAGCCCGCCAAGGGCGACTGGAACGGCGCGGGCGCGCACACCAACTTCTCGACCAAGGCCATGCGCGAGGACTACGCGGCCATCATCGAGGCCGCCGAGTCGCTGGGCCGCGACGACAAGCCGCTGGAGCACATCAAGAACTACGGCGCGGGCGTCGAGGCGCGGCTGACCGGCGCGCACGAGACCGCCCCGTGGAACGAGTACAGCTACGGCGTGTCCAACCGCGGCGCGTCGGTGCGCATCCCGTGGCAGGTCGAGGTGGACCAGAAGGGCTACATCGAGGACCGCCGCCCGAACGCGAACGTCGACCCGTACGTGGTCACCCGGCTCATCGTCGACACCTGCTGCACCGCGCTGGAGAAGGCCGGACTGGTCTGAACCCCGCTCCTCATCCGAAGGGCGCCCGCCGTGCACGGCGGGCGCCCTTCGGCGTACACGGGGTGACCATCGCCCCGGTCACTCGTTTGACGCAGCGTGAAGAGCCGACCCGTGCAGCAGACCGGAACGTCCGCGAAGAAACATGCCGCGCAAGGAGCGGTGGCGGAGGCCGAGGCGGCACTCGTCGAGCACTACCCGCGGCTCGTACGGCTCGCCTACCTCGCGCTGCCCGCGACTCTCGCACGGCACCGCAGGGTGCTCGTCGCCCACCGCCTCGTGCAGCGCGCGCTGCGGGCCGGCGCCGTCGCGGGCAACGGCACCGAGGCGTACGAACTGCTGCGCCGCGAGGTGCTGCGCGGCGCCCTCGCGCACGGCGCCGGCGGGCGGGCGCGCGAAGCCCTCGCCGGGGCGGCGCTGCCGTACGTGCTCGGGCTGCGGCTGCACCCGCGGGCCGGCGGCAGCGACGAACTCGCCCTGGACCGCGCCCTCGCCGCGCTCCCCGCACCCGCGCGCGCCGCGTACGCGCTGCTCGGCTTCGAGGAGCTCGACGAATCCGCCGCCCGCGACGTCCTGGACGCGGCGGGCGCCGCCGACCCGCGCGGGGCGGTCCGCACCGCCGCCGGGCTCGACGGGGACGCGGCGCTGCTGGCCGCGGGCGAGTTCGACCCCTGCACGGTGCAGATGCGCCCCACCGACCTGCTGCGACGGCGGCAGCGCACCCGCGCGGGGGCGGCGATCGCCGCGGCCGGGGTCGTCGGCGTGGCCCTGCTCGCCTTCACCGGCGGCGGCTCCCCCTCCCCCACCGGCGCCGCCGGCTCCCCCGCCGCCGCGTCCGGCCCCGCCGCACAGGCCCTCGACCCCGCCACGCTGGTACGCGTCGCGCCCACCGCGTGGACGGCGACCGGGCGGCTGGACTTCACCGTGTGGCCCGCGCGCGGCAGCCGCACCGGCGACACCGCGCTGCTGCGCCGGGCCCTCGCGGTGTGGGCGAGCCCCGGCCCGACCGTCCAGGTCTCCGCGACCCCCGGCACCCCGCGCACCGGCCCCGCGTCCCCGCCGCAGCTCCTCTACGCCGGAGACGCCGACAAGGCCACGGTCGTCCTCTTCTACGACGGGCTGCGCATCATCCGCTACGCCGAGGCGCGCGGCGGCAACGGCAGCGGGGGCGCCGCGCTGGACTTCGCGCAGGTCCCGGACGCCGACATCACGACCGCCGCGGCCGTCGTCGTCGACCGCATCGACGGCAACACCCGCTTCCTGACCGCCCCCTGGGTCGCCCAGGCCGAGACCCGCGACCTGCTCAAGCCCGACCAGAAGGCCGCGCCGCTCGCCCTCGCGCCCGACGGCACGACCGGGCCCGTCCGGATGCCCGGGGCGGGCGCGCCCGCGGGGCAGTGCGGGAACGCCTGGACGGCGATGCAGCTGCGGTCCTCGACGAAGGTCGTCGAGCAGCACGCGTTCCTCCTCACCGACCTCGGCGACCTCAGCCCCGTCCATCTGACCTTCACCCCGCCGCCCGCCGCCGGGGTGCCCGCCGCATATCCCCGCGAGGCGACCGGCACACCCGCGCTCGTGAGCTGGGCGCACAGCGCGTGCCGGCTCGGGGAGCTGCGCGGCGAGGGCGTACGGGCCGTCAACGACTGGCAGTTCGCACGCAGCGCGCTGCCCGAGAAGGCGGGCGAGGGCGTCTGGACGTGCGACCGGGCCGACACGTGGCGCGGGCCCGGCCGCGCGACCGTCCAGTTCGTCCCGCCGACCGCGCTCGCGGCGGCGCCGGGCACCCTTGCGGGCAAGCAGAGCGACGGAAGTGCTTGCAGCAGCTTCGGGCGGAACGTCATGGCGGGCGTCATGTGGCAGTCCCCCGCGGGGCGGTGGTACCTGCTGGCCGCGGGGAGCCGTGACGTCACATCGATCGCGGCGAGCGGTGGTGTGACGGCGCGGGGCACGGGCCCCACCTTCGCGACCCCCGCCACGCGCGGTGCCCGCGCGACCCTGACGGCGACGACGAAGTCGGGGCTGACGCTGCATCCCCTGACGGGGGACTAGGCCGGGGACGCCCCGGGGCGCGTTGCACGGTTCGCCGCGCGACCTTCCCTTGGTGGGGGCTGGTCGCGCCGTTCTCCCCCAGAGCTTCGCCTGGGAGGTACCCCCACGCGCCCCTTTCGCGGCGCGCCGGTGGGCGGGTCGGGGGCCGCCACGGGGCACCTCCTCGGAATGCGCCTTCACCCTCCTACGTAGTAGGTGAGCCCCTCCCAGCGCATTCCTGCGGGGGCACCCCGCACCGTCCCCCTCCAGGCCGGACTGGCGGCTACCTGCCGGTGGGGGTGATGTACGCGGTGCGCGGGCACCCGTTTTCCAGGGCACTGGGCGCCGGTGCGTGAGACAGCACCCGGTTTTCCAGGGCACTGGGCGCCGGTGCGTGAGACAGCACCCGGTTTTCCAGGGCACTGGGTGCCGGTGCGTGGGACAGCACCCGTTTTTCAGGGGCGCGGGGAACTGCGCGCTCAGCCCCCACCGGGGGAAAGGCGAACTGCCACCGCAAGTGGCACCCCCCCGGGGCGCGGGTGAGCCGCGCGGCGGGGCCCGGGGCGCGAACCCCGGGCCCCGGAGGGGCTAGGTGGTGTGGAAGACGGCCACCGTGCGGGCCGGGACGGTGAACGTGCCGGTCGTGGGGGCGTAGGCGGCAGTCTTGACCACCGGGTCGGAGCCGTGGGCCTGCACGGAGTGCAACCCGTACGCGTGGCCGGCCAGCGAAGGCACCCGCTGTGAAGCGGCTCGCGGCGTCGCGTTGAAGACGACCACGAGCGGGCCGACCGTCATCGTGATGACGCCGGGCGTCTCGTCCGCCCCCGACAGGGGGAAGCCCACCTCGTGCTGGACCTCTTCCGCGGTGGTGAGGCGGAACGCGGGCTCGGTGGTGCGGATCCGCAGCAGGTCCTGGTAGGCGGCGGACGCGGCGCCCATCTCCGCGCACCCCGGTACCGCCGCGGTGTCGGTGAGCAGCGGGGTGGCGTAGGGCCACTTGTCCTTGTTGTCGGCGGCGGGGGGCAGTCCGCGCCCGATGCCGTTGCCCTGGGTGCAGTCCCAGTGGATCGCGTTGAACCAGTCGCCGGAGTCGAAGGAGTTGCGGTCGAGCGACTTGGACCGCAGCAGGTCGGATCCGGCCTGGTAGAGCGCGGGTCCTTGGGAGAGCGCCGAGGTGGCCTCGGCGAGGACCTGCATGCGGGCGCGGTCGGCGGCGGAGGTGTCGGCCGGGAGTTTGTAGGTGAGTGCGTCGTAGAGGGATTCGTTGTCGTGGGCGTCGGCGTACGCGAGGGCGTCGCCGGGTGCGTCGGCGTATCCGGCGGGGGCGCCGTTGTAGTCGATCTCCGCGCCGGTGACCTTCTTGCCGGAGGAGTCGGTGAAGCTGAACTGCCGCAGGTTGCCGGTGAGTCCGACCTCGATGAGGTCCTGGTAGTGCAGGAGGCGGGCCTTCTGCTCGGCCGGAGTGCCGTTGGCGGTGGAGGAGTTGGGGTCGGTGTAGAGGCCGGAGGCGAAGCCCTGGACGCCGGGATCGGCGTCGAAGGGGCTGCCGCCGCGGACGGCGTCCCGTGAGCGGTCGGAGAAGGTCGCGATGCCGGTTCCGGCCATGTTCGCCTGGGTGGCCTGGACGAAGCGCGCGTTGTCGGCGACCTCGCCGAAGTTCCAGCCCTCGCCGTAGAGGATGATCTTCTTGCCGTCGACGCCGTCCTTGGCGGGGGTGAGCGCGTCGAGGGCCTTGCGGACGGCGAGGATGTTGGCCTTGGGGTGGTGGCCCATGAGGTCGAAGCGGAAGCCGTCGACCTTGTACTCCTTGGCCCAGGTGACGATGGAGTCGACGACGAGCTTGCCCATCATGGCGTTCTCGGGTGCGGTGTTGGCGCAGCAGGTGGAGTTGGCGACGGAGCCGTCGGGCATGAGCCGCTGGTAGTAGCCGGGCACGATCTTGTCGAGCACGGAGGTGTCGGCCTGGCCGGCGGCGGAGGTGTGGTTGTAGACGACGTCCATGACGACGCGGAGCCCCGCGCCGTTGAGGCCCTGCACCATCTGGCGGAATTCCCGGGTGCGGTCGGCGCCGTCGGGGTTCTTGGCGTACGAGCCCTCGGGCACGGTGAAGTGGTAGGGGTCGTAGCCCCAGTTGTACGCGTCGGTGGCCTGCTGGGCGGTGACGCAGGCCTGTTGGGCGTCGCTCGCGGGTCCGTACGAGGACAGCTCGCAGTCGGGGGTGGTCTGGTCGGCGGTGCGCTCGGGGACGGTCGCGAAGTCGAACGCGGGCAGCAGGTGGACGTAGTTGACGCCCGCGGTGGCGAGGTCGCGCAGATGCGTCATGCCCGCGGACGAGGTGTCGGTGAAGGCGGCGTACTTACCGCGGTCGGCGGCGGGGACGGTCGTGTCGGCGGCGGAGAAATCCCGGATGTGCAGTTCCTGGATCTGCGCCTGGCTCATGGGGACGGCGGCGGGCTTGGGCTCGCCGGACCAGCCCTTGGGGGCGAGCTTCGGGTCGTCGAGGTTCACCAGCAGGCTCTGCTTCGAGTCGGCGGTCAGCGCGACGGAGTAGGGGTCGGTGACCTTGTTGACGACGAGCTGCTGGACGCTCGGCGCCCACACCGTCACGTCGAAGAGATACGTCTTGCCCGTCCAGGACGTGGGGCCGCTGACCGACCACACGCCGCTGGCCGTGTCCTCGCGCAGGGGTACGGACTTTCCGCCGATCTCCACCGCGACCTTGTGCGCGGTCGGCGCCCACACCGACAGGCTGGGCCTGCCGTGGGCGTCGAACACCGGGCCGAGCGTGGCGTGTTGGGCGGCGGCCGAATAGAGGTCGTCGAGCACGCCCTGCGTCTGCACGCCTGTCGCCGCCAGCAGAGCGCCGTTCGCGGCTCGTTGGGTCGCGACGATCTGGCCGCGCAGCGCCTCGCGGGCCCGGGAGCGGTCGCGCGGGTCGACGCTGAAGGCGGAATAGCCCTTCAGCTGGGGGAACTTGGCGAGTTGCGCGGCGGTCAGGCCGCCGGGGACCTTGGTCAGCCGCAGCCACTTGCCCTCGCCGGACAGGGCGCCGTCCTTGACGGTGATGCCGCCGTCCGCCGCGTAGACGAGCTGCTGGGAGGCGGAGGGGGCGGTGGTCTGCCAGGCGACGGTGTCGCGGTCGATCCACTGGGCCTGCGCCTTGCCGAGGTCCAGGTCGGCGCCGCTGCCCTGGGGCTGCGGCAGCAGGTAGGCGGGGGTGGCGTCCAGCAGCCACACCTCGTGGCCGGTGCCGGTGAGGTCGAGGGACTGGTCGCTGGGCAGGTCCTTGGTGTCGCCGTTGTGCAGGATGTAGCTCAGCGACGTGGCGCCCGCGGCGAGCGGCACTTCGTAGACGGCGCCGTAGGAGTCGATCCGGGTCGGCTTGAGCGGCGCGCTCCAGTCGGTGGGGTTCGCGGCGCCGGTCCAGGTGTGCAGGCCCCAGCCGTCGTACTGGCCGTCCGCGCGGTGGTAGTGCAGGACGGCCTTGGTGGTGTCCTGCGGCGGGTAGGCGCCGTCCGGGGCACTGGTGGCCACGGCCGGGCTGCCCTGGCTGATCCAGACCTCGCCGCTGGTGGTGAGGTCGATCGTGCGGTCGCCGTCGGTGTCCTTGACGCCGTCCTTGTTCACGACGATGAAGCCGACACTGGTGGCGCCGGGCTTGAGCTTGACGTACGCGAAGGCGCCGTAGGCGTCGCGGCCGGTGAAGGCGTGCCCGGCGGGCCAGGTCGTGGCCTCGCCGTCGGCGATGTCGCCCCAGGCGTAGAGGTTCCAGTCGGCGTAGTCTCCCCCAGAGCCTCCGGCCTGGGAGGTGCCCCCATCAGACCGCTTGTAGTGCACGATCGCGTAGTCGTGGCTGATCGCGGTCGGCGGCGCGGTGACGGGGGCCGTTCCGGTCACCGTCGCGGCGGTCGCGGAGGCGGTGCGCCCGCTCGCGTCCACCACAACGGCCTTGTAGCGCACGGGGGTTCCGGCGGCCGTCGCGGCGGCGACAACCTGCGTCACCTTGTACGGCGCGTGGTCGGCCGAACCGAGCACCTTCCAGGGGGCGTTGCCGACCTGCGCGGCGAACACCACGCGGTTCAGGCCGCCTCCGCTGACGTCGGCGGACAGCTCGACGGTGCCGGTGGCGCCCGCCGCGGGCGCGGTGAGGGTGAGCTGGGGCGCGGTCGCGGGCTTGGGCAGCGGCTTGGCCGCGTGCAGCACGACGGCCTGGAGCGGCGGCACGGTCACGGTGAGGCTGCCGCCGCCGTCCGTGGTGAGGGTGCCGGTCGTGCCGTAGAGGCCGGTGTAGGCGGCGCCCGCGGTGTTGCCGGTGGGCACGGTGACCTTCTGCGCCGTGGTGGCGTTGTTGACGGCCACCAGGTAGTCGTCGCGGCTCGCGGCGTCGGTGCGGGAGTAGGCGTAGACGCCGGGCCCGTCGCCGGTCGCGGTGTAGCGCTCGGTCTGGACGCCGTCGCGCAGCGCCGGGTGGGCCTTGGTGAGCTGCGACAGGGCGGCGATCGTGCGGTAGAGCGGGTGCTGCGGGTCGTAGGCGTCGCTCGCGGCGGTGCGGTCGGTGCCGATCTCGTCGTCGTCGAGGTAGTCGGCGACGTGCGAGGCGAACATCGTCTGCCGGGCGTTCTTGTCGCCGCCGGGGGCGCCGGTGAAGCCCTGCTCGTCGCCGTAGTAGACGACCGGGTTGCCGCGGCCGAGGAACATCACTTCATTGGCCAGCTCGTCGCGCCTGAGCAGTTCGGCGTCGCTCGCGCCGGGGTTGTCCTGGGCGAGGAAGCTGCCGATGCGGCCCATGTCGTGGTTGCCGAGGAAGGTGACCTCCTCGTACGCGTTGGCCTTGTCGGTGGTGTAGCGGTAGTCCTGGCCGTAGACGTTTGCCAGCTTGGCGGGCGGGGCGCCCTGCGAGGCGTAGGCGCGGGCGGCGTCCTGGAAGGGGAAGTCGAGCGTCGCGTCGAGGCGGCCCTGGGTGACGTACGGGGAGGTCACGGCGGGGTCGGCGTCGTAGGTCTCGCCGAACAGGAAGAAGTTCTTGCGGCCGTGCCGGGCGGCGTACGCGTCGAGGGCGGTCGCCCACTGGGTCCAGAAGGGCATGTCGACGTTCTTGACGGTGTCGATGCGGAAGCCGTCGACCGCGAAGTCCGCGACCCACTTCTCGTAGATCTGCTCCATGCCGTGCACGACCTCGGGGCGCTGCGTCCACAGGTCGTCCAGGCCGCTGAAGTCGCCCTGGTCGGCGCTCTCGCCGGCGAAGGTGGAGTCGCCCCGGTTGTGGTACATCGTGGGGTCGTTGAGCCAGTCGGGCACCTTGGTGTGCCGCTGGTCCGCGGGCACGGTGGGGGTGCGCGGGAAGGACGCGGCGGTGACCTTCGGGAAGCCCTTGGTGCCGTCGGCGTAGGTGTCGTCGTCGAAGGGCGTGCCGTCGGCGGCGAGGTACGGGAAGGCGCCCTTGGCGAGGTAGCCGTAGGTGTTGTCGGTGTTGCCGACGACGTCGGCGGTGTGGTTGGTGATGACGTCGAAGAAGACCTTCATGCCCTTGGCGTGGGCCGCGGAGATGAGCCTGCGCAGGTCGTCGTTGGTGCCGAAGTGCGGATCGACCTGGGTGAAGTCGGTGATCCAGTAGCCGTGGTAGCCGGCTGACGCGTCGGTTCCCGTGCCCTGCACGGGCTGGTTCTTGAAGATCGGCGCCATCCAGATGGCGGTGGTGCCGAGGCCCTTGATGTAGTCCAGCTTCTGGGTGAGGCCCTTGAGGTCGCCGCCCTGGTAGAAGCCCTTGTCGGTGGGGTCGTAGCCGGTGGCGAGGCGGCTGCCGGTGAGGCCGCCGCGGTCGTTGGACGGGTCGCCGTTCGCGAAGCGGTCGGGCATCACGAAGTAGAACTGCTCGCGGGTGTCGTCGTGCCGGGCGGCCTGCCCGGCGAGCGCCCGGTCGGACGGCGGCGCGGGCGGCTGCGGCGCGCCGTGCGCAGCCGCGGCCGGGCCGAGGGGGACGAGAGCGGCCAGCGCCGCGAGGGCGGTGGCCGTGGCCACGCGCCGTATACGGCGGCGGCGGTTACGGGTCCGGGTCCGGGTCCGGTACGCGGGCAGCCTGAAGTCCAGGGCCACGGGCGGTTCTCCTTGCTGGGGACAGCCTCGCGCCCGGGTCCACGCGCATGAACCGGTCGCCACTGCGGCGTCGGTGCCGAAGCTGTCCGGGAAGGTATCCCCGCGAGGGCCGTTGCAGCAAGAGTCTGTAACCACTTCCCGTCGTCCGACAGTTCACCCCGCGCCCGGACCCGCCCGCGCGCCGGGCCGTACCGGCCGCGCACCCGCCGGTACGGCCCGGGCTTGCGTACGAGCGGCCCGCCGTACGGCGTACGCCGGAGCACGCGCAGGTCACGGGCGCGTCACGGATGAAGGATCTTGCAGAAAATTTCTTGCAGCCTCTTTCGCAAGCCATTACAACGCTGTTACCTTCCTGCCCAGCCCGACGGCCCCGCAGGGACGACATCGGCCGGCAGCCAGCCTGGCCTGGGCGAACGGGCACTTCCCTCATCAAGGAGTCAGGTATGCGACGCGGCATATCCGCCGTGGCGATGGCCGCGGCCATCGTTCTCGGGGCAACCGCCTGTGGCGGTAGTGGTAGCGACAAGAGCGACAAGGCGGCGCCCGCCAAGGACCCGGCGGCGGTCTCCGGGACGATCACCTACTGGGACACCTCGGACGCCAAGAACGAGGCCCCGACCTACCAGGCCCTCATCAAGGACTTCGAGGCGAAGTACCCGAAGATCAAGGTCGACTACCAGAACGTCGACTTCGGCACCGTCGAGCAGAAGTTCAAGGCGGCGGCGCAGAGCGGCAAGGGCGCGCCCGACGTGATCCGCACCGACGTCGGTCTGATCCCGGAGTACGCCTCGCTGCACTACATCGCCCCGCTGGACGGCACCGCGGCGCTGAGCGACACGCAGGACTTCCTCACGGGCCCGATGAACACCACCAAGTACGAGGGCAAGACCTACGGCGTGCCGTCGGTCACCGACACCCTCGGCCTGCTCTACAACAAGGACATCTTCGCCAAGGCCGGCATCGCCAAGCCGCCGGCCACGTGGGACGAGCTGATCGCCGACTCCGCCACGATCAAGGCGAAGGTCCCCGGCGTCGCGGGCACGTACATCAACCCGGACTCGTACTTCCTCTTCCCCGTGCTGTTCGGTGAGGGCGCCGACCTGGCCGACCCGTCGGGCAAGAAGGTCACGATCAACTCGCCGGAGGCGGTCAAGGCCGTCACCGAGGCGAAGAAGATCTACGACACGTCCTCGCTGAAGATCGACTTCGCGAGCGCGTACGACAACATGCAGACGTCCTTCAAGACCGGCAAGGTCGCGATGCTGATCCAGGGCCCCTGGTCCGTCGGCGACGACCTGACCGGCTCGGCCTTCCAGGGCAAGGCGGACAACCTCGGCTACGCCCCCGTCCCGGCGGGCTCGACCGGCAAGGCGCAGGCCCCGACCGGCGGCCACGACCTGGCGGTCTACCAGGGCTCGAAGAACCTGGACGCGTCCTACCTCTTCACCCAGTTCATGACGTCCTCGGCCAGCCAGCAGACGATCGCCGCGAAGAACGGCACCCTGCCCACCCGGACGTCGGCCTACACCCCCGAGGTGCTGAAGAACCAGACCATCGCGGGCTTCAAGCCGATCATGGACACCGCCCGGCCGCGCGTCGCGCTCCCGCAGGTCGGCAGCCTGTTCACGCCGCTCCAGCAGGAGTACATCAAGATCCTCCAGGGCAAGACCTCGGTCCAGGACGGCCTGGACGCGGCGGCCAAGGAGTTCGGCAAGCTGCTGCCGGGCTACACCGTGCAGTAGCCGCCCGCGTACCCCGGACCGGCCGGCCGGGGCCCCGCCCGCTACCCGCGGGCAGGGGTCCACGCGCCCGGCCGGCCGGTCCGGTCCCCCCGCCGCCGCACCCCCGCCGTACGCCCGCCATCCCCACGCACCGCCGTGGCACAGCCGAGAGAGCCGAGGAGCGATGACCACCGCCACCATGGACGACCCCGCCCCGGGGACGGCCGCCCGCCCGCCGCGCCAGCCGCGGCCCGGCCTGATGACCGCGCTCAGGCGCTCGTGGGACCGGTACTGGTACGCCTGGGCGATGGTCGCCCCGGTCGTGATCGTGCTGGCCGTCCTGGTCTTCTACCCGCTCGGCTACGGCGCGTACCTGTCGCTGACGAACGCCAACGAGACGAACGTCGCCAAGGACATCGGCCCGGTGCACATCGGCGCCAGCTACCACTGGGTGGGCCTGCACAACTACTGGCAGGTGCTGTCCGGCAAGGACGGCGACTTCTACCCGCGGCTGGAGTGGACGCTGGTGTGGACGGTCGCGTGCGTCGCGATCACCTACTCCCTCGGCCTGGCCATGGCGATGCTGCTCAACCGCAAGGTGAAGTTCCGGCTGTTCTACCGGCTGTGCCTGATCATGCCGTGGGCGGTGCCGGCCTTCATCGGCGTCTTCGCCTGGCGGCTCATGCTCAATTCGCAGTACGGCGTGTTCAACGACATCCTCACCGGCGTCGGACTGCCCGCGCAGGACTGGCTCGGCTCGCCGCTGTCGCAGAAGATCGCGGTGATCATGGTGAACATCTGGGTCGGCGTGCCCTTCATGATGGTCGCCCTGCTCGGCGGCCTCCAGGCGATCCCGGGCGAGCTGTACGAGGCCTCCGAGATGGACGGCGCCTCCCCCTGGCAGCGCTTCGTCAACGTCACCCTCCCGGGGCTGCGCCCGGTGACCAGCACGGTGGTGCTGCTCAGCACGGTGTGGACGTTCAACATGTTCGCGATCATCTACCTGCTGCTCGGCAACAACACCACCGGCGACACGGACATCCTCGTCACCTACGCCTACGAGAAGGCGTTCACCGGGGTCTCCGACTACTCGGGGGCGGCCACCTACGGGATCGTCATCCTGCTGATCCTCGTGGCCTTCTCCACCTTCTACCGCCGCAAGCTGAAGCCCGAGCAGGCCTAGGAGCCGGATCACCATGACCGCCACCACCCACACCGGCCCGGCCGCCGCCCCCACGACCGCCCGGCCCGCCGCCGTCCGGCGCCGCTCCCGGAGCGAACGCAGCCGCGGCGCCTCGATAGCCCTGCACGCCACGCTGCTGGTCGCGAGCGCGATCGCCGTCTTCCCCGTGCTGTGGATCCTGTTCATCTCGCTCGGCCCCAGCTCCGCCTGGCAGCAGCCGCACGAGGTGCTGCACCACCTGGGCCTGGGCAACTACCGCTTCGTGCTGCTGCACTCGGACTTCCCGACGTGGTTCCGCAACTCGGTGATCGTGGCCGGTGCCACGACCGTGCTCGGCGTGCTGGTCTCGGCGAGCGCCGGCTACGCGATCTCGCGCATGCGCTTCCCCGGGCACAAGTCGCTGATGTGGACCTTCCTCGTCACGCAGATGTTCCCGATGGCCGTGCTGATCGTGCCGCTGTACAACCTGCTCGCGCAGCTCGACCTCATCGACACCTACGCCGGCCTGGTCCTCGTCTACTGCACCATCGCGGTGCCGTTCTGCGCCTGGATGCTCAAGGGCTACTTCGACACCATCCCGCGCGACATCGACGAGGCGGGCCGCGTCGACGGGCTCACGCCGTTCGGCACGTTCTGGCGGCTGATCGTGCCGCTGGCCCGGCCGGGCCTGGCCGTCACCGCCTTCTACAGCTTCCTGACCGCGTGGGGCGAGGTGGCCTACGCCGCCCAGTTCATGAGCAGCGACCACTCCACCCTGGCCGCGGGCATCCGCACCTTCGCCTCCGACCAGCGCGCGGACTGGGGCTCCATGACCGCCGCGTCGGTGCTCATCGCGATACCCGCGTCGATCGTCTTCCTGCTCGTCCAGAAGCACCTGGTGACCGGTCTGACGGCCGGCGGCACCAAGGGCTGACCGCGCCCCTCCCCCGCATCCCCCCGCACCCCGCACCGCACGCACGTACGTACGTCCACCGCCCGCCCCGGTCGCTCCGGGGCGGGGCGGCGGACCCGCACCCGACAAGGGAATCCATGAGCCAGCACCTCTCCGACGCGCCCCGCTCCGCCGCCGCTCCCGCTGCCGCCGCCGGGCACAGAGACTGGTGGCGCGATGCGGTCATCTACCAGGTGTACCCGCGCAGTTTCGCCGACGGAAACGGTGACGGCATGGGCGACCTGCCCGGCATCACCGCCCGGCTGCCGTACCTGCGCGACCTCGGCGTGGACGCGGTGTGGCTGTCGCCGTTCTACGCCTCCCCGCAGGCCGACGCCGGCTACGACGTGGCCGACTACCGCGCGGTGGACCCGATGTTCGGCACCCTCAGCGACGCCGACGACCTGGTGCGCACCGCCCACGGGCTGAACCTGCGGATCATCGTCGACCTCGTGCCCAACCACTGCTCCGACCAGCACGAGTGGTTCAAGCAGGCGCTGCGCGAGGGCCCCGGCTGCGCGATGCGCGACCGCTTCCACTTCCGCCCCGGCAAGGGCGCGGACGGCGAACTGCCGCCCAACGACTGGGAGTCCATCTTCGGCGGCCCCGCCTGGACCCGCACCACGAACCCGGACGGCACGCCCGGCGAGTGGTATCTGCACCTCTTCGCGCCCGAGCAGCCGGACTTCAACTGGGACCACCCGGCGGTGCACGACGAATTCCGCTCCGTGCTGCGCTTCTGGCTCGACCTCGGCGCCGACGGCTTCCGCATCGACGTCGCGCACGGCCTGGTCAAGGCCGCGGGCCTGCCCGACATCGGCCACGCCGAGCAGCTGTCGCTGCTGGGCAGCGCGCCCATGCCGTACTTCGACCAGGACGGGGTGCACGAGATCTACCGCGGCTGGCGGCGGATCCTCGACGAGTACCCGGGCGAGCGCATCGGGGTGGCCGAGGCGTGGACGCCCACGCTGGAGCGCGCGGCGCTCTACCTGCGGCCCGACGAGCTGCACCAGGCCTTCAACTTCGAGTACCTGGGCACCTCCTGGGACGCCGCCGAGCTGCGCCGGGTCATCGACCGCTCGCTGACGGTCATGGGCGCGGTCGACGCCCCCGCCACCTGGGTGCTGTCCAACCACGACGTCACCCGGCACACCACCCGCTTCGCGAACCCGCCGGGTCTGGGCACCCAGCTGCGCGACCCGGGAGACGCCGAACTGGGCCTGCGCCGCGCGCGGGCCGCGACCCTGCTGATGCTCGCGCTGCCCGGCTCGGCGTACCTCTACCAGGGCGAGGAGCTGGGCCTGCCGGACGTCACCGACCTGCCGGACGAGGTGCGGCAGGACCCGTCGTTCTTCCGCGCCGCCGGACAGGACGGCTTCCGCGACGGCTGCCGGGTGCCGATCCCGTGGTCGGGCGGCGAGCCGCCGTACGGCTTCGGGCCGGTCGTGGGCGGCCCGAGCTGGCTGCCGCAGCCGGCGAGCTGGGCCGGGCTGAGCGTCGAGGCGCAGACCGGCGACCCGGACTCGACGCTGGAGATGTACCGCTCGGCCCTGGAGCTGCGCCGCAGCCACCCGGCGCTGGGCGCGGGCACCCGGGTCGAGTGGCTGGACGCGCCCGAGGGTGTGCTGGCCTTCCGGCGGGACGCGGCCGCCGCGGACGGCGGCGAGGGCTTCGTGTGCCTGGTGAACCTCACCGCGGATCCGGTCACGGTGACCGTGCCGGGCGGCCGGGCGCTGCTGTCCAGCCGCGCGGGGGACACGGGGACGAACGGTGACTCTCACGGCACCGGCGGCGTCGCCGTCACAATTGCCGCTGACACGACAATTTGGTGGGCGATCTGACGTGGTGGCATTCCGTCCAATAGCATCCGGTGCTGTGACCGCGCGGCTCGCAGACATCGCAGCGCAGGCGGGGGTCAGCGAAGCGACGGTCAGCCGGGTTCTCAACGGCAAGCCCGGCGTGTCCGCCACCACCCGCGAATCAGTGCTGGCCGCGCTCGACATGCTGGGGTACGAGCGCCCCGTCCGGCTGCGCCAGCGCAGCGCGGGCCTGGTCGGGCTCATCACGCCCGAGCTGGAGAACCCGATCTTCCCCGCCTTCGCCCAGATCATCGGGCAGGCGCTGACCCGCGAGGGCTACACGCCGGTGCTGGCCACCCAGACGCCCGGCGGCTCCACCGAGGACGAGCTGGTGGAGATGCTCGTGGAGCGGGGTGTGGCCGGCATCATCTTCGTCTCGGGCCTGCACGCCGATTCCACCGCGGACATGGAGCGCTACGCCCGGCTGCAGGGCCAGGGCGTGCCCTTCGTGCTCATCAACGGCTTCACGGAGAGGGTCAACGCCCCCTTCGTGTCGCCCGACGACCGCGGCGCGATGCGGCTGGCGGTCACCCATCTGGCGGCGCTGGGGCACCGGCAGATCGGCCTCGCGGTCGGGCAGAAGCGTTTCGTCCCCGTGCAGCGCAAGATCGAGGGCTTCGTCGCGTCGATGACCGAGGTGCTCGGCATGACGCAGGACGAGGCGCAGGGGCTCATCCAGCACTCGCTGTTCACCCTGGAGGGCGGGCAGGCCGCGGCCGGGGCGCTGATATCGGCCGGATGCACCGCGATCGTGTGCGCCTCCGACATGATGGCGCTCGGCGCGATCCGGGCGGCCCGTCAGCAGGGCCTCGACGTTCCCGGTGACGTGTCGGTCGTCGGCTTCGACGACTCGCCACTGATCGCCTTCACCGACCCGCCGCTCACCACGATCCGGCAGCCCGTCACCGCGATGGGCCAGGCCGCGGTCAACGCGCTGCTGGAGGAGATCGCCGGGACCCCGGCGCCGCACAGCGAGTTCGTGTTCCTGCCCGAGCTGGTCGTCCGCGGCTCGACGGCGGCGGGCCCGAGCGGGCAGGGCGCGCAGGGAGCGCCGGGCGCGCCGCTGCCCGCGCGGGGCGCGGTGGCGCGTACCACCCGGTCGGGCGACGATCCGGCGGGAGTCTGAGCCGTACCAGGGGACACATCTGGCAGACTGGTGTCCTATGGGGGAACCGACTGCGAAGACCGCGAATCAGACGGATGATGACCACTCCGCCTCTGCGCAGCGCTCCAGCGGATCCCGGGCCACCCTCGCCACGTCCGGCACGTCCGGCTCGTCCGGTGGGAGCGGTACCGGTGAGCCGGGCCTGGCCCGTACGCTGCTGGAGCGGCTGCGCACCCCACGACAGCCCAAGTTCTGGTTCGAGATCCTGCTGATCGGCGTCAGCTACTGGCTGTACTCGCAGATCAGGAACGCGGTCCCGGAGCAGAAGGAGACGGCGCTGCGGCACGCCGCCGACATCTGGTCCTTCGAGCACCACCTCGGGCTGGCGTTCGAACGCTCGGTCAACCACACCATGGACTCGGTGACGTGGCTGATCGTGGGGATGAACTACTACTACGCCACGCTGCACTTCTTCATCACCATCGGTGTGCTGGTGTGGCTGTACCTCTACCATCCGTCGCGCTACGGCCCCGCCCGGCTGGTGCTGTTCGTGACCACCTGGGTGGCCCTGATCGGCTTCTGGGCCTACCCGCTGGCCCCGCCGCGGCTGATGGCGGGCGGCGGCTTCATCGACACGGTGCTGGTGCACCACACTTGGGGCTCGCTGTCGCAGGGCAGCCTGGCGAAGGTGTCCAACCAGTACGCCGCCATGCCGTCGATGCACATCGGCTGGTCGCTGTGGTGCGGGATCACCGTCATCTCGCTCGCCAAACCGCTGTGGGCGCGGATCCTCGGCGGTCTGTACCCGGTGTTCACGCTGCTGGTGATCGTGTCGACCGGCAACCACTTCTGGATGGACGCGGTCGGCGGCGCGGTGTGCCTGGCCTTCGGCTTCGGCTTGGTGTGCCTGATCTACGGGCGGTGGGTGTACGCGCTGCCGAAGTTCGCGACGGGCGCGTTGATACTGGAGGACAAGGCGGGCGACGGCGGGGCCATCGTGCGGGGCCGCAAGCTCCGGTCGTGAGGGCCCGGCCCGCGCGGTCGTGAGGGGCCCGCCTTCGTCGCCCTACTGGCCCGGCCCCCGTTGGCCGGGGGCGGCCTCAGCCCTCGTAGAACAGGCGCTCCACGACCGCCCGCGCCCGCCGGGTGCGGCGGCGGTAGTCGTCGAGCATGTCGCCGACGTGGCCGGGCGGGAAGCCCAGGTAGCGGCCGACCGCGGCCAGCTCGCGGGCGTCGCCGGGGAAGGTGTCGCCGGGGCGGCCGCGGACCAGCATGACGGCGTTGCGGACCCGGGTGGCCAGCACCCACGCCTCGTCCAGCACCTCCGCGTCCGCCGGGTCGATCAGCCCCGCCCCCGTGGCGGCGGCCAGCGCGGTCCGGGTGCCGGTGGTGCGCAGCTCGGGGAGCCGCCCGGCGTGCTGGAGCTGGAGCATCTGCACCGTCCACTCGACGTCGGACAGCCCGCCGCGGCCCAGCTTGGCGTGCAGCGTCGGGTCGGCGCCGCGCGGCAGCCGCTCGGACTCCATCCGCGCCTTGAGCCGGCGGATCTCGCGTACGGCCTCGTCCTCCAGGCCGTCCGCCGGGTAGCGCAGCGGGTCGACCAGCGCGGTGAAGCGCCCGCCGAGCCCCTCGTCGCCGGCGACCGGGGTGGCCCGCAGCAGGGCCTGGCTCTCCCACACCAGTGACCAGCGCCGGTAGTAGGCCTCGTAGGAGGCGAGGCTGCGGGCCATCGGGCCGCTCTTGCCCTCGGGCCGCAGGTCGGCGTCGACCAGCAGCGGCGGGTCGGCGGTGGGGATCTGGAGCAGCCGGCGCAGCTCGTTGGCGACGGCGAGCGCGGCGCGCCCGGCCTCCTCCTGGTCGGCGCCGTCGTGGGGCTCGTGCACGAACAGCACGTCGGCGTCCGAGCCGTAGCCGAGTTCGCGGCCGCCGAAGCGGCCCATGCCGATGACGGCGAAGCGGGTGGGCAGCGGCCGGGCGTCGTTGTCGGTCACGGCGTTGACGGCGGCCCGCAGCGCGCCCGCAACCGTCGCGGAGGTCAGGCCGAAGACCGCGCAGCCGACCCGGTCGGTGAGGGCGGCGGGCAGCACCCGGTCGGCCTCCCGCTCGACGTCGTCGCCGTAGGTGTCGACGAGGTCGGCCGCCGCGGTGCGGAACAGCTCGCGGCGGCGCACCCCGCGGACGGCGGCGATGGCCTGCTCGGGGCCGTCGGCGCGGCCCACCGCGGCGAGCACCTCCTGCTCCAGCGCGGTGTGGTCGCGCGGGGCCAGGCCTTCGGCGGAGCCGAGCATCGCGACGGCCTCGGGGGCGCGCATCAGCAGGTCGGGGGCGAGCCGCCCGGAGGACAGCACGCGGGCCAGCCGCTGGGCGGCGGCGCCCTCGTCGCGCAGCAGCCGCAGATACCAGGGGGTCTTGCCGAGCGCGTCGGAGACCTTGCGGAAGCCGAGCAGGCCGGCGTCCGGGTCGGCGGAGTCCGCGAACCAGCCGAGCAGCACCGGCAGCAGGGTGCGCTGGATGGACGAGGCACGGCTCACCCCGCTGGCGAGCGCCTCCAGGTGGCGCATCGCGGCGGCCGGGTCGTCGTAGCCGAGCGCCTGGAGGCGCTGGCGGGCGGCGTCGGTGCTGAGCCGGGTGTCGCCGGGGCCGAGCTGGGCGACGGACTCCAGCAGCGGGCGGTAGAAGAGCTTCTCGTGCAGCCGCCGCACCTCCATGGCGTGCCGCTTCCACTCCCGGTTGAGGCTCACGACCGGCTCCGAGCGGTAGCCGAGGCCGCGGCCGAGCCGGCGCAGGCCCGCCTCGTCGTCGGGGACGAGGTGGGTGCGGCGCATCCGGTACAGCTGGATGCGGTGCTCCATGAGCCGCAGGAAGCGATAGGCGGCGTCCAGCGAGGCGGCGTCGGCGCGGCCGACGTAGCCGCCCTCGGCGAGCTGCCCGAGGGCGGTGAGCGTGGTGGCGCTGCGCAGCGAGGGGTCGGTGCGGCCGTGCACGAGCTGGAGCAGCTGCACCGCGAACTCGACGTCCCGCAGGCCGCCGGGCCCGAGCTTGAGCTCGCGCTCCACCTGGGCGGCGGGGATGTTGTCGACGACCCGGCGGCGCATCTGCTGCACGTCGGTGACGAAGTGGTCGCGTTCGGCGGCCTGCCACACCAGCGGGCGGATCGCGGCCAGGTAGTCGGCGCCGAGCGTCGGGTCGCCCGCGACCGGGCGGGCCTTGAGCAGCGCCTGGAACTCCCAGGTCTTCGCCCAGCGCGCGTAGTACGCCAGGTGGCTGGACAGCGTCCGCACCAGCGGGCCGTTCTTGCCCTCGGGCCGCAGGTTGGGGTCGACGGGCCAGATGGTGCCCTCGGCGGTGGTGTCGGAGCAGATCCGCATCATGCGGACCGCGAGCCGGGTCGCGGCCTGGAGTGCCTCGGTCTCCGCGACGCCGTCGGCGGGCTCGGCGACGAAGATGACGTCGACGTCCGAGACGTAGTTCAGCTCGTGGCCGCCGCACTTGCCCATGCCGATGACGGCGAGCCGGGCGGCCGCGGCGTCCTGCGGGGTCTCGGCGGAGGCGATGGCCAGCGCCGCACGCAGCGTGGCGGTGGCGAGGTCGGCCAGCTCGGCGGCGGTACGCACCAGGTCGCTGGTCCCGCACACGTCGCGGGCGGCTATGCCGAGCAGGCAGCGCCGGTAGGCGGCGCGCAGCGCGTCCGGGTCGGTGGCGGAGGCCAGGCCCCGCTCGAACTCGGCGACCCCCGGGTGCAGATCCGCGGCCTCGTACGTGACGAGCGCGTGCCAGTCCGCGGGGTGCCGGGCCAGATGGTCGCCGAGCGCCTCGGACGCGCCCAGCACGCCCAGCAGCCGGTCGCGCAGCGGCTTCGCCGTCGTCACGGTGTCCAGCAGCGCCCGGCGCTCCTCGGGCGCGAGCGCCTCCACCAGGCGGACCAGCCCGAGCAGCGCGAGATCGGGGTCCGCGGTGGCGCCCAGCGCCTCCAGCAGGACCGGATCGGTACGGACCTCCGCGAGCGCGTCCCCGTCGAGCAGCCGCTCGGCTCCCGCGGGGTCGGTGAACCCGTGCCGGAGCAGTCGGGTGAACGTACTGCTGCGGCGTCCCTGCATCGGCCCTCCCGGTCCGTCCCGTCCACCATATCGGCCCGCCCTGTGACCCGCGCCCCGGCGGGGGACCGCCCCGGAACGGGGCAGGGGACGGGGCGGGGCCGCTTCCGGGGCGGGCCGGGCGGCCGGGTCAGCCGCGGTAGGGCGGGGTGATGCCCCAGTCCCAGCGCGGCATCGGCGACTCCGGCAGCGGCGGCGGGTTCGGGCCGGAGTAGAGCAGCGCCATCCGCGTACCCCACTCCAGGTAGTACGCGAAGACGGCGCGGAATTCCGGGTCGCCCGGCAGCCCGACCTCGTCCGCGGTGTCGGTGAGCAGCGCGACCCAGCGCCGCCGCTGCTCCTCGGTCAGGCCCCGGCCCAGGTGCCGGGACGCCATGTGGCGGTGCCCGCCGTGCCCGGTGCTGTAGCGGGCGGGGCCGCCGAAGACCTCGCCGAGCCAGGCGGCGACGTGCTGCGGGTGGTCCGGGCTCATCCCGGCGAAGACCGGCGCGAGCACCTCGTCCTCCGCGACGCGCGCGTAGAAGCGGGTGAAGAGCCGGTCGAAGGCCTCCGCGCCGCCCGCCCACGCGTACAGCGTCGGCACCGAGCCGCCCTTGCCCACGACGTCGGTGACCTCGTAGTGCCGCATCTCCTCGATGGCCTGGACGTAGGGCCTGATCTCGGCGAAGAACGCCGGGAAGTGCTCGCCCTCGCGGAAGCCCTCCAGATGGTCCGCGGCGGAGGTCCAGCGGATCCGCAGCGTGTACGCGCCCGGGTCGTCGGCGCACCGCGCCAGCTCGTAGTCCACGCACTGCTCGGCCTGCCCGAGCGGTACGGCGGCCCGCGCGTACGCCTGCTCGAACCCCTGCCGGTCGGATTCGGCGATCCGGTAACGGATGTACTCGACAATCATGGAACGACCCAAACAAGGCGCGGGGCCGGTGGCAAGAACCCACCGGGTGGTACGTAGCCGGAACAGGACACCGCGGATGACGACCGTCCCCCCGCCCCGGGGCCCCTCCTGCCCCGTCGAACTGACCCTGGAGACCATCGGCGGCAAGTGGGCCACGGTGATCCTCGCCCACCTCAAGGAGGGCGTCCACCGCTACGGCGAACTGCGCCGCCGGATCCCCGCCGTGAGCGAGAAAATGCTGGTCCAGCGCCTGCGCACCCTGGAATCCCGCGGCCTGATCCACCGCACGGCGGCGGGCCCCAAAGGCGCGGAGGTCGTCGAGTACCGCCTCACGGAAGAGGGCGCGAGCCTCGCCCCCGTCCTGGAGGCGCTCTACGCGTGGGGCCTGTCCCGCGCAACCCGCACCGGAGTCCGGTTCCCGCCCCTGGAATGAGCGATTCCGCTGCCGCGGGGCGCGGTGAGGGTCGTTCTTGCGCCACGCGCTCAGCTCCCGAAGGCGTACTCCAGCACATAGGCGGCGGAGTCCAGCACCATCTCGTTGACCTCGACGGGAGTGCCGTCACCCGTGTACGCCGTACGGCAGACCAGCACGACGGGCGTGCCGGCCCTCAGCTCCAACCGCCGCGCCTCCTCCCCGGAGGGCATCCGCGCCCGGACCTCCTCCCGGAACCGCACGGGCTCGTACCCCAGCTCGGCGAGCCGGGCGTAGACCCCACCAGGCCCGGTGTCCTCCTCCGTGACACGGGGCCCGGTGACGATCCTGGCCGGAAAGTACGAGGTCGCGAGCAGCACCGGCTTGCCGTCCAGCACGAAGCGCCGCCGCCGCACGGGCCGGAAGCCCCGCACGAACACCCCGGCCCCCTTGCGCGCCTCCGCCACCCCCTCGGCCTGCATCACCCCGAACGCCTGCCGCGCCGTCATCCGCGCGACCCCGTACCGGGCCATGAGGTCGTTCTCCCCCGGCAACCGCTCCCCCGCCCCGTACCGCCCCGCCTCGATCTGCTCCCTCAGCTCCCGCGCAATGCGCTGGTACGGCAGCCCTCGCCGTCCGGCACGGCGTCACCCCGCGCCCGCACGGGATCGGGAAGACGGGGTGGGCCGAGATCGACGCCGCGCGCGGTTAGCATGCCGCCGTGGACGTCTACTTCGACGCGGTGCCTCTGCTCGGCGACGCCCGTGATTCCTTCCGGGGGCAGTGGTCGGAGCGGAAGTGGCTCAACGTACCGGGGCCGTTCTACGGGGCCGAGACCGACAACTGCGGGACGGGGAGGCTCCACGCCCCGGGGCTCGTTCTCTACGAGGCCGAATACTTCACCGAGTACGTGTACCGGCAGCCGCGGAATCCGGAGGAGCTTCAGCAACTCGTCGACGCGGCCCAGCAGGAGGTCTTCGGCGGATACGGCTGCGACGGGGACAGCCACTGGACGCCGGCGTCGGTCCGGGAGTGGTGGCGGGAGCGGCGGCGGGTCGTCGAGTACCTGGCGGATCGGCGGGCCGACTGGGAGGCCGACGACGCGCAGGTCGGGCAGGGGGTGGCCGCCGCCGCTCTGGAGTACGCCGCCTACATCGGGGGAGAGTTGGCGTCGCACCTGCGCGTCTACCTCTTCTGGCTGGCGGAGCGGCGCTCCCCGGCGGCCACGGACCGGCTGCCCGTGCTCTGACCGGTGGTGCGGGGCGCCCCGCGCTTACGGGGCCTGCGTCAGCGTCAGCTCGACGATCATGACGGCGTACACCGGCGAGTCCGGGAACGGCTGACGCTCACCGACCTTGCGATACCCCCAGGACTCGTAGAGGGCCTGGACGCGGGGGTGTTGGACGTCCACCAGCAGCACCGCCAGGTCCTCCGCACGGCCGTCCATGAGGACGCGGGAGAGCTGTTCCGCGACGCCCTTCTTCCGCCAGCGCGGGACGACGGCCAACTCGGAGTACGAGAAGGTGCGGTGCTTCTCCGGCGCCGGGTCGAGGTGGTCGCGCCACCACTCGCGCCCGGGTTTCCCCGGGGCCCCGTACGCGAAGCCGACCGCGTGGTCCCCGTCATAGGCGATCACGCAGGCGAAACCGGGATCGCCGCCCCAGTGGTCGACGAACCAGGGGAAGCGCTCGTCGAACTCCGTCATGTCCCCGGCGTACGCGGCGGCGTGGGCGTCGAGGATCGTCTGCCGTATCCGCGGCAGGTCGTCGTGCGTGTAGTGACGGAGGTCGAGAGCGGGGGCGGCCGTCATGCACGGCTCCTTCAGTCCCGGCTGACCCCTTTGGGCCAGACCACTTCGACCGGTACACCGGTCCTGTGGGCGTAGCCGACCGCGTCGGCGGTGCCGCCGTATCCGCGGGCGGGTTTGCCGTCCCAGACGGCAACGAGCCGGTCGACGAGGCCGACCATGATCTCGCTGGCCGCCTGGTGCGCCTCGGACGTCGACTCGCGCAACCCGGTGCGATGCACCTCCGAGGCCCGGCGCAGCAGCGCGTCGTACGTGGCGTGGTGCTCGGGCGGGAGGCCCGCATGGTATTCATCGGCGGGGATCACGGCCTCGATCCGGCCGCCGTGGTCGAGTACGGCCTCGGCGAACCAGGAGTCGGGGCCGTCCGCGAGGCAGGAGACGGCGACCAGTGCGTCGGCGCCGTGCCACGCGATCACCTGGCGCAAGCCGTCACGGACCTGCTGTTCGACCTCCGCGGACAGCCCTCGGTGGCCGGTGATGCCCAGGCGCATGAGTCGCTCCCTCCGTGGGGGACGGACGCACGTCGTCGTCATGCCTGGGTGTACGACCGACCTGAACCTGTGGCTCCGCGGAAGGCGGCGACGTACCGTTCCTAGTGTCGAGGGGTCAGAACATCGGAGTCCAGCATGACTTACCGTGCCGACCATCCGTCCGGGGTTCTGCCCGGCGACGTCCTCAAACGTGCGCGGCTCTCGCGCGGGCTGACGCAGGAGCAGCTGGCCGAGCGGACCGAGCTCTCCCTCAGCGTCGTCAAGAAGCTCGAAGGCGGGGGGACCGGGCGGCTGGAGACGTACCACGCGATCGCGCGGGTGCTCGGCGTGCGGACGTCCACGCTGCTGGATCCGGCGGGACCGCACCACACCCGGCGGGACGACGGGGACAAGGTCGAGCTGCTGTACTTCCGCCAGGCGATCACCCCGCCGGTCGGGCCGGGCGGCCGGATCACCGCCCCCGGTGCCGAGGTCGGCGAGCCCGATCTCGCGCGGCTGGGCGAGGCCGTCGGGACGGTGGCCCGCGCGTACCACCGCGACGCCTACGCCACCGTGGCCGAACTCCTGCCGCCGCTGGTGCACTCCGCGCACGCGGCCGTCGCCCACTTCGACGGCGGGGCCCAGCGCGAGGCCGCGCTGCGGATCCGCTCGGACGTACTGCAGATGGCGGGCCGCTACCTCACACAGGTCCGCGCGTACGACCTCGCGCACATCGCGCTGCGGGACGCGATCGCCGACGCGCTCGCGGTGGGCGCGCTGGATCTGCTCGCCGGCGCCGTCTACCAGCAGGGCTGGCTGCTCATGCGGCAGGGGCGTCTCGACGAGGCCGAGCAGGTGAGCGTCGCCACCGCGGAGGCGGTCGAGCCGCGCATCTCCCGTGCGTCGAGGCGGGACCTGGGCGCCTGGGGCAAGCTGCTGGTGCACGCGAGCGCCGCGGCGGCGCGCAACAACCGGGCGGCCGAGGCCCGGGAGATGCTGCGCATGGGCCGCACCGCAGGGGCCGCGCTCGCGGGCGGCACCGCCGTGTCCGAGTCGAGCTGGGGCCGTTTCGACTGGCGGACGGTGGCCTTCCAGGGCATCGAGAACCACCTCGTCGCCGACCATCCCGCCATGGTGATCAGCCTGGCCGAACGCGTCGCGCAGGCCGGTGACAGCACGTTCATGCGCCGCCACCTGCTGGACGTGGCAGCGGCGCACGCCACCCTCAAGCACAAGGCCGACGCCCTGGGAGTGCTGAAGCGCCTCCACGCGGAGACCCCTGAGTGGCTGCGGCACCAGCAGATGGCGGCGCAGACCTTCCACCACGTGCAGCAGCTCAGCGGCCGTACGAGCGCGGCGCAGCGCGAACTCGCGGCCTTCTTCGCCGCGCCATAAGGTGCACGCTCCGTGCACCCGCGTTGCTGACGTGCCGTCAAAGGACCACGGAACGCGTCTGTATCCACCCGTTCACCGAACGTAGCGTGAAGCCCCACCACCGCTACGCACCGGGAGGGCGAGATGGAGGCCCAGCGGAAAACGGCCGCCATGCAGACGGCAGGGCAAACCCCGGAGCCGATACGGCACCAGCCCATCGGCCCCGACTACTCCCGCACCTTGCCCTGCGCAGCGGAAAGCGCCGACGACGCCCGCCTGCTCGTCCGTACCGCCCTCCGCACGTGGGGCCTCGAAGGCCTGGCGGACGACGGGGCCCTCGTCGTCACCGAGCTGGTCGCCAACGCCGCCCGGCACACGAAGGGGCGGCTCATCCGGGTGACGGTCAGCCGCCCGGCGGACGGGCAGGTCCGGATCGACGTCGTCGACCGGTCGAAGCAGCGGCCCGAGCGGCGCGACGCCGAGGACCTCGCCGAGTGCGGGCGCGGCCTGAACCTCGTCGAAGCGCTCACCGCCCGCTGGGGCACCGAACCCCTCCCGTTCGGCAAGCGCGTCTGGGGCCTGCTCGAAGGAGACCCCGCCGCATGACCCGCAACGGACGGCCCTGGGTCGGCGACCAGGTCACGGACGAGGCCACCGGCCGCCAGGCCGTCATCGCCGACGTCCGCCACGGCGTCTACGTCCTCCGACCCGTACGCGGACCTGTCCTCCCGTGGACCGCCGACTCCGACGAACACCTCACCCTCATCACACCCCGCCAGCCCGACACCCCGGAAGAGAGGTGAACCGTGGAGTCCTTCGAACGCGCCCGCCTGGACGCCTACTTCAGCAAGGTCGCGGCCCGCTTCCGCGCGGATGAGCCGCCGTCCGCGTTCCTCGTCACGCACCTGCTGCCCGAACGCCCCAGCTTCGTAAGGGCCGTGGCCGCCGCCTCGAAGCTGCGGGCGGTCCTCCCGAAGCCCAAGTCCGTCTCCCCCGCCGCCAAGCGCGAGGTCGAGCGCATCGCACCCTGCGACCCGCTCTCCCGCGAGGCCTTCATCGACCCCGACCAGGCCGTGGAGTACATCGAGACCCGGGCCGCCGGGGAACGCGTCGTCCTCCTCGACGTCGGCGGCTACTTCGCGCCCACCCTGCGCGCCCTCGCCGAGCGCTTCTCCGGGACGCTCCTCGGCGTCGTCGAGGACACCGAGAACGGCCACAAGCGATACGCCGAACTCGACAAGCTCCCCTGCCCCGTCGTCTCCGTGGCGCGCTCGCCGCTGAAGGACCCCGAGGACTACCTCGTCGGGCAGTCCGTCGTCTTCTCCACCGAAGCCCTCATGCGCGAGCGCGGCGACATCCTGCACGGCCGCCCCGCCCTCGTCATCGGCTTCGGCAAGCTCGGCTCCAGCATCGCCCGGCTCCTGCACGCCAAGGGCGTCCAGGTCACCGTGCACGACATCGACCCCATCCGCCGTACGCAGGCGCTCAGTCAGGGCTTTGCCGTCGCGCGCGACCGTGACCGCGCCCTCCGCGACGCGGGGCTCGTGCTGTGCGCCACCGGGGCGCTGTCCCTGCGCGCCGAGGACTTCTCCAGCCTCCGCAACGGCGCCTACGTCGCCACCGTCACCAGCAGCGAGGACGAGCTCGACCTCGACGGGCTCCCCTCCGTCTACCAGCGGAGCCGCGACACCGACCACGTCACCCGCTGCCAGACCACCGGGCACTACTTCTATCTGCTCAACGGCGGCAACGCCGTCAACTTCCTGCACGGCGCCAGCGTCGGCCCCTTCATCTTCCTCGTGCAGGCCGAGATACTCGCCGCCCTCCACACGCTCAGCCGCAACAGCCTCGCGCCTGGTATGCACGAACTGCCCGCCGCCGACCGGGCCGTCATCGCCGACGCCTGGCTCGCCGCCTTCAACCGCTGACGAGGACCCATGGCCATCACCGCCCAGCACATCCGCGACACCCTGAGCTGCTACCTGGACCGGTACCCCGAGGACGGGGACGGGCTCGGCGCCCTCGCCGACTCCCTCGCCGACACGCCCGGCACCATCACCTCGCGCAAGGAATTCCGTGGGCACGTCACCGCCGGGGCGCTGCTGCTCCGGCCTGACGAGCGCGTCCTGCTCATCCGGCACAAGGCCCTCCGTACGTGGCTCTTCCCCGGCGGGCACCTGGAGGACGGCGACGACACCCTCCTCGGCGCCGCCCTGCGGGAGCTGAGCGAAGAGACGGGGATCCCGGCCGAGCGCGTCACCCCGGTCAGTCCCATCCCCCTGCACATCGACGTGCACCCCATCCCCGCCAACCCCGCCAAGGGCGAACCCGCCCACCAGCACTACGACGTCCGCTACCTCTTCCGCACCGAGGCCGCCGACGTCGCCGACGTCACCGCCCTCCAGGCGGAGGAGGTCACCGGCTTCGCCTGGCAGCCCGCACGCACGCTCAGCGGCGAGGCCCTGCGCGGCAGGCTGGGCTGACCCGCTCACCCCGCGTACACCGGGCGTACCGCAGCGTTCGCGTGATCTTCACCTGGCGCACCGCTCGCGCGTTCCCGTCGCGCTCCTAACTTTGGCATGCACATCGCACGCGCGTCCTTCCCCCACCCCCCTCACCGGAGGTAATCCGTGCGCAGCCGTAGCCGTACCGCCCTGTTGACCGCCGGCGGGCTCGCCGCCGCCTCTGCCGGCCTGTGGGCCGGGCTCGGCGGGAACGCCCAGGCGGCCGGTTCCGTACCGACGCCCGATCACACGGTCGTGGTGGTCATGGAGAACCACGCCTACAGCCAGGTGATCGGCAGCTCCAGCGCCCCGTACATCAACTCGCTCGCGACCGGCGGCGCCAACCTGACGCAGAGCCACGCGATCACCCACCCCAGCCAGCCGAACTACTACGCCCTGTTCTCCGGCTCCACTCAGGGCGTCACGTCCGACAGCTGTGTCACCATCGGCTTCAGCTCGGCCGCGAACCTCGGCTCCGAGGTCGCCGCCGCGGGCAAGACGTTCGGCAGCTACAACGAGACGCTGCCCAGCCAGGGTTCGACCACCTGCAAGAGCGGCAACTACGCGCAGAAGCACAACCCGTGGTTCGGCTTCTCCAACGTGCCGACCTCGTCCGCGAAGACCTTCGCGCAGTTCCCGACGGACTACTCGACGCTGCCCACGACCTCGTTCGTGGTGCCCAACCTGTGCAGCGACATGCACGACTGCTCGGTGTCGACCGGTGACACCTGGATCAAGAACAACCTGGGCGCGTACGCGACCTGGGCCAAGACGCACAACAGCCTGCTCGTCGTCACCTTCGACGAGGACAACTCGCTGAGCGGCAACCGCATCCCGACCGTCTTCTACGGCCAGCCGGTCAAGGCGGGCTCGTCCGTGTCGACCACCTACAACCACTACAACCTGCTGCGGACGCTGGAGGACCTGGCAGGCACGTCCTCGCACGCCGGGCAGGCCGCCTCGGCGTCGGACATCACCGGCATCTGGTCCAGCTGACCGATGTACGTCAGCGAGAGCCGCGCGAGCACACCCGCGGTGGCCTCGCCGGCCGCCGCCCGGGGCACGTCACGCCCCGGGCGGCGGTCCGCCGTGGCCTCCACCGTGCTCGCGCTGGGCGCGGTCAGCCTGATCACGGACGTCTCCTCGGAGATGGTCACCGCGGTGCTGCCGCTCTACCTGGTCACCGGACTCGGCCTGTCCCCGCTGGGTTTCGGTCTGCTGGACGGCGTCTACAACGGTTTCAGCGCGCTCGTCCGGCTCGTCGGCGGCCACCTCGCCGACCGCGGCGGGCGGCACAAGCGGGTCGCCGTCCTCGGCTACGGGCTGTCGGCGCTGTGCAAGCCGCTGCTGCTCGCCGTCCACACCCTGCCGCTGATCGGCGCGGTGCTCGCCGCCGACCGTACGGGGAAGGGGCTGCGCACCGCGCCGCGCGACGCGCTCATCTCGCTCTCCAGCGAGCCGGGGGCGCGCGGGCGGGCGTTCGGTGTGCACCGCGCGATGGACACCACGGGCGCGCTGCTCGGCCCGCTGGTCGCCTTCCTGATCCTGCGCCGGGCGGCGGAGGGCTACGACGCGGTCTTCACGGTGAGCTTCTGCGTCGCGGCGGTGGGCGTGCTGGTGCTGCTGCTGTTCGTGCCCGCGCGGGTACGGGAGGCGGCGGGCACGCCAGGGAAGGACGCGCCGCGGGCCTCGCTGCGGGCCGCCGTCGCCCTGCTCGGGCGGCGGGAGCTGCGCGGGCTCGCGCTGTGCGCGATGGCGCTGGGCCTGGCGACCGTGAGCGACTCCTTCGTCTACCTCATGCTCCAGCGCCGCCTCGGCGTGCCCGACCGCTGGTTCGCGCTGCTGCCGCTGGGCACGGCGGCGGCGTTCCTGCTGCTCGCGGTGCCGCTCGGCCGGTGGGCGGACCGGGTGGGCCGCTGGCGCGTCTTCGTCGGCGGCCACCTCGCGCTGCTGCTGGCGTACGGACTGCTGCTGTCGCACCTGCGGGCGGGCGTGCTGCCGTACGCGGTGCTCGCGTTGCACGGCACGTTCTACGCGGCCACCGACGGGGTGCTGATGGCGGCGGCGGCCGGTTCCGTACCGGCGGCGCTGCGCTCCAGCGGGCTCGCTCTGGTGCAGACCGGCCAGGCGGCCGCCCGCTTCTTCTGCTCGATCGCCTTCGGCGCGGCCTGGACCGCGTTCGGCGACCGCTCGGCGCTCACCGGCGCGGCGGTCGCGCTGCTGGCGGGCGTGCTGCTGTCGGTACGGCTGCGACCCGCGGAGGGGATCGGATGAGCGAGGACGGCCAGGGACCGACGGAAGAGGACGCCCGCCCCTCCGGCGACGCCCCCCTCAGCACGCGCGGCAAGCTGCTCGTGCTCCTCGCCGGGGTCCTGGTGCTCGCGCTCGTCGGCGGGGTCGCGGTGTGGCGGGCGGCGGACCGGGCGGACCGGAAGAACCAGGTGCAGGCGGGCGGGCCCGCGGTGCACGCCGGGGACGTGTCGCTCGCGCCCGGCGCGGGGCGGCGGATCGTCTTCCGCTCCATGGCGTGGGGCCCGCACCGCGACGAGCTGGCCAGCGTCCCGGCGGCCGACCCGAACGGCCCGCGCACCGCCTCCGGTGTGAAGTGCCTGCGCTTCTACGCCGCGGGCGGCACCGGGGTGTGCCTCCAGGCGGAGCGCGGGGCGGTCAACGACAGCTACCGCGCCCTCGTCCTCGACCGGAACCTGCGCACCACCCGGCACGTGGACCTCGTGGGCATCCCGACCCGCGCCCGGGTCTCCCCCAGCGGGCGGATGGCGGCCTGGACGGTCTTCGTCGGCGGCGACTCGTACGCGGGCACCGACTTCTCCACCCGCACCACGATCCTGGACACCCGCACCGGCGCCCTCCAGCCGACGCTGGAGGACTACACGCTGACCCGCGACGGCAAGCGGCTGCGCGCCGCCGACCTCAACTACTGGGGCGTGACCTTCTCGGACGACACGCACTTCTACGCCACGGCCGCGACCGGCGGCCGCACGTACCTGATCCGCGGCGACGTGGCGACGCGCACCGCCGTCACACTGCGCACCAACGTCGAGTGCCCCTCGCTCTCGCCGGACGGGACGCGCATCGCCTTCAAGAAGCGCGTCCCGGGGCTCGACCCCGACGCCCCCTGGCGGCTGTACGTCCTGGACCTGGCGACGCTGAAGGACCATCCCACCGCCGAGTCCCGCAACGTAGACGACCAGGCGGTGTGGGTCGACGGCGACACGCTCTCCTACTCGCTGCCCGGCGACTACGGCTCCGACCTGTTCACCGTCCCCGCCGACGGCACCGGCGCCCCGGCCCCGCTGACCGCGTCCGCCCTCTCCCCCGCCTGGCTCGGCTGACCCCGGACGAGCCGGGTAGAGCGCGGGAGAGGCCGGAAAACAAAAAAGACCGCGCGGCCCGAGGGCCGCGCGGTCAGGAGTCGTTCAGGGGGCCGTTCAGGGGTCGTTCAGGGCCGGTCGGCGGAACCGCCGCCGGTGAGGCGGGTTTCGAGGTCCTGCCACCAGCGGCGTTCGTGGTCGGGCAGCGGCACCAGCTTCTCCGGGTGGCCCGGGGCGGGGGGCGCCCCCGGCGGCGGGGCGGGTGGCGGGAGCGGCGGCGGGCAGATGTGGAAGTAGCCGTAGTCGCGCAGGGCCCGCCCGACCAGGAGCAGGAACCGTCGCAGCGGTGCGGGCACGGGCACGGGCTCCTTCCCGGCGGGGACGGCCGGTCGTCAGGCCAGGCAGTCCGCGGCGATCCACCCCATCGCGGCCGGCACGGACGGGGAGCGGTGGGCGACGGCGGCCGGGCGCACCGAGATCTCCCAGCGCGGTGTGTACGGGTCGCGCGCGGTGCCGGAGGCGTAGGCGCACTGGAGCCCGGCCTCGGGGCGTACGGTGACGCCGAATTCGGCGCTCGGGCCGTCGCTGTCGATGTCGCCGAGGCCGAAGACCAGGGTCGCGCAGCGCACGGCGTCCACGGTGCCGCGGCGCAGCGGCAGCGGTACGGGGCCGAGCCCGGCCAGCCGCAGGCTGCCGCGCGGGCCGGGCTCGATGGCCGCGTCGAGCTCCAGCGTGCCGGGGTCGGTGGTGTGCGGCGCGCCGCCGGTGCGCAGCCGTACGCCCCTGTGCCCGGGGTGGGTGGCCAGGTGCAGGGTCAGGGGGTGGATCAGCGCCCGGGTGACGCCGTATCCGCGGTAGTCGCCCGCGCGGGTGTCGAGGATCGCGAGTGCCTGCCGGGTGAAGTCGGCGGTGTCGGCGATCCCGTAGCGCAGGGCGACGGCGCTCTCGTACCGGCTCAGACCGCGCATCGCCGGTTACCCGCGGCCGGTCTCGACGGCGCGCTTGACCTGTTCCAGGGTGGTGCGCATGCCGTCGACCATGATCTGCTCGCGGTCCCGGCCGAGCAGCCGGGAGGCGGTGAAGATACGGGCGGCGACGGGCATGGGCCCGGCGTGCTCGCGCCACTCGGTGAGCAGCGTGCCGCCGGCCTCGGGCTCCAGGCGGTAGCCCCAGCGCATGTTCGACTCGGTGACCTGGAAGGAGAAGCGCTTGGGCGCGTCGTACTCCAGGACCGTGCAGGTGGTCGTCCAGCGCATGACGCCGCGCTTGTTGGTGCCCTTGAAGACGGCCCCGGCGCGCGGGACCGAGTTGTTCGCCCAGCGGCCGCCGATGTTCTCCGGGCTCAGCTCGCCGTAGCGGGTGGGGTCGGCCACCAGGGCCCACACCGTCTCCGGGGCGGCCTTCACCCAGATACTCGCCTCGTCCATGGTTCCTGTCCTCCTGGGGTCGCGCGCCGCGGCGGGCGCGGCAGCAGGTACGTGGTCAGTGCGGCCACCGGTCCGATCGCGCCGATCGCGACCACCAGCCATACCGCGGGCCGCAGCCCGCCGTTGCCCGTACCGCCCAGCCCGTTCTGGAAGAGGGCGGCGGCCAGGGCGGGGGCCACGACCGCGGCGATCTGGACGGCGCTCTGGTAGAGGGCCGCCGCGGCGCCGCGCTCGGCGGGGGCGAGGCCCGAGGTGGCCTGGGTGTTGAGGGCGGCGAACGACAGCACGAAGCCCAGCCCGACCAGGATCATGGTGGGCAGGACCGCGGTCACGTAGTCGGGGTGGGCGGGCAGCCGCAGGTAGAGCAGGTAGCCGGCGAGCGGCGGCAGGGCGCCGTACGCGATGAGCCGGCGGGTGCCGAAGCGGGCGATCATGCGCCCGGAGTGCAGGGCGACGAGGGCCAGCGGGACGCTCGCCGGGAGGATGGCCAGCGCCGTCTGCAGCGGCGACCATCCCCGGGTGGTCTGGAACTGGAACGTGACGACGACCAGCAGCCCCAGGTAGGAGCCGTTGAGCGCGCCGGCGCCCAGCGCGGAGCGGGCCATGGTGCCGCCGGTGCGCAGCGGCAGCCGCACCAGCGGGTCCTTGGCCGTACGCTCCACCGCGACGAACAGCGCGCACAGCACGGCGAACCCGGCGGCCGCGGCACCGACCTGGGCGCTGAACCAGCCGTGCGCGGGTGAGGACGCGATGGCCAGGTCGAGGCACACCAGGGCGCCGGTGGCGCTCAGGGCGCCGGCGACGTCGTAGCGGCGGCGCGGCCCGACGGCGGGGGCGGAGCGCGGGATCATGCGCAGGCCCAGCAGGAACAGCAGCAGCGCGGCGGGGGCCGGGGTCGCCAGCGTCCACCGCCAGCTGATGTCGGTGAGCAGGCCGGACAGCAGCAGTCCGCCGGTGAAGCCGCCCGCGCCGAAGACGGTGTAGACGGAGATGGCGCGGCTGCGGTGCGGGCCCTCGGGGAAGGTGTTCATGATGATGGCCAGGCCCGTGGGCGCGGTGAGCGCGGCGCAGAAGCCCTTCACCACGCGGCAGGCGACCAGCAGCGCGAAGCTGCCGGTCACACCGGCCACCAGCGAGGCGGCGGCGAAGGCCAGCAGCGCCCACAGGTAGGCGCGGCGGGCGCCGTGGATGGCGACGACCCGGGCGCCGAAGAGCATGAGGCCGCCGAAGCCGATGGCGAAGGCGGTCATGGCCCACTGGGCGGTGCTGGGCGCGAGGTGGAAGTCCTGGCCCAGGGCGGGCAGGGCGACCAGGGTCGCCGAGACCTCCAGGGCGTCGATGAGCATGTTGCCTGCCAGGACGGCCAGCAGGCCCCCGGGCGGCGGGGCGGTGCCGGTCGCGGTCCGTTGCGGCGCGGTCTTCATGGCGGCTCCCGCGGTCGGGGACGGCGGTTCTCGGGGGCGGCGCTTGTCGGAGGGGCTCCTCGGCGGGGCTCGTCGGCGGTGAAGGTCCGGGGCACGGCCCGGGGCAGGTCCGGGCGGCGCCCGGAGGGGCGTACGGCGGTCGGGCAGGGCCGCCGTACGCGTGGGGCCCGTGGTGCGGGTCAGAGCAGCGTGCCGCCGCTGGCGTCGATGAACGCGCCGGTGATCCAGCGGGCGTCCTCCGAGCAGAGGAAGGCCACGACGTCCGCGACGTCCTCGGGCTCGCCGACCCGGTTGAAGGCCGACAGCGACGCCATCGCGGTGACGACCTCGGGCATCTGGAAGACCGGGTTGTCGTTGCGGGTGATGCCGGGGGCGACGCTGTTGACGGTGATGCCGCGCGGGCCGAGGTACTTGCCGAAGTGCAGCCCGAGCATCTCGACGGCGGCCTTCGACATCGCGTACGCGATCTCGTCCGGGTTGGAGGTGCGGGTCAGCCCGGAGGAGATGTTGACGATGCGGCCGCCGTCGGGCATGTTCCGCAGCGCGCGCTGGATGAGGAAGAACGGCGCCTTGGCGTTGACCGCGAGGATCCGGTCGAACTGCTCGGAGGTGGTGTCCTCCGGCTTGATGCCGCCCAGCACCCCGGCGTTGTTGACGAGGATGTCCAGCGCGGTGGAGCCGGCGTGCTCGGTCAGGCCCGCCTCCAGCGCCTCGAAGAGCGTGTCGACGTCGCCGGGGACGCCGAGTTCGGCGCCCACCGCGAAGGCCTTGCCGCCCGCCTGCCGGGCGGTCTCGACGACGGCCTCGGCCTCGTCCTTGGCGGTGTTGTAGTGCACGGCGACCAGCGCGCCGTCCGCGGCCAGCCGCAGGGCCATCGCGCGGCCCATGTTGCGGCTCGCCCCGGTGACGAGCGCGGTCTTGCCGGAGAGCTTGTTGCCCATGTGGTCCTCCTCGTGGGGGGTGCGCTGGTGGGATCAGGCCCGCGACTCGGCGTACGTCTTGGCGTAGCCGAGGGTGGTGCGGGAGTTGGTGCTCAGGGCGTGCTGGACGTGCTCGCGGCCCTCGGTGACGCCGGCGTCCGGGCCGAGCACGGAGGTGACGTTCTCCGGGCGCAGCACGACGGTGTGCCGGGAGGTGGCCGCGACGCCGGAGGCGGTGGGGCGGAAGCTCCAGCGGCCGGTGTGCAGGCTCATCAGGACCGGCAGGGTGGTCTGCTTGTAGACGATGCGGTCGTACGGGAAGCAGACCCGGTAGGACTTGGTGGTGTGCACCGAGCCGTTGGGCGAGCGGGTGTCCATCTCCAGCTCCTGGAGGCCCGGTTCGGGCTCCTGGAGGTTCACCCGGGCCACGTGCGGCAGCCGCTCGGACCACAGGCCGGCCTCGTTGATGAAGTCGTAGACGTCCTTGACGCTGCCGTTGATGTGGACGGTGTCCTCGAAGGACCAGGTCAGCTTCTCGGAGCCGACGACGAACTCCAGGTTGGCGCGCAGCGCGGCCAGCTCCGAGCGGGAGTTGCCGTCCACGGCCTGGTCGATCCAGGCCAGGCCGTCGGCGTCGTCGTCGATCGCCCGGTAGTCGTGCAGCAGCCGGACCCGGGACTGCCCGGCCGACAGCGGCTCGATGATCCAGGCGCCGCCCATCGCGGCGACCGGCGGGGTGGAGACCTCCTGGCGGAAGTCGATGCGCAGCGTGTCGGGGTGCAGGGCGCGCTGCGACGTCCAGTTCTTGGGCGCGCCGTTGGCGGTGGCCCAGACCCGGATGCGCTCGCGCCCGGCGCCCTGCGAGGCCTGGTCGACGTGGATGGTGGGCGGGAAGATCCGCGGCCAGTTCTCCACCTCGGCGATGAGCCGGTAGACCTCGCGGGCCGGGGCGGCGACCGTGATCTCGTGCTCGACTTCGCGAACCACGGGCTGTGTCATGCTCGTTCCTCCTGTCGCGGGGTCGCGGGGGTCAGAAGTTGCCCAGGCCACCGCAGACGTTGAGGGCCTGGGCGGTGATGGAGGCGGCCGCGTCCGAGGCGAGGTAGCCGACCAGACCGGCGACCTCCTCGGGCGTGGAGTAGCGGCCGAGCGGGATCTTGGCGGTGAAGCGCTCCAGGATGGCCTGCTCGGTGGTGTCGTACGCGGTCGCGTAGCCCTCCCGGACGCGCTGCGCCATGGGCGTCTCGACGTAGCCGGGGCAGACCGCGTTGACGGTGATGCCGGTCGGGGCCAGCTCGTTGCCGAGGGCCTTGGTGAAGCCGACGACACCGTGCTTGGACGCCGAGTAGGGGGCGCCGAGGATGACGCCCTGCTTGCCCGCGGTGGAGGCGATGTTGATGATCCGGCCGCGGCTCTTGTGCCGCATGCCGCCGGTCGTCAGCACCTCGCGGGTCAGCCGGAAGACGCTGTTGAGGTTGGTGTTGATGACGTCGTGCCACAGCTCGTCGGGGATGTCGGCGGTGACACCGCCGCCGCTGCGCCCGGCGTTGTTGACCAGGACGTCGACGGTGCCGAGCCGGTCGACGGCGGCCGCGACGAACTCGCGCACGGCCGTGTCGTCGCGGACGTCGAGGGTGCGGCCGTCGACCTCGTGGCCCTCGGCGCGCAGCTCCTTGACGGTGGCCTCGACGTTGCCGGCGTCACGGGCGCCGAGGAAGACCCGGTGCCCCTGGACGGCCAGCAGACGGGCGACGGCCAGGCCGATCCCGCTGGTCGCCCCGGAGACCAGGGCGACGGGGCGGTCGGCGGCGCTCATGCCGAGACCGTCAGCAGCTCGTTGACCGCGGTGATCAGCTCGCGCGGGGTGACGTGCACCGACAGCACGGACTCGTCGATGATGACGTCGTACTCGTTCTCGATCCGGCCGCCGGTCTCCAGGATGGCCAGCGACTCGTAGCCGATCTCCTCGAAGCCCTGGTCGAGGATGTCGCCGTCGAGGTCCACGGCGTCGTCGGCGCCGGCGCACTCGACGAGGATGCGTTTGAGGTCGTCCAGGGTGAACTGCCGGGCAGTCATCAGCGTGTCCCTTCGGTGGAGTCCGATCCGGTGGTGGCGCGGCTGCCGGCCCGTACCAGCAGCGCCGAGTTGAAGCCGCCGTAGCCGCGGGCCAGGATCAGCGCGCTGCGGACCGGGCGCACCCGGGGACGGCCGGTGACCAGGTCGATGCCGTAGTCGGCGGCCGGGTCGGAGTTGACGGTGGGCGGGATGACGCCGTCCCGGACGGACAGCAGCGCGGTGGCCGTGTCCAGGGCTCCGGCGCCGGAGTAGAGCCGGCCGGTCATCGTCTTGGGCGCGGTGACGGGCACCCCGCGCTCGCCGAAGACCTGGTTGATCGCGACGGCCTCGGCGCGGTCCAGCTCCGGGATGCCGGCCGCGTCGGCGAAGACGACGTCGACGTCGTCCGCGTCCGCTCCGGCGTCCGCGAGGGCGACCTCGATCGCCTTGCGGAAGGCCCCGTCGCGTCCGGTGCCCGCGGGGGCGTCGAAGGTGGCGCCGTACCCGGCGATCTCGCCGTAGACGCGGGCGCCGCGCAGGGCGGCGGCACCGGCCTCCTCCAGGATCAGGATGGCGCCGCCCTCGCCGGGCACGTGGCCGCAGGCATCGGCGTCGAAGGGCAGGTAGGCGTGGGCGGGCTGGTCGCTGGTGCTCATCCGGCCGCCGGCCAGCTGTGCGACCCAGCCCCACGGACAGATCGTCGCGTCGACCCCGCCGGACACCATCAGCCGGGTGCCGCTGCGGATCTTGCGGCGGGCCTGCGCCAGCGCGTCCAGACCGCCGGCCTGGTCGCTGACGACGACCCCGCTGGGGCCCTTCATGCCGTGCCGGATGGAGATCTGGCCGCTGTTGACGGCGTAGAACCAGGCGAAGGACTGGTAGGCGCTGACGTACTGGCTGCCGCGGCTCCACAGCTTCTGCAGCTCGCCCTGGCCGAACTCGAAGCCGCCCGCGGAGCTGGAGGTGACCACGCCCATGCTGTAGCCGTCCAGGCCGCGCGGCTCGATCGAGGCGTCGGCGAGCGCCCAGTCCGCGGCGACCAGCGCCATCCGCGTCATGTGGTCGGTCTGCACGATCATGCGGCCGGGCAGGTGGTCCTCGGCGACGAAGCCCTGGACCTCCCCGGCCAGCCGGGCGGGGTACTGCGACGGGTCGAAGCGGGTGACGCGGCCGATGCCGCTCTTGCCGCCGCGGGTGGCGTCCCAGTAGGCCGCGGCGCCCAGCCCGTTGGGGGCGACGACACCGAGGCCGGTGACGACGGTGGTGGCGGCGGTCATGTGATCCTCCGGTCGGCGGCGGCCAGCACCATGGCGCTCTGGAAGCCGCCGAACCCGCTGCCGACGGTGAGCACCGCGTCGGTGCGCCAGTCGCGGGCGGTGAGCGGGACGTAGTCCAGGTCGCACTCGGGGTCGGGAGTGTGCAGGTTCGCCGTGGGCGGGACCACGTTCTCGGCCATCGCCAGCACCGAGGCGGCGATCTCGATCGAGCCGATCGCGCCGAGCGAGTGCCCGACCATCGACTTGATGGAGCTGACCGGGACCTGCCGGGCGCGCTCGCCAAGGCTCAGCTTGAACGCCGCGGTCTCGTGCCGGTCGTTCTGCTTGGTGCCCGAGCCGTGCGCGTTGATGTAGTCGATCTCCTCGGGGTTCATCCGCGCCTGGTCCATGGCGACCCGGATGGCCTCGGCCATCTCCAGCCCGTCGGGCCGCAGCCCGGTCATGTGGAAGGCGTTGCAGCGCGAGCTGTAGCCGGCGATCTCGGCGTAGATGTGCGCGCCGCGGCGGCGGGCCGCGGTCAGCTCCTCCAGGACGAAGATCGCGGAGCCCTCGCCCAGGACGAAGCCGTTGCGGGTGCCGTCGAAGGGCCGCGAGGCGTGCTCGGGGTCGTCGTTGCGCGGGGTGGTGGCCTTGATCGCGTCGAAGCACGCCAGCGTGATCGGCGAGATGGGCGCGTCGGTGGCGCCGGCGACCATGACGTCGGCGGCGCCCTCCCTGATCACCTCGACCGCGTAGCCGACCGCGTCGATGCCCGAGGTGCAGCCGGTGGAGACCACCGACGTCGGGCCCTGGGCACCGGCCCGCCAGGCGACCTCGGCGGCGCCGGCGCTGGGCACCAGGTAGTTGTAGAGGTGCGGTACGGCGTACTCGTGGTCGACCAGGTCCTGCCGGCCGCCGTCGCTGACGACGCGGTACTCCTGGTCCAGGCCCATCGTGGCGCCGACGGCGCTGCCCAGCGTGACGCCGGTGCGGAAGGGGTCCAGGGCCTCGAAGTCCAGGCCGCTGTCGGCCACCGCCTCACCGGCGGCGACCACCGCGAGCTGCACGGAGCGGTCCATGCGGCGGATCTCCTGCGGGCTCAGGCCGAACAGCTCGGGATCGAAGTCGATCTCGGCGGCGACCTGGGAGCGGAACGGGGTGGGGTCGAAGAAACTGACCCGCCGGGTCGCGGTACGGCCCTCGGACAGCAGGCTCCAGAAGTTCTTGACGCCGATACCGCCGGGGGCCAGCACGCCCACCCCTGTGATGACGACTCGCCGGGTGGACACCGTCACGCCTCCCAGTTGTAGAAACGCGTCGCGAGCGCGTCGGCCGGCGAGCGCCAGGTGGCGGGGTCGTAGGCCTGGATGTACGGCTTGAGGTCCTCGCTGATCCGCACGAAGCGCGAGTCGGCCTTGGCCTCCTCGATGCGCTCGCCGCCGTTGTTCTCGTCGAAGTCCTGCACGTGGAAGTACAGGCCGCGGAACTGGAACAGCTGCCGGCGCCGGGTGCCCATCAGGTGCGGCATCTCGGTGCGGTCGAAGTCCGCGAACAACCGGGCCACGTCGCTGCCGCCGCCGGGTTCGATCCGCGCGACGATCAAGCTGCTGTGCATGTCAGTACCCTCTTTCGGTCCGGTCCGGTCCTGGTACCTGCCGAGGAGCCGGCGCGCTGGGGATGATCAGGCGAACAGCGAGCGCATGTGCTGCGGGGACTGGGTGGTGCCCCACCGGCCGAGCCGCTCCAGCAGCTCCGGCGTCGCCTCGAAGTGGTGGTTGTCCGGGTCGCCCAGGGCGAAGGGCGCGGGGACGAACGCGCTGTCGCGCAGGTGCGCGAAGATGCGGTCGGCCGCGGCGGCGGGTTCGAGGGTGCCGGCCTCCACTGCCTGGCAGGTGGTGCGGGTGAAGGCGAGCAGCTCGATGATGTCCTTGGCCACGGGCGCGGGCATGCCGGGCGTCTCGTGGTTCTCCAGGTCGAGGAACACCTGCTCGTCGCGGGTCTTGAGGTAGTCGCGCAGCGCGTTCTCGATCCGCATCGTGGGCAGGATGCTGGTGACCTTCCACACCCGGATGACCGCGTTCCACAGCTCGTAGTGGCGGAAGCCCACGAAGGAGCTGTAGACGAGGTCGTCGTGCACGTCGTACAGGCCCTGCTGGACCTTGTCGATGTACGCGAAGCGCTCGGTGGACCAGTCGCCGTCGCGGGAGGCCGCGATCAGCCGCCAGGCCAGCGAGTTGACGACCTCCAGGGTGTTGGTGATGCCGCGCGAGTACAGGGCGTCGATGAAGCCGGCCGCGTGCGAGGTCAGGGTGTAGCGCTCGCCGACGGTGTTGGACGCGGAGTACTGGAGCCGTCCGGTGCTGATCCAGGGCCGCACCGCGCGGGCGCCGGTGAACTGCTCGGCGATCTGCGGGAAGCGGGCGAGGAAGTCGTCGAACTCCTGCTGCGCGGAGACCTTCGGGTCCTTGGGGAAGACCCGCTCGTCCAGCGTCAGCCCGACGCTGCACAGGGTGCTCAGCGCGCCCTCGTGGTTGTCGAACGGGATGACCCACAGCCAGCCGCCGTCGAAGACGTGGTGCAGCGTGCCGTGGTGCCAGGGGCTGGGGTTCTTGTGCGCCTGGGCGGCGGTGGCGTCGTCGAACGGCGTCACGCCCACCATGTGGGTGAACATGCTGCGCGAGTGGTGCCGGGCCCGCGGCGGGTCGTCGCGCAGCCCGAACGCCTCGGCGGTCGGGGAGCGGTAGCCGCCGCCGTCGACCAGGTACTTCGCCCGGTACTCGGTGCCCTGCGTGGAGCGCAGCACCACACCGGCGGCCGGGTCGATGTCGATGCTGGTGATGCGGGTGTCCAGGCACGGCTCGGCGCCGTACTGCACCGCGAGGTTGAACAGGTACGCGTCGGAGTCCTGCCGGAACAGGTGGCACTCGGTGCGCTGCCACTCGGGGATCACCAGCTGGTTGATCTGGTCGGGCTGCTGGGGCTTGCCCTGCTCGTGGTAGACGAACCCGAAGTTCGACTTCCGTCCCGACATGGGGCTGACTTTCTCGTTGACGCCGCGAAAGCTGGCCAGCGGGGCGATCTCGGGGACGTCGTAGCGCTCGGCGATGATCTTGGTCATCGAGGAGGTGTAGGGGATCGTCGACTCCCCCACCGCGAAGCGCGGGTGGGTGCCGGCGTCCATCAGCAGCACCTTGACGTCGTTGCGGGCCAGCACCGCGCCGAGCATGCCGCCGGCCATGCCGGCGCCGAGGATCGCCACGTCGTAGGTCTGGTCGGCCAGCTCCTTGCCGGTCTCGTCCATGATTCGTCCTCCACGGGAGTGCGGTCGGTTCGGCTCAGGAGTGGTAGGGGCGCTTGGCCTTCGCGGTGCGCAGCGCGTCGGCCCACCAGACGAGCTGGTCGAGCATGAGCTTGGCCGCGGCGTTGCAGCCCTCCAGTTCGGGGGCGAACGCGCCGGCGGCGTCGAAGTGGCTGAGGATCCGCGGGAAGATCGCGATGTCCTTCACGCCGACGGAGTGGAACTCCGCGAGGATCTGCCGCAGGTGCTCCACCGCCCGCACGCCGCCGGCCATGCTCAGGCCGTACGTCACGAATCCGGCGGGCTTGGCTTCCCACTCCGCGTTGTAGTTGTCGATGAGCGTCTTGAGCGGCCCGGGAATGCCGCGGTTGTACTCGGGGACGACGAAGACGAAGGCGTCGGCCGCGGCCAGTACCGGCCGCAGCGCGACCACCGCGGGCGCGGTGTCGTCGAGGTCGTCCGGCATCGGGTGGTCGACCAGGTCGACCACGTCGGTCACCAGGTCGGCGCGCTGCCCGGCCTGCCCGACGAACCACTGCGCCACCTGCGGCGCGAGGCGTCCGGCACGGGTGCTGCCGACGATGACCACGACCCGGATCGGTGCGGTGGACACAGGGTGCTCCTCCCCTTGCTCGGGACCGGTGGGACCCCGGGGCCGCGGCCACGCCCGTCACAGGCGCGGCCGCGGCCCCGGGAGAGGGTCAGGAGGGGGAACCCGCCGGCTGCGGACGGCCGCCCGCGGGCGGGCCACCGGCCGGGGGGCCGCCCATGGGCGGGCCGCCCATCGGACGCCCGCCGGGACCCCCGGGACCACCCGGGCCACCGGGACGCCCGCCGGGGCCACCGGGGCCACCGAGCGCGCCGGTGATGCCCTGGAGGGTGCGCATCAGCGTGAAGTTGTCGACGATGCCCCACCGCTCGGCGATCCGGTCGTCCTCGAACCGCAGGATGAGCAGCGCGTGGTGCTCGACCTCGCTGTTGGTGGCGGGGATGCCGAGGAACGGGCCGGTGTGCTTGCCCTTCATGACCCAGCGGATCGCGGAGCGGTCGCCCTCGCTGACGACGTCGAGGACCTCGTACCTGATGTCGGAGAACGACCGGTGCTGCATCTCGATCGTCATCTTGAACGAGGCCGGGCCGCGCACCGAGTCGTCGTAGGAGCCGTGGCTCTGGTAGTCCGGCGTCAGATAGCGGTCGGCCACCGACAGGTCGCCGTCGTTGAGGCCCTTGTTGTAGACGATGTCGATGATCTCCCGCTGCCTCTCGACACTGGGAATCTCCTTCGTCATGCTGTCCCGTCCTTCCATGTGGTGATTACCTGTTCTCCGTCGGTACCGGTCATGACCTGGGCGATCTCACGGATGCCCGGCCCGGTGGTCCACACCACGCGCAGCTCCAGCCGGCACAGCCGCCAGCCGTCGGCGGTGCGCCGCGCCACCCCCTCGAACCGGCCGCCGAGGTAGAAGTGCGGCGCGGAGGCGGGCGGCGGCGGCGAGCCGGGGTGCACATGGATGGCGACGACGTTCCAGGCGACGGTCGCCCGGTCGCCGTCCGGCTCGATGGCGTAGTGCGAGACGTTGTGGTGGGTGCGGTCCCAGTGGCCCATGAAGCCGCGGGTGAAGTCCGCGACCCCGGCGATGCCCTGGTGGCTGCCCGGCGGGAAGTCCAGTTCGACGTCGCCGGTGAAGACCGAGCGCGCCCAGGCCTGGTCGAAGTCGCCGCCGTCCAGGGCGCGCAGATAGCGGTCGGCGAGGTCCGCGAGGTCCGCGCGGTCGGTCAGCCGGCGCAGCGCCGCGACGGCCTCGGCGGGCAGCGAGAGGTCCAGGTCCGTCACGGCCGGTCCCCCGCGGCCGGCCGCGGCGCGCCGAACCAGCGGCGCAGGGCCTCGTCGAGACCGGCGGCCGAACCGGGCGCCGTCCAGGCGATGTAGCCGTCGGGGCGCACCAGCACCGCCGCGGTGCCGGTGAGCGGGTCGTCGCCGGCCAGGCCGCTGAAGGGCGCGCTGACCACGTCGACGCGGTCGTCCCAGGGGGCCGCCGTGCGCTGCAGCTCCGCGTCGCCGGTGGCGTCCAGCAGGATCGGGCGGGCGGTGTGCATCAGCTCGTAGAAGGGCCGCGGGCCGGTCGCGGTGGCCACCTGCCGGTTGGGCATCCGCGCGCCGAGCAGCGGGTGGTCGCCCGCGCCGACGTCGTAGCGGATCTCCAGGCCGCTGACCATGCCGATCAGGTGCTTGGCGACCACGTCGTAGCCGATCAGCTCGGTGAACAGGTCGCGCATCGGCTGCACCTCGTCACCGCTGAGGAACAGCAGGCCCTGGGCCTGGGTGTTCATCAGCAGCCGCCGGCCGATCCGGTGGCGCTCGTCGTGGTAGCTGTCCAGCAGCCCCTCGGGGGCCCAGCCGTGCACCTGCGCGGCGAGCTTCCAGCCGAGGTTGACCGCGTCCTGGATGCTGGTGTTCATGCCGAGCCCACCGGCCGGCAGGTGGATGTGCGCGGCGTCACCGGCCAGCAGGATCCGGCCGCGCCGGTACTCGGTGGCCTGCCGGGTCGCGTTGCCGAACGAGCTGAGCCACACCGGCTCGGCGTGGCTGATGTCCTCGCCGGTCAGGCGCTTCCAGGCGTCGGAGATCTCGCCGAACTCGATCGGGGTGGTACGCCGCTTGGGCAGCGTGCCGCGCTCGCACACGATGAAGCGCTGCACCCCGTTGGTGGGCGGGGTGGCCATGACCATGCCGCCGGGGTAGGACTCGCCGATCATCCGCGGCCGCACGTTGGTGCCGCGCAGGTCGGCGAGGAACATCTCCATCGAGGCGGCCGTGCCGGGGAAGTCGAAGCCGGCCGCCTTGCGGACCGTGCTGCGCCCGCCGTCACAGCCGACCAGGTACTTCGCCCGCAGCTCCTCCCGGGCGCCGTCGGGGCCCTGGATCTCGGCGGTCACCCCGTCGTCGTCCGCCGACAGCGCGACGCACTCCCAGCCGCGGCGGAAGGTGACGCCGGGGCCGGGGGCCCAGCCCGCGAGCATCGCCTCGGTGTCGGACTGCGGCAGCGTCTTGCCCGCGAAGAGCCCGCCCTCCAGCTGGCCGAAGTCCAGTGGCAGCCCGCCGAAGTGGCCGACGGCGCTCAGCTCGAAGGGGGGCAGCCGCGGCAGCAGCCCGCGCTGGTCGAAGACCTCCTTGGTGCGGGCGGTGAAGCCCAGGCCGCGGGACTCGCCGGTCGGCCGCTCCAGCCGCTCCAGCACGACCACCTCGACACCGGCCAGGCGCAGTTCGCCGGCCAGCATCATCCCGGCCGGTCCGGCGCCGACCACGATCACATCCGTATTCATGGATACCTCTCTTGTCGCACTCGTCGAACTCGTCGAAGTCCGCACCGGGGACGTGGCGGGTCAGCCCTCCGCGGCCGGCCCGTCACGGGGCCGGCGAGAGCTGCGCCCTGGTCTCAGCGGCGATGGAGAAGATCACGTTTCCGGCGGCGTCGAAGACCTCGGCGGTGCCGGTGCCCAGGAAGGCCGTGTCGAAGAGCTTGGCGTCGATGTTGATGATCAGGTGGTCGATGCCGGTGACCTCGGTGTCCCCGGACACGCCCGAGTCGCCCTCGTCGAGGCGCTCGGTGATGGTGAAGACGAAGGTGTCCTCGCCGGTCCGCCGCCAGGTGCCCTCACCGCCGGTCTCCGCGGTCTTGAGCTGGGCGGACCCGTCGCTCTCCAGGTTGACGGTGAACTCCTCGACCGTCGTGCCGTAGAACACCGTGCCGGCCCACAGGCCGACCGGCGCGTCGACGACTTGGGACATGACTTCCCTACTTTCTGCAGCTGTCGTGGGGTGGGCGTGGGCAGCACAAAAGCGGCCCGCCCCGCGGAGGGGGCGAACCGCTTTACGTGGAAGAAAGCCTCAGGTGGAGCGGGGGGTCAGCCGACCCGGTCGGCTCCGGTGGCCACCGGTGCGGCGAGCATCCGGTGGATCAGGGTGTGCAGCTCGGCCTCGACCTGCTCACCGCCGAGGGTGCGCACGATCTCGCCCTGCATGCGCTCGACCGCGTCGGCCAGGTACGCCAGCCGCTCCCGGCCGAGGCCGGTCAGCTCCAGGGCGTAGCGGCGCCGGTCGTCGGGGTCCTGCCCCCGGGTGACCAGGCCCTTCTCGACCAGTTCGTCGACGATCAGGGCGGCGGCGGGCTCGGTGAGCGCGAGGTAGCGGGCGAACTGCTGCTGCGGGCACGGCCCGAGCTTGCCGATCGCGGACAGCGCGCCGAAGTCGCGCACCCGCAGGCCCTCGTCCGCGACCAGGGCGTCACCGCGCCGCCGCAGCAGGTAGAAGACCTGGGTGATCAGGTACTCGGTGCTCAGGCCGCTCGGGGTGCCGGCCGGTTCGCCGAGCACGGTGCGCAGCAGCTCGTTGAGCCGTACGCGCTCGTCCGCGGTCAGGTTGGCCGTCAGCATCCGGTCGCGCTCCAGGACCGCGGGCTGCATACGGGCCAGCTCGCCGCGGCCGGCGTCGGTGAGCGCGAGCAGGTAGGAGCGGCGGTTGTCGGGGTTGCGGGTCCGGGTGACGTACCCGGCGCCCTGCAACCGGTCGATCAGCTTGACCATGATCGTCCGGTTGATCTCCAGCCGCTCGGCGAGTGCCTGCTGGGAGGTGCCGTGCCCGGCGGCGAGGGCGGCCAGGACCGCGTAGTCACGCGCCTGGGTGCTCCGGTCGGCGGCCGCCGCGACGTGCGCGAACGCCCGGCGCATCAGGTACGGCAGGTAGCGCGTGAGCTCCGGGGCCAGTTTCGCGCCGACCAGCTCGGCGGACCCTCGCCCGTGGCCGTGCGGCTCCGCCATGAGCGTGCGCCTCCTTCCGGCCGGTCCGGGCTGCGTGATCAATCATAGAACGAGTGCGAGGTGAGGAATTTCCGCAGTCGTGTCGTCGCCGCGTTGGCCGCGGCGGCGTACCGGTCGTCGGGCAGCAGCGCCTGGTGGCGTACGGCGACCTCGGCGAGTTTGATCGCGTGCTCGTCGCCGAGCTCGACGGCTTCGGCGATGAGCTGGTCCTCCCGCGGCACCGCCGCGGCGGGGGCGGTGGCGGGGCCGCGGGAGGAGCTGTAGTAGCCGCGGATGCCGTCGCTGCAGTGGCGGGCCGCCAGGAAGGAGGTCCACTGCAGATCGGCGGGCAGGTGCGGCAGGACCAGGCGGACGGCGGCCGGGCCGGTGATCGCGTGGATCAGCGGTACGGGGTGGCCGGTCTGCACGGTCGCGTAGTGGCCGCAGGCGTCCGCGACCAGTTCGTCCAGGGCGGTGAAGGCGGCGCCCTCGGGCCGGGCCACGGGGGTGGCCCGGCGCAGTTCGGCGTCGATGGCCTGGGCGTCGCTGAGCGAGTAGCGGGCCGCCCAGTAGCCCAGGCCGTGGGCGAGTTCCTTGCGGTAGAGGGCGTTGTCGGAGTCGCTCGCCTGGGCGATGGCCCGCACCGCGTGGGCGGTGCGGATCACGCCGTGCGTCATGACGCCGGACATGCCCGACACCAGCCGCGGCCACCAGAGGTTCAGCACCTCCTGCCAGGGCTTCTCGGCCAGCTCGCGGTCGAACATCTCCCACCAGTCGGTGACCCGGTCGAAGTCGCCGAGGGCGGGCCGCCAGTCGCTCTCGTCCAGGGCGGACAGCGGGAAGCGAGGGGTGGGCAGGTCCTTGTAGCGGCGGTGGGCCAGGTTGTCCTCGACCCAGGTCGCGATGTCGTCGGCGTAGCCCAGGGTGGCCATGGCCTCGGCGGCCATCGGCGCGTGGTTGACGAGCATCGTGCCGTGCTCGTAGCCGATGCTCCGGAGCCGGTCGAGCGCCCCGCTCATGGCGTCGGTGTACGTCAGTCCGGTCATGTCCGCTCCCAGTGCCGATGGTGCCGCCGAGTTCTCCGCGCGCTCAGGCCTTCTGTGCTTGTGCCTCCCCGCCGCCCTTGAACGGCTTGACGGTGAACAGGGCGACCAGGATGCCGACCACGTAGAGGCCGACGGCGACCTTGAAGCCCGCGGTGTAGCCGTTGACCAGCGCGTCCGGCAGGGAGGTGCCCGCCGCGGCGTGCCGGGTGGTGGTGGCCGCGACCGTGGCCAGTCCGGCGAGGCCGAGGGCGCCGCCGATCTGGCTGCTGGCCGTCAGCAGCGAGGAGCCGATGCCGGCCTCGGAGCTGTCGATACCGCGTACGCCGATCGTGGTGGCGACGACCGTGGTGGCGCCCAGGCCGATACCGGTGACGAGCGAGGCCGGCATCACCATGGCCCAGACGTTGGAGTCCTTGGTCAGGAAGGCGAACCAGCCCGATCCCGCCGCGGCGATCGCCAGTGCCAGCGAGAGCGCGATCCGCTCCGGGGCGCGGGCCATCAGCACCGGTCCGACACCGCCGGCGGCGATACCGAAGCCGACCGCGAGCGGCAGGTACATCAGGCCGGTCCGCAGCGCGGAGTAGCCGAGGACCTGCTGCATGTAGAGGGTCAGGAAGTAGTAGGTGGCGAAGCTGCCCGTCGACATCAGCAGGGTGACGACGTTGGCTCCGGTGCGGCCGCGGTCGCTGAGCACCTCGCGCGGGATCATGGGCTCGGCGCTGGTGCGCTGGATGACGGCGAAGGCGGCCAGCAGGACACCGGCGGCGATCAGACAGGCGATGACCGTGGCGTCGCTCCAGCCGTGGTCGCTGACCCGGTTGACGCCGAAGACCAGCGAGCCGGCGCCGAGGGTCGCGGCGATCGCGCCGGGGATGTCGATCCTGGTCCGCCGGGCGGCCTCGCCCTCGTTGAGCGCGTTGAGCCCGAAGATGATCGCGACGACGACGGGGACGTTGACCAGCAGCACCCAGCGCCAGCTGGCGTACGTGGTCAGCACGCCGCCCAGCACCAGGCCGAGGACCGACGCCAGGCCGGTCACACCGCCGTAGATGCCCAGCGCCTTGGTCCGTGGTTTGCCCTCGGGGAAGGTCGCGACCAGCAGCGACAGTGCTCCTGGGGTGGCGACGGCGGCTCCCACGCCCTGGATGAGGCGGAAGGCGATGAGCGAGCCGCCGTTGGGCGCCAGGCCGCCGGCCAGCGAGGCCAGGCCGAAGAGCACCAGGCCGACGGTGAAGACCTTCTTGCGGCCGTAGACGTCACCCACCCGTCCGGCGACCAGCAGCAGACCGCCGAACGTCAGCGAGTACCCGTTGATCACCCAGTTCAGGTTTCCCGGGGAGATCTTCAGCGCCTTCTGGATGCTCGGGAGAGCAACGATCATGATCGTGCCGTCGAGCACGACCATGAACCGCGCCAGGGCGATGACCATGGTTGCGACACCGAGCCGGGCGCCCGCCTCCGGGGCCGGGGCGGCGGCGTCCACCGGCGGATCGGCCGTGGCTCCTTCGTACTGTGACATGTCGGGGTCCCTCCGGGATGAACTCGAAGATCAGCCGGCGGTGCCGGCTGCCGGCGTCCAGAGAGAGAGCTGCTCGTACGCGGCCTTCCACTCGTTCTCGTACTTGACGCGGCCCCAGCCCGGCAGCCGGCCCAGCACGGTCTCGACCCAGTCGGCGGCGGCGTCGTCCAGCAGCCAGGGCATGTACGTGCCGATGTCCTCGCCGACCTTCTTGAGGTGGACGGCCGCGAAGTGGCTCCACTCCTCCTGGGTCAGCGTGGAGTCGACCAGGGACAGGCCCTCGGACTCCTCGTGCTGGAGGTGCCCGCGCAGGCTGGTGCTGAGGTCGCCCACGAGGCCGCCGAGCTGCTCCGCGCCCTTCTCCGGGTCGGCCAGCGCCGCGTCGATGCTCGCCAGCAGCGGGTCGATGGCGGCGTGCTCGGCCTCCATCGCGTGCAGCAGCGCGAGGTCGGGGGCGTCGGCCAGCCGCTCCTCCATCAGGCCCCACACCGTGTCGTCCTCGGAGGTGTGGTGGATGTGCAGATAGGTCTTGAACAGCTTCCAGCCCAGCGCGGTCCGCATCACGGTCCGGGGGTCGTCGCTGACGCCGTCGGCCACCTTGGCGATGCGGTCCAGCTCACGGCGGAAGGCGTCGTGGATGGTCAGCATCATCGTCATGTCGAGCTTGTACTCGCCGCTCATGGGACAGCTCCTCTCTCCGGTGTCCACGCTACGCGAAACACCGACAACCATCAACCCCAACAACTAATGATTCGCCTAACCGCACACTCACGTAACCGTCAAGGTTGATAACAGGTGAGCGGCGGGTGACGCGGGACCGGCCCGCCGCCGGCCGCGGCACGGTGCCGCGGCCGGCGGCGCCGGAGCCGGGTCAGGCCTCGATCTCGTCGGGGGCCGGGGTGTCGAAGGAGTAGACGTGCAGCTTGATGCCGTCCGGGTCGTGGAAGAACACGATGTAGCCGATGGCGGCGATGCGCAGGCCGGAGTTCTCGACACCCTCGGCGTTGAGGTGGTCGACCCAGGCCTGGACCTCGGCCTTGCCCTGCACCGCGAAGCTGACCGGGTCGAACCCGGACAGCGACTCGGACAGCTCCGCGTTCTCGCGGAAGGCCAGCAGCGTGTTGTCGAGGCCGGTGAGCTTGCCCACCGAGCCGCGCACGATGCCCTCGTCGTCCTTGAACTCCATCGTGGTGGTGAAGCCGAAGACGCGGCCGTACCAGTCGATGGACCGCTGGATGTCGCTGACCGCGAACTTCACGTGGTGTATTCCGCCGAGAGCGGGCATGTCAGTTTCCCTTCGCTTGTGAGGCTTGTGAGGTCTGTCGTGCGTCGGTCTTCGCAGGCGTCCCGGGGTCGGTCGCGGGGACCAGGGTGAGGAACTCGGTGACCCGCAGGGCCGAGAGCACCAGCCGCAGGCCCCAGCGGATGCGCACCGTCTTGTCGTCGGTGACGACCACCGGGTCGGTCATGTGCAGCCGGCGGCGGCGGACCAGCAGGTCGCAGCCGCCGGCCGCGCGTACGTTGCGGACCCAGTCGGTACGCGAGCCGTACGGCAGGGTGATGACGTAGGTGCCCTGGTGGCGGAAGACCTTCACCGGAGTGCGGAACTCCCGTCCGGACTTCCGCCCGCGGTGCAGGACCAGGCCGAAGCCCGGCATCCGCCCGAAGAGCGGGCCCGCGAGGCGGTTGCCCACGGTCTTGTTGAAACGCGCCCATCCGCGGCCGAGTGTCATGGGTGCTCCTCCCGGAGGCATGGTGTGGATGACAGTGGCGGGATCCCAAAGGTCCCACCGGGAAGGGCCGGAACGGCGCTTTCCCGCCAGTCGGCGCGCGTCCCCTGGCTCAGCCGTCCCACCGTGCGTACGCTGCTCGCAGCTCCTCCTCCAGGCGCCCGAAGGACCCTTCGAAGAACGTGAGCGGCTCCTGCCGCTGCCGGTGCACCCCCAGCTCGGCCACCTCGCCCAGCACGATGACGTGGTCGCCGCCGGGGTATTCCGCCCGGATGTCGCAGTCCATGTAGGCCAGCGACTCGCCGACGACCGGCACGCCCCGGCGGCTGCGGCCGGAGAACACCCGCTCGCTGGCCGGGACCTGCCGGCCGGCGAACGTCGTCGCCAGCTGCTCGTGCCGGCGCGCCAGCAGGTTGACCGCGAAGCGCCCGGTGCGCGCCAGCTCGTCGCGCAGCCGGGAGTCGCGGTGGATGCAGAAGAGGATCAGCGGAGGATCCAGGGAGACGGAGGTGAAGGAGTTCACGGTGGTGCCGTCGCCCTGCGCGTCGTCCCCGGTGGAGATGACGGTGACGCCGGTGACGAACAGTCCGCTCACCGTGCGCAGCGACCGGCCGTCGACCGGGAAGACCTGGTGCGTGGGCCCGGGCGGGTCGAGGTGCCCGCCGGGGCGTGCGGTGCCCGCCGTCGGCACGGCTACATCAGCTTCCGCGCGCGCGGCCCGGCCTTCAGACCGCCGGAGACCACGAAGCGGGTGAGCTTGCGCATGTCGGGGCCGGCCGACATCAGGCCCCAGCGCACGAACTTGGCCAGGTCCCAGGTGCTGGGCGCCACGAAGCGGGTCGCGGGGTCCTTCCAGCCGAAGGTCGGGTTGACCTCGGGACTGTCCTGGACGACCTTCAGGATGATGTCCGCGGCCTGGTCGCCGGTCAGCTCGCCGACCTCGAACTTCTCGCAGGTCTCCGCGGTGACCTCCAGGATGCGCTGGAAGGTCTTGCTCTCCGGCCACCACAGGCCCGGGTTCTCGGTCTTCTCCAGCGACGTGAAGTGCGCGTCGTCGTTGTCGACGACGTAGCGCAGCCGGGCGCCGGTCAGGCGCATGACACCGGGGGTGATGAAGCAGCCCCACACCCGGAAGACGGCGTTCCACAGCCGGAAGTGCGAGAACGAGATCACCGCGCTGTTGACCAGCTCGTCGTTGAAGTCGAGCAGGCCGGCCTCCAGCTTCTCGACGTACGAGAAGCGCTCCTCGGAGAAGTCGTTGTCCTTGAGCGCCTCCAGCACCCGGGAGGCCAGCGCGTCCACGACCTCCATGGTGTTGGACAGGCCGCGGGAGAACAGCGGGTCGATGAAGCCGGCCGCGTGCGACATCAGGCACCAGCGCGGGCCGACCGACTTGCGCGAGGAGTACTGCAGCCGGTCGGTGGAGACCCACTCGCGGACCGGGCGGGCACCGTCGAACTGCCGCTTGATCGCCGGGTACTTGTTCAGGAAGGCGTCGAACTCCTGCTGGGGCGTCAGGTCCTTCGGCTTGGGGTAGACCCGCTCGTCCAGCTGGAGGCCGACGCTCACCAGCGGGTTCTTCGACTTGCGGTAGTTGTTGAACGGGATGATCCACAGCCAGCCGCGGTCGATCATGTGGTGCATGGTGCCCTTGTGCCACTTGATCGGCGGGCGGTGCTCGGCCGGGAAGTCCACCACGTCGTCGAACGGCTTGATGCCGATGAAGTGGTTGAACAGCGACCGCGAGTGGTGCTTGAAGCGGGCCGGCTTCTCACGCAGGTCGAACTTCTCGGCCAGCAGCGAGCGGAAACCGCTGGCGTCGACCAGGTAGCGGGCCCGGTAGACGTCGCCGTTGGTGCCGCTGACGGTCACGCCGTCGTCGTCGAAGTCCATGTCCGCGGCCCGCCACATCTGGCGTACCTGCACTCCGTACTTGACCGCGACGTGGAACATCCACGAGTCGGTGTCCTGGCGGAACATGTGGCTGTTCTGCGCCAGCAGCCGCGGGATCGCGAACTGCGTGGACTCCGCCGGGTTCGGCTCCTTGCCCGCCTCGTGGCGGACGAACCCGAAGTGGACCTTCACCCCGTGGGTCGGGCCGACCACCTTGTTGGTGACGCCCACCTTGGCCAGGGACGCCAGCTCGGGCACCCCGTAACGCTCGGCCAGGATGTGCAGCCACTCGGCCAGCTGCGGGGTCTGGGACTCGCCGATCGCCATCCGTGGGTGCTGGGCCGCGTCGACGAGCACCACCTTGGCGCCCTGCGCGGCGAGGACCGTGGCGATCGTCGAACCGGCCAGGCCGGATCCCAGGACGAACACGTCACAGTGCTGCGCCTTGCTCAGGTCCGCTCCTGCGGCCGCCGGCGGCGGGGCTTTGGTCGCCATGAGAATCTCCCATCGTCAGACTTGGGTTCGTACGGGGATGGCACCGGTCGCCGCGGGCGATGCGGCGCCGAACCAGCGGGCGACCGCGGGCCCGGGGTCGCTGTAGCGGTCACCGGACCAGGCCACGTAGCCGTCCGGGCGGAGGAGCAGCGTCTCCAGCCCCTCCAGTGGACCGCCGGGCGGCGCCGTGGCCGCCACGAGGTCCACCCGCTGCGTGACCGGGGCCGTACGGCCGGACAGCCAGTCGTGCCGGCCGGCGCACGCGGCCAGGTCGAGGAGCACCCCGCGGCCGGGCCGCAGCAGGGCGGTCGTACTCGTCGGCGCGCCGTCCACGGTGAGCGCCGCGTGCGGGACGGCGGCCCCCGCCAGGTGGGGGCCGCCGTCACCGTCGCCGCCGCCGTCGCCGTCGCCGTTGACGGCCGGACGGTCCGCGGCCGCGGTGCGGTCCGCGTACGGGGAGGCGCCGTCGGGACGGTGGCGGAACTCGGGGGGGTCGTCGGGCACGGGGTAGCGGATGTCGACGCCGGCGATCATGGCAGCCAGGCGGTCGTTGACCACCTGGTGGCCGATCAGCTCGCGCAGCACGGTGCGGCTCGCGTCCACCTCAGGGCCGCCGAGCAGCAGCAGGCCCTGTGCCCGGATGTTGCCCAGGACCCGGCGGGCGACCTCGTGCCGCTCGTCGTGGTAGGTGTCCAGCAGGGACCGAGGGGCGGCGCCGGTCGCGACCGCGGCCAGCTTCCAGCCGAGGTTCGCGGCGTCCTGGAGGCCGAGGTTGATGGCCTGCCCGCCCGAGGGCATCTGGACGTGCGCGGCGTCCCCGGCCAGCAGCACCCGGCCCGCGCGCAGCCGCCGGGCGAGCCGGCTGGTGTCGTCGAAGGCGTTGCGCCACACCGGTGTGCCGTGCCGCAGGCTCTCGCCGGTGACCTTCTCCCACACCGCGCAGATCTCGTCGAAGTCCGGCGGCCCCGGGCGCGGTCCGACCGGGGCGCCGAACACCGAGACCATGACGCGGGTGGCGCCGTTCGGCAGCCGCGAGGAGATCGCGAGCCCCGCGGGCAGCCGCTCGAACCGGCGCTCGGGGATGTCGACGCCCGCCACGTCCGCGCGCAGCAGCTCGTGGGTGCCCGCCGCGCCGGGGAAGTCGATGCCGGACAGAACCCGGACGGTGCTGTCCTCGCCGTCGCAGCCGACGACGTAACGTGCCGTCAGCCGCACCTGCCCGGACGGGGTCCGGGCGTGGACCCGCACCACCGCGCCTTCCGGGGTGTCCGGGTCCGGGACGTCCGGGTCGAGGGCGCACACCTCGTGCTCGCGGCGGACGTCGGCGCCCAGCTCGGCGGCACGCCGGGCCAGCACCTGCTCGACCTGCGCCTGGAGCACCTTGTACTGGCCGGGGAAGCGGGTCGGCAGCGTGCTGAAGTCCAGCGGTATGCCGCCGAAGTGGCCGGACCGCTGGATCGGGGGCGAGCCCAGCTCCTCCAGCAGGCCGCGCTGGTCGAAGAACTCCATCGTCCGCGCGTGCAGGGTCGAGGCGCGCGATTCGGTCGTCGGCGACGCGAGGCGCTCCAGGACGGTCACCCGGGCCCCGCCCAGCGCCAGCTCGCACGCGAGCATCAGGCCGACCGGACCCGCGCCGACGACGACGACGTCCGTGTCCACACTCGTCACGTCCATGACGTTCAGGCGCGCCGCGATCCGGTGACGCCGATCTTCGGCAGCAGCCGGCTGACCTTGGAATGCCCCGAGAGGGTGTCGCCGACGAACGTGACGTCGAATTCGAGGTTGAGCTTCGCGGGCTTGGTGACCGATTGCTTCCAGGTGACCCGGCGGCCTTCCGCGGTGTCCTTGCTGATGACATTCGCCAGCGGCACCGTCTCGGCCTCGCTGGAGGCCGTACCCGCAACCGTGCCCGCGGAGTCGGTGAAGATGTAGACGACCGCCAGATCACCCACCGGCGATTTCACGGTCACGTCCCACGTTCCGGCAATGGAACTCACAGCGGATTCCTTTCGGCAGCGGGAACACGAAAAGCCCGCGTCCCCGGGGCCGGTGGAACGGGCCTCGGGGACGACGGGCCGGGCAGTGGCGCAGCGGCGGTTATGCGCCATGGGTGACGGGGCGTCAGATCAACGCCGTTCGCCGCCGGGTGGCGTCGCTCGGTACGCGTGGATGCCGGTCGACACCGGCGGGGAGGGGATCGGCGGGAGCCGCCGGATCCGTGTCCGGGCACAGCTCGACCGCCGGAAGTAGCGTGACATAGCCGGACGAACCATGTCAACTCTCTCCGTCCCGGGGCACGAAAAAAGCGGCGCGTGATGCGCCGCCGGTGGTGCCCTGGGCACGCCGTCACACCGGCCGTAGGGCCGGTCGCAGGCGTTCGGGGGGAGTGGGCCGATCCGGGGTCAGGACACAGATCTGGCGCCGCCAGAAATCGTGACACGCGTTCGAACGCGGCGTCAATCCCCGTCCGGAACGGGGGTGCACGGGCCCGGCCCGCCCCGCGGGCGCCACGGCGGCCGTCATGACGGACCCCCCGGCGGAAGTGGCCGGCCGCCCCGTGGGACGTGCCGGCGGGCCCTCGGGACGGCCGGACGCTCCATCAGCTCGGCGTCGATCCGGGCGGTCACCTCCACCAGGGTGCGGCTCGTGACGCTCAGGTCCTCCGCGGGAATGCCCAGGTAGAGCCGGTCGATCGCCTCGTCGAACACATCCCGGATGCGGCGCTGGAGCGCCAGCCCCTCGGCGGTCGGCCGCACCGGGCAGCTCGCCCCCGGCAGCGCCACCAGCAGCCCGGCCGCCAGCATCTCGGCGACCACGGCGCCGGCCGCGTGGCGGTCGGTCTTGGTCGCGATGGCGAGCCGCGCGACCAGCCGGTCGCGGTCCAGCTCGGCCTGGCTGAGCGTGCTGATGTTGAGCGCGATCCACTGCTGGTGCGAGGCCCCGGCCTCCCCCAGCACGGCTTCCATCAGCGCCCGGTGGGCCGTCTCGGCACGGCCGAGGACGCGCGGGTCGAGGATCGGACCTGTGGTCATGGCTGCTCCCTGGTAGGGCCCGGCGGCCCCGGAGGGCCGGTCCGGGCGGGGGTCCGGCGGGCTGCGGGGACCGCGCCGGATTCGTGTGTCGACAACTGGGTTCTTCCAGAAAACCCGCCCATGCACACTCCTCCCGCCCACGAGCGCACCACCCCTCCCACGCCCACCGCAATCCGGAGAAGCCGGACCGGCGGATTCCGGCCTGCCGGGCGGACCGGGACCGGGGCGCGGCTCGTACGGGGCTGGTGCGGAACCTGTGATGGGTGGGGAACGTGGGAGGAAGTCACCGGAATCCGGGCGGGATTCGCCCGCGGCGCGCTCCGTTTCCCGGGGGTTCCGGAATCGCGCACCCTGACCTGGCACGTCACCGTTCGGGGCGTTCCGCGACACGCCGCGGAAGCCTTCGAATAGCTGTCCGCATGCGAGAACCCGACTACCGTTGGGCGGGAGCCTCACGCATACTGCGGACAATCAAACGTCGAGAGACCGTCGTCCCGGAAGGCCGCGACAGCGGGCGAGCGATCGTCCACGCCCGGCCCGCCGCGCCACCGCGGGGGGACGGGCGACGCGGCACCGCCCGCTCGTGCGCCACCGGCGTCCCCGCCGCCGTCTTTCGTGCCCCACCGGCGATCTGCCGCCGGCCCCGCGTCCCACCGGCGACCGCCGTAGCTCCAACGCCCCACCGGCAACCCGCCGTCCGCTCCGCGCCCCACCGGCGACCCGCCGTCGTTCTCCCGCCCCACCCGGTTCCCGCCCCACCCGGACCGCGCGGTCCGGGGCTCCCGCCCGTTCCCGGCGGACCCGCCGGACCAGTTGCCGCACCACCCCGCCGGACGTACGAAGAACAGCGACAAGCCCGCCTCACGAGCCGTTCCGCATCAGCGCCTGTACCCCACCGCTCCCGGAGGTTGTGATGCTCTTCGCCGCAGACCGTGACGGCGGCCCGTCACCCGGCCCCGGCTCACCCCCGGCGGGCGACCCGGCCTGCCAGGTCCGCGCGATCACGTCCACGGTGCTCGCCTGCTGGCTGCTCATCTTCCTGGTCACCGTGTGCGCCGGTCAGCCCACCGGCGCCGAGGCGGCCGCCGCCGCCCTCTCCGCCACGGGCGTCTTCGCCACCCAGCAACTGCACTCCTCGCCCCGCGCCGCCCGCTGGGGCCGCAGGCGCAAGGCCCTCTCGCTGACCGCCCAGGGGCTGTGCGTCCTGATTCCGCTTGCGGTGTCCGGCCACCCCTGGAACCCCGACGCGGGATTCCTGGCCGGATCCTGTCTGCTGCTCTTCTCCGGCCCGGCCGCCTGGGCGCTGTCCGCCCTGCCCGCCACCCTGGTGTTCGCCACCGCCCTGTACACCCGCACCCCGTGGCCGACCACCGCGGCCCACACCCTCACCACCGTACTGACCGGCCTCGCCGTCTACGCGCTGGCCCGCCTGGCGCGGCTGGCCGCCCGCAGCCAGGCCGACCACGCGCAGCGCGAGGCGGCCCGCAAAGCCGTCACCGAGGAGCGCCTGCGCATCGCCTCGGACCTGCACGACCTGCTCGGCTACAGCCTCTCCGCCATCGCCCTCAAATGCGAACTCGCCGGTCGCCTCGTCACCCGCCATCCCGACCGCGCGCTCACCGAGATCGGCTCCGTCCTGGACATCACCCGCCAGGCGATCACCGACGTCCGCACCATCGCCCAGGGCTACCGCGACCTGTCGCTCGCCGAGGAGACCGCCGCCGCCGAGGCGCTGCTCACCGCGGCCGACATCAAGACCACCGTGTCCAACGAGTGCGGGCCGCTGCCCCAGGCCCAGGACACCGTCCTGGCCAGCGCGCTGCGCGAGGGAGTCACCAACATGCTGCGCCACGGGGACGTCCGCGCATGCGAGATCTCGGCCGTCGACAACGGGCGGACGGTTCGGCTGGAACTGGTCAACGACGGGCTGCGGCTGCCCACCGTCGTGCCCGCGCGGCGCGGTACGGGGCTGGAGAGCATCGAACGCCGGGTGTCCTCCGTGGGCGGCACCGTCACGACCAGAATCGCGGAGGACGGCCGCTTCCATCTCGTGGTGTCCGTCCTGCGCAACACCGTCGGGCACCGGCGTTCCGCATAATCCCCGCAACTGCTGCACGAGCCGTACGACTTGACCATTTGCACGGCTGGACACCGGACACTGTCGATCTATGGGGGCGCGGCAATGAGGCAACTCAGAATTCTTTTAGCCGAAGACGTGACGATGGTCCGCGGAGCGCTCGTCGCCCTTCTCGAACTCGAGGACGATCTGACCATCGTGGCCGATATCGGCCGCGGTGACGAGATTCTTCCGACAGCCCTTCACCACAACCCGGACGTCGCCGTGATCGACATCGACCTGCCCGGACTCGACGGGCTCAGCGCGGTCACCCAGCTCCAGCAGCGGCTCCCCACCTGCCGGACGCTCATCCTCACCAGCCTCGGGCGTCCCGGCACGCTGCGCCGGGCGCTCAACGCGCGCGTCACCGGCTTCATGCTCAAGGACTCACCGCCCGACCAGCTCGCCGAGAGCGTGCGCCGCGTCGCCACCGGGCAGCGCACCATCGACCCCGAACTCGCCCTCGCCGCATGGGACGCCGGGGAGTGTCCGCTCTCCGACCGGGAACTCAGCGTCCTGCAGCTCGCGGCCACCGGCGCCGAACCGCACGAGATATCCGACATGCTCTGCCTCTCGCTCGGCACCGTCCGCAACTACCTCACCACCAGCGTCACCAAGCTCAACGCGCGCAACCGTATCGACGCGATCCGGATCGCCCACGACACGGGCTGGATCATCTGACGCGCCGCCGCACACCGGGCGCCGCGGCCCGCCTCCGGGCACGGCAGGCGCGCCGCCGTGACCGGCGGCGCGCTGTCGTGGCCGGGGCCGTCCGCCGCTCACGCGGACTCCGCGGCCGCCGGGTCCTGCGGCTCGGCGCCGCCGCCCCGGCCGGCGGTGGTGGCGGTACGCGCCTCGGCCAGCGCGAACAGCTCGTCGAGGTCGTACTCCGCCCGTCCGGGCCGCCCGTAGCGGGTCAGCTTCCCCCGGCTGGCCCACTTCCGTATCGTCGCGGGCGGCACCCCGAGGGCCAGCGCCGCGAGTTCGGTCGGCACGACGCGCGGCGGCACCGCGCGGGGCGGGGTCATGACGCCGCCCGGCGGCCCAGCAGCATCCACTGCTGCGGGGTGAGCACGTGCCCGGCGCCGCAGCTCACCGCGAAGTCCCCGCCCGGCAGCACCCCCGACTGCACCGTGCTGTCGCAGCCCGGTTCCGGACAGCGCCCCAGCTCGCGGGAGGACCCGCCGCCGTTCACCGCCCGCAGCGCGGCCTCCTCGACCATGACGATCTCGCTCACGAAGTCGTCGGCCGCCGGGTGCGCGAGCAGCCAGTCCAGATGACCGGCGACGAACCCCGCGAGGTCGCGTACCGTCCGCCCCCGGGGCGCGGACGCCCGCCGCTCCCCCACCACCATGTCGGCCCAGGACGCCAGCACGCCCACCATCTCGCTGCGGGCCTCCATCGCCCGCTCGTTGAGCGCCATACCGTTGTTCCGGCTCCCGCTGACCCGCTGCCGGAAGCCGCTCGTCACCGGCTCCAGCGCGTGCTCGCACGCGGCGTACAGGCGCGGCAGCGCCCGTAAGGACACCCCCACCCGGTCCCCGCACGCCCGGCAGGAGCGCAGTCCCGTCACGAGCCGCCGTGGCCGGTGCCCACCCAGCGCGTCGAACCCGGAACAGTACGCCGTCCCGGCGGCCTGCTCGGCCGCTTTCTCACGAGCGCCGCTCCGTCCCCGCTGAGCCTGATACACACCCATCACCCCGCTGTCGACAGCCGTCACCGGCATCCGTTTCCGGCACACCGGCCGGACCCACCCCAGGATGCGGACTCGGCCGAAGCCGGCGACAGTGCCACAGTCACCAGTCCCCCGTGAGTCCCCCCGCCCCCCGGCATGAAAAAATCACACCCCCGCCCGGAACCCCCCACACCCAGCCCCGCACTACCTCTGACCTGCAATGATGACCCTCACCGAGGCCGCGTTACCGGTGCCCGGGACGGGAGTCCGCGGGTGCGGCGGCGGTCGGTCAGGGGGTGACCGGGGCGTGCCAGAGGCCGGTGAGGGCGTCGGTCAGGCTGGTGGCGAGGTCGGACCAGGTGGGGTGGGCGAGGGGGGTGCCGGTGGCCAGGGCGCGTTCGCGCTCCACGCACATCTGGACGATGAGGTGGCGGGCCATGACGCCGCGGTCGGCCTTGACGTCGTCCGGGAGGCCGGGGAGGCACGCGTTGAGGCCGTCGAGGAGGGAGCGCAGCGTGGGGGACGCGGAGATCTCCGGGACGACGGCCTCGTAGAGGGCCGGGTCGGCGGACACCTGGGCGTTGAAGCGGGCGTACCAGGTGGGGCTGCCGAGCGCGTCGAGGTGCTCGGTGAGCGGGCGGACCATGCAGCCCACCCAGTCGCGCAGGTCCGTCGAGCCCTCGGTGCGGGCGATGAGGCGGGCGCGGTTGCGTTCGATCTGCGCGGTGTGGCGGCGGGCGATGGCCCGTACGAGGTCGGTCTTGTTGCCGAAGTGGTAGTTGACGGCGGCGGTGTTGCCCTGGCCCGCGGCGTTGCTGATCTGCCGGTTGGAGATGTTGTAGACGCCGTGCTCGGCGAAGAGCTGTTCGGCCGCCGCGAGGATCGCCTCCCGCGTCGCCTCGACCTTCTCCGCGCGGACGCTCCTGGCTGGCATGGCTACGACCTTACCGAGCGCGGGCCCGCGCACCCCGCCCGACCTGCGGTCGCTTGACGGGTCCGGCACCGCTCCCTACATTTAAATCAATCGGTTTATTTAAATTATCCGCCCGCGCAACCGCCTGTCCAGACCGGAGGCCTGAGCCCATGTCCGAGACCCCCGCACCCCCGGGGAAGGTCGCCTCCGGGCGCGCCGACGCCGTGGTCGTCGTGCTGGCCTTCGCCGGGATCGTCGTCTCCCTGATGCAGACCCTGGTCATCCCGCTGGTCCCGGAACTGCCCGACCTCCTGCACGCCTCGCCCTCCGACGCCACCTGGGCGGTCACCGCGACCCTGCTCGCCTCCGCCGTCGCCACGCCCGTCTTCGGCCGGCTCGGCGACATGCACGGCAAGCGGCGGCTGCTGCTGGTCAGCCTCGTCCTGCTGACCGCCGGGTCGGTGGTGTGCGCGCTGTCGGACACGCTGGGCCCGATGATCGTCGGACGCGCCCTCCAGGGCGTGTCGTCCGGGGTGATCCCGCTGGGCATCAGCATCATGCGCGACGAGCTGCCCACCGAGAAGCTCGCGTCCGCGACCGCCGTGATGAGCGCGTCCCTCGGTGTCGGCGGCGCGCTCGGCCTGCCGCTGGCCGCGCTGGTCGCCGACCACTTCGACTGGCACGTGCTCTTCTGGGTCTCCGCCGGCGCGGGCGCGGTGGCGACCGCGCTGGTCGCGGCGCTGGTGCCGGAGTCGGAGGTGCGCACCGGCGGGCGCTTCGACATATCCGGCGCCCTCGGGCTGTCCGCCGCCCTGGTGTGCCTGCTGCTGGGCGTCTCGAAGGGCGCCGCGTGGGGCTGGGCGAGCGGGACGACGCTGGGCCTGTTCACGGGCGGCGTGGCCGTCCTGCTGGTGTGGGGCGCCTACCAGCTGCGGCTGCCGTACGCCCTGGTGAACCTGCGGATCGCCGCCCGCCCGCAGGTGCTCTTCACCAACCTGGCGTCCGTGTCGTACGGCTTCTCGATGTTCGCGATGTCGCTCGTGCTGCCGCAACTGCTCCAGCTGCCCAAGGACACCGGCTACGGGCTCGGCAAGTCGCTGCTGGTCACCGGTCTGGTGCTGGCGCCGCAGGGGCTGGTCATGATGGTCGTGGCGCCCTTCTCCGCCCGGATCACCCAGGCCCGCGGGCCCAAGACGACACTGATGCTGGGCGCGGCCACGGTCGCCGCGGGCTACCTCGTGAACATCGCGCTGATGTCCGCGGTGTGGCAGCTCGTGCTGGTGTCCTGCATCATCGGCGCGGGCGTGGGCCTCGGCTACGGCGCGATGCCCGCGCTGGTGATGGGCGCGGTGCCGGTGTCCGACACGGCCGCGGCCAACAGCCTCAACTCCCTCATGCGGGCCGTCGGAACGTCGGTGTCCAGCGCGGTCGCCGGTGTGGTGCTGGCCCAGATGACCCTCGCCTACGGCCCGGTGCAGGTCCCGTCGCAGAACGGCTTCCGCACCGTCATGGCGATCGGCGCGGGCACCGCGCTGCTGGCCCTGCTGCTCGCGTCCTTCATCCCGTCCCGCCGCCCGCGGCCCGCCGCGGGGGACGCCGCCCCGGCGGACGCGTCCGAGCCGGCCGCACTGGGCGCCGGGGACGCGACCGCCTGACGGGGCAGCCCGACGGGGCCGTGCCGCCTCAGCCCGCGGCGCGGGTGAGGACCACGACCGGGATGAGACGGTCCCCGGCGCGCTCCTGGAAGCCCGCGAAATACGGGGCCGCCGCGAGCTGGAGCTGCCACAGCCGGGCGCGTTCCGCGCCGTCCGCGGTGGCGGCGGTCGCCTCGTACGCCTGCTCGCCGACCTCGACCCGCACGGCGGGGTCGGCCAGCAGGTTGCGGTACCACGCGGGGTGCGCGGGGCGGCCGCCGTTCGCGGCGAAGACGACGAGCCGTTCGCCGTCCGCGAGATACGTCGTCGGTGCGGTGCGCGGCTCGCCGCTGCGTAGCCCGGTGGTGGTGAGCAGCAGCAGCGGGACGCTCGCCCAGTCGCCGCCGACCACACCCGCGGCGGACCGGAATTCGTCGATGACCAGCTGGTTGCGCCGCAGCCGTTCGGACATGCTCATCTCTGTTTCCTCCCCCAAGGAGCCGGCCGGTGCCGGCCGCGCCCACTCTACTGGCCGTGCGCACCCGAGCAGTTGGCGTACGGGGCGGGCCGCCGCCGGGTCTCACCAGGTGCCGCCCGGGGTGGCCCCGTCGAGGCCCGCCAGACCGGCCGCGCCGTCACCGCCGTACCCGCCCCGGTCGGAGTAGGCGTCGGGGATACGGGCGGCCGCCGCCTCCGCCGCGTACGCGGCCGCCACCGCGCCGCCCAGCAGGCCGGACCCACCGCCGGGCGCGGCGAGCGCGGCCAGCCGACGGCGGGCGGGCAGGCCGCGCAGCCCCGGGTGGACCGCGGCGGCCAGCCGCGCGCTGCGGGCGAGCACGGCCAGCGCGAGGCCGTACGCGAGAGCGGCGTCGCCGTCGGCGGGGCCGGGCGCGGTGCGCACCGCGGCGCTCACCCGGGCGACCGCCTCGCGGCGGCGCGGCAGGTCGAGGGAGAGGATGTCGTGGCGGGTCCGCCCGTCGCGCCCGCGCCAGCGGCGGACCCGGACGGCCTTGCGGTCCTGGAGCCGGGAGACGTACTCCGCCACGAGCGAGCGCGGGGCGCCGCGCAGCCACTCCTCCAGCGTGGGCGGCGGCTCCGCGCCGTCCAGGACCCGCAGCACCCCGCTGAGGCGGGGCACCTCGACCGGCGTCCGGTCCCGTACCGTGATCCGCCGCTCCCCCACCTCGACGCGCCCGGCGAGCGCCAGCTCCGCGAGCTCCGCGGCCCGTAACGCCAGCCGCAGCCGCTGCGGCGACCGGATCCGTAACCCCCTGCGCAGCCTGCCCGGCGTGATCGCCAGCAGGAGCAGTTCGTCCCCCATGGTCATGTGCGCGAGCGTACGTCCGGTGTGTGACGGAAGCCCCCGTTCCGCCCAGGCTGTGACCAAAGCCTGACAGGAGTCAACTCCTCACCCCCGCGATTCACCCGCGCGAGGCGCCGCGCGGCGCGGCGGGCAGGCGTTCTCGGCCAATCGGCTCACGCCGCCGGGCGCGGACGGCGTCCGGGTCCGGAGCGGGGAGGCCGCCCCCGGACGGACGCCGGAGGCGGAGCGTTACTGATCGGCCCCCGGGCCGGGACGGAGGCCGTATCCCACGGGGCGGCGGCCCGACCTCAGCCGGACCCCACGGCGGCGGCCGGACGCAGGCCGGGCGAGCCTCCACGGGAGCGCGGGGCGGCGCGGCGGCCCGTGCGTGGCGGGGGCCGAGTGCGCCCCGCGCCGCACGGCCGGCGGAAGGCCCGCGCCCGGCGGGTCGCGGAGCGGTCAAACGTGCCGCGGCGACTTGGCCGAGACATATGCGGGGCGTCTTTCCACGACCGGCTCCGCCGCGCTTCTCTCGGGACGTCTCCGGCGGCCGTCCGGCTTCCCGGGCGCGGCGATCCCGCGTGCGGGCCGGCCGGGCGACGAGACCCGGCGACGAGTCCGGGCGGCGCCGCCGGACGACAGCGCTTCGAAGGGGGAAGCAGTGACCTCACCCATCCCGCTCCGTGTCACCCTGGCCAACGGCAGTTTCGAGGAGCCGGCCGTCTCCGGCGAGGAGCAGTTGCCGGACGCCTCGCGTCCGCAGGCCGCCCGCCACGTCCCCGGCTGGCTGACCACGGCCGCCGACCACCTGGTCGAGCTGTGGCACTCCGGCTTCCTGGGCGTGCCGTCCGCGGACGGCGCGCAGTTCGCCGAGCTGAACGCCACCCAGGTCTCCACCCTCTACCAGGACCTCCCGACGACGCCGGGCACGAAGCTCTACTGGCGGCTCGACCACCGCGGGCGCAACGGCCAGGACACCATGGCGCTGGACATCGGCGTGCCGGGCGCGACGGTCGAGCAGCGGCAGTTCACCGACGGCAACACCGCCTGGGGCCACTACACCGGCACCTACGTGGTGCCCGCGGGCCAGACGACGACGCGCTTCGCCTTCCGCTCCGTCGCGGCCGCGGGCGGCAACCAGTCGATCGGCAACTTCCTGGACGGGGTCTTCTTCGGCACCGCGCCCCTGGTGGTGCTCACCAAGGACGCGATCCCGGCGGGGCCGCTCGACATCGGCGACGTCATCACGTACCGCATCACGGCCCGCAACGAGGGCGGCGGCGCGGCCGAGGCGCTGACGCTGACCGACGCGATCCCGCCGGGCACCACGTATCTGCCGGGCTCGCTGCGCGTCGTGGACGGCCCGAACAGCGGGCCCAAGACCGACGCGGAGGGCGACGACCAGGCCTCCTACGACGTGCGCAGCCGCGCGGTGGTCTTCCGGCTGGGCGAGGGCGCGACCGCCGAGATGTCCGGCAGCCTGCCCAACACCCTGGCCCTGCCGCGGGGCACCACGGTGGAGTACCGGGTGACGATCGACGAGGCGAGCGGCGGCGGACGGATCGTCAACGCCGCGAGTGCCACGTACGAGAACCGGCTCGGCCCGGAGCCGGAGCCGCTGACCGCGACGTCCGACGAGACACTCACCGTGGTGCGTCCGGCCGCCGACCTGAGCGTGGTGAAGTCCGCGGACGCCACGACGGTGACCGTCGGCCAGACGGTCACCTACCGCGTCACCGTCCGCAACTCCGGGCCGAACGTGGCGACCGGCACCACGGTGGCCGATCCGCTGCCCGCCGGGCTGGCCTTCGTGTCCGCCGACGCCACCGCGGGCACCTACGACCCGGCCACCGGCATCTGGTCCGTCGGCGGTCTGGCCGTCGACTGCACCGAGACCCTGGTGCTGCGCGCCAAGGCCACCGCGACCGGCCGGGTCACCAACACCGCGACCGCGCACGCCCGCGAGAAGGACCCCCGCCCGGCCGGCAACACCGACGCGGTCACCGTCTGCGTCGAGCCCGCCCCGAAGTGCTGCACCCCCTGCTGCTGAGCGGTCCACCCAGCCCTGCCCGGACCGGTCGCGGCGACCGGCCGGGCACGCAGGCGGGGAAGCTCGCCCCTACAGGTTCGGCAGGTTCTTCATCAGCTCGAAGGCCGTGACCTGGGAGCGGTACTCCTCCCACTCCTGCTTCTTGTTGCGGAGGAAGAACTCGAAGACGTGCTCGCCGAGCGTCTCGGCGACCAGTTCGCTGTGCTGCATGAGGTCGATGGCCTCGCCCAGGTTCTGCGGGAGGGGCTCGATGCCGAGGGCGCGGCGTTCGGCGTCGGTGAGGGCCCACACGTCGTCGTCGGCGCCGGCCGGGAGTTCGTAGCCCTCCTGGATGCCCTTCATGCCCGCCGCGAGGAGGACGGCGTAGGCGAGGTAGGGGTTGGCGCCGGAGTCGAGGGAGCGGACCTCGACGCGGGTGGAGCCGGTCTTGCCGGGCTTGTACATCGGGACCCGGATGAGCGCCGAGCGGTTGTTGTGGCCCCAGCAGATGTACGAGGGGGCCTCGCCGCCCGCGCCCGCGGTGCGCTGCGAGCCGCCCCAGATGCGCTTGTAGGAGTTGACCCACTGGTTGGTGACCGCGGAGATCTCGCCCGCGTGCCGCAGCAGGCCCGCGATGAACGACCGGCCCACCTTGGACAGCTGGAACTCCGAGCCGGACTCGTAGAAGGCGTTGCGGTCGCCCTCGAAGAGGGAGAGGTGGGTGTGCATGCCCGAACCGGGGTACTCCGAGAAGGGCTTGGGCATGAAGGTGGCGTGCACGCCCTGTTCCAGGGCGACTTGCTTCATCACCAGCCGGAAGGTCATCACGTTGTCGGCGGTGGACAGCGCGTCGGCGTACCGCAGGTCGATCTCCTGCTGGCCGGGGGCGCCCTCGTGGTGCGAGAACTCCACGGAGATGCCCATGGATTCGAGCATCGTGATGGCCTGGCGGCGGAAGTCCATGCCGACGGCCTGCGGGGTGTGGTCGAAGTAGCCGGAGTTGTCGGCGGGGGTGGGGCTGGTGCCGTCCAGCGGCTTGTCCTTGAGCAGGTAGAACTCGATCTCGGGGTGCGTGTAGAAGGTGAAGCCGAGGTCGGAGGTCTTGGCGAGCGCGCGCTTGAGAACGTAGCGCGGGTCGGCGTAGGACGGCGAGCCGTCGGGCATGAGGATGTCGCAGAACATCCGGGCGGTGCCGGGGCCTTCGGCGCGCCAGGGCAGGATCTGGAAGGTGCCGGGGTCGGGCTTGGCGATCATGTCCGACTCGTAGACCCGGGCGAAGCCCTCGATCGCGGAGCCGTCGAAGCCGATCCCCTCGTCGAAGGCCTGTTCGAGTTCGGCGGGGGCGACGGCGACCGACTTCAGATAGCCCAGCACGTCGGTGAACCACAGCCGCACGAAGCGGATGTCCCGCTCCTCCAGGGTCCGGAGCACGAACTCCTGCTGCTTATCCATATCCATCCATCCTCGCCGGTCAGGCACCGCTCCCCCGCCTGGTCCGGGCGGGGGATCATGAGCATTGCATCACACCGTTTCGGGTGCGTTGCAGGCACGGCTCACCGTCCATAGTGCCGGTTGCGAGGACGCGCGTCGCTCCTCCCGCCGCCTCAGCCGAAGGTGTCGATCGCGGCGATCTTCCAGGTGCCGCCGGTCCGGACGGCGTCCACCGCGAACATGGCCGGGGCGTAGGTGCTGCCCGCGGCCGCCTTCGCGGTGCTGGTGTTGCGCTGGTCGGCGTAGACGAGCAGGTGGGCGCGGTTTCCGTCGATCGTGTCGACGCCGGTGTCGGTGACGGTGGTGGTCAGTACGAGCTTGCGGGTCGGCGCCTGCGCGCGCACCTGCGCGAGCATCGTCGCGTACTGCTGCACGGCCTTGCCCGTGAGCAGCCGCTTGGCGGCGTTGTCGGTACGGGCCGGGTCGGCGTAGTCGTACGAGAAGACGGCGTTGACCGCCTCCGCGACCTGGCCCTTGACCTCGCTGGTGCGGGCGGTGTCGGTGAGCGCGGTGTTGTGCGCGGCCACCGAGTCGTGCAGCCCGGACGCCCGGCTCGCGGCGAAGGCGGCGAAGCCGCCGAGCAGCACGGTCGCGGCGGCGAGCAGCGCGAGCGCGACCGGGAAGGGCCGGCGGGCCGCCTTCTCCGGCCGGGCCTTCGCCGCTGCTTTCCCCGAGGCCTTCCCGGCGGACTTCCCCGCGGCCTTCGGCGGGCGTTCCGCCGCGGGCCCCGGCTCGTCGGCCTCGGGGCGTACCCGCACCGCCGTACGGGTACGGGCGCGGGCCGCCTGCTGGGTGCGGACGGCCCCGGCGGGCTCGGCCGCGCCGTCCGCCGCGCGCTCCTCCGCCGCCGCGGACACCGCTGCCAGCCTGCGCTGCCGGTTGATCAGATGACGGGTGGTCGACATGGCGCGTCGGTCCTCTCGCGTACGGCCGTCAGTGGCTTGCGGTGGGCTTCGGGGTGGTGGCCGTGGGGGTCGGGGTGGCCGTGCCGGGCGGGACGGTGCCGGCGTCGCTCTCGCCGGTCGGCGCCTGGCCGAGCGCGCTGAGCTTCCAGCCGGAGGCCGTACGCGTCAGCTCGCCGAGCATCCGCGACTCCTTGACGGCGGGCTGCTGCTTGGGCGCCTGGACGGTGATCCGCAGCGCGACCATCACACTGGCCTTGCCCGTCCTGGTGTCCAGCTCGGTGACCGCGCCGGAGAGCACCTTCGCGGTGGTCGTCGTCTGCGCCTGCTGCACCTGCTTGGCGAAGTCCGCCCGGCCCTGCGTGAGCTGGGTGTGCAGATCGCCGGTGGTGGAGGACTCCCAGATGTCCAGACCGTGGTCGAGGTCGCCGTGGTCGAGCGTGTTGAGATTCTGCACCGCCTGCTCGGCGGCGGCCAGGACGGTGTCCCGGGTGCGCGCGAAGGAGGCGTCGTCGTCGTGCGCGGCGCCGTACCAGGACCACCCGGCGAGCGCGGCGGCCACGGCCGCGGCCAGCACGAGGGCGAGCGCGACCGCGAGCAGCGGGCGGCGGCCCGTACCCTCGCCGCCGGGCGGGGTGCCCGGCGTGCCGGACGCGGTACGGGAGGACTGCGTGCGTGCCATCGGGGCTTCTCCTACCGGGCCGTGAGGTGGTCGATCTTCCAGTGGCCGCCCACCAGATGGGCGGACACCGACAGCTGGGCCGCCGCGGTGGTCGGCTCGGCGCCCGCGCGCTGCGCGGTCTGGTCGAGGAAGACCAGCAGCCGGGCCCGGTCGCCGGTGAGCGAGACGACCGCGGCGCGCACCACCCGGGTGCTCAGCGTCAGCTGCTGGCCCGCGACCTGGTCGCGGATCTGCGCGAAGAGCTTCTGGTACTGCGAGGCCGCCGCGCCCTCCAGGGTGTCGCGCGCGGCCTGCTCGGTGGACTGCGTGTCGGTGGGCGTGTATGCGAAGATGCGGCCGAGCGCGTTGCTGATCTCGCCGGTGAGCCGGCTGGTCGCCTCGGTGTCGGTGAGGGCGTGGTTGCGGGCGGCGGCCGGGGACTTCAGCTGCTGGGCGGCATAGCCGAATCCGCCGCCGGTGAGCAGCAGGGCGGCGATCACGGCCACGGCGGCGGCCCGCCGCGGATCGCGCCGTACGGCCGCGGGCAGCCGGGGGCGGACGCGCCACCAGGGGCGGCGGGCCTCACCCGCGCCGCCGTCCGGGTCCGCGTCCGCCTCCGGCTCCGCTTCCGGCTCCGTCTCCGGCTCCGTGTCCGCCTCCGGCTCCGTGTCGGGCAGGGCAGCGGCGGCCTCGTCCTCCCGCTCCCCGGAATCCGGTGCCGCGTCCTGCGCGGCCTTCTGCTCGGTCGTCGTCACCTTGCCTCGTCCTCCGCTCTCAACTCGCCCCGACCGGTACCGCGGTGAGCGCGGTGAGCTTCCAGCCGTCCCCGGTGCGCGACAGGCCCGCCTCGAAACGCTTGCGGTCGGTGGTGGCCGTGCCCGACGCCGGGGTGACCCGGACCTCGACGGTGGCGATGAGCTTCGCCGTACCCGCCCGGGTGTCCAGCTCGGTGACCGCCGCGTCGGTGACCTTGCCCCGGGTGGAGGTGCCGGACTGCTCGACGGTCGTGGTGTCGGCGGCGTGCGTGCTGCTCAGCCGGTCGTGCAGCGGTCCGGTGGTCGCCGCGAGCCACCGTGTGAGGTCGTCGGCGGCGTGCGCGGCGTCCACGGTGTTGAGCCGGGCGATGTCGCTCGTGCCGTCCGCGAGGGCGGCGTCCCGCGCCTTGCCGTAGCTCAGTGACCCGTCGCCGCTGGTGTCCACGTACGACCACACCCCCAGCGCACACACCACGGCTGCGACCGTCCAGGCCACCGCCCACACGGCCTTACCCGGCCGTCTGCGCAGCGCCCGCAGCAGCCCCCGCGGCGACGGCAGCACGAGCACGTACGTCCGGTCCGCCGCGGCCACCTCCGCCGTCTCCGGCTCGACGGCCGGCTCGACAGCCGGATCGCCCGGCTCGACGGCCGGCTCGTCCGACTCGACCGGTTCCGCCTGCTCCTTCGTCATGTCCCGCGTCATCCCGTCACCCCCAGCAGTCCGGCCATCGTGGTCGGCCCGCCCGGGGGCAGCGCGGGCAGTGCGAGCGCCCCCGGCAGCTGCGGGCCCATGGTCGTCGTGGCGGGCGCGAGGATGCCCGTGCTCGTGGCCGTCCCCGTGTTCGTCGGCAGCACCGAGCCGGGCTCGGCGGGCTTCGGGACGGCGCCGCTCCCCGGCGCGTGCGCCGAGCCGCGGACGTCGATGCCGCTGGAGGCGGGGGAGGTGCAGCGGGCCGCGGTGTTGAAGGCGGTCTTCGGGGTGCCGGTGTCCAGCCCGGTGCGGTAGGTCGTACCGCCGTAGCCGGAGGTGCAGGGCAGCGGGGAGAAGAAGGTGACGGCCTGCCCGAAGTGCATGCCGCTCGCGTCGACCGACGACGATCCGGCGGCGACCACGGCGGGCACGGTCACCAGGTACTCCTCGATGCCGCTCTGCCGGGTGACGGCGATGTCGGAGGTGGTGAGCAGGTTGGCGAGGACCACGCTGAGCTGCGGTCCGACGTCCCGCAGCAGCGCGCTGACCTGGGTGGCGGCGTCGGGCGCGGTGGTGATGAGGCGGCGCAGGTCGGCGTCGGAGGTGTTGAGCTGGGCGGCGAGCTGGTTGGCGCTGTCCGCGAAGGAGCGGATGGCGTCGCCCTCGTCTGCCTGGGTCTTCAGCACGGTCTGCCCGTCGACGATGAGCTGGGTGTCGGTGGGCAGGTTGGTGTCGGCCGCGTCGATGAAGTGGCCGCTGGTGTCCAGCAGCGACTGGAGGTTGTCGGCCTGCCCGTTGAAGACGAGCCCGAACTCGTCGACGACGGTGCGCAGCGACTCCAGCGGCACGGAGGCGGCGAGGTCGTTGACGCTGGTGAGGAGGTTGGTGACGGGTGCGGGGATCTCGGCGTTCGCCTGGTCGACGCGGGAGCCGTCGCGCAGGTAGGGGCCGTCGTCGGTGCTGGGCTGGAGGTCGATGTACTGCTCGCCGACCGCCGACAGGCTCGCGACGACGGCCTTGAGGTGCTGCGGGATGCGCGGCGCGCTCTTGTTGATGCGCAGCTTCGCCTCGACGCCGTCCGAGGTGAGCGAGATGGGCCCGACCCGGCCCACCGACACACCCCGGTAGGTGACGTCGGAGTGCTCGAACAGGCCGCCGGTCGCGGGCAGTTCGACGGTCACGGTGTAGTAGCCGCGCAGTCCGACGTAGCGCCCGAGGTCGGCGTAGTTGACGCCGAGGTAGCCGAGCACGAGCACGGCGACGACCAGGAAGGCGATGTTCTTGGTGACGGTGGCCTTGGTGAGCATCAGCGCCCCCTCGTCGTGGTGGTGACCGAGGGCAGCGGCAGCGGCAGCAGCGGCTGGACCTTGCCGGCCTTGCCCTTCTTCGCGGCCTCGGGCGTCGGCGGGTACGTCGGGGGGTAGGAGTTGTCCTTCTCCTCCAGGAGGGAGGTCAGCGAGGTGCCGGGGGCCGCGGTGAGGTCGAGGTAGACGTTGAGGTAGTCGCCCTTGACGCCGCTGAGCACCTCGTCGGTGAACGGGTACGTGAGCATCACCTGCAGCGAGTCGGGCAGGTCCTGACCGGAGTCGGCGAGCCGTTGCAGGGTGGGGGCGAGGGCCTTGAGGTCGGCGACCATGTCGTCCTTGCTGCGGTTGACGGTGTCCACGGCGACGCCGGAGAGGGTGTCGAGGGCCTGGAGCATCGTCACGAGGGAGCCGCGCTGCTCGTCCAGCACCTTCAGGCCGGGGCTGAGGCCGTCCAGCACGGTGCCGATCTTGGTGTCGCGGGCGGCGAGGGTGGCGGAGAGCTGGTTGACCCCGTCGAGGGCGGAGGTGATGTCGGCCTTGTGCGCGTCGAGGTCGCTCACCAGCGTGTCGACCTGGGTGAGCATGTCGCGGACCTGGGGCTCGTTGCCGGTGAGGGCCTTGCTCAGCTCGGTGTTGATGGTCTTGAGCTGCTGCACCCCGCCGCCGTTGAGGACCATCGACAGGGCGCCGAAGACCTCTTCGATCTCCGGGTTGCGGTTGGTGTGCGACACCGGGATGACCGGGCCGCCGCGCAGGGTGCCGGTGGCGGCCTCGTTCTTGGGCGGCGCGGAGAGCTGGATGTACTTCTCGCCGAGCAGGCTGGACTGCTCCAGGTGCGCGTAGGCGTTCGCGGGCAGCTGCACCTTGCCGTTGACCTTCATGGTGACCAGCGCGGACCAGCCGTCGGAGGCCACTTTGACGGAGGTGACGCGGCCCACGGCGACGTCGTTGACGCGGACCGACGCCTGCGGCACCAGGTCGAGGACGTCCGCGAACTGCGCCCTGACGGTGTAGGGGTTGCTGCCGAGGTTCGCGCCGCCGGGCAGCGGCAGGCTCTGCACCCCGCCGACCGAGCAGCCGGTGAGGGCCAGCCCGAGCAGCACGGCGGCCGCGGCGCCGCGCGTCGTACGGCGTCGGCTCATCGCGCGGCCCCCTCGGTCGTGGTCGTGCCGGTGGCGGGGAAGGGCAGCGGGAGGTCCGTGGCGGGCGACTTCGTGCGGGCCGCGGAGGTGGACGACGCGGGGTGCGTGCCACCGCCCAGGCTCAGTTCGTTGATGTCCGTGCGGCCGTCGATGGTGCGGGTGCCCGGGTTGTAGGCGCCCAGCAGGTTGTCGGCGGCCAGCGGTGCGGTGTCGAGGAGTTCGGCGAGCGAGGCCCGCTGGTCGACCAGGGTCTGGGTGATCGGCTGGAGCTGGTCGATGCTGGTCTTGAGGCGTCCGCGGTTGGTGTCGATGAAGCTCTTGACCTGTCCGAGGGCGGTGGCCAGCGTGGAGAGCGCGGCGCCGAGGTCCTCCTTGTCGGCGGCCAGGAAGCCGGTGACGGTGGAGAGCTGGTCGGCGGCGGCCTTCACCTTGCCGTCGTTGTTCTTCAGCATCGTGGTGAAGGACTGCAGGTAGGCCAGGGTCGAGAACAGGTCGCCGCTGTGCGCGTCGAGCGTCTTGGAGGCCTGCCCGAGCTGGGTGATGCTGTCGCCGATCGCCTTGCCGTTGCCGTCGAGGTTGTCGGCGCCGACGGTGAGCAGCTCGGACAGCGCCCCGGTGGTGTTGGCGCCGTTCGGGCCGAGGGCGTCGCTGAGCTGGGTGACGCTGGTGTAGAGCTGGTCGATCTCGACGGGCGTCGCGGTGTGCGCGGCGGTGATGACGGCGTGGTCGGCGAGCTGCGGGCCGCCGGTGTACGCGGGGGTGAGCTGGACGTAGCGGTCGGCGACGACGCTGGGGGCGACGATGACGGCCCCGGCGTCCGCGGGCACCTTGACACCGTGGTCGAGCCGCAGGCTCACCTCGACCTGCTTGCCCTTGGGCCGCACGGCTTCGACGGTGCCGACCTTCACCCCGAGGATGCGCAGGTCGGAGCCCTTGTAGACGCCCACCGTGCGGTCGAAGTAGGCCGTCACATGCTTGCCGTCGGGCCCGCCGAAGGCGACGAAGCCCGCCGTCACGGCCCCGGCGGCGACGATCGCGAGGACGACCACGGTCACGATCACCCGCCGGGGCAGCCGTGGCCGCCGCACCTCGGGGAGGGTCAGCCGCGGGCGCGGGATCCTCATTTCGCTCCTCCCGTCGCCTTGGGCGGGATGCAGCCGTCGGTGGGCGGCGGCGTGCCTGCCGGCAGGTAGCTGTCGGGCAGCAGCCCGCACAGGTAGTTGTCGAACCAGTGCCCGTTGCCGATCGTGTTGCCGATGACCCGGTAGTAGGGCCCGGCCAGCGCGAGCGCCTGGTCGAGGCTGGTCTGGTTGGTGAGCAGCACGGTCGTGACCCGGTCGAGCGCGTCGAGGGTGGGGCCGAGCTGCTTGTCGTTGTCGGCGACCAGGCCGCTGAGCTGGGTGCTCAGGTCCTGGGTGCCGGTGAGCAGGCTGTGGATGGCGCTGCGCCGCTTCTCGATCTCGCCGAGCAGCAGGTCGCCGTCCGAGATGAGGGTCTGGAAGTGCCCGTTCTGGTCGGACAGCGTCTGGGTGAGCTGCTTGCTGCCGGTGAGCAGCTGGGCGAGCTGGGCGTCGCGGCTGGAGATGGTCTGCGACAGCGCGGACAGCCCGGTGGCGGCGCTGTGCACCGAGCCGGGGGTGTCCTTGAAGGTGTCGGAGATCGTCTGGAAGCTGGTCGCGAGCTGCTGGGTGTCGATGGCCCCGAGCGTCTTGCCGAGCCCGTCGAAGGCCTGCGTGACGTCGTACGGGGAGGTGGTGCGGCTCTTGGGGATGCGCTGGTGCGGGTCCTGCTCGCGGCTGCCGAGCGGGTCGACGGCGAGGTACTTCTCGCCGAGCAGCGTCTTGATGCCGATCGCCGCGGTGCTGGCGTCACCGATCCAGGTGTGCCGGACCTTGAAGGTGACCTTGACCTTGGCGCCGTCCAGCGACACCCCCGTCACCTTGCCGACCTTGACGCCCGCGACACGTACCTCGTTGCCCGGCCGCAGCCCGGCGGCCTCGGTGAAGTCGGCGGAGTAGCTGGTGCCGCCGCCGATGTAGGGCAGCGCGTCGGCGTTGTAGGCCAGCAGCCCGACGAGGGCGAGCACGAGCAGCCCGACGGCCCCGACGGCGACCGGGTTGCGGTCGCGCAGCGGCTTGAAGAGCGGCCTGCCGCGGTCGGCGCGGGCCCGTACGAACCTGAGTCCCGGACGCCTCATCACCGGCACCTCGCTTCGCTGATCGCTATCCCGGTCGGCGGGGTGCTGCCGTCGGTGGTGGTCACGCCGTTCACGGTCGCCTGGCACAGGTAGAGGTTGAGCCAGGAGCCGTAGGAGGCGGCGCGGCCGAGGGCCTGGAACTTCTTCGGGGCGTTGGTGAGGAAGGACTGGATCTGCGGGGTGGCGTCGCCGAGGTTGGACGACAGCCGGCCGAGCTGGTCGATGGACTCCTTGAGCGGTGCGCGCCCTTGCGTGAGCAGTCCGGCGGTGCTGTTGGTGAGCTGCGAGATCGCGGTGATGGACTGCCCGATGGGCTCGCGGTCGCCGGAGAAGCCGGTGACGAGCTGCTGGAGGGTGTCGACGAGGTCGTTGAAGTTGGCCTCACGGGTGTTGACGGTGGTCAGCACGGTGTTGAGGTTGTCGATGACCTGGCCGATCACCTGGTCCTTGGCCGCCAGCGTGGTCGTCAGCGAGCCGATGGAGCCGATGAGCGAGTCGACGGTGCCGCCCTCGCCCTGGAGGACCTGGATGATCTCGCCGGACAGCTGGTTGACCTCGGGCGGCGACAGGCCCTCGAACAGCGGCTGGAAGCCGGCGAAGAGCTGGGTGAGGTCGAGCGCCGGGGTGGTGTGGTCCAGTTGCACGGTCTGCCCCGGCTCCAGCGTCTCGCCGACCGGGCCGGTGCCCTGGGCGAGGTCGATGTAGCGCTGGCCGACGAGGTTGAGGTACTTGATCGTCAGCGTCGCGGACTTCGGCAGCGTCCGCTCGCGCTGCACCGAGAAGTGCACCTTGGCCAGGTTGTGCCGGTAGACCGACACCGAGTCGACGGTGCCGACCTTGACGCCCGCGATCCGTACGCTGTCGCCGGACATCAGCCCGGTGGTGTCGGTGAACAGGGCGTTGTAGCCGTAGGTGTCGCCGACGCCCCCGCCCGCGATGCTGATCGCGAGGACGGCGGTGGCCAGCGAGGTGACCAGGATGAAGATGATCGACTTGACGATCGGCCCGGTCAGGCTGCGGCGCTTCACCGGACGGTCACCTCCGCTCCGCGGAAGACCGGCCCGGTCAGCAGGCTGCTCCAGTCCGGCAGCGCGCTCGGGGCGGTCTGCGTGCCCGGCGCGAGGAGTTCGTTGATCAGCTCGTTCTCCTGCGGGGAGTTGGCCAGCGGGGTGGTGCCCTTGCCGCCGGTGTAGGGGACGGCGTAGCACTTCGGGCCGCCGCTCTTGCCGTAGACCGGGGTGTCCTTGCCGGGCAGGTACTTGCCGCGGGAGGCCACGGTCGTGAGGTTCACGTGCAGGCCGGGCTGCCCGGTGCCCTTGCCGAGCGCCTTGTCCATGACGGGCACGAAGTCGGCGAGGGTGCGGAAGGTGCACGGGAAGGACGGCGAGTACTTCGCCAGCAGGCCCAGGGTGCCGCGGCTGTCGGCGCTGAGCCGGATGATGTTGGGGCTGTTCTGCTGGAGGTAGGTGGTGACGTCCTGGGCGGTGCCGGTGGCGGTGCCGTACAGGGTGTCGAGGTTGGCGCGCTCGGCGGCGATCGTGCTGGAGGTGCGCGTGAAGTCGGTGAGGGCCTGTACGAGGTCCGGCGCCGCGTCGTCGTAGACGTGGCTGACGGTCACGAGCTGCTTGATGTCGTCGGTGAGCGCGGGCAGTTCGGGGTTGAGCTTGCGCAGGTAGCCGTCGAGCTGGACGAGGGTGGTGCCGAGCTGGGCGCCGCGGCCGTCGAGGGCGGTCGCCACGGCGTTGAGGGTCGCGGCGAGCTTCTGCGGCTGGACGGCGGTGAGCAGCGGCAGGACGTTGTCGAGCACCTGCTGGAGCTCGATCGCGTCCTTCGAGCGGTCCTGCTCGATGGTGCTGCTCGCCCGGAGCGACGGCCCGCCGGACCGGGCGCCCTCGGGCGGCACGAGCGCGACGTAGCGGGCGCCGAAGAGCGTGGTGGGCAGCATCTGCGCGGTGACGCCCGCGGGGATGCGGCGCAGCTGGTCGCGGTCGATGGCGAGCGTCAGCCGGGCGCCCTTGCCGTCGGCGTGGATGGAGCTGACCCGGCCGACGACGACCCCGCGGACCTTGACGTCGGCGCCGGGGTGCATCTCGTTGCCGACGCTGCCGGTCATGACGGTGACGGTCGCGTCGTCGCTGAAGTCCTTGTCGTAGACGGCGACCGCGAGCCACGCCAGCAGCGCGGGCACGAGCAGGAAGACGATCCCGGCGGTGCGCCGCCCGGCCTTGCCGGGGTCGCCCCGGCGGCGCGCGGGGGGCGGCGGGGGCACGGGGGCGGGGGTGCGGGTCTCGGTGGTGGTCATCCGGCCACCCGCACGGTGGTGGTGGCGCCCCACAGCGCCAGCGACAGGAAGAAGTCGGTCACCGCGATGATCACGATGGCGTTGCGCACCGACCGGCCGACCGCGATGCCGACCCCGGCGGGCCCGCCCTTGGCGGTGTAGCCGTAGTAGCAGTGCGCGAGGATCACGATGACGCTGAAGATCAGCACCTTCAGGGTCGACAGCAGCACGTCGGTGGGCGACAGGAAGATGCCGAAGTAGTGGTCGTAGGTGCCCGGTGACTGGCCGTTGAAGAAGACGGTCACCGCGCGCGAGGCCGCGTAGGAGCTGAGCAGCCCGATGCCGTACAGCGGCACGATCGCGACGACCCCGGCGATGATGCGGGTGCTGACCAGGTACGGCATGGAGCGGATGCCCATGCCCTCCAGGGCGTCGACCTCCTCGTTGATCCGCATCGCGCCGAGCTGGGCGGTGAATCCGGCCCCGACGGTCGCGGACAGCGCGAGGCCGGCGACGAGCGGGGCGATCTCGCGGGTGTTGAAGTAGGCGGAGATGAAGCCGGTGAAGGCGGCGGTGCCGAGCTGGTTCATCGCCGCGTAGCCCTGGAGGCCGACGACGGTGCCGGTGGCGAGGGTCATGCCGATCATCACGCCGACGGTGCCGCCGATGACGCCGAGGCCGCCGCTGCCGAACGCGACCTCGGCCAGCAGCCGCTGCACCTCCTTGAGGTAGCGGCGCAGGGTGCGCGGGATCCACAGCACCGCGCGGACGTGGAAGATGAAGTGGTCGCCGGTCTCGTCCAGCCAGCGCAGCGAGCGGTCCAGGAGTGCCATGGGTCAGGCCCCCTTCTGCGGGACGAGCTGCAGGTAGATCGCGGTCAGCACGACGTTGACGACGAACAGCAGCAGGAAGGTGATGACCACGGACTGGTTGACCGCGTCGCCGACGCCCTTGGGCCCGCCGCGCGGGTGCAGGCCCCGGTAGGCGGCGACGATGCCGGCGATGAAGCCGAAGACCAGCGCCTTGATCTCGCTGATGTAGAGGTCGGGCAGCTGGGCGAGCGAGGAGAAGCTCGACAGGTAGGCGCCCGGGGTGCCGTGCTGGACGATGACGTTGAAGAAGTAGCCGCCGGCCGTGCCGACCACCGACACCAGGCCGTTGAGCAGCACCGCGACCAGCATCGTGGCGAGCACCCGCGGCACGATCAGCCGCTGCACCGGTGAGACGCCCATGACCTCCATGGCGTCGAGTTCCTCGCGGATCTTGCGCGAGCCGAGGTCGGCGCAGATCGCGCTGCCGCCCGCGCCCGCGATCAGCAGCGCCACGATGATCGGGCTGGCCTGCTGGATCACCGCGAGCACGCTCGCGCCGCCGGTGAAGGACTGGGCGCCGAGCTGCTGGGTGAGCGAGCCCACCTGGAGCGCGATGACCGCGCCGAACGGGATCGACACCAGCGCGGCGGGCAGGATCGTCACGCTCGCCACGAACCAGAACTGCTCGATCAGCTCACGGACCTGGAAGGGCCGCCGGAAGGTGTCCCGGACCGTGGTGGCGGCCAGCGTCATCAGCTGGCCGGTCTGCCGCAGCGCGCCCGTACCGGGGAAGGACCGGCGTTCGGCCGGCTCGCGCAGCCGCACGGGTGCGCTCATGCCGGCTCCCCCTGCACCGGTGCCAGCCCCGACTGCACGGCGGCGCGGGCCGCGGCCGGCAGCTGGTCCCACATCGCGAGCAGCCGCGCCCGGCGCCGCTGCACCGCCTGCCGCGGCGGCAGTCCGGGGCTCGGCTCCAGCTGCGGGGCGAGCACACCGGGCGCGGGCGGCAGGGCGGCCGTGCCCGACCCCTGCTCCAGCGCGAGTGTCGCCTCGTCCTTCTCCTCCGCCATGCCGATCGGGCCCTCGCGGCGGCCGCTGAGGAACTGCCGTACGACCGGCATGTCGCTGGTCAGCAGCAGTTCGCGGGGCCCGAACGCGACGAGTTCGCGGCGGAAGAGCATGCCCATGTTGTCCGGCACGGTCGCGGCGATGTCGAGGTTGTGGGTGACGATGAGCATCGTCGCGTCGATCTGCGCGTTGAGGTCGATGAGCAGCTGCGAGATGTAGGAGGTGCGCACCGGGTCCAGGCCGGAGTCCGGTTCGTCGCACAGGATGATCTGCGGGTCCAGGACGAGTGCGCGGGCGAGCCCGGCGCGTTTGCGCATGCCGCCGGAGATCTCGCCGGGGAGTTTGCCCTCGGAGCCGACCAGGCCGACCATGTCCATCCGCTCCATGACGATGCGGCGGATCTCCGACTCCTTCTTGCGGGTGTGCTCGCGCAACGGGAAGGCGATGTTGTCGAAGAGGTTCATGGAGCCGAAGAGGGCGCCGTCCTGGAACATCAGGCCGAAGAGCCTGCGGGTGGCGTAGATCTCCCGCTCGGGTCCGTTGACCATGTCCACGCCGTTGACGAGGACGCGGCCGCGCTCCGGTTTGAGCAGTCCGATGACGGACTTCAGGAAGACGGTCTTGCCGGTGCCGGACGGGCCCAGCATGACGCTGACCTCGCCGGGCGGCAGTGTGAGCGTCACGTCCTGCCAGACGTTCTGCTTGCCGAAGGACTTGGTGAGGCCCTCGACGGTCACTTCGATTCCCATGGCACCGCTCTCCTCCAGTGGCTCAGCGGCAGGACGTTGCGTTCGGTTGGCATGTCGGGGCCGCTCAGCGGTGCGGCGGTGTCGGGTACTGGATCTCGGGCTCGCAGTTCAGGAAGGCACTGGGGATGCACAGCGGCCCCTGCATGAAGTTGAGCGAGTTGTCCGGGCCGGAGATCGACGCGGTGAGCAGCGCGTCCACGTCGTCCCCGTGCGCGGTGCAGCCGGTGAACGGCGGGATGGTGAGCTGGTCCTGGTGCAGCGGGCCGCCGACGATCTCGTTGTAGTCCGACGGCCGGGTGACGCCGTCGTGGCCCTTGTAGGTGTAGTCGGTGCCGACCAGATGGAGATCCAGGGGCCTGACGGTGTGGCAGTTCGCACCGACGTCCAGGGGCGTGCCGTTGACCTTGATGTCGCTCAGCCGCAGGTCCAGCTTGCCGTAGACGTCGGTGTAGGTGATGTAGTCGTCGCCGCTGCTGCCGGCGATGACCAGCGTCAGCGGGGCGAGCTGGGTCATCGTCATCATGGCGGTGGTGGGCATGAACCCGAAGGTCAGGAAGGTCGACTTGGCCGGCGGCAGGTCCAGCGTGACGATGCTGTCCAGCTCCAGGTAGATCGAGCCGTCCGGCTGGAAGCCGAACCAGGTGCCCACCTGGGTGACGTTGGTCATCGCCGGGTGGTCGTCGAGGTCGTTGACGGTCGCCGCGCCCTTGAGCTTGCCGACGTTGGACAGCCCGGTCAGGAAGGTGCACTCGGCCTGCCGCTGGTCCGGTGGGAGCACGATGGGGTTGGCGCCCTCCGGGCGGGGCACGGCGTCCAGGATCGCCTGGTCCGGTTCGCCGGCCGGCGGCGGCGGGCAGTCCGAGACGCCGGAGTGCGGGGGCGCGGCCACTTCCAGGGTGCCCTTGCGGCTCGTGGCCGCGGGGCTCTCGCCCGCGCCCGCGGAGGCGGCCGTTCCCGTGGACGGGTTCTGGGCCGCCGAGCCGGCGCCGGGCGGGGTGCGGGTGGCGGACCGCCCGGGGCCCGCCGCCCCGGACACCACGACCTCGCCGAGCAGGGTGGCCTGGCCGTCCTTCGGAGTGCAGGCCGCGGTGACGCCGCCGGTGGTCGTGCCCGCGGCCGGGGTGACGGTGGTGTCGGCGCCGGCCGCGGCGGATCCGGCCGCGTCCGCGGTGGTCCCGGAGCCGGAGTCCTGCGGCGGGGAGTCGGTCGCGGAGCCGGAGGGCGGTGCGGTGGGGTCGGCCAGGGCGGCGATCGCCAGGTCCAGCCGTCCGGCGTCGAAGCGTACGGTCCCCGGCGCGGTGGCCGTGACCGCGGTCGCGTCACCGGTGAAGGTCAGGTCCAGCCCGTCGGTCGCGGGCGCGGCCGCGGCGCGCAGCCCCGGCCAGGGGGCGTCCGCGCTCGACGGCCCCTGCGTGACGCGGGCGGTGAGCGAGGCGGTGGCGGTGGCCGACGTGGTGCCGGCGGGCAGCACCGCGTCGGCGGCCTTCTTGTCGAGCACCACCTCGACGGTCAGCGCGCCGGGGCGGAAGCTCCTTCCGGCCACGGCGCTCGCCGGGTAGGTCTGCTGGACGGTGACGGTGGCGTCCTGCGTCACGGTCGCGCCGCCGTCCGTCCCGCTCCCGGTGCCGAACGCGCAGGTGTAGGCGATCTCGACGGCGGTGCCGGAGCCGGAGGCAGCGGAGGGGGTGCCGGGCAGCATACCGGCGAGTACGGCGACCGACGCGGTGGCGGCCGTCAGCACCACCCTGCGCGGGTTCACGGCACCTCGCATCAACGGACTCCTCTGGCTGGCGCGTCGGCGACGCACGGACATTACGGGCGGGTAATAAGGCCGTACAAGTGATCGACGAGGCCGAATTCGACGGGATCCCGCGCGGGCCGCTTTCTTGTCAACCGGTGACAAAGCGGAATCCCGAACTTGTCACCGGACGAGTACCGGGCGCCCCTGAGGGACAGCGAGCCCCGGCGGCAGGGTGCCCGCCGGGGCTCGGTGCAGACGGTGCTGGTGCGGACGGCGCGGGTCGCGCTGCCGTCAGCTCGCGGTGACCTGGAGGGCCGGGGTGGTGACGTAGTTGGCCGTGTAGGTGACCGAGTCGCCGTTGTTGATCAGCCCGAGGCACAGGCCGCTGACGCCGGAGACGGTCAGGGTGCCCGCGTTGATCGCCAGCGTGTGCGTGCTGTTGGTGTAGGTGCCGGTGACCGTGCCGGTCACGGTGGCGTTGCACGCGCCGGACAGGGTCGCGTTGACACCGGTGATGTTGCCGGCGGTCACGCCCGACGCGTTGGTGACGTCGGTCGCGTTCAGGGACCACGGGGTGGCGTTGGCCGTCACCCCGAAGCCGATGCCGCTGATGTTGCACGACGTCCACGTCAGGGACGTCAGCGTGGCCGCCTGGGTGCCGGCGTGGGTGCCGTTGGTGGCGGTGCCGGCGGCCGCGGCGGAGCTGCAGTTGAGCGTCACGCCGGTCTTGTTGTCTTTCAGGGTCGGCTTCGACGCGGTGGCCGTGAAGGCGCCGTTGGTGCCGCTCCCGCTGATCGTCACCTGGGTGGGCGTGACGGCGGAGGCCGGGCCGGCCGCCAGGCCGATCGCGGCGATGATGGCGGCACCCGTCGCCGCCGTACCCGTGAACGCCTTGGTGAACTTACGCATGGCTGAATCCTTTCGTGAAACCGGGGAGTTCGACGTACCTGATTAACCGGAACCGCTTGCCTCATGTGCGTCATCACCGCACGTCGGGGGCGGAATTCGGCTGCGACTGCTACCTGGAACGTGGAGCACCGATTCCCTCGGGTGCCCTTGCAGGGCTGGACGTTACGTACGGGTAACCGAAGGGCGCAACAATCCGGTCCAAGATTCCTTCCGGAACCTTACCGTCGGGTAATTTTCTGTCACCGGGGCAACATCACCCCCGCCGTTTTTGTCGGGAAGTGAGTGTTTCCCCGCCCGCCCGGCCCGCCCCCGCCGCACCCCGCCCGCCCCGGCCACAGCCCTGCTCCGGTACGGCCGACAACGTTTCCGCATCCGCGGGGCTGCGCAGCGTGAACATTTGGTCTATGTTGCAGCGAGGCCACCGACGCGATGAGGCGGTACGGAGGGGGAGGCTCATGTCCGTCATGCGGCAGGTCCCGGATCAGGGGGAGATCACGGGTCCCATACCCCGGGAGTTCGCCGCCATCATGCGCCCGGAACTCCCGGGTCTATTGAAAGAGATGGCTGCTGAAATCGTCGCCGCGATCCCCGAATACGGGCACCTTCTGGAAGGTCCCAACAGCAAGGTGATCCGGTTCGGCATCGAGCAGAGCATCGCCAGCTTCGTGGACCGGGTGGCCGCCCCCACCGCCACCACCGCGCAGCGCGACGACCTGTGCCGGCGCTTCGGGCGCTACGAGGCGTACGAGGGGCGCAGCCTGGACAACCTCCAGGCCGCCTACCGCATCGGATGCCAGGTCGCGCTGCGCCGGGTGCGTGCCGTCAGCCGCCGCTACAACCTGTCGGCGGCCTTCATGCTGACCTTCGCCGACGCGCTCTTCGCCTACATGGGCGACCTGGCCGAACTCTCCCGCGAGGGCTACGTCCAGGCGCTCGCGGAGCTGGGCGAGGAGCCGGACAACCGGCGCCGCCGGTTATTGCGGCGCATCCTCGGCGGCACCGCGGTGGCCCGCAGCGCGCTCGCCGAACTCGCCGAGCACTGCGGGTGGAGGCTGCCGGACGAGGTCACGATGGTGGCGGTCGCCCCCGGCACCCACCCGCGCCGCCAGGCGCTGGACCCGGACATGCTCCAGGACTTCGCCGACCCCGAGCCGCATCTGCTCGTGCCGGGGCCGCTGACCGAGGCCCGCCGGGCGTGCCTGGACGACGCGCTGGGCGGCTGCCGGGCCGCGGTCGGGCTGACCACCGGGCTCGGCGAGGCGGCCGACTCGCTGCGCTGGGCGCGGCAGACGCTGTCGCTGGCCGGGACGGGGGCGGTGTCCGGCGGCCCGCTGCTGAGCTGCGAGGACCATCTGCTGTCGCTGTGGTTACTGGGCGATCCGGCGCTGGCCGAGCAGATGGCCGCCCGCTTCCTCGCCCCGCTCGCCGCGCTGACGCCCACCCAGCAGGCGCGGCTGGTCGACACCCTGCGGATCTGGCTGACCACCCGGGGGACGGCCGCGCAGATCGCCGAGCAGCTCGACGTCCACCCGCAGACGGTGCGCTACCGCATGCGCATCCTGGAGCGGGCCTTCGGCGACCAGCTCACCCGTCCCGACGAGCGCTTCGCCACCGAGATCGCGCTGCGCGCCCTGCATCTGCGCGACGGCGGCTCCCCCGCCGCCGGCACCGCTCGCGCCACCCGGCGCCCGCCTGCCAGGCCCCGGGTGGCGAAGCAGCGCTGAGCGCCTACGAGGTGTAGGCCTCCAGCTCGGAGAGCTGCCCCGCGGGCCAGCCGGTGTTGCCGGTGACGGTGAGCCGCAGGTAGCGGGTGCTCGCCCCGCTCAGCGTCACCGTCACGCTGTTGCCGCTCGCCGGGTCGAAGGTGTAGCCGGTGGCGGACTTCAGGGTGCTCCAGGAGGAGTTGTCGGTGGAGCCGAGCACGGCCAGCGTCTCGGTGCGGCTCGCCCAGGCCGCCGCGGGCGGCAGCTTGAGGACGAGCCGGCCGACCTGCCGCGCCGCGCCGAGGTCGACGGTCAGCGACTGCGGGAAGGCGTTGTTGGTGCTCTCCCAGTAGGTGTTCGCGTTGCCGTCGACCGCGTTGCCCGCGCCGTAGACGTCGGCGTGGCCGGTGTCGCTCGCCGGGCGGCCCAGCGCGAGGTTGCCGTTCGACGGCGGGGTCGTCGTCCCGCCGTCACCGCCGCCGGTGGTGCTGCCGCCGGTGGTGGTGCCGGGGCCGCTGCCGGGCTGGGGCCAGCTGGCGCAGTCGCCCCAGGTGCCGTCCCAGCCGCTGTTGCCGGAGCCCTTGGTGATCGTGAAGGCGGGCAGGTTGGCCGGGTAGGAGCAGTTGTAGACGCCGGTGGAGCCGGTGCCGGTCGCGGTGACGTTGCTGAAGGACGCCGAACCGGGGGTCTCCGCCTGGACGACGACCGTGCCGGTGCCGGACGCGGTGGCGCCGCTGACGGTCACGCCGCTGACGGTGTAGCCGTGGCCGCCGCCGGAGACGAACTCGAAGTCGCTGTAGGGGCTGTCGACGAAGGTGGTGTCGCTGATCCGGATGTTGTTGCTGATCGCGTAGTCGTAGGAGTCCACGCGCAAGGCGCCCATCGGGTGACCCCAGTTGGGGTTGAGGGCGCCGGTGCGGATGAGGGTGTTGCCGGACACGGTGACGGTGCCCGACAGCGGGTTGAAGGGCTGCAGGAAGGCCTGGTTGGAGATGGCGATGCCGCTGCCGAGGGCGTTGGTGTCGGCGATCACGTTGTTCGAGGCGGTGTTGTCGCTGCCGCCGTAGATCGCGATGCCGTTGGCGAGGTTGGGCTGCACGATGGTGTTGCCGGTGAAGGTGTTGCCGGTGTCGGGCGAGCCGAGGGACCACATTGCGAGCGAGTCGTCGCCCTGGTTGCGCAGGAAGTTGTTCTTGACGGTGACGTTGTGGGCGCTGCCGTCGAGGTTGAGGCCGTCGGCGGTGGTGCCGACGATGCGGCTGTTCTGGACGACGAGGTTGTCGTTGTTGCCGGTCAGCCACAGGCCGACCTTCTCGCGCTGGATCCACATCCCGGAGACCACGGAGTTGGGGCCGAGGCTGCCGGTGACGAAGTTGTCGGGCGAGTTGTCGTTGCGGACGCTGACGTCGCCGAAGACGGCGAAGTCGTAGAGCTTGGTGTTGCCGCTCGCCGAGGTCTGGTCGATGAAGTGCGAACTGCGCACGACCGAGTACCAGTTGCCCGCGCCGCGCAGGGTGACGCCGTCGGCCGGAATCTGCGAGGTGACCTTGAAGGTGCCCGGCGGGATCCAGACCTCCTTGCCCTGGGCCTTGGCGTCGGATATCGCCTGCCGGAAGGCCTGCGTGGAGTCGCCGCCGCCGGAGGCGTCGGCGCCGTCGGCGACGACCGACACGGAGTTCGCGGGCTGGGTGGCGGCGCCCGCGACCTGCTCGAAGTCGGCCACGTCGATCGTCGCGCTGCCGGTGTCCCCGGCGTCCAGCTGGAGCTTGACCTTGCCGCCGGCCGGGACGTCCTGGCCGAGCAGCAGCCGGGAGTCGTCGAAGTAGTGGTGCGTCTTCGCCCCGGCGATCCAGCCGGTGTCGACGTAGGAGTACTGCGAGGTGACGGCGAGCTTGCCGGCGATCTTGCTGCCGTTGACGTAGACGGAGACGCTGCCGGAGGCGCCGCGCGGCAGGTTCACCGCGACGTCCACGGCGTTGGCGGGCTTGGTGAGGGTGAACTCGACGTACTTGCCCTGGCCGCCGAGGGTGACCGCGCGCCGCCCGGACGCCTCGGAGGCGACCGTCGACTGCGTGTAGTCGGGGCCGAGCTGCGAGCCGTTGGTGGCCGCGGCTTCGGCCTCGTACTCGGTGAACGGTACGGTGGCACCGCCGCTGACCGCGAACGGCGACACCGCCTGGGCGCGGGTCGCGGCGCCCGCCTGCGGGGCGAGGGTGACGAAGGCGAGGCCGCCGGCGGCGAGGGCCGCCGCGGTGGCGGCGCCGAGCCAGCGGGTGCTGTGACGTCTGGTGTCCATGCGGTGGGGGGATCCCTTCGTGAGGGGAGTCGCTCATGTGACGTCCGACACCCTAGGGACCCCGATCTGACACAGCAATATGTCGACCAGGTTTCGCAAAATTTGGATGACTTGCAGAGATCTCGCAAAATCACCGCAAGAAACTTGCGCCACCTGTACTAGAATCGACGCCATGACACGACGACTTGCCGAGGTGGCAAAGAAGGTCGGAGTGAGCGAGGCCACCGTCAGCAGGGTGCTGAACGGGAAGCCCGGCGTCTCCGACGCTACCCGGGCCGCGGTCCTCACCGCTCTTGACGTGCTCGGTTACGAACGGCCCACCCAGCTGCGCGGGGAACGCGCCCGGCTGGTCGGCATGGTCATGCCCGAGCTGCAGAACCCGATCTTCCCCGCTTTCGCGGAGGTGGTCGGCGGCGCGCTGGCACAGCAGGGCTTCACCCCGGTGCTCTGCACCCAGACCGCGGGCGGCGTCTCGGAGGCCGACTACGTGGAACTGCTGCTCCAGCAGCATGTGTCCGGGGTGGTCTTCTTCGGCGGGCTCTACGCCCAGGCCGAGTCCCCGCACGACCACTACGCGCGCCTGGCCGAACGCAACCTGCCCACCGTGCTGATGAACGCGGCGATCGACCATCTCGACTTCCCCCGCGTCTCGTGCGACGACGCGGTGGCGGTGGAGCAGGCGATGAACCACCTGATGTCGCTGGGCCACCAGCGCATCGCGCTGGTGCTCGGCCCGCCGGACCACGTGCCCTCGCGCCGCAAGCTCGCGGCCGCGCGCCGGGTGGACCCGTCGGTCACCGTGGAGCACGCGCTCTTCACGCTGGAGGGCGGCCAGGCCGCGGCGAGCCGGCTGCTGGCGCGCGGCATCACGGCCTTCATCTGCGCCTCCGACCTGCTGGCGCTCGGCACGATAAGGGCCGCCCGGCGGCGCCGGCTGTCGGTGCCCGAGGACGTGTCGGTGATCGGCTACGACGACTCCTCGCTCATGAACTGCACCGAGCCGCCGCTGACCACCGTACGCCAGCCGATCGAGGCGATGGGCCGGGCCGCGGTGGACCTGCTGGCCGGTGAGATCAGCGGCGCCTCGGTCGACCACGACGAGCTGTTCTTCGAACCGGAACTGGTGGTGCGCGGTTCCACCGGACCGGCCCCGCACCCCGCCCGTATCCCGCACCCGGAGGCGCGCACCAACGCGTAGTCGCGGGCCCCTCGGGGGTCCTGGCAGGGCTGAGCGCGCACTTCCGCGCACCGGTGACCGGTGCGCGGATGATGCGCGCTCCGTCGTCTGCGCAGCGTAACCCGCTCACCAGGCGTCGTGACCAAGTCGTGTCTTTGCGAAATTCGCGCGACATCTTGCGGACATCTATCGGGTTAAGTACGTTGAGCCAACCCGAGACGGTCGCGCTGCACCTGCGCCGGACATCATGTGCATCATGCGCCGCAGGGGTCCCAATCGCAGTCCAACGACGCGCAGTGGTTCAGGGGAAGGGTTTGATCATGAGTGGAATCCGCTACCGCAGACTGGTGGCATTCGCGCTGGTCGCAGGCATCGGATTGACGAGCGCCGCGTGCTCCGACAGCAAGGACAAGAAGGACGACGGCGGCAGCAAGACCAGCAGCGCCAGCGCCGGTACCCCCTTGGACCCGAAGACCAAGGTGACGATCAGCGTCGACTGCATGCCGCCGACCACGAAGAAGCCCGAGCGCAAGCAGTGGCTCGACGATGTCGCCGAGTTCCACAAGACGTACCCGAACGTGACGATCAACAGCAAGGACGCGTTCCCCTGCGAGGAGACGGACAAGTTCACCGCGCAGCTGCAGGGCGGGTCCGAGACCGACGCGTTCTACTCGTACGTCACCGACCTCCAGCAGGTGCTGGACGCCGGGCAGGCCGCGGACATCACCGACTACGTCAATGACAAGACGGTGCCGAACCTCAAGGACATCGACCCGGGCGTCCTCGACATCCTCAAGGACGGCGGCCGCCTCTACGGCCTGCCCACCACGAACTACTCGATGGGCCTGATCTACAACCGCAAGATCTTCACCGAGGCCGGTCTGGACCCGAACAAGCCGCCGACCACCTGGGACGAGATCCGCACCGACGCCAAGCAGATCCAGGACAAGCTGGGCAGCAAGGGCATCCACGGCTTCTTCGAGTACGGCGCCGGCAACCAGGGTGGCTGGCACCTGACCTCGGCCCTCTACGGCGCCGGCAACACCGTCGTCGACGACAGCGGCTCCAAGGCGACCTTCAACGGTCCCGAGGCCAAGCAGATCCTGCAGACGATCCACGACATGCGCTGGGTCGACAACAGCATGCCGCAGAGCGCGGGCAAGGAGTGGGGCGAGAGCCAGAAGGCGATGGGCGCCGGCCAGATCGGCATGTACCTCGCGGCTCCCGACGACATCCAGCTCATGGTCCAGCAGTACGGCGCCAACTTCGACGACCTCGGCATGGCGCCGATCCCCGGCGGCAAGACCTCGCTGATGGGCGGCAACGACTACTTCTTCAAGAAGTCGGACACCCCGGACCAGATCAAGGCGGGCATCGCCTGGATCAACTTCAAGTTCCTGACCCTGAAGAAGGGCCAGTTCAACTACGCCCGCAACAAGGCGTACGGCATCCCGGTCGGCCTGCCGCAGCCCTTCTTCTTCACCGGCCAGTCCAAGGCCACGGACACCGCGGACAAGACCCAGTACGCCACGGTGCCGGTCCAGAACTACAAGTCCTACGTGGACGCGCAGGTCCCGGTGAAGGGTGAGCCGCCGAACGCGCAGAAGCTCTACACCGTGCTCGACACCGTGATGTCCGGCGTCCTCAGCAACAAGAACGCCGACGTCGACAAGCTGCTCTCCTCCGCCGAGACGCAGGCGAACCAGCTGCTGGCCGCGAGCCAGTAACAGCGCAGCCCCCGCGGGGCCGGTCGGTGACCGGCCCCGCGGGCGCGGCCCCGAGCCCGGCCACCGAGCCCCGACTCCCACCCTCGACCACGCACGCTTCCAGCCGAGGAGCTTCCCATGGCGGCGACGACGACCGTCCCCGACAAGACAACACGGCGCCACGCCGGGCGGGCCGCCGGTCCCCGTAGCGCGGGCGGCCGGGGCGGCCTGGGCCGCAAGGTCAGCCAGAACCTGCGCGCCTACGGATTCCTGATCGGCGCGATCATCTGCTTCGGGCTGTTCTCCTGGTACCCGATGGTCCGGGAGTTCATCATGAGCTTCCAGCACACCAAACGCGGTGTGACCAGCTGGGTCGGTTTCCAGAACATCAAGACTGTCTACCACGACCCGTATTTCTGGACGGCCTGGAAGAACACCGGACTGTTCACGCTCTACGCGCTGGTCATCGGTTTCGCGGTGCCCTTCTTCGTGGCGATCCTGCTCAACGAACTGCGGCACGCGAGGGCGTACCTGCGGGTGCTGGTCTACCTTCCGGTGATGCTTCCGCCGGTGGCCGGGGCCCTGCTCTTCAAGTACTTCTACAACCCGGAATACGGCCTCTTCAACCGCATTCTGCACTTCTTCCACCTGCCGACGTCGCAATGGCTGGACTCGTCGAACACCGCGCTCATCTCGGTGGTGATCGCGGCCACCTGGATGAGCATGGGCAGCGCGACCCTGATCTACCTGGCGGCGCTCCAGAACATCCCCGGTGAGCTGTACGAGGCCGCCGACCTGGACGGCGCCGGCCTGTGGAGCAAGATCTGGCACGTGACCATCCCGCAGACCCGGCTGGTGCTCTCGCTCATGCTGCTGCTGCAGGTCGTGGCGACCATGCAGGAATTCACCAACGTGTACCTGATGGCCGGCGGAAACGGCCCGGAGAATTCCACGATGACGGTCGTCTACATGGTCTACCAGTACGGCTACCGCTACAACAATTTCGGCGGCGCAGCGGCCCTCGGCCTCTTCCTGCTCCTGGTACTCATCGGATTCTCCGGTGTGTACGCGCGGCTCAACCGGAACAGCGACTAGGACGGATCACAGGTCATGGCAGAGTTCACTCCGCAGAACCGGACGCTGATATCGTCCGCGACGCTCGCCCGGCCGCGCGGCAGGCGTATCTACTGGACCGTGCTGACGCTGGTCCTGGTCGTCTTCACGGTGGTCTTCATCGGCCCGCTGTACTGGATGGTCACCAGCGGCTTCAAGTCCGTGCACGAGGTGGTGCAGAACCCGCCCACCCTCTTCCCGCACCACCCCGAGCCGTCGAACTACAAGAACGCGTGGACGCAGCTGAAGCTCGCCAAGCTGCTGTGGAACACCTTCTACTACGCGTTCGGCGCGCTCTTCTTCCAGCTCGTCTTCGACGTCGCCGCCGCCTACGCGCTGTCCAAGCTCCGCCCGGTCCTGGGCAACATCGTGCTCGGCGGCATGCTCGCCACGCTGATGATCCCGTCGGCCGTGCTGATCATCCCGCAGTACATGACGGTGCTGGACCTGCCGCTGCTGCACGTCAACCTGATCAACCACCCGTGGGCGATCTGGCTGCCCACCGTGGCCAACGGCTTCAACATCTTCCTGCTCAAGCGGTTCTTCGACTCGATCCCCAACGACCTCATGGCCGCCGCGGCCATCGACGGGGCCGGGCCGATGCGCACCCTGCTGTCCATCGTGCTGCCGATGTCCCGGCCGATCCTGGGCGTCGTGTCGATCTTCGCGGTGGTCAACGTGTGGAAGGACTTCCTCTGGCCGATGCTGGTGGAGCCCGACCCGACGAAGCAGCCGATCAACATCGGCATCAACTCGCTCTCGCAGGGCGTCCCGCAGAACGTCCTCATCGCCGCGCTCGCGATCTCGGCGCTGCCGACCCTGCTGATCTTCCTGCTCTTCCAGCGCAACATCATGTCCGGCCTGACCGCCGGCAGCCTCAAGGGCTGACCGGCCCGGCAGTCCGACACGCTGCCCAGCCTTCCGTAACGCTCCACCCCACAGCACTCCGCCGCCGGCCCTCATGCCCACATCCCCGCCATCCGGGGCCGGCGGCGGGGTCCCACCTGCCCGAAAGGACGTTGACGTGGCAGACACCCCTCAGCCCGAGGCCGACGAGAACTGGTGGCGCGGCGCGGTCATCTACCAGGTCTATCCGCGGAGCTTCGCCGACAGCAACGGTGACGGGACCGGTGATCTGGCCGGTGTGCGGTCCCGGCTGCCGTACCTGGCCGAGCTGGGCGTCAACGCTCTGTGGTTCTGCCCGTGGTACCCCTCGCCGATGGCCGACGGCGGTTACGACGTCGCCGACTACCGGGACGTCGAGCCGGTCTTCGGGACCCTCGCGGAGGCCGAGAAGCTCATCTCGGAAGCCCTCGCGCTGGGCATCAGGACCATCATCGACATCGTGCCCAACCACATCTCGGCCGCCCACCCGTGGTTCCGCGAGGCGCTGGCCGCGGGCCCCGGCTCGGCCGCGCGCGAGCGCTTCTGGTTCCGCCCCGGGCGCGGCGAGAACGGCGAGCTGCCGCCCAACAACTGGCCCTCGCAGTTCGGCGGCCCCGCCTGGACCCGCACCACGAACCCGGACGGCACCCCCGGCGACTGGTTCCTCAACCTCTTCGACTCCGAGCAGCCCGACCTCAACTGGAACCACCCCGAGGTCCGCGCCGAGCACGAGGACATCCTGCGCTTCTGGTTCGACCGCGGCGCCGGCGGCGTGCGCATCGACTCCGCCGCGATGGTCATGAAGGACCCGGGGCTGCCCGACCTCACCGACGAGCCCGGCGTCCCGCACCCGTACATCGACCGCGACGAGCTGCACGGGGTGTACCGCGGCTGGCGCGCCATCGCCGACTCCTACCCGGGTGCGCGCATCCTGGTCGGCGAGGTGTGGCTGCCCGACGCGGAGCGCTTCGCGCGCTACCTGCGGCCCGACGAGATGCACACGGCCTTCAACTTCGACTTCCTGTCCTGCCCGTGGGAGGTCGACCGGCTGCGCACCTCCGTCGACGTCACGCTCGCCGCGCACGCGCCCGTCGCCGCGCCCGCCACGTGGGTGCTGTGCAACCACGACGTGACGCGTACGGTCACCCGCTACGGCCGCGCCGACACCGGCTTCGACTTCGCCACGAAGGCCTTCGGCATCCCGACCGACCTGGAGCTCGGCACCCGCCGTGCGCGGGCCGCGGCCCTGCTCACGCTTGCGCTGCCCGGCTCGGTGTACCTCTACCAGGGCGAGGAGCTGGGCCTGCCCGAGGTCGAGGACATCCCGCTGGACAAGCTCCAGGACCCGATGTACCTCCGCTCGGCCGACACCAACCCCGGCCGTGACGGCTGCCGGGTGCCGCTGCCGTGGAGCGGCTCCGAGCCGCCCTTCGGCTTCAGCCCCGCCGGCGCCACCGCCGAACCGTGGCTCCCGCAGCCCGCGGACTGGGCCTCCCGCACCGCCGAGGCGCAGTCCGCCGACCCGGACTCCATGCTCTCCCTCTACCGGGAGGCGCTGCGCCTGCGCCGGGCCGAGCCGGGCCTCGGCGACGGTACGTTCGCGTGGCTGGAGTCCGACCCGTCGGTCCTGGCGTTCCGGCGGTCGCCGGAGTTCGTGTGCGTGCTGAACCTGGCGGAGGAGCCGGCGGAGCTGCCCGCGCACGCGGAGGTTCTGCTGACCAGCGGGCCGCTCGTGGGGGGCCGCCTGCCCGCGGACACGGCCGCCTGGCTGCGGACCTGAGCCTCCGCCCGGCCGGGCACCTCGTCCTCAGGGGCGCGTGGGAACACCTCCCACGCGCCCCTTGCCCGTTGCCCGGCGCGACATGCGCAACGACCGCCGGGTGTGACCCGGCAGACAGCATTTCGTCGAAATGACGATTACAATGACCACGTGCCTCAACTACGACTCGCCCTGAACCAGATCGACTCCACCGTCGGCGACATCGCCGGCAACGCCGAGTCCGTGCTGCGCTGGTCCCGGCACGCCGCCGGGCAGGGAGCCCACCTCGTGGCCTTCCCCGAGATGATGCTCACCGGCTACCCCGTGGAGGACCTGGCCCTGCGGTCGTCCTTCGTCGAGGCGAGCCGCGCCGCGCTCGCCGACCTCGCGGCCCGGCTGGACGCCGAGGGCCTCGGCGGGCTGCCGGTCGTCGTCGGCTACCTCGGCCGCAGCGAGAACGCCCGCCCGCGCTACGGCCAGCCCGCGGGCGCCCCGCAGAACTGCGCCGCGGTCCTGCACGGCGGCAGGGTCGCGCTGCGCTTCGCCAAGCACCACCTGCCCAACTACGGCGTCTTCGACGAGTTCCGCTACTTCGTGCCCGGCGACACGATGCCCGTGGTCCGGGTGAACGGTGTGGACGTCGCGCTGGCGATCTGCGAGGACCTGTGGCAGGACGGCGGCCGCGTACCGGCCGCGCGCGCCGCGGGCGCCGGGCTGCTGCTGTCGATCAACGCGTCGCCGTACGAGCGCGACAAGGACGACACCCGGCTGGAGCTGGTGCGCAAGCGGGCCCGGGAGGCGGGCTGCACGACGGCGTACGTCGCGATGGTCGGCGCGCAGGACGAGCTGGTCTTCGACGGCGACACGATCGTGGTGGACGCGGAGGGCGAGGTCGTTGCGCGCTCCCCGCAGTTCACCGAGGAGTGCGTGATCCTCGATCTGGAGCTGCCGGCCGCCACGCCCTCCCCTGCGTCCGGGGTCGTCGACGACGGGCTGGAGATCCAGCACCTGACGCTGTCGGACAAGCCCGTCCCGGCGTACGAGCCGCAGTTCGCGGGCGCGGTCGCCGAGCCGCTCGGCGACGACGCCCAGGTCTACGGCGCGCTCGTGACGGGCCTGCGCGCGTACGTCCAGAAGAACGGCTTCCGCTCGGTGCTGATCGGCCTGTCCGGCGGTATCGACTCGGCGCTCGTGGCGGCGCTGGCGTGCGACGCGGTCGGCGCGGAGAACGTGTACGGCGTGTCGATGCCGTCGGCGTACTCCTCGGACCACTCCCGGGGTGACGCCGCCGAACTCGCCCGCCGCACCGGCCTGAACTACCGGACCGTCCCCATCGCGCCGATGTTCGACGCGTACATGGAGTCGCTGGGGCTCACCGGGCTCGCGGAGGAGAACCTGCAGTCCCGGCTGCGCGGGGTGACGCTGATGGCGATCTCCAACCAGGAGGGCCACATCGTGCTCGCGCCGGGCAACAAGAGCGAGCTGGCGGTGGGGTATTCGACCCTCTACGGCGACTCGGTCGGCGCGTACGGCCCGATCAAGGACGTCTACAAGACGACCGTCTTCCGGCTCGCCCGCTGGCGCAACGCGGTCGCCGCCGAGAAGGGCGAGACACCGCCGATCCCGGAGAACTCGATCAGCAAGCCGCCGAGCGCCGAGCTGCGCCCCGGCCAGGTCGACACCGACTCGCTGCCCGACTACGACGTCCTGGACCGCGTCCTGGCGCTGTACGTGGACGGCGACCAGGGCTACGCGGCGATCGTCGCGGCGGGCTTCGACCCGGAGCTGGTCACCCGCGTCCTGAAGCTCACGGACACCGCCGAGTACAAGCGCCGCCAGTACCCGCCGGGCACGAAGATCTCCGCGAAGGGCTTCGGCAAGGACCGTCGGCTGCCCGTCACCGACCGCTGGCGCGAGGGCGACTAGCCGTTTTTCGCGGGCAGTTGGAGGCGGGCGGCGATCGGGAGGTGGTCGCTGCCCGTCTTCGGCAGGGTCCAGGACGAGCGCGGTTCGGCGCCCTTGACCATGATCTGGTCGATCCGTGCCATCGGCCAGCTCGCCGGCCAGCTGAAGCCCATGCCGTTGCCCGCCGCGCCCTGGGTGGAGCGCATCTGGGAGGTCACGGAGGCGAGGGCGCGGTCGTTCATCGTGCCGTTGAGGTCGCCGAGCAGCACCACGCTGTGCAGCGGCTCGGCGATGATGGCCTGGCCGAGTGCGTCCGCCGCCCGGTCGCGCTGCCCCGCGGTGAACCCGGCGTCGAACTTCACCCGCACGGACGGCAGATGGGCCACGTACACCGCGACCGGCCCGTCCGGCGTGGCGACGGCCGCGCGCATCGCCCGCGTCCAGCCCATCCGGATGTCCACCGGACGCACCCCGCTCAGCGGGTACTTGCTCCACAGCCCGACCGTGCCCTGCACCGAGTGGTACGGGTACGCCCGCGCGAGGTCGCTCGCGTAGCGCTTGGCCTGGCTCTCCGGCAGCTCCTCCAGCGCGACGACGTCCGCCCCGGCCGCGGCCACGTCCCGCGCGGTGCCGTCCGGGTCGGGGTTGTCGGCGTTGACGTTGTGCGTCAGCACGGTGAGGTCGCCGCCGGACTCCGACTTGTCGATGAGCAGACCGCCGAAGAGGTTCGCCCACACGGCCACCGGCAGCACGAGCGCGATCAGCGCGGTCGCCGACCGGCGCAGCACCGCGACCACCAGCAGCACCGGCAGCACCAGGCCGAGCCACGGCAGGAACGTCTCGGTCAGGCTCCCGAGGTTGCCGATCCGGTTGGGGATGTCGGAGTGGAAGAACAGCACACCGGTGAGCAGGACGCACACCGCCGCGGTGACGATCCCGCGCCGCCACATCCCGGTGGGACGCCACCAGCGCGCGAACTTCCGCCCCGCAGCCCGCACCCGGCTCTCCCCCGCCGCGGGCCGCACCTCCTCGTCCCCCGCGGTGGCGTCCGTGCCGCTCTGCGCCTGCGTCATTCGGAACCTCGCCTCGCCGTGCATAGCCGTGCCGGGTGCTGTGCCGACCTTAGGCGATCGGCATGTGAACCGACGGCCCCACCCGTCCCGCGGGTTCCGCCGGGGGGCGGCTTGTGACGAATCCCGGACGTTTTCCCCCTTTTCCGCTGCCGCCGCCGCGGCGCTCCTCCGGAAGAACGGCTCAGGACCCGATCCAGGACGCGGCGTCCAACCGGAACGCCCCCGGCGCGGCGACGGTGCGCAGACCGTCCTCCATCGTCCGCACCGCGTCCTCGCCGAGCGCGGCCGCCCACTGCGCACGCAGCCGGTCGAAGACCGCGGCGGAGCGGGCGAGGACGTCGTAGCCGGAACGGCTGATGCGGACGAGCTTGCGGCGCGCGTCCGCGGGGTCGTCCGCGCGCACGGCGTAGCCGAGGGCGACGAGCTTGTCGACGGTCTTGCCCGCGGCCTGCTTGGAGATGCCGAGCGTGCGGGCGATGTCGCTCGCGCCCGCCCCGTCGGGCCCGATGGCCTGGAGGGCGAAGGCGTGCGCGGGCCGCAGGTCCGGATGCCCCTGGGCGGCGAGTTCCGCGTGGACCTCGTCGATGAGCGTGCGGAAGCCCGCGAGGAGCAGCAGCGGCAGCTCGTACCCGGGCCGGGACCGCGACTCCGGCTTCCCTATATGGACAACCTGGTTTACCATCGTCTCATCGTCAACCATGTTGTCCATTTTAGGGGGCTCCCATGTTCGCCGCACACACCCTCGACAGCGCCCCGCCGGAGTCGCAGCCCGCGCTGCGGGCGATCAAGAAGGAATTCGGCGGGCTGCCCGACGCGGCCGCCCGCCTCGCCCACTCGCCCGAGCTGCTCAACGGCTTCCTCGCCCTGAACGCGAGCTTCGAGACCAGCACGCTGGACGCGCTCTCGCAGGAGACCGTCGCGATGACGGTCTCCGTCCGCAACCAGTGCCACGTCTGCATCGGCATCCACACCGCGAGGCTGCGCAAACTCCCCGCCTCCCCCGACGTCGTCACCGCCCTCCGCGAGGCCCGCCCCCTCCCCGACCCCCGCCTCGAAGCACTCCGCACCTTCACCCTCGACGCGATGACGACCGCGGGCGCCGTACCGGACGCCACCCTCCAGTCCCTCCTCGCCCACGGCTACACCGAGCGCAACGCCCTGGAAGTCGTCCTCGGCATCGGCGCGTACACCCTCACGACCCTGGCGAACCGCCTGACCGGGGCGGCCTGAGCGCCTTACGCGCAGCGCCGGTTGTCCTGGTCGTACGGGAGCTAGTTGTACGGCAGCCGGTCCAGCCACGGCGCGGGCTCGACGCCGTTCTCCGTCAGGGCGGTGACACCGCCGGCCAGGCCGACACCGCCGGGGCCGAAGGCGGAGGGGGCCTGGCGGGCGGTGGCGAGGGCGGAGGTCAGCACCGGGGGGCCGGACGCGGGGATGGTCAGGGCCAGCTCGAAGAGGACGGAGCCGGTCGTGGAGGTCCGCGCCGCGGGGGCGGTGGCGTCCTCCCAGGGGGCGCTGACGAGGAGTTCGGCGTGGCCGTCGCCGGTGTGGTCCTGGAGCGAGACGGCGTAGCCGAAGCCCTCGCCGGGCTTGCCGGTGGCGGCGAGCGGGGGCGAGTCCTCGGTGAAGGTGGCGCTGGGGCGGGCGGTGAGGCCGGCCGGGTCGCCGGTGAAGACGGTGACGCTGCCCTTGTCGCCCGCGCCGCGCAGCGCCCCGACGGCCAGCTCGTCGCGGCCGTCGCCGTTGACGTCGCCCGCGGCCAGGGAGCCGCCCCACAGGGCGTACGCCGTCACGGCCGGGGCAGGAAGGGGCACGACGGGTACGGTGCCGACGCCGGTCGTGCCGCCGGGGGCCACCACGACCGCGCCCGAACCGGGTGCGGCCCCGCGCTGCTGGTCGGCGAAGAGGGCGAGGTCGGCGTAGCCGGTGCCGGTGAAGCGGCCGGCGACCAGGGTGCGGATGTGGCCGGACGTCCCGGTGGTCCCCACGTTGACCACCGCCGGGGAGGCGGCGGACAGCCCGCTCGCGGTGCCGGTCAGTACGACGGCGGCGCCCCATGCGCCGTCCACACCGCCGATGGCCTCGCCCGAGGCGAGCACGGCCAGGTCGTCGTGGCCGTCGCCGCGCAGGTCGGCCGCGGCGAGCGAGGCGCCGAAGTGGTCGAAGGGCTCGGCGGCACCGGCCACCGACCCGTCGAACTCCTGCGCCCCGGTGGCGGTCAGGCCGGTGGGGCCGCCGTACAGGACGGTGACCCGGCCCGCCTCGAAGGCCGTGCCGATGGCCTCGCCGGGCGCGCCGATCGCGAGGTCGGCGTAGTCGTCGTCGTTGAAGTAGCCGGTGACCAGGCTGGTGCCGAAGTGGTCCGCGGGCTCGTTGTCGCCGGGGACACCGTCGGCGTTCTGGTCGATCCAGGTGAGCCCGCCCGTCCCGGCGCCCAGGTAGGGCGCGGCGCTCTGGCCGTACTGGACGGTCACCGCGCCGGTGTCCGGAACGGTGCCGACCGCCTCGTGCGGATTGCCGAAGGCGACGTCCGCCTTCCCGTCGCCGTCGAAGTCGCCGGTGGCGACGGACTGGCCGAAGGTGTCGCCGAGTTCGGAGCTGCCGGGGACCGACGCGCTGCTGTCCTGGCTCACCACGACGGGGCCCGGCCGCGCGCCGGGGGCGCCGCCGGGCAGCAGGTAGACGGAGCCGCCCAGGTCGGCCGCGCCCACCGCGGGATCTGCCCAGCGGGTCATCCGGGCGGAGGAGGCCACCACGACGTCACCGGCGCCGTCCCCGTTCAGGTCCGTGGCACGGGTGTGCCCGGTGCCCGCGGCGCCCGCGGAGGGGCCGGGGGCCACGACCACGCCGGTCGCCAGCGCGACGACCAGGGCCGTCACCAGGCGGTGCCTGCGGGTTGCCTTCGCCGTCCGTCCTGACATACGTCCCCCTCGATCGCCAGTTCGCCCTTACTCTAAACTGTGCGCGGCCTGCGGGGGACGGGGAGGTAACGGTGAGACGACGTCAATTCGGTGCGGTGGCCGGGGTGCTGGCCGCGGCGGCGCTGGTCTGGACGGGCTCGGCGGTGCGGTCGGCGGTGTCCGGGCACTCCTCCGACGGGCCGACCCGCGTGGAAGCGGCGGCCACCACCAGCAGCGTCCACGTACTGACGTGGAACATCTGCGGGGAGAGCGGCAGTTGCCCGTCGCGCAACAAGCCCGAGGAGCTGGCGGCCGAGGTCGCGAGCCTCGCGGTGAGCCACTCCGCCGACGCCGTCTTCCTCCAGGAGGTGTGCGGCAACGACGCGGAGAACGACGCGTCCTACGACAGCGCCAAGACCGCCACGAAGAGCGAGGTGACCTGGCTCGGCGAGAAACTCGGCAGCGGCTGGAGCGTGGCCTTCGTGCCGTACACCCAGCCCGCCGAGGCCCGCTTCGGCACCTCGCTGCCGAGCCCCGGCGGCACCATCACCTACCCGCCGCGCTACGCCAATCCGTCCGCCACCTCGGACTTCCGCTGCCGCGGGGACGCCCTCATCGGTGTGCAGGGCGTCGCGATCGCGGTGAAGGGCACGTACGGTTCGCGCGAGGAGTTCGACCTCGAATCCCCCGACGGCGGGCTCGCCCTCAAGGCGCTGTGCGTACGCCGCACCACCGGCACCCCGGTCCGCTTCTGCACCAGCCACCTCACCCCGCAGGGCGAGGACATCGACCCGCGCCCCGGCTTCTCCTACCGCGCCGCGCAGGTCCAGCGCCTCCACGAGATCGTCGGCGACGGCCACGACACCGTCTTCGGCGGCGACTTCAACACCCGCCCCCCGGACGACCCCGCCAGCGGCGCCGACAGCACCATCCTCGTCCCGCTCTACGCCGCCTACCACGAGTGCGAACAGGGCCCGACGGGCACGGCCCGCAAGGGCACGGGCACGATGTGGAACGGCTCGACCCGCGGCGACCGCAAGTACGACTACCTGTTCTCCAAGAGCGCCTTCACCTCCTGCCAGGTGCTGAGCGACTCCGCGCTGTCGGGCTGGTCCGACCATCTGCCGATGTCCGCCACGGCGTCCGTCACGACGGGCTGACCGCCCACCGGCGGCATGCCTTAGCGTGGGGGTCATGCTCACGACGCCGCCGCGGGTGGAACTCTCCCCGCTCACCCTTGCCGACCAGGACGAATTCTGCGCACTCGTGGCCGCCAGCGCCGAGCTGTACGGGCCGTACATGCAGCTGCCGAAGACAGCGGAGGCCTTCCGGGCCTGGATGCACCGCTTCGACGACGGCACCAACCTCGGCTTCCTCGTCCGCCTCCGCGAGACGGGCGCGGCCGCGGGCACGGTCAACATCAACTCGATCATCCGCGGCCGCTACCAGGGCGCGTCCCTCGGGTACGCGGCCTTCGCCCCCTCCGCGGGCCGCGGCTACATGACCGAGGGCCTGACCCTCGTCCTGGAGCACGCCTTCACCGAGCTGCGCCTCCACCGCCTGGAGGCGAACATCCAGCCCGCGAACAAGCCGTCCCTCGCGCTGGTCCAGCGCCTCGGCTTCCGCTTCGAGGGCATATCCCCCGACTACCTCTACATCAACGGCGCCTGGCGCGACCACGAACGCTGGTCGATCACCGCCCCCACCCCCTGGGAGCCGGACCCGTCCCTCCCGGCGGTCTGACCCGCCGGGCCCGCCGTCAGCGGTCGAACTCGCCATTGCGCACGGCGTCCACGAAGTGCATCCACTCCGTGGCGGTGAAGGCGTGAGCCCCGAGGGCGGGGTTCTTGCTGTCCCGGACAGCGACGAGCCCCTGCGGGGCGGGCTGGAATTCGACGCACTGCGGCCCGCTGTCGCTGCTGTAGGAGGACTTGCGCCATCCGGTCGCGGGGAAGTCGTGCCGCATCATCGTCGTACCCGTCTCTAGCCGCCAAGCAGGCCCTTCGCGAGCTTGGAAATCAGGGCCATGGACTGCTGAGACGATAGGGCGGCGGCGCGTAGTTGGTCAAAGGCCATTTGGTGACGCTCGACCGGGCCGTCCTCCTCCAGGTAGAGGGCGCCGTCGAGGTACGCGATGCTGACGACGTCCAGGTCCATCGGATCGGGGTACGAGAAGATGCTGAAGGCGCCGTCCACACCGGCGTGCCAGCCGTGGGAGAACGGGACGACCTGGATCGTCAGGTGCGGCGGATCGTTGACCTCCACCAACCGCCGCAGTTGTTCCGCCATCGCCTCGGGGCTGCCCATCGGGCGGTGCAGCACGGCTTCGTCGAGGACGCAGACGAGTTTGGGCGCCTTCTCGCCCCGCAGGATCTCCTGGCGCGCCAGCCGTAGCTGGACGTAGGGCTCTACTTCCTCGTCAGTGGCCGTCTTCGGCATGGCCCGGCGGATGGACTCGTACGCGTAGGCGCGGGTCTGGAGCAACCCGGGAATCAGTTGAGGTTGAAAGATCAGTATCCGCTCCGCGTCGGACTCGATGCTCAACTGCTCCTGCAAGGAGTCGGCCAGCAGGTCACCGTACTGCGCCCACCAGCCCTTGCGGCGGCTCTCGCGGGCCATGGTGATCAGGGCTGTCCGAAGGCGCTGATCGTCGACGTGGTAAAGCTCGAGCAGGGCCTCCGCTTCGAGCTTGCTGACGCTCTGGCGCCCGTTCTCCTGGCGGGAGATCTTCGATTTGTCCCCGCCGATCCGCTCGGCGGCCTGGTCCATCGTGACTCCTGCCGCCTCGCGCAGGCGCTTGAACTCGCTGCCGACCTTGCGGCGCCGGACGGTCGGGCGCAGGTGCTTGGGCAACTTGACCCCCATTGCAGGTGTGTTGGACGTCACTTTTTCGTACCTCATAGCTCCATGTCTCGTCAATGTCGAACTGGTGCGCCACTTCTAGGATTCCTGCAACTTTGAAGCTGAACAGGTTGCGGGAACACCCTACTTGGGTCCAGCCTGGGGCGTAACGGAGGATGCGCGTCCGATGACGCAGCGTCCGAACGAGCGACGCACGCCCGCGGCCGGGCGGCAGGGAGAGGCCATGACAGCGACAGCTCAACCGCTTCCCGGGCAGTGCCACCGGCAGGTCGTGGAGGTCAGAGCAGAGGCGGTCGCCGGGGTGCGGCATGACGTCGGGGCGTACGTGCGGCTCTGGGGGTACGGGGAGCTTGCCGACGCCGCCGCGCTGTGCGCGTCCGAGCTGCTCTCGAACGTCGGGAAGCACACGGACTGCGTGACGTGCGTGCTCACGCTGGAGCGGCGCAGCCGGGGCGTGCGGGTCACCGTCAGCGACGGCAGCGAGAAGCTGCCCGCGGTGCAGGCGCCGGACTGGGCGGCGGAGGGTGGGCGGGGGCTGCTCGTGGTCGAGGGGGTCGCCGACACGTGGGGGGTCGAGCCGACCGGGGACGGCAAGGACGTGTGGGTCGAGCTGCGGGCCCCGGACGAGCGGCGGCGGGCGTGCGGGGAACGGACCCGGCTGCCGCCCCACCTGCTCGACGCCGCGCTCTACTTCGCGGCGGGCGGGGCCGCGGACGTCGAGCGGGAGCTGCGGTGCACGCTGGAGGCGCACGACTCCGGGGACCACCACGCGCTCGTGCTGGACCTGCCTGATCCGGCGGGCGCCCTGTGGGCGCCCTGGGTGCGGGGCCACGCGCCCACCGCGGTCCTGGTGCTGCCGGACTGCCTCGACGTCTGCCCCTCCGCCGGCACCCCGTGCTGCGAGTTCGCCGCCCACCCGGGCGCGCACACCTGGCAGTTGGAGCCCTGAGGCTCCACCGGCGGAAATCGGGGCGCCCTCCGGGCCGCCCCTTCCCTACAGTGCCGTGCATGGACTGGCACGCATGGCACGAGAACTACGACCGTCCCGACTCCACCTACCCGCGGCGGCTGGAGACCGTACAGGCGCGGCTGCGCGAGGAGCTGGACCGGATGCCGCCCGGACCGGTGCGCATCGTGAGCCTGTGCGGCGGGCAGGGGCGGGACGTCATCGGGGCCCTGGCCGGGCATCCGCGGGCGGCGGACGCCCGGGTGCGGCTCGTCGAACTGGACGCGCGCAATGTGCGGGACGCGCGGGAGGCCGCGCGGGCAGCGGGGCTGGAGCACTTCGAGGCGATCGCCGGGGACGCCGCCGACACCACGCACTACGCCGGGGCCGTGCCGGCCGACATCGTCCTGGTCTGCGGCCTGTTCGGCAACATCTCGGACGCCGACATCGAGCGCACCGTCGACCACTGCACCGAGCTGGTCCGCGAGGGCGGCGCCGTCATCTGGACCCGGCACCGCGAGGACCCGGACAACTTCCCGCTGATCTGCGGGTGGTTCGAGGATCGCGGCTTCACCCGGCAGTGGGTGTCGGCCCCCGAGGCGGTCTACGGCGTCGGCGTCCACCGCTCCACCACCGCGCCCCGCCCGCTGACGCCCGGCGTCCGCCTGTTCACCTTCGTCGGCTACGACGTGATGCGCGCGAACTGACCGCCCCGCGTCAGGCGTTGTCGACGGAGAGGGAGCCGGAGGTCACGGTGAGGGCCACCCGGTGGGCGGCGGCGGAGTCCCGGGGCACGCCGACCCGGACGTCCGCGGAGGCCGCGGCCGTGGTGACGGCGTAGCCGTCCTCGGTCCTCGGCAGGCGGACGGCGACGGACGCGGAGGTCGCGTGCACGTCGAGTCCGGCGGGGGCGGCGGAGAAGCCGAGGTCGGCGCTGCCGGACACGACGGTGACGGCGGCGTGCGCGGGGCGCAGATCCCGGGTGGTGAGGCGGATCGAGGAGGCGTCGAGGTCGAGGTCGCCGCCGAGTCCGTCGAGTTCGGCCTCACCGGAGGTCTGCCGGATCCGCAGGCCGGTGTGCGCGGGCAGCACCAGGGCCAGGTCTCCCGCGCACGGCTGCGGACGGCCGTCGTCGTCGGGGCAGTTGAGGGTGAGGACGCGGTCGTGGGACGTGCTGCCGCGCAGGGCGGCCGGATGGCCGTCGGGGCGGTGGAAACTGCCGGTGACGGCCTGCGCGCCGGGGTCGGCGGTGATCCTGACGGTGCCGGACACCCCGTCGAGGACGACGGTACGGACGTCGTCGGCGCGCAGGCCCGGGAGGGGGCGCCCGGGACCGTCCGCGGAGCCGCCGTCACCGCCGTCACCTCCGCCGAGCGTGAGAGCGAGCACGACGCCGAGCACGACGGCCGCCGCCCCGGCGAGCAGAAGGGTGCGCTTGGCGGGCCTCCGCCCTGGCGGGATACGCGGCGGGTCCGCCGGTCGCGGCGGCACAGGGGCTGTGTCCATGCCGACCGCCTTCCCCCGCCGCTCCCCCGCACGCCCCGCCGCCCAACGTGAACGCGGTGACGCCCTGCCGTACGGGCGCGAACATTACCCGCGCCGGTCGGCAACCACTCCTCACGGGCCACGTTTTGCCGGGACTTTGCGATACGGGACGGGGCCGTATCGTAATGCGGATCTACCCTGGCGGCATGGCCGCCAACGCAACTCCCGCCGTGCCCGAGGCGATACACCGCCGCCGCTGGGCGATCCTCACCGTTCTGCTGTTCAGCCTGCTCGTCGTGGTACTGGACAACTCGATCCTCAACGTGGCGATGAAGACCATCGCCCAGCCCAAGCCCACCGGTCTCGGCGCCAAGCAGAGCCAGCTCGAATGGGCCATCAACTCCTACACGCTGGTCTTCGCCGGGCTGCTGTTCACGGCGGGGCTGCTGGGCGACCGCATCGGGCGCAAGAAGGTGCTGCTGTTCGGCATGCTCGTCTTCGGCGCCGGGTCGGCGCTGTCCGCGACCGCCGGGTCCGCGGGCGAACTCATCGCCTACCGCGGGGTGATGGGCTTCGGCGGCGCCTTCATCATGCCCGCCACCCTCGCCATCATCATGAACGTCTTCGAGCGCGAGGAGCAGCCGAAGGCCATCGGCATATGGTCCGGTGTGGTGGGCCTGGCCATCGCGATCGGGCCGATCACCGGCGGGCTGCTGCTCCAGCACTTCTGGTGGGGCTCGGTCTTCCTGGTCAACGTGCCGATCGTGATCGCGGGCCTGATCGCGATGTTCGTGCTCGTCCCCGACTCCAAGGACCCGCGGCCCGGCCGGGTGGACCCGGTCGGCGTCATCCTGTCCATGGCCGGTCTGGTCCTGCTGATCTACGGCATCATCAAGGGCGGCCAGCTCGGGGACTTCACCGACCCCGAGGTGTGGCTGACCTCCGGCGGCGGCCTGCTGGTCCTCGTCGCGTTCGTGCTCTACGAGCGCCGCATCGACCACCCGGCGCTGGACATCTCGTACTTCACCAAGCGGCAGTTCTCCGCGTCCGTCACCGCGATCGGGCTGGTCTTCTTCGCCCTCATGGGCGTGACGTTCTTCGTGGTCTTCTACAACCAGTCCGTCCGCGGGTACAGCGCCCTCCAGTCCGGCCTGCTGCTGCTCCCGCTCGCCGCCGCGCAGATGATCTTCGCGCCGCGCGCCCGGCTGCTGGTCGACAGGTTCGGCGCCCGCGCGGTGTGCGCGGTCGGCATGGCCCTCACCGGGCTCGCCTTCATCGGCTTCCTGCTGATGGACGTGGACACCCCGATCTGGGTGCTGGAGGTGCTGTTCTTCGTCATGGGTACGGCCATGGCGCACGTCATGCCGCCCGCCACCGTCATGATCATGTCGTCGCTGCCACGGGAGAAGGCGGGCTCGGGCTCGGCCGTCAACAACGTCTTCCGGCAGGTCGGCGGCGCGCTCGGGGTCGCCGTCCTCGGCTCGCTGATGTCCACCGTCTACCGGCACGGCATCGACGGCCACCTCGGCGACCTGCCGCCCGCGCAGCGGCACTCGGCGGCCGAGTCCGTGGAGGCGACGCTCGGCGCGGCAGAGCACATGGGCACGAAGGGGGCCGGGATCGTCCAGCCCGCGCACGACGCCTTCATCCACGCCATGCACGTCACCGCCGTGGCCTCCGGCCTCGTCGCGCTGTTCGGCGCGCTCGTCGTCCTGGTCTTCCTGCCCCCCAAGCCGCCCGCCGCGCCCGCGTCGGCCGGCGGCGGCGGCACGGAGGAGCTGGCGAAGGCCGGTGCCGAACGGTGAGCGGCCCACCCGCGGGCCCGGGCCCGCACACCGGCCCAGGCCCGCACACCGGCTCAGCCCCGCACACCGCGCAGGCGGCGGCCCCGCACCCCGAGGGCGTGGTCGCCGCGCCGCGCGGGCGGCCGCGGGACGCGGCCGTGGGCCGCAAGGTCGTCGAGACCGTGCTGCGGCTCATCGGCGACGGGGCGACCTTCGCGGACCTCTCCGTCGAGGGCATCGCACGGGAGGCGGGCGTCGGCAAGGCCACCGTCTACCGGCGGTGGTCCGGCAAGGACGCGCTGCTGCTCGACGTCCTCGCGCAGATCGACGTCCCCGCGGACAGCGACCTCACCGGCCCGCTGGGCTTCCGCGGCGCGAGCTTCCGCGACGACCTGTTCGTGGCCGTCGAGTCGATGCGCCGCCGCGGGCTCGCCAAGCGCGACTCGGCGATGCTGCGGAACATGCTCGGGCAGATGCAGAACAACCCGGTGCTGTGGCGGAAGTACCACGACACGGTCATCGCCCGGCGCCGGGCGGCGCTGCGCCGCGTGCTGGAGCACGGGATCGCCATCGGGGCGGTCCGCCCGGAGCTGGGCGACGACCTGGAGCTGCTCGTCGACTTCGTCGCCGGGACGATGATGACCCGCGGCGCCTTCCGCCAGGGCGCCGCGCTCGACGCGGGCCTGTCGGACCGGGTGGTCGACCTGATCCTGCGCGGCATCGCACCCTGAGGCCCCCGCCCGGTGGACCCACGTCTCCGAGCCCCGTCGGCGCCGCCCGGTGGCACCGGGCGGCGTCGGATTCGGCGTCGGATTCGGCGTCGGACTCAGCGGACCGCGGCGTCGGGACGGGTCGCCGGGCTGCGGTCGGCGGACGGACGGTGCTCGTCGAGGAAGTCCACGATGTGCCCGAAGACGTCGAGGGCTGCGCTGCGGCCGATGAACGTGTCGAGGTGGCCGTAGCCGGGGATCTCCACGTAGCGGACGTCCAGTTGGGGGTGCCGGGTGGTGAGGATCTCGTGGCACACCTTGTTGGAGTCGTACCAGAACCGGTTGTCGTCCCCGGAGACGAGCATCAGCGGCGCCTCGATGCGGTCGGCGTCGTCGAGCGCGTTCTTGGGCAGCGCCGCGTAGCGGTCGTCGCTGTCGTTGTGGCGCATCATGGTGTGCGCCAGCTCCACGCTGCGCAGGTGCGGCAGCACCCACATGGGGACGGTGCCGTACAGGTCGGCGAGCCGGTCGTGGGTGCGCGGGTCGAGGTTGTCGTGCACGAAGAGCGAGCCGCCGACGCCCCATGAATCGTTGTGCAGGATCTGGCAGTTGGGGTCCTTGCACTCGGCGCCGAGGGACACCTCGGCGAACAGCAGGGCGTACTTCGAGCGCAGCCCCACCTTCCGGATGTCGGTCGGGATGTGCGCGAAGCGCGAGCGCAGCAGCTCACCGCCGAAGTGCAGGCGGGCCCGGGTCTTCCAGGACATCTTGGGGGTGAGGAAGACGCCCTGCGCGACCACTCCGGCCAGGCCCGGCACCAGGCCCGCCGCCATGCTCAGCGACAGGCACAGCGCGCCGATGCAGTGCGCGACGACCAGCAGCGGGCGGTCGTCGGTGTGCTGCCGCACCAGCGCAACGGCCTCGGGGATGTCGTAGAGCGCGACGTCGTCGAAGGTGTAGCGGGTGCGGCCCTCGTTGTACGGGAGCCGGCAGCTGCCGCGCCAGTCCAGCAGCCATGGCTCGTACCCGGCGTCCAGCAGGACGTCCACCAGGTTGCGGGTCTCCGGCAGCACGAACATGTCCGCGGAGGCGGTCAGGCCGTGCAGGACGAGCACCGCGGGGCGTTCGGCGGTGTCACCGGCGGTGTCGGCGACGACCCGGGTCAGTCCCAGCCGGGTGCCGTCGGAGGCGGTGAACGGGATGTCCTCGACCCGGGCGGACAGGGCGTGCTGAAGAGGCCTGGGCGTCATCGGATCTGCTCCTTCTCGATCATCAGCTTGCGCAGCTTGCGCCGGTGCTTGTCGCGATCCCGGTCGATGGCGTCCCGCCGCAGGTCCAGCAGTTCGGCGGCGGCGCGCATCGACGGTTCCGCCAGACCCATGCCGACCTGGAGGAAGAACCAGGACAGCCAGGTGAGCTTGGCCAGCCGCTGTTCCTGGGAGGACAGCCGCGGATCGACGCGGATGCCGTCGATCTGGTCGGGCACGTAGCTCTTCCCGGGCACCTGCACGACACCGGCGAAGCTCGCGGGTTCGCCCTCGCGCCCGAGGGTGACCTCGACCGTGCGGGTCTGCTTCCAGAAGTCGTGCCGGGCGCGGGCGGTTTTCCAGCCCTCCAGCCACCAGCGGCCGCCGTCCTCGTCCTGGAGGGTCAGCTGGTAGCGCAGCAGCGGGTGGTCGTTGCCGTGCCGGTGCGGGATGCCCTCGTCGGGGCGGACCAGGATCTCGCCGTCCAGCACGGTCAGCGGCTTCGGGTGCAGCCGCGCGCAGACGACCTCGCCACGCACGTCGATCCTGCGGTGCCGCACCACCTGGTACATGCTCGCGACGGACAGCGTGAACGCGGTCCGGCACTCGGTGTCCGGCTCCTGCCCGACCGGGCCGACGCGGCCCCGGGTGCGCTCCCGGAAGGACAGGTACGGCGGGTCCTCGCGGCTGGGCAGCCGGGCCACACCGTCCTCGGCCATCCGCTCGAAGGCCTTCAACTGGGCCTCGGAGCCGTAGCGTTCGGGCAGCGGCAGCCGGTGCCGGGCGAGGAACTCCTCGGTGCGGTCCATCCCCGCCGCCGGGCCGAACATCAGAGCCTCGAAGAGCTTGACGGCGGTGGGGCTGCCCAGGATCCGTACCAGGAAGTCGAGTTCGGGGACCGGCTCCTTCTCGTGCCGGCGCATCAGGTCCTCGCGCCACTCCCGCCAGCCGGTCGGGCGGACGTTCATCCCGGCGAGCTTCATGTCCTTGACGAGTTCCGGCAGCGTCTCGGCGCGGCCGGTCAGGTTGTAGTTGCGGCCCCACGCCTGCGGGTCGTAGACGATCGCGGCGGCGACCTTGCTGATCCAGTCCACCGGGGCCAGGTTCATGAAGCGGAACGCCGGGACGGTGCGGAACCGTGAGATGGCGCCGATCAGGCCGGTGCTCAGGTCGCGCGGGTTGTACACCCCGGTACGGGTGTGGCCGCCGATGGCGCCGGGCCGCATGAAGGTGGCGGTCAGCCCGTGCTCGCGGGCCCGCCGCAGCGCCGCCTCGGCGGCCCACTTGGACTTGTCGTAGCCCGCGAACAGCCGGTCGACGTGCGCCACCGGGTCGTCCTCGCCCATGGTGGCGATGCCGACCTCGTTGAAGACGGCCACCGACGAGATGTGGTGCAGCGGCTTGGACCGTACCGCCATCGCCAGTTCGGCCAGGTGCAGCGGGCCGATGACGTTGGTCTGCCGCAGGGACGGGTAGCCGCGCAGGAAGTCCACGGCGGCGGCCACGTTGACGACCGAGTCGACCTCGTGGGCCAGCCGGTCCCAGCGCTCCTGGGAGAGGCCGAGCCGGGGCTGGCGCAGATCCGCGGCGAACGCCCGTACGCGGCGCCGGACTTCGCCGGACCACGGCTGGCCGAAGCTCACCAGCGCCTCGCCCAGCCGCCGTTCGGCGGCCGCGTCGTCCTCGGCCCGGACCAGGCACACCACGTCGGCGTCGCCGCGCCGCAGCAGGTCCAGCAGCAGGTGGCTGCCGAGGAAGCCGGTGGCGCCGGTGAGCAGGATCAGCCGCGGGGCGATCCGCTCGGCCTGGCGGCTGAACGGCAGCCGGTCGGCGAGGGCGAGGTCGGCGAGGATCATCTCCAGGTCCTCGCTGCCGGCCCCCTCGTCCGACGACGTGCCCGGTGAGGTGTCCGGGCCCGCGGGCAGGGCCCCCGTCCGTACGGCGGGCAGGGTGTCCGCGGCGCCCGTCCCGTCCGGCTCCGCCGTACGGTCCGGGGCGTGCCGGCGGGCCAGGCGCGCGGGCCGGGCGTCGGCGAAGACGTCGTCCAGGCTCATCGTGACGTCCAGCTCGCGCGCCATCAGCGAGACGAGTTCGACGGCGTCCACGGACGACAGCCCGGCGTCGAACAGGTCCGTGTCGACGTCGGCGGTCTCGCCGGGCAGGAAGCGGGCGGCCAGGGCCGCGATGGAGGCCGCGAGCTGCTCGGCGCCGCGCGGCCGGGCACCGCCGGGGGACGGCCGCGGTGCGGGCGGCGCCGCGGCCTTGCGGAAGCGGGCCAGCAGATCGGCCGCCTGGGTGCGGCGCGTGCCGCCCCGTTCCAGCGCCTCGGCCTGTGCCTCCGCCTCCCGCCGGGTGTCGCTGCTGTCGCGGCTCGCGCCGCCGTCCGGCTCATGCATTGCCGACCTCCGCTGCTGATTCCGATCCGAGGCCCCAGGAACGGAACTCCCGGAGTTGTGCCGGTGCCATCTCCGTCTCCAGCCGCCGCGCCTCGACCTCGCCGCCGCCCAGGCGGGAGACAAGGCGCCGGGCCGGGATGTTGCGCGGTGTGTGCTCGGCGACCAGGCGCACCGCCGTGCAGCCCAGCGCCTCGGCCCGGTCGGCGAGCCAGGCCAGCAGCCGGTCCTCCACCCCCCGGCCGAGCACGCGGCAGCTCATCATCCAGGCGGTGACCTCCAGCGCCTCGCCGTCCTTGCGCAGGGCGAGGACGCCGATCTGCCCGTAGGCGCCGAACCGGTCGCGGGCGGTCGCCGTCCACACCTCGCCGTCCCGCCGCAGCCGTTCCAGCCCGGCGTCGTCCAGCGGGCGCGGCCGGAGGTTGAACTGGTTGGTGCGGCGGCTGAGCTGGACGGTGCGTTCGGCCGTCGCGGCGGACACCGGTTCGATGTCCAGCTCCAGCCGCAGGTTCTCCAGGAACTCCGCGAAGCCCAGCTCCGCACGGGCGGCGTCGCGTACCCGCTCCTGCTGGTAGAAGTCGGCGCGGGCGGCGTCCTCGGTGGTCGCCGCGCGGGGCACCATCGGCCACAGCCGGGTGACGAAGTCGGCGAGCCGGTCGGCGGGCGGGCAGGTCAGGCAGAGCACCCCGGGGAGCTGGGCGCGTACGGCGGCGATCTCCACCGGGTTGTCGTCCAGGAAGAGGAAGCTGTCGACGCCCAGGTTGAGCTGGTCGGCGATCCGCGTGATCCGGGTCCACTTGGGCTCCCAGGCGGCGGAGATCGCCGCGAAGTGCTCGCGGCCCAGGAGGCTGTCGGGCCGGTCGAGGACGGCGTGCACGGTGTCCTGGTCGTTGTTCGAGACGAGCGCGAGCAGCACCCCGGCGGCGCGCCACTGGAGCAGCCGCCGCGCGAGCAGTGCGCGGGGCCCGGTCAGATCGACGTTCTCCGGGCCCGCCTCCCCCGCGACGCCGCTCCACAGCGTCTCGTCGCCGTCGACCACGATGACCTTCGGCGCCTTGCGGCGGGCCTGCTCCAGCACGTCGGCCAGCCGCAGCGCGACGACGGCCTGGAACTCCTCCTGGAAGGGCAGATGGGCCATCTGGTCGGTGCGCTCGTCGAAGATCTCGTCGAAGCCGCCGTCCGGATACTCGTCGGCCCAGCACCCGGACGGCAGCACGGCCACCCCGGGCTGCTCGGCGAGCCCACGCGTCACCTGCTCCTCCCAGCCGCGCAGCCGCTCGTCGGGCGCCCGCTCGGGGAGGAAGGCCACCACGACCGGGGTGCGGGTGCGCTCGGCGAGCGCGCGCAGCGCGGCCGGGTACTCCGTGGCCAGTTGGGCGGGCAGGTCGTCGTCGCCGGGGGCGAAGCGGACGAGGTCGCCGGGGCGCAGCAGGACGAGCGCGGCGGCGGTGCCCGGCGCGGCCAGGACGCTGCCCGGGTCGTGCAGGCTCGCGAGGACCTGGTGGTAGGGGGCCTCGGCGACCTCGAAGGCGCCGCCGAGGGCGTCCTCCAGGGCGACGCCGACCAGGGCGGGGAGGTTGCCGAGGGCGAAGGTGGCCGCGACCGCGACCACGCCGGGGGGCTCGGCGGCGGGGGCCTCCTCCCGTACCGCCGTCTCCCGCTCGGCCGCCGCGGGGGTGGGGAGGACGGCGGGGACGGCGGGGTCGTCGGCGATCTCCGCGGCGACGGCGAGGACCCCCTCGGCGAGGGCCGCGCACGCCGCCTCGTCGAGGATGTCGGTGCTGTACTCCAGCACCACCGTGTCCAGGCCCGGCATCACCGTGATCATCAGGTCCAGGTCGGACCAGCCGGTCCCGGCGGGCAGGACCGACAGCTTCCCGGCGGCCCCGGCCTGCGGCGGCATGTAGTTGAAGTACACCTCGACCAGCGGGGCGTTCCTGCGGTACAGCCCCTCCGCGACCATGGCCGGCATCGCGTCGAAGAAGCTGATGCCCCGTTCCAGCAGACGGCTGAGCCCCTGGTCGGTGCGCCGCAGCACGTCGGTGCCGGTGTCGTCCGCCGCGAGCCGGGCGGCGAACGGGATGGGCAGGCCGAAGTAGCCGATCGCGTCCAGCGCGCCCACGTGCATCCGGGTGTCCACCGGTACCGCCAGCACGAAGCGGTCGCGGCCGCGCAGCCTCGCCAGGTGCACGGTGAGCGCGCCGAGCCAGAACGCGGCGGGCGTCACGCTCAGCCGGGTGGCCGCGTCCGCGACCCGCCGGGCCAGCTCGGGCGGCAGATGCGTCAGGTGCGTCGCCGACCGGTAGGTCCGCTCGGCGGGGCGGGGCCGGCCCAGTTCCAGGTCGAGCCGCTGGGCGCCCGCGAAGTCGGCCCGCGCGTCGGCCGCGGTGGGCGGGGCGTCGGCCCCGGCCGGCTGGGAGCGCAGCAGCAGTTCGACGTCCCGGTTGGTGACGGCCGCGGGCGGTGCCTGACCGGCGAGTTCGGCGTCGAGTTCGTGCGCGACGAGCATCAGCGACGCCAGATCGGAGACCGCGTGGTGCGCCCCGAAGACCAGCACCTGGTCGCCCGCCGGGCCGGTGACCAGCTCGAACCGCCACAGGGAGGGGCGGGTGAGGTCGAACAGCGGCTCCATCAGCGCGTGCAGCCGCGCGGCCGGATCGACGGCGTCCGCCGACTCGGTCCACCGCAGCAGGTCGTCCGCCGCGGCCCGGTGCACCTCCAGCCGCTGCCCGCCGTCGTCGTCCGGGACGACGGCGGTACGCAGCGCCGCGTGCCGCCCGGCCAGCCGGTCGAGCGCCCCGGCCAGCCGGTCCCGGGTCGTCGGCTCCGCGAGGCGTACGGCCAGTCCGACGTGGTGGGTCGCGCCGGGGGTGTCGCTCCGCTCGGTCCGCAGCAGCCGTACGACGTCCCGGGTGGCGGGGTAGTGCGCGATCTCCGCGACGGCGGTGGCGGTGGCCGGTTCGGTGCCGTCGGCGGGGGCCGGGCTGCCTCCGGCGGTGGCGGCCCCGGCGAGCACGGCGTCGGCGACGGTCTCGACGGTGGCCGCGTTGAACATGGTCGCGATCGGCAGGGTCTGGCCGAAGTCGGTCTCGACGAGGCTGCGGATCTGCATCGCCATCACCGAGTCCAGGCCCTGCCCCACCAGCGGCGCGGTGACGTCGAGTTCGTCCGTGCCGAAGCCCATCGTGCCCGCGAACCGGTAGCGCAGCCGGGCCACGACCTCCTCGCGGGAGGCGGGTACGGCCGGTCCCCCGGTACGGACGGCCGGGCCGCGGGCGGCGCGCACGCGCGGCGGGTACAGCCCCGTCAGCAGCGGGGGCAGCAGGCCGGGGTCGGTCGCGCGCAGGACCGGCCGGTTGAGGGCCGCGGCCACCAGTACGGCCTGGTCGGCCCCGCCAGCCGCGGGGTCCGCGGCGAGCGCGGCGTCCAGCAGGGCGAGCCCCTGCTCGGTGCCGAGGGCGGTGATCCCGCCGCGGTTGATCCGCTCGATGTCCGTCTCGGCGAGGTGCCCGGTCATCCCGGTGGCCTCCGCCCACAGCCCCCAGGCCAGGGAGAGCCCGGCGGCGCCGGTACGGCGGCGGTCCTGCGCCAGTGCGTCGAGGAACGCGTTGGCGGCGGCGTAACCGGCCTGCCCGGCGGCGCCGAGGACCCCGGCGGCGGAGGAGAAGACGACGAAGGCGGACAGCGGCGTACCGGCCGTCAGCTCGTGCAGGTTCCACGCGGCGTCCACCTTGGGCCGCAGCACGGCGTCCAGGGCGTCGGCGTCGATGGAGTCGACGATGCCGTCCCGCAGCACTCCGGCGGAGTGGACGACGGCGGTCAGCGGACGGTCCTCGGGGATCGCCCGCAGCGCCTGCGCCAGCTGGCCGCGGTCGGCCGCGTCGCAGGCCAGGACCGTCACCTCCGCACCGGCCGCGGCCAGTTCCGCGCGCAGGGCGGGCACCCCCTCGGCGTCGGGCCCGCGCCGGGACAGCAGCAGCAGGTGGCGGACGCCGAGCCGGGCGGCGTGCCGGGCCGCGTGGGCGCCGATCCCGCCCGTCCCCCCGGTGATCAGCACCGTTCCGCCGCCGAAGGCGTCGAGGGGTGTGCGGGACGGCTGCGGGGAGCGCTGCCGCAGCCGCGGGACGAGGACACGGCCCGCCCGCAGGGCCAGTTCGGGGGCGCCCGAGCGGGCGGCGGCCAGCAGTACGTCGGCGGCGGGGGCGCCGGTTTCCTCGGCGCCCTCGGTGTCGATCAGGACGACACGGCCCGGGTTCTCCGCGCGGGCCGCCCGTACCAGGCCCCACACCGCGGCGTGGGCGAGATCCACCGAAGCGCCGTCGTCCTCCCCCGCGCCGGTCAGGACCGCCCGGGTGGTCACGACGGCCAGCCGGGCACCGGCGGGCCGCGGCTGCGCCAGCCACTCCCGCAGCCCGTCCAGCGTCTCGTGCAGGACGCGGCGGACGCGCTCCGGCGCGCTGCCCGCGTCCGCGGCGGGTACGGGAACCCGCAGCAGCGTCGGCTCCGGTGCCTCCGGTGCCTCCGGTGCCTCCGGGCCGTCCGGCAGGTCGGCCGCGGTCCACTCCAGGGCCAGCAGCGTCCGTTCGCCGCTCTCCGGCACGGCGAGGTCGGCGGCCGTCACGGAGCGGACGAGCAGGTCGTCGATGCGGACGACCGGCGCCCCGGAGGCGTCCGCGGCCTCCACCGTGTAGGTGTCGGGCCCGGTCGCGGTGACGCGGACCCGGATGCCGCCCGCGCCGCGGCCGTGCAGGGTGACGGCGCCGAAGGAGAAGGGCAGCGGCGTCCGGCCGTCCGCACGGTCGGCGTCGTCGGCGCGGTCGGGGCCGCCGGCCCGGTCGGCGGCGGCCGCCTGGAGCGCGGCGTCGAGCAGCGCGGGGTGCACGCCGAACGCGGTCGCCTCCTCGGCCTGCCGCCCCGGCAGGACCGCCTGGGCGAGTACGGCGCCGTCCGCGCGCCACAGGTCGGACAGGCCCTGGAAGGCGGGGCCGTACTCCAACCCGGCGGCGGCCAGGGCCTCGTAGTGCGCGTCCACGTCGAGCGGACGCGCTTCGGCGGGCGGCCACGCGGCGCCGAGCAGCTTCCCGGCGTCCTCCGACAGCGGGGCGGACCCCTCGACGAGGAGCCCGCGGGCGTGCAGGGTCCACTCCGCCGAGCCGTGCCGCCGCGAGTGGATCTCCACCGGCCGCCCGGTGCCGTCGGCGGCGCCCACCTGCACCTGGAGATCGACGTCCCCGCGCTCGGGCAACGACAGCGGCGCGTGCAGGGTCAGGTCGCGCACACCGGGGTGGCCCGCCATGTCGCCCGCGTGCAGGGCGAGTTCGACGAAGGCGGTGCCCGGCAGGACGACGGTGCCGTGCACGGCGTGGTCGGCCAGCCACGGATGCGTGGCCCGGGAGACCCGGCCGGTCAGGACGACCTCGCCCGTACCCGCGAGGTCCACGGCGGCGCTGAGCAGCGGATGACGCACGGGGTCGAGACCGTTGGAGCGCACGTCGGTGCCGGATACGGGGGCCTGCCAGTAGCGCCGGTGCTGGAAGGGGTACGTGGGCAGGTCGGCGAGTCGGCCGCCGGAGAGCCACGACGACCAGTCGACGGCGACCCCGGCCGTGAACAACTCGGCTGCGTGACGCAGGAGTTGGTCACGGCCGCCCTCGTCCCGGCGCAGGGTGCCGACCGCGGTGAGACCGGTGACCCCGGCCCCGGAGGCGCCTTGCGCGACCGCGCCGAGGAGGACGGGGTGCGGGCTGACCTCGACGAAGGTCCGGTGGCCGGCCGCCAGCAGGGTGGAGAGGGCCCGGTCGAAGCGGACGGCCTGGCGTAGGTTGGTGAACCAGTACTCCGCGTCCATGGTGGCGGTGTCGATGACCTCGCCGGTGACGGTGGAGACCAGGGGGATGTCGGAGCTGCGGGGCGCGATCCCGTCGAGTACGTCGAGAAGTTGGGCGTGCAGTTCCTCGACCTGGGGTGAGTGGGAGGCGTAGTCCACGGCGATCCGCCGCGCCTGGACGTTCTCCTGTTCGCAGCGCTTCACGAAGGCGTCGAGTTCGTCCGGGGCGCCCGAGACCACGATCTGCTCGGGCCCGTTGACCACCGCCACCGCAAGCCCGTCCGTCACCCACTCGTCCACTCGTTCCGCAGGCGCCAGCACCGAGACCATGCCGCCACGACCGGCCAGCGAGCGGATCGCCCGCGACCGCAACGCAACGACCCTGGCCGCGTCCTCCAGCGACAGCGCCCCAGCGACGCACGCGGCCGCGATCTCCCCCTGGGAATGCCCCACCACGGCGGCCGGACGGACCCCCAGCGACTCCCACACCGCCGCCAACGACACCATCACCGCGAACAACACCGGCTGGACCACATCCACCCGCTCCAGCTCAGCCCCGTCCCCCCGCACCACCTCCAGCAACGACCAGTCGGTCAGAGCGTCCAGCGCGGTGGCACACTCACCCATCCGCGCGGCAAACACCTCGGACGAATCCAGCAACTCCCGCGCCATACCCGCCCACTGCGAGCCCTGGCCCGGAAACACCCACACCACACCCGTCGAAGCCGCCGCCGAGCCGACCACCGCGTCCGGCGTGTCCTCACCGGCAGCGACCGCAGCCAACGCCGACGACAACGCCTCACGGTCCGCACCCAGCACAACCGCCCGGTGATCCAGCAGAGCCCGCCCCGACGCGAGCGTCAGCCCCACATCCCGCAACCCCAGCCCCGGAGCGTCATCGAGATGCGCCAGCAGCCGCGCGGCCTGGCGCCGTACACCGTCCTCGGTCCGCGCCGACAGCACCCACGGCAGGAGGGCCCCGGTGGGTTCGGGGGCCGGCGATTCCGGGGGGACGGGGGGCGCTTCGAGGATGACGTGGGCGTTCGTTCCGCTGTAGCCGAAGGAGGACACCGCCGAGCGCCGGGGCCGATGCGCCTCCGGCCAGGGGCGGTTCTCGGTCAGCAGCCGCACCTGGCCCTCGTCCCAGTCGACATGGTGCGACGGCTCGTCGATGTGCAGGGTCCGGGGCAGGACGCCGTGCCTCATCGCCTCGATCATCTTGATGATGCCCGCGGCTCCGGCCGCGGCCTGTGTGTGCCCGATGTTCGACTTCAGCGAGCCCAGCCACAACGGGCTGTCGTCGGGGCGCTGTTGGCCGTATGTCGCGAGCAGCGCCTGCGCCTCGATCGGGTCGCCCAGCGCGGTGCCGGTGCCATGGGCCTCCACCACGTCCACGTCGGCCGTGTCGAGCCCCGCGGCCGTCAACGCGTCGCGGATGACGCGCTGTTGGGACGGACCGTTGGGGGCCGTCAGACCGTTGGACGCACCGTCCTGGTTCACTGCCGAACCCCGCACCAGCGCCAGCACCCGGTGCCCGTTGCGCCGCGCATCCGACAAGCGCTCCACCACCAGCACGCCGACGCCCTCGGCCCACCCCGTACCGTCCGCCGCGTCCGCGAACGCCTTGCACCGCCCGTCCGGCGCCAGCCCCCGCTGCCGCGAGAACTCCACGAAGGTCGTCGGGGACGACATCACCGTCACCCCGCCCGCCAGCGCGAGCGAGCACTCGCCGCTGCGCAGCGCGCGGGCGGCCAGGTGCAGCGCGACCAGGGAGGACGAGCACGCCGTGTCCACGGTGACGGCGGGGCCCTGGAGGCCCAGGGTGTAGGCGACGCGGCCGGAGACGAGGCTGCCGACGCTGCCGCCCCCGGGGTCGTAGTCGTGGTGGAAGGATCCGGCGAAGACTCCGGCGCGCGTGCCCTTGAGGGTCTGGGGGTTGATCCCGGCGTTCTCCAGCGCCTCCCAGGACGCCTCCAGCATGAGGCGCTGCTGCGGGTCCATGGAGAGCGCCTCGCGGGGGGATATCCCGAAGAACGCCGGGTCGAATTCCGCCGCGTCGCGCAGGAAGCCGCCGGAGCGGGTGTAGGTGGCGCCCGCGCGGCCGGGTTCGGGGTCGTAGAGCGTCTCGACGTCCCAGTCGCGGTCGTCGGGGAAGTCGCCGACGGCGTCCTCCCCCTTCACGACGAGATCCCACAACTGCTCCGGGGTGGACACGCCGCCGGGCAGCCGGCAGGCCATGCCGACGATCGCCACGGGCTCGTCGCGGCGGGTCTCCAGCTCCTGCAACCGGCCGCGGGTGGCGTGCAGTTCCTCGGAGACCGCCTTGAGGTACTTCAGCAGCTCTGCTTCGGTGGGCATGAACTCACTCTCAACTCGGGTCGGTGGGCGGTTCGTCGCCGGAGACGGAGATGCCGAGGCTGTTCGTGACGAAGGCGAGGACCTCCGCCGCGCTCGCGGATTCGAGGTCGGCGGGCGCTTCCTCCTCGGTCTGCGCCGGGGAGGCCGGTGCCGTCCAGGGCACCGACATGCTGCGGACGGTCTCGGCCAGGGCGGTGCGCTGGGCGCCGGTCAGGGTGAGTGCCGTCAAGTGGCCGCGGAGCCGGGTGAGATCGGCCATGACCTGCTCGTAGGTGGGTTCACCGGCGCCCTGTTCGGCCGGGCGGGGGGCGAGTCCGGCGAGCAGGTGGTCGACCAGGGCGGCGGGGCTGGGGTGGTCGAACACCGCGGTGGAGCTGAGCCGCAGGCCGGTCCGGGCGCTGACCCGGTTGCGGAGTTCGACGGCGGTGAGGGAGTCGAAGCCGAGATCGCGGAAGGCGCCGTCCGCGGATATGCGGCGCGGGTCGCCGTAGCCGAGCACGTCGGCCGCCTCCGCGCGCAGGATGTCGAGCAGCGTCTCGCGGCGCCGCTCGGCGGGCAGTTGGAGCAACCGGTCGCGCAGCGGCTCGGGCGCCGCCGGGGCGGCCTCGGCGGCGGTGCGCCGGGAGGGGGCGGGGGCGGGCGCGAGGTCGCGCAGCAGGACGGGTGCGGTGGGCGTGCGCAGGGCCGCGGTGTCCACGCGCGCCGGGACGAGGAACGGCACGGCGGCCGTCAGCGCCCGGTCGAAGGCGGCGAGTCCTTCGTCGGTGCCGGTCGGCAGCAGTCCGCTGCGGGCGATCCGGCCGCGGTCGGCGTCGCCGAGGCCGGACGTCATGCCGCTCGCCTCGCTCCACAGGCCCCAGGCGAGGGAGACCGCGGGCCGTCCGTCCGCGTGCCTGCGGGCCGCGAAGGCGTCCAGATACGCGTTGGCGGCCGCGTAGTTGGCCTGGCCGGGCGTGCCGAGCACACCGGCCGCGGAGGAGAAGACCACGAAGGCCGCCAGGTCGGCGTCGGCGGTCAGCTCGTCCAGGTGCCGGACCGCGTCCGCCTTCGGCCGCAGCACGGCGTCGAGCCGCTCGGGGGTGAGGGCTTCCAGCACGCCGTCGTCGAGGACGCCCGCGGTGTGCACGACGGCGGTCAGCGGGTGTGCGGAAGGGATGTGGGCAAGGGCGCGGGCGAGCGCGTCGCGGTCGCCGACGTCGCAGGCCACCGCCTGCGCGGTCACCTGCGCGGTCACCTGCCCGGCCGCCCGCCCGGTCGTCGCTTGCGCGTCGTCCAGGTCCGCGGGCAGCCCGGCGCCGCTGCGGCTGAGCAGCAGCAGGTGCCGTACGCCGTGGGCGCCGACCAGGCGGCGTACGACGTGCTGCGCCAGGGTGCCGCTCGCGCCCGTGACGACGACCGTGCCGTCCGGGTCGAGCGGCCGGGGGAAGGTCAGGACCTCCGCGGCCTCCGGACCGGCCGCGGTGGCGGGCGGCGCGGTCGGCAGGTCGCGGCCCCCGGCGGCGGCCCGTACGTCCACGGCCCGCACGGGCGGCGGCACGGCCCCGGCGAGCAGGTCCGCCAGCTCGGCCAGGATCTCCCGCTGCCGGGCGGCCCCGGCGTCCGCGGCACACGCGGGGGCCGACTCCGGGTACGCGGCACTGCCCGGCGCCTCGTACCGCCCGGCCACGGCCACGTAGCGGCCCCCGGCGGCGAGGAGCGCCTCCGACGCCTCGGCGGTGTCCCCGCCCAGCGGGTCGAGGACCACGTCGAACCCGGCCGGGAGGGTCTTGGGGAAGACGTCGGCCTCGGGCTCGGCCAGATGCCCCGCGTCCAGCCCCAGGCTGCCCAGGGCGTCGCGGGCCCCGGCCGGGGCGGTGGCGTACACCTCCGCGCCGAGGTGCCGGGCGACCTGCACGGCGGCCAGGCCCACGGCCGTCCCGGCGCCGTGCACGAGCACCTGGTCGCCGGATCCGGTACGGGCCAGGTCCGCGAGGGCGTGCCAGGCGGTGAGGAACGCGGGCCCCGCTGCGGCGGCCTGCGCGAAGCTCCACCCCTCCGGGACGCGGACCACGTCCCGGAGGTCGGCCACCACGAACCGCCCCGGGGCCTCGCCCCCCGGGAAGACGCCGAACACGCGCTCGCCGGGGGCGAGACCGGTGACGTCCGCCCCGACCTCGACGACGACCCCGGCACCGGACCAGGGCGACACGTCGTCGGGCGAGGGGTCGGGATCGGGGTCGGCCGGGCTTCCGGGGGCTCGCGAGTGGCCGAGGTCGGTCGGGGCAGCGGGGCCGGTAGCGTCACCGGCGGCCGGGTACGCGGGGTCGATCGCGTGACCGGAGTCGGCCGGGATCCCAGAGGCGCCCAAGTGGCCGGGTACGACCAGGTGGGCCGGAACGGGCGCGTCGCCAGCGGCGACCGGATACGCGGGCTCAGCCGGGGACGCGGGGTCCGCCGAGTACGCCGGGTCGGCCGCGTGAACCGAGTCGGCCGGGATCCCAGAGGCGCCCGAATGGCCGGGTACGACCAGGTGGGCCGGAACGGGCGCGTCGCCAGCGGCGACCGGATACGCGGGCTCAGCCGGGGACGCGGGGTCCGCCGAGTACGCC